>DASUKE010000030.1:0-45674 GCA_036278895.1 Gemmatimonadaceae bacterium
GCTCGCGGCCAACCTCGCGCTGCTCGAGCGCAATGCGCTGCTCGCCGCCGAAGTGGCAGACGCGCTGTGTGTGGGAACGGACGGGCGGACTGGTGCGTCTTAAGTGCGGGGAAGCGGCGCGGCGGGCCGAAGGCCCACCGCCCTCCCCATTCCCCTGCCACCCTTGGGAATCGGCAATCGGGAATGGGGAATCGTGGGAATGGGGAATCGGGGGAATGGGGAATGATGCAGCGGGGGGAGGCGGCGGTGAAAAAAACGCGGTGGGGTGCGGTGTGGGGAGGTCTTCCTCCCCGATTCCCCATTCCCGATTGCCGATTCCCAAGGGCGTGGCGGTGGGGCGGGGATCGGCCCCGCCGCACCTACACAAACGCTACTCCGTCTAACCCCTCCGGCACCTCCTGGCCCAGCACGCGCAGCGCGCTCGGCATCACGTCCGCCGTTCGGCGTGGCGTGCCGCGCACCGCATGATTGGTGAGCAACGGCACGAGCATGTGCTGGCGATGCAGCGCGCCGTGCGTGCTCGCGTGCGGAATGGGTTCGTACGCCGCACGGAAGTCCCAGCCCGGCGCGGCCGAGAGGATCACGTCGCCCGAGCGTGCGGCGCCGGCGAGATGCGCGATCTGCACGAGCGAGTCCGGATAATCCGTATCGCGCGAGACGCACCAGGCTTCCAGCGCGGTGAGACGCTCGTGTGGGCCCACACCAAGCGGATCGCCGGTCATGGGGCGGTACGCGAATCGCCCGCCCTCATGCTCCAGCAGGGCGGCACCACGGCCCGGCGCGCGGATCTCGCAGCGCGCCGATGAGTGCGGGAGCATCACGATGTCCACCGACTCGCGTTCGAGCAGCGCCGCCACCAGCGGCTCCCAGCGCGTGCGCAGGGCCGGCCACCAGGGGCGTTCGCGGCGCGCGGGCTCGAGATAGACGTGCGCCATGGCGTTGCCGCTCACCATGACTGCGGCGTCGGCGCGGCGCGTGAACACCCAGGGGTGCGCGATCACGCGATGGCCGGCGTCGCGAATGGCCTGCGCGAGTTCGTCGTGCGTGCGCACGCACGAATGTCCATGGTCGCTCACGATCCAGAGATGGGTCGCGTCCCATCGTCCCGCGCGCTCGGCGTCGTGCCGCAGGTGCCTCACGAAAGCATCGAGCATGACGAGCGCATCCTGTGCGGCCGGTGAGTCATGGCCCGTGGCATGGGATGTCTTGTCGAGCGCGAGCAGCGCGACGAAGCTGAGCGCGGGCGCGCGTTCGCGCATGCAACGCCGTGCCGTGCGCGCGACGAAGCGATCGATGTCGAGCCAGCCCGCGACCTTGCCGCGCCAGTGCGTGCGCGCCATGCGCGCCAGAAACGGCAGGCTCCTGCCAAGGTGCGCGCGCCGCGCGAGGCCGCGGCCGATCATGCTCATCGCGTTGAACGACGACGGCACGAGCTCGAAGAGCGTCGCTGTGCACGCATCGAGGTCGCGATCCATGTGGCGCATCTGCGTGCCCATGTAGCTCCGGCAATACGGCGGCAGCGTACAGCACGAGTGCGCGCGATCGTACCAGCGCAGTCCCGGCAGCCCGATCGGACCGGGAAATCGCCCCGTCAGGAAGGGCGCGTACGCGGGGCCGGTGACGGACGGAAAGGCCGTCGTGATCGCGTGCTGCCCGCCCTCCGCCCGCAGCTGCGCAATTGCGGGGAGCGCGCCGCGCGCGACACCGTCATCGAACGCGTCGGCACGCGCGCCGTCGGCAACGAGAATGATGAGCGACGGTGACGCGGCCATCACGTGACAGGGAAGTGCGCAACCGGGTACGGGGCAGGGCCCAACGGTGTGCCGGCGCGTGGTGCTACGGCGGAGAGCGCCGCGGGTACCTCTGTTCCCACGCGGGCGCTACTATTACTCTCGCTTTGCGCGCGGAGCCCGGCGCGCCGGGATAATAGTGGCAGGGATCGGCACATCAACGGGCACTCTCGGAAAACATGGCGTCGAGAAAGCAGAAGCCGCGCCGACGATCCAGCGCAGTCGTGACCGGCACGGGGCGCGTGGCTGACCCCACGAAAATCGCGGAAGCGGAATACGGCTCGCGCGAAGGACTGCGCGAACGCACGGAGGCGGGCCATCTGAAGGCGGGTCGCACGCCGCCCTCGCAGGAATCCGCGCAGCGGCGCTCCGGTGCCGTGAAGATCGTCGAAGAGCGGCCGATTGACCAGTCACTGCGTGATTACTTCCCCCCGGTCATTACAGAGGACGAGAAGCTGCTGCGCGGCGCGGTCACGCCCATTGACTTCACGCGCACGGATCCCTGGCGCGTGATGCGCATCATGTCGGAATTCATCGAAGGGTTCGACACGCTGGCCTCGCTCGGAAAGGGCGTGACCGTGTTCGGTTCCGCCCGTGTGGGGCCCGACGATCCGCAGTATCTGGCGGCGCAGGAAACGTCGCGACTGCTGGCCGAAGCCGGCTTCGCGATCATCACCGGCGCGGGCCCCGGAATCATGGAGGCGGCGAACAAGGGCGCACGCCTGGCGAAGGGGCGCTCCATCGGATGCAACATCGAACTGCCCTTCGAGCAGGGCGCGAACCCTTACGTCGACACGCTCATCAACTTTCGCTACTTCTTCGTTCGCAAAACGATGTTCGTGAAGTACTCATCCGCGTTCATCATCTTTCCCGGCGGTTTCGGTACGCTGGACGAGCTGTTCGAGGCGCTGACGCTCATCCAGACCGGCAAGATCTATCACTTTCCGGTCATCATGTTCGGACGCCACTACTGGGCGGGGCTCGTGCGCTGGCTGCAGTCACGCGTGCTGCTCGAGGGAAAGATCTCGCCGGGTGACATGGGACTCATGCTGCTGACGGATGATCCGGCTGAGGCGGCGAACGCCGTGATCACCGCCCTCGCCGCGCGTCCGGATGAGACACTCACTCCCCTCGGCGTGGAGCGGCCATGAGTCCATCCGGCGGACAGCCAAAAAAGAAAAAGGGGCCGAGCGCGGCGGCGCCGAAGGCCGCGCAGAAGCGCGCGGCGGAGGCGCGGGAGCGTGCGGGCGCGCAACACGTCGCGCATGACGCGAGCCGGTTTCTGCGGGGCCAGCGCATTGACCCCAGGCGGATTGATGGGACCGAGACGATCGCGCAGCTCATCGAGGGGACCTTTCTCGCCTACAACGCGGGACGCCTGCGCGAGGCGGCGCAACTGTTCGCGGAGAAGATGCTCGAGCCCGATGTCACCATCGGCCTCACGCTCACCGGCGCGCTCACGCCGGCCGGTCTGGGCATGTCGGCGCTCATTCCGCTCATCGAGGCGGGATTCGTGGACTGGATCATCTCCACGGGCGCGAACCTGTATCACGATACGCACTTCGGCCTGGGACTCGCGATGCACCGGGGGAACGCGCAGGAGAGCGACATCGTGCTGCGCGAGGAAGGCGTCGTGCGCATCTACGACATCTTCTTCGACTACGACGTGCTGCTGTCCACCGACGCGTTCTTCCGGCAGATCATGCGCGCGCCGGAGTTCCAGCGCTCCATGTCGAGCGCGGAGTTTCACCATCTGTGCGGCAGGTACGTCGCCGAGCGCGAGCGGCGGCTGGGTCTCTCGAAGCGATCCCTGCTCTCGGCGGCGTACGCCGCGGGCGTGCCGGTGTACACGTCGTCACCAGGCGACTCCTCCATCGGGATGAACATTGCGGCGCTGTCGCTCGAGGGAAGCGCGCTCATGCTCGATCCCAATCTGGATGTGAACGAAACCGCGTCCATCGTGCTGGCGGCGAAGACGAGCGGCGGGAAGAGCGCGGTCATGATCATGGGTGGCGGCAGCCCCAAGAACTTCGCGCTGCAGACCGAGCCCCAGATCCAGGAAGTGCTCGGCATCGACGAGCGGGGACACGACTACTTCCTCCAGGTCACCGATGCGCGTCCCGATACGGGCGGGCTGTCGGGTGCGACGCCGGCGGAGGCGGTGAGCTGGGGAAAAATCGATCCCGACCGGCTGCCCGACGCGGTGGTGTGTTACACCGACACCACGATTGCGCTTCCATTGCTCACGTCGTATGCCTTTGCGCGCCGCACACCGCGCCAGCTCAGGCGATTGTACGACCGGCGCGCGGAAATGATGGGCGCACTGCGATCACGCGTGACGCGCTGAGGGGACGGCAGGGACGGCAGGGGCTGCCCATGGGCTGCCCCTGCCGTCCCCCCCGTCACCTCACGAACAGCACGACCGTCGCCTTCTGGCCGCTGGCCGCGGCCGAGATCGTGGTCGAGCCGGCCGCAAGCGCGGTCACGAGACCGGTCGCGTCAACCGATGCCACATCCGAGGCGGACGAGGCGAACTGGAAGGCGACGCCGGTAATCTGCGCGCCCGTCGAATCGAACGCGGCTGCAATGATCGTGGCGGTGTCACCAACGCTGAGCGTCGTCGGAAACGACGCGAGATCCACCTGTGCGACGCTGCGCCGGCCGGTACACGGAAAGCCGAGGCCACAGGGCCCGGTCACCTCGGTGCCGCTGCTGGAGCAGGCCGCGACCAGGGCGACGACAGCCGTCAGGAGAACGAGTCGGGTTTGGGCGGCACGCACGGGGCACATCCTCCGCTGAATGTCGGCTGAGCGCGCGGCGGCGCCACGCGCGGAGTCACAGCGTCAAGGATGCAGCACGGACGCACGGTGTGCCATGGTTTCGTCATGTTGAGCTCGGTTGACAATCCAGGCTTCGGCGCACCGCGCGAACGAAGTTTCCCTTTGACATGGCGCCTCGCGACACGTACGCCGTTACATCCTCCCGGCCTAGCACCGTACGCGCAATGACGCGGTCCGGCCATCCCCTGGCAATGCCGCGCTCGATCTCGCCGATGGTTTCGTCCAGCCAGTTTGCCTTGGCTGCCAGCGCGTCCACCGGATGTGCGACCAGTCCACGGTGCGCGTCGAACATGCGCGTGGGGCGCAACGCGGCCGCGGCACGCACGCTCCGCGCGAGCTGACGCGGGCTCTCGCTGGGGTGTGCCAGGCGCACTTTCACGCCGAGGAAGAGATCGCCCGAGAACAAGGTCTCCCGCTCCGCGTCCCAGACGACGTGGTGATCATCGGAATGGCCCGGCGTGGGCACCAGACGCAGGGCGTCCGAGCCGAACCTCGTGATGGGCGAGACAAGCCGGCGCGGCGTTCCCCAGATGAGTCGACGATAGAGCGCGAGCGGAGCCGCGGCGCGCAGGTGCGCCAGCGTCGCATCGGACAACGCGAGCGGCAGTCCGGCGCGCGCGGCCAGCTCGGCGTTTCCGCCGTGATCCTCGTGGTAATGCGTGAGCAGCACGCCCGCCGGCCGCACCTGGGCGAGCAGCGCAGTGATCTCCTGCTCCACCGCCGGGAATCCAAGGTCCACAAGCATGCCGCGCACGAGATACGCACTCACCGAGTAGCCGACGGCGCGGCTCACGCGCGTGGACATGACCAGCCGCATGACGTCGCCGAAGTCCTCGCTGCGGAGCATCGTGGAAGTCTACGACGCGTACGAGAGCGAATGCAGGGTGGACACCGCGAGGTCCCATGCCTACAATGCAGCATGGACTTCACGCTCCTCTTCCGGATGATCCGGTTGCGCGTGCCCAACGCGGCGCGGGCCGTGCCCCCGCGTCTCGTGCGCGGCGGAACGCGGCGGTCCATCACGTAGCTCACGGTAACGCTGCAGCGTGCTCGATCGACGCCCTGCCATACCGGCGGGGCGTTTCACTTTTGCATCGTGTGCACCCATGATCGAACAGCTCAAGGAGAAGCTGGAGGCGGAGGCGAATCGCCTGCAGCACGAACTCAATGTCACGCTCCCCGCCGAGATCCGGCGCGCCGTAGAGCTCGGCGACCTGCGCGAGAACAGCGAGTACAAGGCTGCGCTCGAACGACAGCAATTCGTGCAGGCGCGGCTGGGGCAGCTGCGCCAGCGCCTGAGCAAACTGTCGCAGATTGACGTGGCGCAGATTCCCTCGGACAAGGTGGGTCTCGGCTCGCGCGTCACGGTCGAGGATGTGAAGACGGGTGCCACCGAAGTCTACAACCTGGTATTCGGCGACTCGGTGGACTTCGAGGATGGGCACGTGACCATGTCGTCACCCATCGGGCGCGCGCTGGTGAACAAGGGCGTGGGCGACGTCGCGCTGCTCAAGCTCCCCGCGACGACGCGGCAGCTCCGCATCGTCGAGATCCTCACGATTCATCAGCAGTCGGTCGAGGCCAAGTAGCGGGCCTGCATCCGCGGAGCCTACTCGTCCACCGCGAACATGCGCTCCACCTCGCCGGCGTATGCCGCGAGCTGCAGTTCCTGCTCATTGGTGGTCCAGCCGAGCAGCGGCGCCACGGCGCGCGCCACCGAAGGAGCGAGCGCCAACGCGTGGTCTGCAGTCTCGTACGCCATGTGCAGTCGGCGAATGAGCAGGTCGCCCAGCGTGAGCGCCATCTCCCGTTCCACGGCCCAATGGAGCTCCGCCACGATGTAGGGCAGTTGCGGCAGCAGGCGCGCGCGCAGCGCATCGTCCGATTCGGCCAGCGCCCACACGTCCTGCCACTCGGTGCCGTGGCTGTGTACGAGATGTCGCGCGACGTCCCGGCTGCCGACCTTCGTGAGTGCAGCGTCGATTTCATCATCGCAGGAGGTCATGGCGCCACCGGGCAGTGCCACGCGCTCGGTGCCGGCACGGGCGTCGCGCTGCTCCAGCGACTTCGCCACTTCGCGCACGACATCTTCCGCCATGCGGCGATAGGTGGTGAGCTTGCCACCGGTGATCGTGAGGAGTCCGGGTACCGTCCAGGTGACGGCATGCTCACGTGACACGCGCCCGGGCGCGCCATCGCTGCCAGGCGTCGCGGCCAGCGGTCGCACGCCGGCCCAGGCGCTCACCACGTCAGCCAGCGACAGATGCGCACGCGGGAAGAAGGCGTTCGCGGAGCGCATGAGATAGGCGATGTCGGCGGTGGTGGCGCGCACCGCGTCCGGCGGCCCTGCGTAATCGGTGTCCGTCGTGCCGATGATCGTCAGCCCTTCGGCCGGCAAAATGAACATGACGCGCCCATCGATGGGCGATAGCAGCGTGAGCGCGTTGTGGTTGCGCACGCGATCGCGGGGAACGGCAATGTGGACGCCCTTGGTGCCGCGCACCGCGGGAGGAAGTCCCGTGCGCGCCAGGGCACGAATGGCGTCGCTCCACGGCCCGGTGGCGTTCACGATGGCACGTGCGCTCACGCGTACCTGCTGCCCGGAGAGCGTATCCTCCACCGCCGCGCCCGTGACCATGCCCTGTGCGAGCACGAGATCACGTACCGCGGCGTGGTTCACGACGCAGGCACCCGCCTCCGCTGCCGAACGGGCATTGGCCAGCGTGAGGCGAATGTCATCGGTGGCCGCGTCGTAGTAGCACGCTGCGCCGCGCAAGCCGTAGGGACGCAGCTCCGGTTCGGTGACCGAGGTGAGATACGTATTCAGAACGCGGTGGCTCGCGATGTTGCGAAAGAGCGCGAGCGCGTCGTACAGGGTGAGCCCGGCCCGGACCTTCCAGGCGGGCAGCCGCGCGTTGTCGTACAGGGGCCAGACGAACTGCTCGGCGCGCACCAGGTGTGGCGCGATGCGCATGAGGATGCGTCGCTCCCGGCTCGCCTCATAGACTAGATGAAGCTGGCCCTGTTCCAGGTAGCGCAGTCCGCCGTGGATGAGTCGTGAGGAGCGGCTCGAGGTACCGCTCGCGAAGTCATCGCGCTCGACGAGCGCCACGCGCCAGCCGCGCATGACCGCTTCGCGCGCGATGCCCGCGCCGGTAATGCCACCGCCAATGACCAGCAGGTCGAACGGCTGGGCGCCGAGCGCGGTGACGTGCGCCGCCCGAGCGGCCGCGGAGAACGAGCTCATCATCCGCGCGGGCCGGCGCGCGAGTCGCGTTCTGGCGTCATGTCGCGGAAGGGCCCGCGGTCGTCACATCGGAAATGAGTGCGCATGGTTCGCAGCAAGTCTACAGCGCCAATGCGGTGCGAGCCATGCATCGGACATCCGCTGCACGCCAATGGCGTCTTTCCCCGCGCCGTCATAATTTCAGCGCATGGCTTCCTACGGCAGCAACGGCCGGCGCGTGGCCGTCATGACCGGGCTGCGCACGCCTTTCGCGAAAGCCGGTACCGAGCTCAAGTCGCTCACTGTGCAGGATCTCGGACGCGCCGTGGTGGCCGAACTCATCGAACGCAGCAACCTGGATGGCGCCGAGATCGACACGCTCGTCTTCGGGACCGTCATCCCGTCGGTGCTCGCCCCGAACCTCGCACGCGAGGTCGCCTTGCTGCCCATGCTGCCCAAGGGCATCCCGGCGTACACGGTGGGCCGCGCGTGCGCGTCGTCCAATCAGGCCATTACGGATGCCGCCGACCAGATCGTGCTGGGCCATGCCGACGTTGCGGTTGCGGGCGGCGCCGAATCGATGTCGAACGTGCCGATCCTGCATTCGCGCGCGTTCTCCGACGTGCTGGTGTCGGCATCGCGGGCGAAGACGCTCGGCCGCCGCGTGGGCACGTTCTCGCGTGTGCGGCCCAGAGACCTCCTTCCCATCACGCCCGCCATCGCCGAACCGTCCACGGGCGAGACCATGGGACAGTCCGCCGAGAAGATGGCCAAGCTGAATCACATTCCGCGGGAGGAGCAGGACCAGTTCGCGCTACGCTCGCATCGCCTCGCCGCGGCGGGGACCCAGGACGGACGGCTCACGGCGGAAATCATGCCGTACTACGTGCCGCCCGCGTACGATGCGGTCGTGACGCATGACAACGGTGTGCGCACGGATACCAGTCTCGAACAGCTTCAGGCGCTCAAGCCGGTGTTCGACAGGCGCTATGGCAGTGTGACGGCGGGAAACTCGTCGCCGCTCACCGATGGCGCGGCGGCGGTGATTCTCATGAGCGCGGAAAAGGCCGACGCACTCGGGTATCAGCCCCTCGCGTACATTCGGTCGTACGCATACGCCGCGCTCGATCCCGGTGAACAATTGCTGCAGGCGCCCGTGCTGGCCGCGCCCGTCGCGCTGGCGCGCGCCGGCCTCACACTCACGGATATCGACATCGTGGAGATGCACGAGGCATTCGCCGCGCAGGTGCTGTCGAACCTGCAGGGATTCGAGAGCAAGACCTGGGCGGCGCGCGCGGGATTCAGCGAGCCGGTTGGGGAGGTGGATCGCTCGCGTCTCAATGTGATGGGCGGCTCCATCGCGATTGGGCACCCATTTGGCGCCACGGGCGCGCGCATCACCACGACGCTCGCGCACGAGTTGCAGCGCCGTGGCGGCCAGTTCGGCATGATGACCGTGTGCGCCGCCGGCGGAATGGGATTCGCCATGATCCTGGAGAATGCGGGATGACAGTCGGCGTCCACGAAATCATCACCGGAACGGCCCTCTCGGTGGAGGTCGACAACGGCATCGCGATCGTCACGCTCGACGTGCCGGGCGCGAGTGTCAACACGCTGGGCCGCGCCGTGGTAGAGGAATTCAGCGATCTGTTCGACCGTGTCGAGAAGGATCTCGGCATCCGCGCACTCGTGTTGACGTCGGGCAAACCCGAGGGATTCATCGCGGGTGCCGACATCGAGCAGCTCGTCGAGCTTCGCTCCGCGCGTGAAGCGGAGCTGATGAGTCGCGCCGGCCAGGCCATGATGGATCGCGTGGAGCGGTTGCGCGCCCCGGTGGTCGCGGCGATTCACGGGGCGTGTCTGGGCGGAGGTCTGGAGACCGTACTCGCGTGCGCGTATCGCATCGGCACCGATCATCCCCGCACCGTACTGGCCGCGCCCGAAGTCATGCTGGGCCTGATTCCAGGAGCGGGGGGCACGCAGCGGTTGCCGCGTCGCATCGGACTGCGCGCCGCGCTCGACATGATTCTCACCGGCAAGAACGTGCGCGCGAAGAAGGCGCTGCAGCTTGGGCTGCTGGACGAGATGGTGCACCCCAGCATCCTGCGCGACGTGGCGGTGGATCGCGCCCGCCAGCTCGCCTACGGTGGCATCGAGCGCGAGAGGGGGCGGGTGCATGCAGGTGTCTCGAACGCAGTGTTCGAGGGGAATCTGCTGGGTCGTGGCGTGGTGTTCCGGAAAGCTCGCGAGGGTGTGATGGAAAAGACTCACGGGCACATGCCGGCACCGCTGGCGGCGCTGGATGCCGTGCGCGCGGGTTATGAGATGGGACGCGAGCGCGGCTTTGCCGAAGAGGCACGGTTGTTCGGCGAGATGGCGATGACGCCGGAGTCGAAACAGCTCATCTTTCTCTTCTTTGCGACGACCGCGCTCAAGAAGGATTCGGGGACCGATCTGCCCACCGAGCCGCTACCGGTGAACAAGCTCGGGATTCTGGGCGCAGGGTTCATGGGCTCGGGGATCGCGAGCGTGGCCGCGATGCAGGGAACCGTCGTGCGACTCAAGGACGCCGACCATGCGCGCGTCGCGAAGGGGCTGAAGGCGGTAAGTGAAGTACTGCGCGAGCGACTGAAGAAAAAGCAGATCACGCGGCGCCAGTTCGACGACCAGATGACGCTCGTGGGCGGCACGGTGGAGTACGCGGGCTTCGGCAGCGTGGACCTCGTGATCGAGGCCGTGTTCGAGGACCTCACGCTCAAGCACAAGGTGCTGCAGGAAGCGGAGCAGGTCATTCCAGGTGATGCGATCTACGCCTCGAACACGAGCACGATTCCCATCACGCGCATTGCCGAGGTGTCGCAGCGGCCGGAGCAGGTGCTCGGCATGCACTTCTTCTCGCCGGTGCCCAGAATGCCGCTGCTCGAGGTGATCGTCACGGAGCGCACGGTGCCCACCGCCACGGCCACGGCGGTGGCATACGGCAAGAAGCTGGGGAAGCACGTGATCGTGGTGAACGACGGACCCGGCTTCTACACGACGCGCACGCTCGCGGCGTTCCTGAACGAGGCGGGGTATCTGCTCGATCAGGGCGTGACGATCGAGGCGCTGGATCGCGCGCTGGTGGACTTCGGCTTTCCCGTTGGCCCCATCACGCTCATGGACGAGGTGGGGCTCGACGTAGGCGAGAAGGTCGGCAAGGTCCTCTTCGATGCGTTTGGCGCGCGTCTGGCTCCGTCGCAGTCGCTGGCGCGTGTCGCGGCATCGGGCCGCGCAGGACGCAAGGGCGGGAAGGGTTTCTATCAGTACGATGGGCCTGGGGGCAAGAAGGGCGCCGTGGATGAATCGGTCTACCAGCTCCTGCCAACAGGCGTGAGTCGCATGGACATTCCCGTTGGAGAGCTGCAGGACCGGTGCGTGCTGGCGATGGTCAACGAAGCAGCGCACAGCCTCGAGGAGGGCGTGCTGCGCTCACCACGTGATGGGGATGTAGGAGCAGTGTTCGGCATTGGGTTTCCGCCGTTCCGGGGCGGGCCGTTCCGGTACATCGACGCCATTGGCGCGGCGACCATCCTGCGCGGGCTGGAGGAATTTCATGGCCGGTTCGCGCCGCGCTTCGAGCCCGCCGGCGTAATCGTGGACATGGCGAAGAGTGGGGCGAAGTTTTATGCGGACGGAGGGAAAGGGGAACTGGGGTGAGTCCGCGGCCACCCGGCCACCCGGCCACCTCATCCCCGCCCCACCACGCTACCCCGCCCTTGGGAATCGGCAATCGGGAATGGGGAATCGGGGAGGAAGACCTCCCCCCGCCGCACCCCACCGCGTTTTTTTCACCGCCGCCTCCCCCCCCGCTTCATCATTCCCCATTCCCACGATTTCCCCATTCCCGATTGCCGATTCCCAAGGGAAGGGTGGCTGGGCGTGGAAGATTCCCGATTCCCGATCAGCATGAACCGCGTGACGTTTCCCTGGCGGTCCTCTACGCCGGTCGTCACCAGCTCCGCCCCATAGCGCTCGGCTGCCGCGGCCGATGCGATCACCGCGTTGGCGTCGAGACACTCGGCCATGAGATCGCGCACGCCGCCGGCCGTGTCGGCAATCGCCACCGGGTCGCATCCGGGGTGGGCCGCGAACCAGCGGGTGCACTGCTGGAGCGCAATCGGGTGCGAGGCCACACGGCGCAGCGGCGTTGTGGTGGTGCCAGGCCGCATGATAAGGCACTGCTGCACCGGATAGCGCAGCTCGCGATACACCGTGAACGCCTGCGCCCGCGCGCGCACGGCGTTGTCGTAAATAAGTCCGGCGATCGTGTTCCACACCGGAACGACACCACGTCGCGCCAAACCATGGCGTACCGATGCGAACAGATCGTCGAACGTCATGCAGCAGCGAATCTCGATGTCGGCACCAAGCAGCCGGCGCGCGGCGCCCTCGCTGAACGAACCAAGTTCTCCCTGGATGGCAACGATCACGCGGCGTGATCCTCGGCACGGCGCGTGAGCGTGATAATGCGCCAGAACAGCTCGCGGACGCCTTCCTCGGGGAGCGCCGCTTCGCGCGCCAATTCAGCGGCGCGGCGCACGACGCGCGCCTCCTGTGCCGGATCGAGCACGGGGAGGCCAGCCGCGTGCTTCGACCTGGCAATGGCTTCGCCAACCTGCAGCCGCTCCGCCACGAGTCGCAGGATCGCCCGGTCGATCTGTTCGATCGCCGCACGGCCCGAGGCGAGCATGTCGCCCGCCGCGTCGCGTCCATTTCTGCATGGGGCGCTCATGATGCCACCGGACGGCGACGGAGCGCGGCCTGTCGCGACACGTACAGGGGCGGTTCGACGATCGTGGGCGCGCCATGCGCGAGCCGGCGGCCGGCCGCCGCCGCGAACGTCGTTGCGCCACGCATCATGGCGCTGAAGGCCGGCAGCGAGAGCTGCTGCTCGCGATCCGATCGTGACTGCTCCGGTCGTGCATGCACCTCGACGATCAACCCGTCGGCGCCAGCCGCGATGGCGGCCCAGGCGAGCGCGGGAACCAGCTCCGCGTCCCCGGCGGCATGACTGGGGTCCACGATGACGGGCAGGTGCGTCTCGCGCTTGAGCACGGGAATGGCGGAAATGTCGAGCGTGAATCGCGTGGCGCTCTCGAAGGTGCGCATGCCCCGCTCGCAGAGGATCACATCGTGGTTGCCGCGCGTCATGATGTGTTCGGCGGCGAAGAGCAATTCGGTGATCGTGGCGGCGAATCCCCGTTTGAGCAGTACCGGGCGGCCAATGCGGCCCAGCTCCGCGAGGAGGGCGTAGTTCTGCATGTTGCGCGCGCCAACCTGCAGGACGTCGGCGTGCTCGGCGACGAGATCCACCTGGCGGGTGTCGAGGACTTCGGTCACGACGGGCAGTCCGGTTTCCTGTCGTACGAGCGAGAGCAACTCGAGTCCCTCGGCGCCCATGCCCTGGAACGCATAGGGCGAGGTGCGCGGTTTGAGCGCACCGCCGCGCAGCGCCGTGGCGCCGGCGTTGCGCACGCCGTGCGCGGTGGCGCGAAGCTGCTCCAGCCCCTCGACGGAGCAGGGTCCGGCAATGACGACGATACCGTTCCCGCCCACGACTGCGTCGTGCGCGCTGCCAATGCGAATCGGCGTCGTGTCGTGTGCGCCGCCGGGTGACGCATCGCGGGACGCGAGCCGGTAGGGTCGTGTCCACGCCATGACGGATTCAATGTTCACGTCCTCCTGCCAGTCGCCGGAGTTCTCCGCGGCGCCGGGCGCATCGAGGCACGCGACAACGACGCGAGTGCCGCGCCGTACGGCAAGCGTACGCATTCCGCATCGCTCGAGCCGTTCGCGGAGTGCGTCAATCTGTTGATCGGCCACACCGGGCCGGGTCGTGATCACCATTGGAATCCTCTTGGCCGCCACATGCATCGTTCGGGGGGGAAAACAAAAAAGCGGCCCGTCAGGTGACGGGCCGCGCGGGCATCAGGTCTGTGCTGGTGAGTCAGCTCTGCACAACGCTCCGCCGCGGGCCCGTGAGGGGTCCGAAAAAATACGCGGCGTAAAAGTATGAGCGCTGCAGCATGGTAGGACACATGGTAGACACCTGCATGGAGTGCGTCAAGAGGGGAGGGCGGCCGCCCCCGGAGGTTGACCACGAGCTGGGGAAGCGGCAGACTGCTGAGTGACGTCTCGCGTTGCAGCATTCAGGATACTCGTGATGCCACTGGCGGCCAGCACCACACCAGAGATTGTGACCATGCAGAACTTGCGACGCATCACCGGCCTGGTACTCTTTTGCCGCCGCGCTCGCACCGCCGCCGAATTCCGTTCGCTAGCGTGCGATGACTCCGCCGAATAATCCGCCGGTCCGGCCCACAGGAGCAGAGGCATCGCCTCCGGCCGTTCACCCCGTGGTGGTTGATTCCGCCCAGGTGCCGGAGCGTCGCGGCACGGTGGCGTTTCTGGCGAGCATCAAACGCGATGGCGCCTGGACGCTGCCCCGGCTCTTTCGCGCGGTGGCGTTCATGGGAGAGGTCAAGATCGACCTGACACGCGCGCGCCTCGGCACCGGCGAATCGCGTATCGAACTCAAGGTGATCATGGGCAACATCACGGTGCTCGTGCCGCCGGATATTCGCGTGGAGTATGACGTAGACCCCACGATCGGCAGCTTCGACGTGTGCCGCGAAGTCGAGAGTACGACGGCCATCAACGCGCCCTTCGTGCACATCAGCGGCAGCGCGTTCATGGGTGCGGTGGAGGTCAAGATCATCGATCCGAACTCGCCGAAGCGCCGGGCGAAGTGGCGGTCGCTGCTGCTGGGAGAGTAAACGTCCACCGGCATTGCCACCACCCTGTCAAGCGACCAGACTTACGGCGCAAGTCGGGTCGCCTGTCTGTCGCCGTTCGGCTACGACAGAGCGTTCTGCTACGTTCGCCTTTCCATGGGACAGTGAGAAATCGATGCCGAGAATCTCCTGGCGTCCTGCGCCATCTCTGATTGCGCTGGCGGCGTTTGCCGCCGGGTGCCACGCGCCGGGTGCGAAGCCGGCGCCGGCGGCTGCGCCCGCAGGCGCTCCCGCTGTCGTTCGCACTACGGTGCCGGCGCCGTATCCGGCTGGCTGGCCGCTGGCGACCGATGCCGCATCGCGCGCAGTGCACGGGTCGCACGCGATGATCGTGAGCAACAGCGACCTGGCGAGCGCGGCGGGCGTGGAGATTCTGCGCGAAGGTGGCAACGCCGTGGACGCGGCCGTGGCCACCGGCTTCGCGCTTGCGGTGACGTTTCCGCAGGCCGGGAACATCGGTGGTGGCGGATTCATGGTCATTCGCATGGCCGACGGCCGCGCCGCCGCGCTCGACTACCGTGAGATGGCGCCCCTCAGCGCCACGCGCGACATGTACGTGGACTCGAGCGGTCATCTCACGATGAAGGGTCGTGTCGGGCCGCTTGCATCCGGCGTACCGGGCGCGGTGGCCGGGATGGCGGAAGCCTTGCGCAAGTACGGCACGCTGCCGCTCGCCAAGGTGATGCAGCCGGCGATTCGACTGGCCGCGGAGGGGTTTCCTGTCGACAGTGCGCTGTCGCGTGCGCTGGTGGGCGCGCAGAAGCTGCTCACGCCATTCGAGGGGGCGTCACTGTTCTATCCCGGCGGCCGCGCACTCGCGCCGGGCACACGGCTCGTCCAGACGGATCTGGCGCGCACCCTCAGTCTCATTGCCGAGCATGGCCCGTCGACATTCTACAGCGGGCCGGTGGCGGACAGTCTCGTGGCCGAGATGCAGCGTGACGGAGGAAACATCACTGCCGCCGACCTCGCGAACTACAAGGCGGAATGGCGCACGCCCGTCGTGGGCACGTATCGGGGCGACACGCTGGTCGCCATGCCGCCATCGTCCAGCGGCGGCACCACGACCATTGAATCGCTGAACATCCTGGAGACGTGGCCCAAACTTCCCCCGGCCGGCAGTGCCGCCGCGGTGCACGATGTGGCCGAGGCATTCCGGCGTGCGTTCATCGACCGGAACAGTGAGCTGGGTGACCCGGCGTTCGTGAAGAATCCCGTGGCGCGGCTCACGAGCAAGACCTACGCCGACTCGCTGCGCACGACGATCGTGGCGGGGAAGGCGTCGAAGACACCAGAGCTCGACGCACACGGCGAGTCCATGGAAACCACGCACTACTCGGTGGTGGACGGGCAGGGCAACGCGGTCGCCACGACCACCACGCTCAACGGCTATTTCGGATCGGGCGTGTACGTGCGCGGCGCGGGCTTCTTCCTCAACAACGAGATGGATGACTTCACGTCGCAGCCGGGTACGCCGAATCAATTCGGACTGGTCCAGGGCGAAGCCAATGCCATTGCGCCGGGCAAACGGATGCTGAGCGCCATGTCGCCCACCATCGTCGTGGGCAGGGACGGCAAGGTGCTGCTCGTGGTTGGCGCGGCGGGCGGCCCGACCATCATCACGGCAACGACGCAGATCATTCTCAACGTCGTTGACCACCACATGAGCCTGGCTGACGCGATGGCGTTCCCGAGGATTCACGAGCAGGCGCTTCCCGACAAACTCGTATACGAGCGCGGCGGGCTGTCTGCCGCTGTGGAGGACTCGCTCACGGCGATGGGTTACGAGCTTGCGCCAATCGGTCATCTGGCCAACGCGAATGCCGTGATGCGCGTGGCTGGCGGCTGGGTGGGCGTTGTCGAGCCCCGCGCGACCGGAGGGGCAGCCGGATACTGACTGAGAGATGCAGGGAATGCGATACCTGAAGCGGAGAACCGAGGGGGTCTGACCATACTGGCCACGACCCCTTGGCCATTCTGCTGGCGTACGTCCTCCCCCAGCGTACCGCTCCGTACTCTTTCCCGTCACACTACGTCAGCCGACGTATGCCGCGCTCAGCCTGAACGACGCATGCTTCCTCCCGTCGGGCGCACGCTGGTGCAATTACGCGCGCATGGTCCTTCACGAGGGAGGAACTCTCATGTTTGCAACACGTCCAGTCCAGGTGGCCGGACTCATGGTTCTGGCTGCAGCGGCCGGGCCCGCCCTGGCCCAGAGCGGGCCATCACTGGCACCGGGTTCTCGCATTCGGGTAGAGGGTACGTTCATTCAGCGCGAGATCGGGACAGTTCTGGCATACGGAAACGACTCGCTCACGTACGTCAGAGCCGGCGTCCCCGACACCGAATCGGTGGCCACCGCCGGTATTTCGCGACTGGAAGTCAGTACGGGGCAGCATCATCGCATCCTGCATGACATGGCAATGGGCGCCATGGGCGGGCTCCTGGTGGGTGGAATCGTCGGCGCGGTGACGTATCAGAAGCCGGACTGTCCGTCGAACACGAGTGGCGCCTGGGACTTCTGCGGGTTGTTTGACTCCGGTGCCGGAGGCAACGCAGCCGCCGGCGGGATCCTGGGTGCAGGGGGTGGCGCGCTCGTTGGCGTGGTTGTCGGCCTCGCAATCCGCTCCGAACGGTGGCGGGCCGTCGCACTGGATTCCCATCGACTTCACGCAATCGTCGCCCCGGCTCCCGGCGGCATCGCGGTGGGCGTGCGGCTGGCGATGTGAACACCGTCGCTCCGACGTACTCGCATGGGTGAGCGGACAGCGGACTGGGACCAACCCGGACCCTGCGCGAGCACGGGTCTGGTCCGATGTCTCAGTCCAACGCCGGCCGTCTAGGACGGCGACACGCTGCGTACTACATTCAGGACTCCGCCCGCCAATGGATGGCAAGCGTGGCGACCGATCTGCGCGAACAGCTCCAGGGCACTCTCGGTGCCGCCTATGTTCTCGAGCGCGAGCTCGGGGGTGGCGGCATGTCGCGCGTCTTCCTCGCCGAGGACCGATCACTCGAGCGGCTGATCGTCGTCAAGGTGCTGCTGCCCGAGCTTGCTGCCGGCATGAGCGTGGACCGTTTCCGTCGCGAGATCCTGCTCGCGGCGAAGCTCCAGCACCCGCACATCGTGCCGGTTCACGCAGCAGGTGAGTCGCACGGTCTGCCGTACTTCACCATGCCGTACGTGGATGGCGAGTCGCTGCGCGGTCGCATCGCGCGCGACGGGGAGCTCCCGGTGTCGGACGCGCTGCGGATTCTCCGCGACGTGGCATCGGCGCTCAACTACGCGCACTCGCGCGGTGTCGTGCATCGCGACATCAAGCCGGACAATGTGCTGCTGTCCAGTGGCGTGGCCGTGGTGACGGATTTTGGCGTGGCCAAGGCGCTCACCGTGTCCGCGTCCACCACGCACGCGGGTAGCTCCTCGAGCTCGAGCACGTCCACCGGCCTCGCACTGGGCACTCCCACCTATATGGCGCCGGAGCAGGCGACAGCCGATCCGTCAATGGATCACCGGGTGGACATCTACGCATTTGGCATCATGGCGTATGAGATGCTCACCGGGCAGCCGCCGTTCACCAATCGGTCTCCGCAAGCCGTTCTCGCGGCGCATGTGACGGAGGAGCCGGAGCCAGTCGAACGCCGGCGCCCCAGCGTTCCACCGCAGCTTTGCGCGCTGATCGCACGATGTCTGGAGAAGCATCCGGCGGACCGGCCGCAGTCTGCAGGTGAAATCATGCAGGCGCTCGACGCGATGGCCACGCCGAGCGGTGGAATGTCGCCGACCGGGACGGTTCGCGTCGCGCGGCGAGGCACGCCGGCACCGGGTACCTTGCCCGCGCACCGAACGGCGCGCTACGTGCTACTGTCGGCGCTCATCATCGTCGTGACCGCAATGTTCCTGCTCCGGGCGCGATCACCATCCATTTTGCATGGCCTCTTTCCGGGGAAGGACGATGGCCCGACCAGTGCGGTGGCGCTGGTGCAGGACTCGGTAGAGGACCGGCCTGCCCGCGACAGCGCAGCCAGCACAACCAGTGAACGACCGGATTCCGCGCGATCCGCTGCGGGCACCGATCGCGCGGCTGTCCGCGCACCGCGCGTCAACACGACAGAAGTCCCCCCGCGCCGCGCGCATCGACCAACAGTCGCCGCGACGGACTCGGCGCCCGCAGCCGCGCCAGACTCGCAGCCCGTCACGGCCGAGCGTGCCGGCACCGGGGCCGTGCCGTCGTCGAGATCACCCACACCGGACTCGGCGACATCTACCAGCGTTGCACCACGCAGCGTTGCGGGCGAATCGCTGCGCACCGCGCCGCCCGTCGTCGCTCCTTCCCCCGCGCCCGCGCGTGATGCGCGGCAGGACATCAGCGCCCTCGTCGCCAGTTACGCCGCTGCCATTGAGAAACGCGACATCGCGGCCATCCGCCGGGTGTATCCCGGCCTCACGCCATCGCAGCAGCAGGACTGGTCACGATTCTTCGAAACCGTGCAAGGCGTCGAGGTCACACTGCACATCGCGAAGCTCGATGTGGCCGACAGCGCGGCCGAGGCGCAGCTCACCGGAGAGTACATCTACGACAACATGAGCACACGCCGCAGCGTGCGTCAGGCGGTCACGTTTCACGCGACCATGCGGCGGAGTGCCGGCCTCTGGAAGATGGTCACGATCCGCTGACGCAGGCAGCCTGGCGCGACTCCGGTGACGCGTGTCAGAAGTTGTACTCCAGCCCCAGCGTCCAGATGAGGTTCGGCCGCAGGCCACCGCGATTGAGGGGCCAGCCGCCGTTCGCCACGACGGTGACTCCCTCCCTGGTGAGGAGCTTCACCCCCACGCTGCCGTTGACAATGTCGTCGCGAATGTCGGGAATGTCGGCGGGGTGGATGATGCGCCGATACGGCGATTCGATCACTACGTCACCCGGTACGGTGAGATGGCTCGTACCAACCTGCAATTCCGACACGAGGTCCACGCTGAGCGTCGCCCATGGCGCCAGGAGATGATCGAAACCCGCGGTCGCCAGCACCATGTCGTTCTCCAGCGCGCGCCGCTGATACAGATAGCCGAGGTTGACGTGCGGCGAGAATGCGCCGAACCGCGCGGACAGCACCGCGAGGCCGCGCGCGGCGAACGCGCCAGCACCCAGCAGATCGTCCTCGCTGCCCGTGGGGAAGCGCCCCTCCGCGTAGAGCGCCACGGACAACGGATCGGCGTCGTGCACGTCAATCTTGATGCGGGCGGAAACGTCGCCCACGCCCGTCGCCGATCCGCTCACGTCACGCGTTGCCTGCAACACCGGATTCGTCTGCGTACCGGCGAAGTAGTGCACCGCCGGTGGCCCGCCGAACGGGACGATCTGCGCGAAGCTGTGACCGATGAGCGTCGTCTTGACGAGGGGCAGGACGACACCGAAGTCAATGTGGTCCGTGAGTCCGTACGTGAACTGGAACGACGTGACACTCGTCGTCACATCGAGCATCAGATTGAAGTCGATCGTCTCGTTCTCGAGCGTCGGCACGCCCATGAGCGAGCAGTCTCCATTCGATATGGAATCACACCCCGGGAAGTTCACGTTTTCGTGGGTGAACACGAGATGCAGATTGCTCAGATCCGCGCCGCGCAGCGTGGAGAAATGCATGCTGGTATGGCTGACGCCGGCGAACAGGCGTCCGCGCCCGAGCGTCTGCGCGCGCTCCGCGAAAATGGGACCCGCGGACACGGAGGTCCGCACCGGCGTGCCCCCTTCGAAGCGGAAGGTGGCCCCACCGCTCGCGGCACTCACGGGGATATTCGCCACATTGTTGCTCACGGAATTGGTCAGAAAATCAATGATCGTCCCGTTCGCGCCATTCGCCGACGGTACGAAGTGATTGCCGTGCAGCCGGATCGCATCGGGGTTGTTCGGATCTGCCGTGCCACCCAGGAAGAGGGGCTCCTGTCCGGGCGTGAAAATGAAGAGCTGCGACAGCGTGCCGATGAGGCCTTGCGCCCGCAGGGGAGCGAAAGTCAGGACCATCAGCGGGACACTCCAGAGCAGTGTGCGCATACTTCCTCCCACAGTTGGCATGGCGTCGATGGGCCCCAATGATAGAAGAACCGGCGCGTCGCGCAACGCCTCGGCCTCTTGCTTTTGCCGCGCGCGGCGCGACAGTCTTGTCCCGGAAGGACGGTTCCGCACCGTCACGAGTGTCACGCGGACGCCTGTCACAGTTCCCCCTTTAGAGGCTGTCATCATGTCCTTTCGTCGTGCAGCCATCACGGTCGCTGCGGTCGGTCTGGCGTGGGCGACACCGAGCGTGGCACAGGGCATCACAAAGCCCGCCGCGCCCGCGACGTCAGCCACGCGCACCAGTGACTCGCCGATTCCCGACATCCCCTTCACGAAGTTCGTACTGGAAAACGGACTCACGGTACTCGTGCACGAGGACCACAAGGCGCCGGTCGTGGCGGTGAATCTCTGGTACCACGTGGGCTCCAAGAACGAGACGCCCGGAAAGACCGGCTTCGCTCACCTGTTCGAGCATCTCATGTTCGCCGGAAGCGAGAACCACAACGACCGCTACATCCCGACCGCGGAAGCCCTCGGTGCAACGGACCTGAACGGGACGACCAACGAGGACCGCACGAACTACTTCGAAACCGTGCCGACCACGGCGCTCGACCGCGTGCTCTGGCTCGAGTCGGACCGCATGGGGCACCTCGTGGGCGCGATTGATCAGCAGCGCCTCGACCTGCAGCGTGGCGTGGTGCAGAACGAGAAGCGCCAGGATGAGAACCAGCCCTATGGCAAGACGGAGCTGGCCATCGCCGAAAACACCTATCCCGCCGGTCATCCGTATTCGCACTCGGTCATCGGCTCGATGACGGACCTGAATGCCGCATCGCTGGCCGACGTGAAGGAGTGGTTTCAGACGTATTACGGCCCAGCGAACGTCGCCCTCTCCATTGCCGGCGACATCACACCCGAGGTAGCACGCGAGAAGGTCGAGAAGTACTTCGGTGACATTCCCTCCGGTCCGCCCATTGTCAAACAGGGTGCGTGGATCGCGAAGATGACCGGCACGCACCGCCAGGTCATGCAGGACCGCGTGCCGCAGGCCCGTATCTACAAGATCTGGAACGTCCCGCAGTACGGTTCGCCCGACGCCACGTACCTGGACCTCGCCTCCGACATCCTTGCCGGCGGGCGCGCGTCGCGGCTCTACAAGCGACTGGTATATCAGGACCGCACGGCGACGAGCGTGGCCGGCTATCTCGACGCGCGCGAGATCGCCGGTCAGTTCGTGCTCGTTGCCACGGCGCAGCCCAAGGGTGACCTGCACACGATGGAGAAAGCGCTCGACGAGGAAGTAGCGAAGTTCATCGCGAATGGTCCGTCCGCGGCGGAGCTCGAGCGCGTGAAAACGGAGTACCGCGCCAACTTCGTGCGCGGCATGGAGCGCGTGGGCGGCTTTGGCGGGACGTCCGACATTCTCGCGCGCGGTCAGACCTTCCTGGGCGACCCAGCGGCGTACAAGGTGCAGCTCGAACGCGTGCAGCGCGCCACGGCCGCCGATATTCGGAATGCCGCGAAGCGCTGGTTGGGCGACGGCGTCTACGTGCTCGAGGTGCACCCCTTCCCGGCCTACACGACCGTGGCGAGCAGCGTTAACCGCAAGGTCATGCCGCCGCTGGGTACGCCGCCCGATGCGCCGCTTCCCGCCGTGGAACGTCGCACGCTGTCGAATGGACTCAAGGTGGTGCTGTCGCACCGGACGGCCATTCCCATGGTGCAGATGTCGCTGCTGCTCGACGCCGGCTTCGCGGCGGACAAGGCCGGAGCGCCGGGCATCTCATCCATGACGATGCGGATGCTCGATCAGGGTACCACCACCCGATCCGCGCTGCAGATCGGCGACGCGCTCGCATCGCTCGGAGCGAGTCTCCGCGCCGGAGCGGGACTGGATGTGGCTACCGTCTCCCTTTCCGTCCTCAAGGACAAGCTCGACCCGGCCCTCGGCCTGTACGCCGACGTCATTCTGCACCCATCGTTTCCGGCGTCTGATTTCGCGCGCGTGAAGCAGACGACACTCGCCCGGATTCAGCAGGAGAAGGTGCAGCCCACATCGCTGGCGCTGCGCGTCATGCCCGCACTGCTCTATGGACCGGGGCACGCGTACTCGCAGCCACTCACGGGGAGCGGCACCGAGGAATCCGTACGCGCCATGACACGCGATGACCTCGCGCAGTTCGTGCAAACCTGGTTCAAGCCGAATCACGCCACCCTGATCGTGGTGGGCGACATCACCATGCAGGAACTCGCGCCAAAGCTCGAACGCGCCTTCACGGGATGGAAGCCGGGCGACATTCCCGCGACGAACATCGCGACGGTGCCGGGGCCGTCACGGTCGAAGGTCTACATCCTCGACCGCCCAGGCGCCGAGCAGTCCATCATTTTCGCGGGGTCGCTCGTGGCGCCGACGAAGAACCCCGAAGAGCTGGCGTTCCAGACCTTCAACGATGCGTTCGGCGGATCGTTCAGCTCGCGCATCAACATGAATCTGCGCGAGGACAAGCACTGGTCCTACGGCGTCTTCAGCTTCGCGCAGGACGCGCGGGGACAGCGCCCGTGGATCATCTATGCTCCGGTGCAGACGGACAAGACGAAGGAGTCACTGGCGGAACTGGTGAAGGAGTTGCACGAGGTGGCGTCCACCCGACCACTCAGCGATTCTGAAGTGCAGGGCGCGAAGGACCGCGAGACGCTCACGCTTGCCGGGCGATGGGAAACCGGAAGTGCCGTGTCCGGCGCGTTGCAGGAAATGGCGACGTACGGACTGCCCGACGACTACTACCAGACCTACGCCTCACACATTCGCGCGCTCTCGGCGTCGGACATCAGCAAGGCCGTGTCCGATTTCGTGAAACCGGATCACGAGGTATGGGTCGTCGTGGGCGATCGCGCCAAGATCGAGGCGGGTATCCGCGGGCTGGGACTGGGGGAGGTGAGCTTCCTGGACGCGAACGGCAAGGTGGAGAGCGCCACACCATAGCCGCGCAGTGTGAAGCCTTGCGGTTGCGGGGCGCTTCGCCAGCGGTCAGACGGACACGTCCGAGCGCGTGGATGAGCTGCTCTGGCGGGAGCCGCACCGCTGACCGTTCTCGCGGATACAGGTGCGCTCCATGCCTCATGGATCGTGACGACGCCTGGCACGCGCGGGTGAAGGCGTGGTGGGAGCGTTGCACGGAGGACATCGTGCGCGCGGCCGATCTCATGAGCATTTACATCGATGCGCGTCTCGGCCTGGTGGACGCGTGCATCATGGCTGCGGCCGAGCGACTCGAGGTCCTCGGCGTGCTCACAACGGACCGCCACCACTATTCTCTGGTCCGGCCACGCCACACGAACACATTCCGGCTGCTCCCATAGGCGCACCGTCGCCACGCGATCATCGGGCTCCGCTCCCGCTAGAGCGACTTCAGATACTGCACCAGGTCCGCCATCTGCTGCTGGGTGAGGTGCAGATTCTTCACCGTGTTGTAGCGGGCCACGACGGCGTCGAGCGTGGCAGCGCTGCCATCGTGGAAGTATGGCGGATGCTGCCAGATCCCAGCGAGCGGCGACGTGCGATACATCTTCGTGGCGCTTCGCGCGGCATATCCGGGCTCTGTGACCACTTCCGACGGCGCGTGCAGGCGAACGTTCGCATCGGTGAGGAGCGTGCCGGTGTGACACGTCGCGCACATTCCGGCGCCGTTGAACACCACCTTGCCGCGCGCGGCCGCAGCGGGGTCGAAGCTGCCCGCCGGTGGTCGGGGGGCCTGAATGGCGAGCTGGTACGCCTGCAGCGCCGCGAGCGTGGGGGCGACGAGATCAGGCGACTGGTGAATGTCGATCCCGAGTCTCGGGTCCGAGAAGTCACCCTGGCCGTGCATCTGCGTGACCGCCACGTAGCGGTTCCAGTACTCGATGTCGTTGCCGTCGCCCGTGAAGGTGATGCTGTGGATGCCGGCGAGACCATAGGCCGGCGAGATGACCACCGGGGCATTGATCCCGTCAAAGTTGTATCTCGGATCGTAGCGACCGGCGCCCCATGAGTTGTACACCGCCTTCTGGGCCGCGGTGAGCGCGGGGGAGAGCGCGATGATGGCGCCGGGGTCGAGGTCGCGATTCGGCCGGCCATCGAGGCGTGATCCGATGCCCGGCGCGATGCGATCGTCCACCGTGGAGTGACAGAGCGCGCACGTGACGCCGAACCGGGTGACATGGTTGTTCTCGTCGACCGTGGCGACCACTCCAACCACCGCACCGAGTTTGAGGAGCGCGACCGTGGTGGCGGGATCGCGGAGATCAACCGTTCCGGCCTGGATGGCCGCGAGCACCGTGGGCGGCAGCGTGTCCGCATCCACCTTGAGGCCGACGGACAGCGCCGTGACCGGATCCACCCCTTCGACGACCTCATTCATGTGGACGGTGTCGGTCCAGAACTTCTCGTCGCCGAACGTGTCGAAGCGGAAAGTCTGGCGACCCTGGGAAAAGTTGATCGGGCCGGTGGAGCCGGAATTGTCACATGATGCGATGGCGAGGATGCCGGAGGCGGCGAGCGTGGCGCAGATCAGGGCGACGGTGCCACGGCGCAAGCCGAACGTGCGCGCAGCAGCGAACTGAGCTACACACCGCATGAAATCATGACGGTCCAGCATATCCCACCTCGTCGTCAGCGGATGTCCGACGGTTCGTCAGCATGACGCCCCGTGATTCCGGTCAGCGGCCGGCCCGTCAGGGTCCTGGGCGGCGAACCGAAGTCGTGACGCGACTATACGATGGGATGCTTCAGTTTGTCAATATTTAATTGTAAATATTGTCAATGACAGTTGTGCTGATAGCCTCATACCCAGCGCGACAGCTAAGTCCAAGTTATCAGACGACTTGTGCGAGTGAAGCCGAGTTTTCCATGGACCAGTTCAGGGCGCAGTCAGCAACTTCCTCCCATCCGGCCTGGCCCAGCGTGTAGTGTGAACGCCCCGGAAACTCGGTGTAGGCGGTGACCGCCTTGGAGTGTTTGAACAGGTTGAAGTTCGCCCTGGTCACCGAAGCCGGAGCAATGTGGTCTTCGCCACCAGCGATCAGCAGCAGCGGTGCGCGGGTGTCATTGTGGAAGTTGACGGTAGTGGCGGCGTGGGGATTGAAGTTGGCCAGACTGGCTTGCCAGAGGACGTGATCGGGGCCGGGAACGGCGTATCGCTCGTACACCGCCAGCGACTCTTCCTCCGTGAGCGTGTTCGTGAAGGCGTAGTGGAACTGCTCCGGCGTGAGGGCCACGGCGCGATGGATGTTGGCGGGGTTGCTCAGGGCGGGAAAGGCAACGCGGAGCGTGGAGAACGGCAGAATGAAAATGCCCTTGACCGGCGCGGAGTCGATGGCCACGCCGGCGGCACCCAGCCCGCGGTCGAGCAGGATCTGGGTAATGAGTCCGCCGAAAGAATGCCCCATAATGATGGGTGGCCGGTCCAGGTCACGGACGATCTGTTCGTAGTGCTCGACAATTTCGGACAATCCAAGCCCGGCGACTGGCGTGGGGTCGCGGCGCAGCTGCTCGATGTCGCCCTCCATACCCGGCCAGCTTCGCGCGATCACGCGGAATCCGCGACTGGTATAGCGGTCCACCCAATGCTCCCAGCTCAGCGCCGTCATCCAGAGACCATGAATCAGCACGACGGTGTCTGGCGCGGCGGCGGAGGCAGGCGTCGTCATCAGTTCCTCACTGGTAACGGGCAACGGTGAACGCGATGAGAATGGGCACGTGCACCGCGTAGACGGCGATCGAAAGCGTCAGGATAACGAGAGTCCCGCCACTCAGCCCATCGCGGACCAGCGCGAACTCAATGAGGGCGGCGAGCACCACGTAAGCCAGCAAGGCCCACTTGGCCACCTCGAAGAAGCACGCCCAGGCGAATGTCTTCACGCGACTGAGCGCGAGCAGATTCACCGCCAGCACGAGCACGGATGCCCCGAGCAGCATCTCCGCCGGGAAAAGCGGCACCTGTCGGGGCAGGTACGCCGCCAGATAGATGCCTCCGGCCACGATCAGCGCCAGCGATGTCATGCCGAGTTGCGTGACCGGCGGCAGCGCGCGCTCGCTCATCCGGACCGGATCCGTGTCATGATCACGAGGATCGCGACCTGCAGCGCGCCGGTGAATCCCGCACTGAACATGAACCGCTTCATGAGTGTTTGAATGACGGCCGGATTGGGCCGTGGCTTCTTCAGCTCCATCAGCACGGCAACGTTCGCCGGCGCTATCAATCCGAGCGCGATGATAGCCAGGCAGCCGACGACGATGTAGCTGGCGACGACCCAGCCGTGCAGGAAGTACGAGCTGTTGACGGTGCCCATGAGCGTTCCCAGTTGCCAGCCGGCGGCCAGCGTCACGGTGACGACCGTGGGCATGATCAGCAGCAGGCGCGGCATGAGTCTGGTCGTGAGCTCGATGCGCGCGGGCACGGAGAGGCGGCGCATGATGGGCCCGAGGATGAAGCCAAGAAACAGATCCAGGATCGTCCACGCCGCGCCAAAGACTACGTGGAGAAAGACGAGCGGCCAGAGCTTGTTGGCGACGATGGCAACGACGAGCGCCGCAAAGATGGCGGCGACGACGGGAATACCCACCCTCGGCACGACCTCGAAGTCGGGTCGTGGCATGGCCACGGGGGATCCCGCGCGCGGATCGGCCTCCGGTATGCGCGCCGCAGCGTCCGTCATGCCGCGATTCTAGACTCTTGGCGGCTCACGGTCAAGCACGGCGCGACCGGGGGTGTATCATCAGGGGCTGCCCCATGGGCTGCCCCTATGCCCGCCTATGCCCGGCTATGCCCGCCATGCCACCACTTCCCACTCTGACCCGACGCCCATGAGCGACCATCGCGCCGCTGTCACCGCAGGATTTCTCGGCTGGACCCTTGATGCGTTCGACTTCTTTCTCGTCGTCCTCACGCTGACATCCATTGGCGCCGAGTTTGGAAGGTCCGACGAAGCGATGACGCTGTCGCTCACGCTGACGCTGGCATTCCGGCCCGTCGGCGCCTTCATCTTCGGGCTGCTGGCGGACCGGTATGGACGGCGCCTGCCGCTCATCATTGATCTCGTCTTTTTCTCCGTGATCGAGGTGCTGACGGGGCTCGCGCCGAATTTCACCACCTTTCTGGTGCTGCGCGCGCTGTACGGCATCGGGATGGGGGGCGAATGGGGCGTCGGCGCCTCGCTTGCCATGGAGAAAGCGCCGACCGCGCGACGCGGCCTCCTCTCCGGCCTGCTGCAGGAGGGCTACGCGGCGGGCTATCTGCTGGCAGCGGTGTGCTACTTCTTCGTCTTTCCGCGCTGGGGATGGCGTCCGCTGTTCTTCATTGGCGGCTTGCCGGCGCTGCTGGCGATCTACGTGCGGCTCAAGGTGAAGGAGTCCGAAGTGTGGGAGCGCACCCGGCACGCAAGCTGGGGAGAACTCGGCCGCGGCATTCTCTCGCACTGGCGCCTCTTTCTCTACCTGACCGTGCTCATGGCCATGATGAATTTTGTCTCGCACGGCACGCAGGATCTCTATCCCACGTTTCTCGAGCGCGGCTGGGGCTTCACGCCGCACCAGCGATCGGCGCTGACGGCGTTTTCCATGATCGGAGCGATCGTGGGGGGCGTGCTCATCGGCCACTTCTCCGATCGTATCGGCCGGCGCAAGGCGATCGTCGCCGCACTGGGGCTGGCGGTGGTGAGCATTCCGCTCTGGGCATTCGCCCCATCGGTGACCCTGCTCGTGGCTGGCGCATTTCTCATGCAGTTCATGGTGCAGGGCGCCTGGGGCGTCATTCCCGCGCACATCACGGAGCTTTCGCCGGATTCGGTGCGTGGCTTTCTCCCGGGATTCGCCTATCAGTGCGGCGTGTTGATCGCGAGCTCGATCGCGTTTCTCGAGGCATTGCTCGCCGCGCATACGAGTTACGCGACGTCCATGGCACTCATCGCATTCATTGTGTGCGCTGGCGGCATGCTCGCAGCAGGGTTGGGGTGGGAACGGCATGGGGTGACGTTCGGCGCCGGTCAGGCTGATCGCTCGGAGCCAGCGCCCGCTCCCGTGCTGCCGCCGGCGGGATGAGCCGGTTGCGTCACCTTTTCGGCTCAAGGGAAATGTCAGGGTGATCCGCGCGGCCTGTGGACCGGCTCTGACGTCAACCTTTGGAGGAGGTGAGCATGAGAGCGCTGCTTCTGATCCCGGCAGTCATCGTCTTCGGCGCGAGCACCGGCTGCTCGGATTCGAGCGTCGCCGAGCAGCCTACCGCGGTCACGGCGGAGGTGATTTCGGGACATTCGGTGTCGGGCATCCAGTGGGGCCCGGTCCCATCGGTTCTTCCGCCTGGAGCCCAGATTGCCGTATTGCAGGGCAATCCCTTTGGAACCGGTGTCTACACGCTACGCCTCAAGATGCCGCCGGGCTACACCATACCACCGCACTTTCATCCGACTGACGAAATGGCCACCGTCATCAGTGGCAATCTGCTTCTCGGCCACGGCGACGTAATCAACGAGAAGGAGACGAAGCTGCTGCACGCCGGTGGATTTCTTACCGCGGTGGCCGGTGAGCACCATTACGTGATTGCGCGCGGCGCCACCATCGTGCAGGTGCACGGTGAAGGGCCGTTTGCCATCACCTATGTGAATCCGCAGTAGCGACCGGAGCGGAATTCGGGCGCGACACATCAGCGCCTGAGCAGCGATCGCCGCCGCTCCGGCGCTGCACGATGCTCCAGGTTGCGGGCACGCAATTCGCAGCGGTTCCAGCTCGATGGCAGCAGTGATATTCTACAGTCACGAGATGCGCGGGAGGCGGATTCAGATGCCCGCTTGCCACCGCGCGCTGGAATCAATGCAGAAGGAGATCGAGATGGCGGAACCCAGAGGACGGCGGCCGCGTGCCTCCAGGCGGAGAGAGGTCGTGGAGCAGCCAGATCGCCGTGCGGCGGAGCAGGAGGTGTCGCTCGCTGCACGTATCGATGACGTGCCGGAAATTCAAGCCAGGGCGCGCCGCGTGGTGAGCGACGACGTGGTGCGCCGCCGCGCGTATGAGCTCTACCTGATGCGCGGGGGCCAGCAGGGAAATGAGCTGGATGATTGGTTTCGCGCCGAGCGCGAGGTGCTGCAGCGCGAGCTTGACGGACGGGCACCGCGGTAGTCGAACCGACCAGTCGAAGGGAATCGCGGTCAGTCCTCTCCCGGTGTTGGACCTGGAGTGAACAGACTCGTCGGCAGACGCTGCGCGCGATATTTCACTCGGGCTGCGCGTGGATCGTGCCGGTTGTCACGATCTGCACGGCGTAGCCCTCGAGCGAATCGGGCAGGGCGCGACGCAAGCTGTCGGTGAGCTGCGCAACCATCACGTAGACCGTCGGGTGTCCGTGCTGTTCACCCTGTCCCACGCCGACCACGCCGGGAATGGCCATGAGGGAATCGGTGTGGCGCTTGAGCACGTCGCTGATCGAAGGCATTTCCTGTCTCCCGGCGTTGCCGCCCGCCGGCCCGGAAGCGCGGCAGGCGGCACACGTCGCCAGAAGCATCACGGCAAGGGCATGGCGCAGGATCACTTCCCGTCAATCGTCACGCCGAGTGCCTGCAGCACGGCGTCGATCGGATTGCCGATCGTGGTGGTCTGGCCACCGGCGAAGAGCAGGGCCACCGGATTGGCATTCGCATCGTCGGTCACGATGAGCGAACCGGAATCGCCCGCCTTGCTGAATGCGCCGCGCTTGCCACCCACGACCACCTGATTCACGAACGTCGCCACGCCGACGTCGTACTGCACGGTCACCGTTGCATTGATGGCGGCGACGCTGCCGTGCGTGCAGCCGGTGGTGCGGCCACATTTCTGCACCGCCATACTCACCGTGGCGGCCTTCGTCGTGTGGTTCGGCTCGCCATAGCCGCCGGAGAACGTCGCATTGCCAACGAGGCTGGTTGTGGTGCTGGCCAGCGCCGCGTCCACGGTATTGGTGCCGCCTCCAAACTGAATCGTCACGAACTGGAAGAGCGTGCCGATCGAGCTGCCGGCTGGAATGCTGCATTGCGGACTGGTGTCATAGCGGCCCGGCTGCAGGATGTGCTCTCCCGTGCTGGCAGCGTTCTGGCGCGCCAGCACGTGATTGTTGCTCAGGATGTACACGCTTCCGCCTTTTGTGACCCGTGCACCCAACGTACCGGCCGCGCACTCGTTTTCGTTGCCGATGGAGACGCCAAGCGGAACGGGACGGGAAAAGGTGCCGGATGGGTCCACGCTGCCGCCACCGCCGCCACCACCACCTGGCTTTCCCTTGCGAGGCAGCACGGCCAGGAATGGTCCGGTCGGCAGGAGTTTCACCGGAACGCCATCCAGTGTCGTTGGCAAACCGCCAATGGCGCCGTTCGCGGTCATGATGACGACGGCCGGTGCGCCATTATCCGAAAGGCCTACGCCAATGCCTTCCACGCCGGCGCGCGCCATGATCTCGCGCTCGTGCTTGCTGCGCGCGGCCAGGGCGGCATGAAAGTCGGGCTGCTGTTGCCCGCCACGAGCAAAGTCCGGCCCGACGGGCTTTGGCGCGGACGGGCTGGTACTGTCCGTACAGGCGGCGACAACACCGAGGGCGAAGACAAGCGCGATGCGGAGTGAGCGCGCAGTGGTGCGGCGTGTGGATCGCATGTGGGTAGCCTCGTCGCGATGACCGGAGAGCGCCGTCCGGCGGGGCGGCGCGAATTGGAGTCGCCCATAATGCCGATCGCAACCGAATTGCGCCAGCACACGGCTCCGCCGAGAGGTTGCGAGCCGAGCCGCCTCGCGTTTCGGTGGGAGTACGCCGTGCGGGTAGTCTTCTGTGGGAGCACGCCGTCCCGGGAATCTGTCGACATGGAGATCAGTGGACCTTGACGACAGCCGCGAAGCGTCGCACGCTTGAAGGGAAACGTGCCGTCCGGCGTCGGTCCAAGAGGACGGTGCGATGTGCCCAACGGAGGGCCGAGCCGTGGACGAGTCAATGGCAGGAGATCGTAGCGTGGGGACATCGATGGCGGCGACTGATGGCGGCAAGTACGTCTACTGCATTGTACGCAGCGCACGACCGTGCGAATTCGGGGCGATTGGTATTGGCGGCGAAGCGAATCGCGTGTACACGGTGCACCACGAGGATCTCGCGGCCGTCGTGAGCGATACGCCCATCGTGATCTACGATCCGACGCGCGAGAACGTACTGGCGCACGAGTTCGTGAACGAGACGGTGATGCGCGAGCACACGGTGATACCGATGTCGTTCGGCACCGTGTTCCGATCGGGTGACGATGTGTCGGAGCTGCTGCGCTCCACCTACGAAGCGTTCAGCGATGTGCTCGACAAGATGCGCGACAAGATCGAGTTCGGTCTCAAGGTGCTTTGGGATCGGGAGCGTGTCATCGCCACGCTGGAGCGCAGCAACGAGGAGATTCGCCGTCTCAAGGATGAGATCGAGCGGAACGCCCAGAACTCCACCTACTTTGCGCGCATCCAGTTGGGTCGGCTCGTGGAGGCGGCACTCGAGGAACTGGGGAGCGCGTTCGTGGCGGACGTGCACGCGTCGCTGCGGCCGGTCGCCGTCGCGAGCCGCAGCAACAAGCCGATTGGCGATCGCATGATCATGAACGCGGCCTTTCTGGTCGAACGCGCCGAGAGTGAAGCATTCGATGAGAAGGTCAAGGCGCTGAGTCACCGCTATGAAGAGTTGCTGACCTTCAAGTACACCGGCCCGTGGCCGCCGTACAACTTCGTGAACATCAAACTCAAGCTCGAGCGCGCGGACTGATCCATCATGGGGCTGCTCTCGAAGCTGCTCACGTTTCCCGTCTCCGCCCCGGTCGCCGGCGTGCGGTGGTCGCTGGAGACGGTGGAGCGTGTCGTACGCGACGAACTGGTGGATGACAGCGCGATCAAGGACGAACTGATGGCGCTGCAACTGGCGCTCGAGGAGGGAGACATTGACGGAGAGGAATACGTGCGCCGCGAAGCAGAGCTCATGCAGCGATTCCGCGAAGTCCGCTACTGGCGCGAGCAGTTCGGCATGGGCGTAAGCGGAGGTCCCGTGCGCGTCCAGCGCGATACGGAGGAGCACGGCTGAGCGGCCCCCTCTACTACGTGTACGGGGTGGTGCGCCCCGGCATGGCCACGGCGCCGGCACCGCGCGGGCTGGACGGCGCACCCGTGATGCTCGAGCCGGGTCCCGAGGCGGTACCGGCGGTGGATCTGCCCGCGGCGGCACTGGTGTCGCACGTGGATTCCGCGGCATACACTCCGGCTGCGGTTGAAGCGCGCGTCGGCGACGTGGAGTGGGTCGGACCGCGCGCCGAGGCGCACGACGCCGTGCTCACGTGGGCCAGTGAACAGGATGCCGTGGTGCCGTTCCCGATGTTCACGCTGTATGCGAGCGCCGAGTCGCTGCACGGAATGCTGCGGGAGCGCGGCGCGGCGCTCGATGCCTTGCTGCGCCGCGTGGCCCATGCGGATGAGTGGTCGGTACGGCTCTTTCGCCTGGACGATGCCATGGCGGCCGCGCTCGAGGAATGGAGCCCTGCGATGGCGGAACTCGCGCGTCAGGCAGCCGCGGCTTCGCCCGGACAGCGCTACCTGATCGAGCGCAAGGCGGATGAACAGCGCGGCGTGGAACTCCGCCGCCTGAGTGTCGAGGCCGCGAGCGACAGCTTCGATGTCCTGGTCGCGCACGCGGATGCGGCGGTGCGCGACGCGCTTCCCGCCGCGCGCATGCGGGACCGGCAGGCCGGTGCGGCGATTCTCGATGCGGCGTTCCTGGTGCAGCGGGATCGCGGCGCCGGCTTTCGAGAGGCCGTCGCGGAACTGGCCCGAACATTGGAGCCCAGAGGGCTCCGCGTCGCGTTGAGCGGTCCCTGGCCGCCCTACCACTTTGTGCGCGAGCCGTCGTGAGCGACAGCGAGTTCGAACTGGCTGGCGATGAGCGCCTCGTCCTCGGCGATCTGCTGAATCACGTGCTCGACAAGGGCGTCGTCATCAGCGGCGACGTGACGATCTCGGTGGCCGACATCGACCTCATTCGCGTCGGGCTGAATCTGTTCATCACCTCCATTCAGACGGAACTCCAGCACGCGGTGATGGAGCGCCCGGTAGCCGATGCCGACCTATCTGTACTGCGTGATTCCGGCGGGACATGAGCCGCCGGCGGCGACGGCGGTGGGGGTTGAATTCGCACCCGTGCGCGCGTTGTCGTGCGGCGAGCTGGATGCCTGGGTGAGCACCGTTCCGGGCACGTCCATCGCCGGCACGCTGGCCAACGCCCGGGCGCATGACGCCGTGGTGCGCACGGCCATGTCGCATGCGACGCCCGTGCCCGCACGCCTGGGGCAGGTGGCGGGGGACGACGACGATCTGCGACGTTGGATGCGCGAACGAGAAGACACGCTGATTCGCTCGACTGAGCGCGTGCGCGACTGCGTGGAGATGACCCTGCGAGTTCTGCTGAACGAAGCGGATGCGTCGGGCGGTGAGCGACGGGGCAGCGAGGCACCGCGTCACTCGGGACGCGCGTATCTGGACTGGCTGCGCGGGCGCCAGCAGGCTCAACAGGACACGGAGCGCCGGGCCCGTCAATTGCACGAGGAGATCGCGCGCCAGACGAGCGGGGTCGTGCGAGAGACCGCTGGCGTCTCCGTGCATGCCGCGGTGCCGCTGCTGGAGGCGGCGCATCTGGTGCCGCGCGGGCTGGTTGCGCGGCACCGCGACATCGTACACGCGGTGGTGGAAGTGCGTTGGGGACTGCGCCTCATGCTGACTGGTCCATGGGCTCCGTATACATTCTGCGCTGCCGCGAATGAGTGATCCTGACGCCACGGGCGCCGATGCCTCGAACGTCCCACGCGTGGAGGCGACGGCGGGAAGCATCGATGCATTCGCGGCGGAACTGCGCGCGGTCGCGCAGGCCCTGCCGGGGCGCATAAACGCGCTGCCGGAGAACCTGGACAGCGGGTTGGCGCGCCTCGTCTTGACAGTGGTCGAACTATTGAGGAATGTCTTGGAGCACCAGGCGGTGCGCCGAATGGATAGCGGGTCGCTCACCGATGAGCAGGTCGAACGATTGGGACTGGCCTTGCTGCGGCTGAACGAGCGCATGGACGAACTGAAATCCGTCTTTCATCTCACCGACGACGATCTCAACATCGACCTGGGGCCGCTGGGGCGCCTGCGGTGAGCAGCGCGAGCACCGCGGCGCGACGTCGACACGAGCGTAGCGTACATTGACACCGGAGTACAGCGGATTGTCCGAGCACCCCGTTTCCACACGCAGCCACGGCCTCGTTGAGATTCTCGACCGGGTGCTGGACAAGGGCCTCGTCATTGCAGGAGACATCAAGATCAACCTGGCGAACGTCGAGTTGCTGACGATTCAGGTTCGCCTGCTCGTGTGCTCCATCGACAAGGCGGAGCAGATTGGATTGAACTGGTGGCGATACGATCCGCGCCTGACGGCAGTGGCGACGGTACCGCACCTCACAAACGGCGACGACCTCGAGGACCGACTCGCCCGGCTCGAGCGTCGGCTCGACGCGCTGGCGGGTCCGTCGCCATCAACCGGACCACGCGCCGGGCAGGCTGGTCCCGAACCTCCTCTCACGGAGTGAGCACGTCATGGCAATAGAGCGTTCGCCCGGTGGCAGTTCCCTCATCGACGTCCTGGATCGTGTGCTGGACAAGGGGATCGTCATTGATGCGTGGGTCCGCGTGTCACTGGTGGGTATCGATCTCGTGACGGTCGAGGCACGCATCGTGGTGGCGTCCATCGACACGTATCTCAAGTACTCGGAGGCGGTGGGCATGACGGCGCCAGGATCGCGGCCGCGCGAGATCCCCGGCACACTCACCGAGACCGAGCTGGAGCGCGTGCAGCGTGAGAACATCGAGTTGCGGTCGCGACTCGATCAGCTCCTCGCACCGGGGCGCGTCAGCTGATGTCATGACCGGTTCGAGCGTGATGGCCGGCACACCGGGCCTAGCGCGCCGGGAGCCACTCGACTTTCTCGCGACGCTCACGCACGCGCCCGACTTTGCGACGGGGGCCACGTTCGCCGTCACCGAGCTGGCACGCAGTGCAGGAGTCGCGCGGTGCTGCCTGCTCGAGGTGCAATCCGCCACCGACAGCCTCGTCGTTGTGGGGCAGTCGGGGTTCGACCCGCCCCTGCTGTCATTCGCGCCGATTTCACTGGGCGATTTGTCGAATCCGCTGGTGGTTGCCACCCTCGGGCTGCAGCCGGCACGTCGGCGCAATGCGACGTTCGCGCACCGGTCGCCGATCGAAGACTGGCTCGCGCTCCCGATGCCGCGGCCGTATCAGCGCGGCGCACCCGCGCTGCTGTCACCCTCGCACGCCGCGGAGCTGCTGCACGCCAGTGGTGCCGAATCGCTGGCGAACGCTCCACGTTTCGGCCAGTCGTCCGGCGGCGTCTTCGTGCTCGACGCCAGGGACCTGGACGATGCCGTCGTGCCGCAGCTCATCCAGCTCGCATCGCTCTGTGGGCCGGTGCTCAGCCGGCTCTCGGAGCTGGCCCTGGTGCGCAGCGAGGCGGAGCGGCTCAGGCAACTGTCGGGCCGGCTCACGCTCATGATGAACGCGCTCCCGGATCCCGTTGTCATCACGGATGCGGCGAACAACATTCTCGTCCAGAATGCACGCGCGGAGCATCTGCTCGCCGCATCCGATGCCGATTCGCCGGGGCGGCGGCGCGCGCTGGAGATGAACAATCTGCTGTTCACTTCGGGACTCGCGCGCGCGGTCATGACGGCGGGCGAGCGGTCAGCGCCACGCGAGCTGAATCTGGTGGATCCGGGCGAGGGAACCGACCTCCTGTTCGAGCTGCTGGCGCATCCGCTGAACGGTGACGAGCGGGGCGGCGCCGTGCTGTCGGTGCTGCGCGATGTGACGGACCTGCGCCTGGCCTCCGAAGAGCTCGAGCGCCAGGTCCACCAGTTGCGACAGGCCCGCATCCAGGCCACCAAGGAGCGCGATCGGCTCAATGTGATACTCGGCAACGTGGCCGACCCGATTCTCGTCACGGACGATCAGGCGAAGATCCTGCTCATGAACGAGAAGGCGGAGCAACTCTTCGAGGTGGGCGACACGGGACGCAGCGCGTACGAGTACCGCGTCAAGCGCGCGGTGCTCGGCAATGACACGAGATTCTCGACCTTCATTGCCGAGTTCTCGCTGTCGGGAGACCGTGCCCGGCACGAGCGCATGACGCTCGTGCGTCCGGAGGACGGCGCCGAGCTGCCCATTGAAGTGGTGTCCGGAAAGATCCCCGACGAGCGCGGCGAGGCCGTGGCCATCGTCTCCGTGCTGCACGATCTGACGAAGCAGGTGGAGAACGAGCGGCTCTACCGCGAGCTCAAGGCGTTCTCCACCGAGCTCGAGGCCCGCGTCCGCGCCGCGACGCGCGATCTGGAAACACAGAACGAACAGCTCAAGTGGCAGTCCCAGGAGGTGGAGAAGGCCAACAAGCTCAAGTCCGACTTCCTGGCGAACATGTCACATGAGCTGCGTACGCCGATCAACGCCATCATGGGGCATTCGGCGCTGGTAAGTGATGAGATCTACGGACCGCTGAACAGCCGCCAGCATGACGCGATGCGGCGCATCGGCGCCGCGGCCCAGGATCTGCTCGCGCTGATCAACAACATTCTCGATCTCGCGAGGATCGAGGCCGGCAAGATGCCCGTGACGTACGAGGACGTGGATCTGCGCCGCGTGATCGCCGAACTGGATCAGCAGATCGAGCCGCTGGTGAAGAAGCGCGGGCTCACCTTCTCGGTGTCCATGTGCGACGGCTGTTCGGTGATCCGGACCGATCGCCAGAAGTTCAAGCAGATCCTGCTGAATTTGCTCTCGAACGCCATCAAGTTCACCAGCCAGGGCGGCATTACTGTCACGGTGGAACGCGATGAGGACGTGTTGCACGTCGCGGTAGCCGACACGGGCATTGGCATCCGGCCCGGCGATCTCGACGTGATCTGGGAGGACTTCCGCCAGGTGGATCAATCAATGACACGCGAGGTCGGCGGCACCGGCCTGGGTCTCAGCATCGTGCGCAATTTCATGAATCACCTGGGTGGTCACGTCACGGTGTCGAGCACATACGGCGTCGGCACGACGTTCACGCTCACATTGCCGCTCGTGTTTCCGGCACAGGCGAGCGGCCTCGTGGAGCACGCCGCACACGACGCACGCTGACCAGGCGGTCATTCCGCTCGCAGTGCTTCCAGGGGATCGATGCGACTGGCTCGCATCGCGGGAATCAGCACGGCGGCCGCCGCCACGAGCAGCAGGAGTACGGGCATTGCCGCGAAGGTGAGCGGGTCCACTGGAGCCACGTGATAGAGCAGCGTGCGCAGATAGCGGGTCAACAGCAGAGCGGCGGCGAGCCCGAGCGCTACCCCAGCGCCGGCGGGCAGCATGCCCTGCCGCAGAACCATTCCGGTCACGGCCGGGACGCTGGCGCCGAGCGCCAGACGGATGCCGATCTCCCGCGTGCGCTGCCCCACGGCGTACGAGATGACGCCGTAGGTGCCGACGGCAGCGAGCAGCAGCGCCAGCGCCGCGAATCCCGCCATCACCGACATCGTGAAGCGCTGCTCGCGCGTGGCGGCCGACACGACATCGTTCAACGTCTGCACGTGTGTCAGGGGGACATCCGGATCCGCGTCGTGCACCAGGCGGCGGATTGGATTCACGAGCGCGAGCGGGTTCGCCGATGAGCGCACCACCAGCGTCATGGACCGCTGCGGCGCACCGAAGAGCATCCCCCACTGCGCCAGCGGCACGAACCACTTCCGCTTCACCGGAGCGAGGAGCGAGTTGTGGTGCACATCACCAATCACGCCGATGATGGTTCGCCACTTCGTCGTGTCGCCGCCGATGGCGATGCGCTGGCCGATGGGATCCTCTCCGGGAAAATATTCGCGTGCCATGGTTTCGTTGATGGCGGCCACGAGAGCGCCATCCGCTGCGTCCGCCGCGGTGAAGAAGCGCCCGCGCACGAGGCGCTCATGCATAGCCTCGAAGTATCCCGGGCTCACCACCTGCCAGTCGCCGGAGCGGCCCTGCTCGCCAGGCGGCACGGGGCGGCCCTGGATGCGCATGCCCGCGTCGCCGATCTGCGATGCCAGCGGCAGCCGCCGCACGAATCCCGCGGCCTGCACTCCGGGGAGCGCACGCACGCGGTTGCCGAGCTCCTCGTAGAAGGCGGCAACCGGCGCCGCCGAATCGTAGCGCGTGGCGGGCAGCGCCAGGCGCAGCGACAGGACGTGGCCAGGATCGAAACCCAACGGGATGCGCTGCAGGTTGCGGAAGGAGCGCACGGTGAGGCCTGCGCCGAGCACGAGCAGCACGGCGAACGCCATTTCCAGGGCGATGAGCAGCGTACGTCCACGGCGACGATCCACGCCCCCGCTCGTGCCGCGCGCTCCCTCGCGTAGCGCGCTGGACAGGTCCACGTGCGCGGCGCGCAGCGCTGGTACGATGCCGAACGCCAGCCCCGTGCCGATCGCCAGGAGGGCGGTCACGAGCAGCACGCGTCCATCCACCGTCAGCTCGGCCAGTCGCGGCACCGACGTCGGCGCGTGCGCAATGAGCACACGCACGCCGGCCCACGCCAGCGCCAACCCGAGCACACCACCGGAGAGTCCGAGCAGCAATCCTTCCGCGATCGCCAGTCGCAGCAGATCCGCTCTGCCCGCTCCGAGCGCTGAACGCACCGCTACCTCGCGCAAACGGCCGTCGGCGCGAGCGAGGAGCAGATTGGCAACGTTCACACACGTGAGGAGCAGCAGCAGTCCTACCGCGGCGGCGAGGACCAGGAGCGCGACGCGAGCGCCGCCGCTCACCTCCTGCTGCAGCGACTCCGCGAACGCGCTGAAGCGCATGTCGGGCGGATAGAGTCCTTCCCGCGTCCAGCGCTGGGTGAGGGCGCGAAGCGCGGTCGTCACGGTGGCCGGGGTCACACCGGGCTGAAGCCGGGCGATGCCGTAGATGCCGTGGCTGCCGCGTTCCGGCGCACTTCGGTCGAGCTGCATGGGCTGGACGACCTGGGCGGCCGACAGACTCTGGAACTCGAGCGGGAAACGGAAGGTCGCCGGTAGTACCCCCACGACCTGCTGACTGGTGCCGTCGATGACGATGCTCCGTCCGACGATACCTGCGTCGCCTCCAAAGCGGTGCTGCCAGAGATCGTAGCCGAGCATCACCACCGGCGGCCCGTTGGGGATGTCCTCCGCTTCACTGAACGCGCGGCCGAGCGCCGGGCGCATGCCGAGTACGTGCAGAAAGTTCGCCGTGGCAACAATCCCTTCTGTACTCTCCGGACCGGCCTCGCCCGTGAGCGTGACATCGCCGTTCTCTCCCCACGCGGCGACGTCGCTGAAGAGCTGGTGCTGCTGCTGATAGTCGAGGTATTCGGCGGGCGACAGCCAGGTCTTGTCGAAGTTTGTCCACCGGCTCCAGATGAGCGCGAGCTGGCCAGGACTGCGATACGGCAGGGGTTCGAGCAGCACCGCGTTGACCACGGAGAAGATTGCGCTGTTGGCGCCGATGCCGAGGGCAAGCGTGACCACAGCAACGAGCGTGAAGGCCGGGGCTCGCCGCAGGGCGCGCACTGCATGGCGCAGGTCAGGCCAGAATCGGTCCATCGGCGAGCTCCAGCGAGGGATCTGTGTAGTTCGGTAGTCGTGGCGCGGGCCAGGCGCGACACGCGGCCAATAGATTCGACAAGTCGGCGTGGGATTTGGTTGGGACCGAAAGCCGAAGCACTCGCGCAGACCGGTCAGCGGCGCCGGTCATCGTGTGGATCTTCCGGCCCATTTTCGATGCCCCGTGACCTATCCGCGAGCGCATCCGGTTCGTACAATCTCTGGCGACGAACCGCCGACACGGAGCGAGCGATATGAATTCGCGCAGACAATTTCTCATTCGTGCACCGCTTGGCCTGATTGGCGTCGCCGCGGCGTGTCGAAACCAGGGCGAAAGACCGGTGGCCGGCTCGGCTGGTACCCCGGGTGGCGCACCGGCGGGTGCGCCGGCGGGTGCGCCGGCGGGTGCGCCGCCGACGTTCGGCACCGCGCCGGCTGCCGGGCCACCGGTCTCGGCGGCCACATTCGCCGAGGCGGAGAAGCTCGCGCAGGTCGAGATGAGCGAGGCGGAGCGCGCGATGGCCGCAGCGAGCTGGCCAAAGGCGATGGCGCCATATCTGGAGCGCCGCAGCGGTCCGCGAAAGGTCACGCTGGAACCGGCACTCGCGCCGGCGACGCGCTGGGACCCGATGCCTCCGGGCACGCATGCGCATGACGAACGCGATCGATTCGTTCGGAGCAGCGCGGATCCGGGTCCGCTTCCCTCCAGCGATGCGGAGATCGCGTTCGCGCCCGTATCGCGGCTGGCGCGCTGGATCCAGGCGCGCCGGCTGACGTCGGAACGGCTCACGGGCATCTACCTCGAGCGCCTCCAGCGATTCGATCCGAAGTTGCGGTGCGTCATCACGCTCACGAAGGATCTCGCGCTCCGGCAGGCAAGGCAGGCGGACGCCGAGATCGCCGCGGGCCACTATCGTGGTCCGTTGCACGGGATTCCATGGGGATCCAAGGATCTCCTCGACACCGCCGGCATCGCGACCACGTATGGCGCGGAGCCGTATCGCCACCGCGTGCCCGATACCGACGCGGTCGTGGTGCGGCGGCTGCATGAAGCGGGTGCGGTACTCGTGGCGAAGTTGAGCATGGGCGCGCTCGCGCTCAATGACATCTGGTTCGGCGGCCAGACCATGAATCCCTGGCTGCTGGAGGAAGGTGCGTCCGGCTCGAGCGCCGGCCCCGGCGCAGCCACGGCGGCGGGACTGGTGGGATTCGCGATCGGCAGCGAGACGGAGGGCAGCATCGTCAGTCCCAGCATGCGCTGCGGTGTGACGGGGCTGCGCCCCACGTATGGCCGGGTGCCGCGTACCGGCGCGATGACGCTCTGCTGGTCGCTCGACAAGCTTGGTCCCATGGCGCGCGGCGTGGAGGACACGATGCTCGTGCTGCACGCCATCTCGGGTCCGGATGCGGGCGATGTGGCGAGCGTGCCCAGCATGCTCGACTTCGATGCCGGTGCACCGGTGCGAGGGCTCCGCGTGGGTTACTTCCCCACGTGGATGAAGGAGAGTCCCGCTACGGATGTGGATCGGGCCGCGCTGCAGACGGTGCGCACGCTGGGCATGATTCCCACGGAGGTGATACTTCCGGACTGGCCCGTGGATTCGCTCAACGTGATTCTCTTCGCCGAAGCGGCGGCCGCGTTCGAGGAGCTGACGCTCAGTGGGCGCGTGAACGAGATCAAGCCGCAGGTGCGGGACGCGTGGCCGAATCTCTTTCGCAGCGCGCGCTTCCTGTCGGCGGTGGACTTCGTGCAGACGGATCGTCTGCGGAGGAAGTTCGCGCAGGAGATGGCGCGCCTCTTTGCAACCGTTGACGTGCTGCTGGTGCCGTCACTGCGCGACGAGATGCTCACCATCACGAACTTCACGGGGCATCCCTCGCTCACGCTGCGCGCCGGTTTCGTGGAGGTTTCCGAGGCGCGCAGCGACTGGGCGCCCGATCCGGCGCACCCGCTGCCGAAATTCTCGCCGCCGCGCCGCGTGCCGCACGGCGTCACGTTCGTTGGGCGTCTGTTCGACGAAGGCACGATCGCGCGCGCAGGACTCGCACTCGAGCGCGCGGTGAACGTGGCAGGAGCACGGCCGCCGGGATTCTGATCAGCCGGCGGCGACGTGCTGTGTCCGGACCATCCCTCGAATGCCACGAATCGCGTGATGTCGGAGAACCTCACCGTTCAGAGTTTCTTCGCGAAGACCAGTTTGTCGTCCCGCGGCTTGTAGAAGTCCGGAATGCGCGCAATGAGCGGATAGCCATTGCGCTCGTAGAAGCGGATGGTGCCACCGTATGCGTCCTGGGAGGACGTCTCGATGAGCAGCAGACGTCCGGCGCGCTCCCGCACCGCGTGCTCGACAAATTCCAGCAGCGTCCGACCATATCCGTTGCCCTGCGCCTTGCGTTCCACGGCGATCCAGTAGAGATCATACGTGCCGTCGGTGAGCGGCGTTGGCCCGAAGCACACGTACCCGCGCACGTCACGCGTGGCGGGATCGTTCGAGAGGTCGAGCACGAAGACGAAGTAGCCGCTGGTGTCAGGGCTGGTGATGGAGGCATCAACCAGCTCGAGCGCGGTCGCGATCTCCACCGCCGAGAACATGCCGGTTGATACAAGCAGGCGCTCCACGTCGGAGCGGTCCTCACGGCGCAGCGGGCGCACGCGCATGGCTGGACGGCTGGCCGTCTGCGGACGCGGGGCTAGTGGCGTGTGGCCGCGGTCGCCCGGATCATGACGACGGCATGCGGCGCAACAGTGGTCGCGAACGATCCGCCGAACGTCCCGAGATCCCGGTGCGACCAGAGATCGTGCACCGTGGCCGAATCGGCATACAACCCGGCGCGGTGAAATGAAGCGGTGATCTTCGCGGAGGTGTCCGAGCGATTGAACAGCACCATGGCGCGTGAGCCGTCGTGCAACGGCTTGGCCCACACCTGGAGATCGGGCGGCCCTTCCGAGACGAGAAATCCCTGCGCGCCGAGTGCGTCCTGATCCACGGCAATCACTTCAGGGTTGGTGAGGATGGCGCGCGTGGTGTCGGTCATGGCGCGCAGGTCATTGCCGGCGATGAGTGGCGCCGCCATGACGGCCCACAAACTGAAGTGTGCACGATATTCATCGCTGGTCATGCCGCCGTTGCCCACTTCGAGCATGTCCGGATCGTTCCAGTGGCCCGGGCCGGCGACGGTGGCGTGCTGTGCCGACTGATCGAGGTTGCTCAGCATCGAGCCCCACTTGTCCTCGATGTCATCCGTCGTGCGCCACAGTTGGCCGATCTTCGGCGCCCAATCCCACGGCTGATTGTAGCCCCACTCGCAGAGGCTGAGAACTATCGGTCGGCCCGTGCGCGTGAGCGCATCGCGGAACTTGCGGTACTGCGTGGGGGCGTCCAGACCGCGTGCATGGCACCAGTCCTCCTTTACGTAGTCCACGCCCCAGGCAGCGAACGTGCGTGCGTCCTGCACCTCGTGCCCCAGCGTACCGGGACGTCCCTGACAGGTGTTGGTACCCGCATCCGTGTAAATGCCGAACTCGAGGCCCTTCGAATGCACGTAATCGGCGAGCGCCTTGATGCCGTGGGGGAAGCGCTGTGGGTCGGCGACGAGAGTGCCCGCAGCATCCCGTGACACCTGCCAGCAGTCGTCAATCACGACATAGCGATATCCCGCATCGCGCATCCCGCTCGACACCATGGCATCGGCGGTCTCGCGGATGGTCTGTTCGTTCACATCGCACGCGAAGTGATTCCAGCTGTTCCACCCCATGGGCGGGGTGGATGCGAGTGTGGGAGCCGGCTGTGTGAGCGGCGCAGCGGGGCTGTGCGCAGGGGCAACGAGAGCCGGTGGGGCGAGGAGCAGCAGCGCCAGGGGAGCGAGGGCACGGACGAGCACGGATGAACTCCGGAAGGGCGAATGATGGGCCGATGATGACGCTTCGGAAGACGGCGATCAAGGAGGGGAAGAATGTGGCGTTTGGAGTGTGGCTGATCGGCGTGGGATTCAACTACCTGCCCCTTGCCGTGTATGCCGCGCGGTTCCATGCGCCCGGTGAGGAGCGGCACTCGTAGGGCTCGTGGGACGAGTACCCGTGTACGGCAGCGAGTCGAGGAACGCGGCCAGATAGCTGCCCCAGACTTCCGGGTGCGAGTGCGTGCCGTGGCCGAACGTGTGGCTGCTCGTGGGAACAAGCACGTAGCGGCCGTGTTTCACGCGGGGCATCAGCTTTTCCATGAGCCCCAGCTCCGGTGGGTTCACGAAATCATCCGCCGAATTGATGGCGAGCACCGGCACCGTGATCTTCTCGAGCTGTCCGGAAGGGTCGTAGAAGCGCGACGCCTCGAATGCGTAGATCACGTCGTTGGCGTCGAGCGCACGGGCGTGGTGGTCGATGTAGGCCAGAATTTCGGAGTCGGCCTGCGCGCGCGTGGGTGCCTGACGCTGCTGCACGAGCGGGGCCGACGTCATGACGAACAGGATGCCCATGGCGGCGCGCAAGCCGCGGAGCGGGGGCGTGTGATAGGTCCCGTTCTTCCAGTCGGGATCGCTCTCGATGTCATTGATGATCAATTCGCGCATCATGCGGTTCCGGCCGGCTATCTCGGTTGGCGCACAGGCGAGTGGTACGAGGCCATCCGCGAACCCGGCGTAGCGCTCGCCCCACACCCAGGCGTGCATGCACCCCATGGACGTGCCCATGACGAGTCGCAGGTGGTTCACGCCGAGTCCGTCCACGAGGAGTCGGCGTTGCGCGTCCACCATGTCATCGTACGTGTACTTCGGGAAGCGCGTACCGAGTCCATCGCTCGGCTTGCTCGACCGGCCGTGGCCGATGCCGTCGGGGAAAATGATGTAATGCGTGGAGGTGTCGAGCGGCGCGCCGGGCGCAAACAGCAGTGACATCGGCCGGACGAGACCGGTGCCGCTGCCCGTCGTGCCATGCAGCATGAGCACGGCGTTCCGCACGACGCCGCCCGAGTCGCGGCGCGGATGGCCGAGCGTCACATAGTGAATGCGCAGCTCCGGGAGTGACTCGCCACTGGCGAAGTGGAAGTCATGCTCGATATAGTCGCCCTCGGCGCGTTGAGCGGATGCCCGGGGCGCGGCCAGCAGCGCAAGGGCCAGAAGAATCAGGGAGCGCATCGGGCCAATGTACCCATCATTCGGCGAGCCGGACAGGATGGGCGGAGGATCAATGGGGTCAGGAATCAAAGGGGTCAGAGTCGATTGAAATGCTGACGGGAATCGGCAATCGGGAATGGGGAATGGTGGG
>DASUKE010000031.1:0-14108 GCA_036278895.1 Gemmatimonadaceae bacterium
CCCTTTCGTTTCCCGCGTCGGCTGCCATCCGATCCGCCAGCCCGGCCCGGTTTGCCTTCGTGCGCGAGGCCGAGGCCGCCAGCGGGCCGGTCACCGTCACGGGAACGCTCTCCCTCACGGGCGGCAGCGTCATCCAGTTGACCGGCACCTACAACGCGAACGGCAATCCGCAGCTCGTCCTGGCCGGGAGTGGATACGGGCTCGCCGGCAATTATACGGCGACGAACGGGGTGTTTTCCGGCACCTCCACGTTCCCCGACGGCAAGACCGGGTTGTGGACGGTCTCCGCCGATGCCGCGACCGTATATGTGTTCTGCGGCACGTACTCGAGCACGGAGGGGAACGGCGGCGGCACCTGGAACGTCGTCATCGACAAGAACAACAACCTCACGGGTGTGGCAACCGGAGCTGGCCAGTTGCAGGGCACGCTCGATTCGGGCGGCAACGTTTCGGTGATGTACACCGGCGGGACTGCCACGGGCACACTGGATCGGACGACAGGAGGCGGCAGCGGATCGTACGACGCCCCCGGCATTGGCGAGGGCGACGCCGGCAACTGGACTGCGAATACGGGAGGGTGCTGAAGGACGACGGAGGCGCGCGGCGAGCAGCGTCATGCCTCGCCGTGCGCGTTCAGCGCACGGCGGTCCGGCGCACGTTCCAGCCGCTCACGATCACGCGTGGCGCCGCGCCGCCGAGGTCGCGCGTGCGGACCGTCGCGGTGAGCGTGCGCGTCTCACCAGGCAGCAGCGAGACGTAGTTGTCCTCCCAGAACACCGGCAGCGCGTCCTGTCCGTCATGCCCCGCCAGTTGCAGGCGCACGAAGAACGCCAGCGTCTTGCCCGGGTTCGTGAGCGTAACGCGCGCCTGCGTGTTGCCAGCCGCCGTGGTGAACCGGGCGGTTGCGATCACGGTCGCCGCCGGCATGCTCCGGAGCGCCGTATAGTCCGCGTACTCCCTGACCGGCGTCATGTACCAGGTCGAGGTATCCGCCAGCACGTCGGGATGCGTGGACAGCCAGTAGAAGTTCCTGCCCAGCTCGCGACCGCCATCGCCGGTCAGGCGCAGATCGACGAAATAGGCACCGTTGATACCAGACGGTTCAGGCAGCACGAACACACGGACGCTCGAGTCGGCCGGCAGGTCGAGCACCGTGTCTCGTGTCGAGTTGACCGTCCCGTCCATCAACAGCACGCGCGCCGACACGCGTGCGTGGCTCACGGGCGACTGCGTTCCGTTCACTACTGCGATGCTGCGGTCGTCGTACGAGAACATCACGTGCAGCGGCTCATTTGCCCGCTTCACCCCGAAGTAACCGCCCCCCGGCCGCAGGTACCAGTCGAAGAGATGCCAGTAGATGGACGGCCACGCGTTGTTGAACATCCACTGAATCACGCCGGTCGACACGTACTTGTTGCGCCGGTACGCCTCGAACATCGCCCGTTCGCCCTCATAGGTCATGAGCTGCGACGTGCGCGTGAAGTCTTCGGCGCTGCCGGGCGCTCCGTACCGTCTGGTCATTGCCGTGTCGAATCGATCGAGCAGATGCGTGAACTGACCGCCCGCGGCATGGTAGAGCCACACGCTGTCGAGCGGCCACTTGATGTCGCGTTTGGGAATCATTCGCCGCATGCTCTCGATGGGCGGTACGGCTGCGCCGGGACTCGTTTCGGTGTTGTACGCCCAGGCGCCGCCGTGCGTGCTGTCCTGCAGCCAGTATGACGGCGGCACCCAGTCGTAGGGGCCCGTCATCTTCACGCCGCTCGCCCCGGAGTACTGCGCCGGCTTGGCGCTCGCCGACGAGATCGTCGGATTCGGCCAGGCTTCCTGCCGCTCGATGTCGAGGTACATCTGCTCGACGTTGGCCGGCGGCGGGTTGTCGCTGCCATTGAGCCAGACGAGCGCGCTGGGGTGCGCGCGCAGTCGCCGGATCTGGTCACGCAGCGATGCGGCCGCCACGGTGTACTGCTCCGGTCCCCACTTGGGCCACTCCTCCCACGCGCTGCAACACACCCAGCCGGTCATTACGAGAATCCCGAGACTGTCGGTCAGCTCCCAGAAATGGTCGTTCTCGTAATTGCCCTCGAGCCGCATGGCGTTGAGGTGCATGTCGAGCGCGTAGCGGAGCTGTACCGCCTGCCGGTCCGGCTGCGGGCGGAAGAACATGTCCGGCGCCCACCCGCCGCCTCGAATCAGGATGCGACGCCCGTTGATGCGAAACAGCCTGCCGCCCGTAGGCGTGGATTCGGACGTGATTTCGCGGATGCCGAACGCGATGTGCGAGGAATCCGACACGCGTCCGCCGCTCGTGAACTCGAGGTCGAGATCGTAGCGCTCCGGTTTGCCCAGCGCCGCCGGCCACCAGAGCCGCGCGTTCGCGACATGGAGCTGGGGAAAGCTGTCGGGCGTGAATCGCACGAGCACGCTATCGTGCGGTTGCAGCGTCACCGGCTTGCTGAACGCGATGCTGTCGATGCGGCCGCGCAGTGTCCCTGTGACCGGGTGCGATGCGAGATTCCGCAGCTCCGCCGCCACCGTGAGATCCGCGCTCCGCAGCGTGCTGGTGTCGACGTGACTCACGACTTCCGGATAGCGCACGACCACGTCGCCGCTCGAGCTCAGCCAGACGGGCTGCCACAGCCCCATGTCCTTGTCGGGTGGCGAGGGATTCCAGTCGACCCAGGTGGTCTGCAGGTCGGGCGGTGTGGGTGCGAAGATCTCGACGGCGAGGACGTTCGCGCCGCGAGTGGTCAATGCGTCGGTCACGTCAAGCTCGTAGCGGCGATAGGTGCCGGCAATCCGACTCGAGTCCGCCAGCCTCCGGCCGTTCAGCCAGATGTTCGCACGGTAATTGATCCCGTCGAAGCCCAGCGTCACGCGTCTGCCGCGCGTGCCAGCCGGCGTCGTGAAGGTCGTGCGGTACCACCAGGCAACCGCGAACGGACTTTCGGGCGCCATGGCCGTGTGCACGAAGTTCGCGCCGATCTTGTACGTCATGCCCGGCAGCGAGCGCAGGTTCATGCCGAAGAACGGATCACGATACACGCCGTCCTCCACCAGCGTGCCGACGACGGTGGACGGCACCGTTGCGCGATACCAGTCGCGCGGCTGGTAGCGAGCGGTGGAGATCCGTGCGCCGTTGGTGCCGGCTCTGGCTGACGACTGGATCAGCCAGCCGCCGCGCAGCATCCGCCGGTCCTGCGCGCGCGCCGCTGCCGCGCAGGCCAGCATGACAACCAACATGCTCCACATGCGCTTCACGATGCCGTCTCCAGAATGCCGAAGGGCCAACGCTGCGATCGCCACGACCACACCAGAAATGCCAGACAGCCCAGCACCAGCACGCCAATGCCAAACAGGATCACGCGCGCCTGCGTCGTCGCGAACACGAAGATCCATCCGAGCAGCGCGACGAGCGCCGGGATCGGGTAGAACCACATCCGGTACGGGCGACGCAACTGCGGCGCGCGCTTTCGCAGGAGGATCAGGCCGACGATCTGCCCCATGAACTGCACCAGAATCCTGGTCACGATCAGCGCATCGATCACCGTGCCGAGCGAGAAGAAGCCGGCGAGAATCGAGATCACGCCGAGCACGAGGAGCGAGACGTATGGGAATCCCCGGGTGGGATGCAGGCGACCGAAGATCCGGAAGAAGTAGCCGCTCTCCGCGGCGGCATAGGGAATCCGCGAGTAGCCCAGGAGCAGCGCGAACACCGATCCGAACGCGGTCCACAGCACGAGCAGCGTGAAGGCGGCGGCCACCGGTGCGCCGTAGATCCGCTGCATGAAGATCGACACGATGAAGTTCGATTCGGGGTGAGCCGCCGCCGGCACGAAGTCGCGCCACGGCACCACGCCGACGATCGAGAGGTTGATCCCGAAGTAGATGACCGCCACGGCGGCCGTGCTGATGAGGATCGACCGCGGGATCACGCGTCCCGGATCGCGCACCTCATCGCCAATGTAGCAAATGTCGTAGTAGCCGAGGTAATCGTAGATCCCGATACGCGACGCCGCGCCGAGGCCGAGGAAGAATCCGATCGAGAAATTGAATGCGCCCGCGGGGAAATCGAAGGCGACCTTCGGATCGAAGTGCATCGCGCCGGTCACGATCACGGCGAGGACCGTCACGAGCGTGCCGATCCACAGCGAGATCGTGATCTTCGCGATCGAGTGGATGCGCCGGTAGAGCAGGGCGATGTTGATCACGCCCACCACCGTGATCAACGCGAGAACCTGCGGCCTGGTGAGTCCTTTCCAGATGTACGTCGCGTAGTCGGCAAAGCCGATGTAGCCGGACGCGATCTCCAGCGGGCCGCTCAGCACGAACTGCCAGACGAAGAGGAACGCCATGAGGCGCCCGACGCGCTCCCGCCCGAACGCCTCTCGCAGATAGCCGAATGAGCCGCCGGATCCGGGCATGGCCGCACCGAGCTCGCTCCACACCATGCCGTCGCAGACGACGATGATGAGCGCCACGATCCAGCCGAGCATCGCCTGTGGACCACCCAGCGCGGACATGAGCAGCGGGATCGTGATGAACGGTCCCACGCCGATCATGTTCGTCATATTGAGCGCGGTCGCCGGGAGAAGACCGAAGCGGCGGGTCAGGTGCGGCTGACCGGAGCTGTCGGCATCGACTGGAGCGCTTACTGTGGGGGTGCTCATCCAGGCGGCAACCGGCAACGCACACGGCTCGCCACTTCACCACGCAATTCCGTAATCCTCCCCATGATTGCTCGACCCGCCCCACATCGAGTGATGGGCGCTGTCGAAGAGGATCGCGTTGATCGGCCCCGACGTCCGCTGCGCGAACACCAGCGTATACCCCATCTTCCTCAACGCCTCTCTCGTCGAATCCGGCAACGACGTCGCCACCAGCATTCGTCCTGGCTCCGACTCGTGCATCCCAAACGATGACCGCATCTGAAAGCTGTTGATGTTCGGCGCCTCCACCGCCTGCTGCACCGTCATCCCGAACTCCACCACATTCAGAAAGAACTGCAGGAGATTCTGGTCCTGCGAGTCGCCGCCCTGCACGGCGAACGCGAGGTACGGCTTCCCATTCTTCATCGCGAGCGTCGGCGTCAACGTCACGCGCGGGCGCTTGCCCGGTTCGATCACGTTGAACGGGCCGTCCTTCGGGTCTGTGACGAAGCTCTGCGCGCGCTCGCTCAACCCGATCCCGGTATGTCCCGCGATGACCGCGGGCACCCAGCCACCGCTCGGGGTCACCGAAACGACCCACCCTTCCTCGTCCGCTGCCTCGATGGACGTCGTCCCTGCGTAGAAGTCGCGCTCGAACGCGGAGTCCGCCGCCGTCGCGTTCTGCGAGATGAACTCCGACGCGCCCGACAGACGCTCATCTGAAGTGGCCGACGCGGGCGTCGGCACCGGTGTGTCCTGCTGCCCGCTCGCGGGCTGCGCGGGAACAGGGAGGAAGTCACTCACCTTCCAGTCCGCCAGCAGCGTGGCGAACGGGTTGGTGCCGTGCTGATACGGATACGGGTCACCGGGCTTCACCGCCGGATCGTTCTTCGTCCAGTCAATGGTCTCGAAGCGCGCCGTGTTGTACGCCTTCGACAGCAATCCCGCCACGGGCTCGGCGGGGGGGAAGTATGGGTCCCCATAATAAAAATCGCGATCCGCATACGCGAGATTCATCACCTGGTAGAGTGCATGGATGTATTTCGGCGAGTTGTATTCCATGCTTTTCACGTCGGTGTTCTCCAGCATGTCGAGCGCCTGCAGCATCACCGGGCCCTGCTGCCAAATGGGGAGCTTGTACACCTCGATCCCCTTGTACGTGGTGTGCAGCGGCTCCTCGATACGCACTCTCCAGTTGGCGAGGTCCTGCATGGTGAAGAGGCCGCCGTCCTCGCGCACGCCGCGCACGATCTCGCGCGCGATGTCGCCCTTGTAAAAGCGATCATACGCCGCGTAGATGGCCTGCTTGCGCGTTTTCCCCTGCCTGAGCGCCTGCTGCTCGGTGTCCACGAGCTTGCGCCACGTGGCGGCCAAATCCTTCTGCACGAAGATCTCGCCCGGCTCGGGCGCCTCGTACGCGGCGCCGGGATGGGTGAGCATGATGCCCGGCGAGTATTTCCACTTCTTGATCCAGTCCTTGTAATGCTCGATGGTGCGCGAGAGCTGCGCCTCCATGGGGTAGCCATCGGCCATCTGGATGGCGGGTGCCAGCACCTCCTTGAGCGACAGGTGTCCGTATTCCGCCAGCATCGTCAGCATGCCGCCCACGGTGCCCGGCGTGACGGCGGCAAGCGGTCCGTACTCTGGCGGAAAGCGATACCCCTTGCTGTGGTAGTATGCGGCGGTGGCCCCCGTGGGCGCGACGCCGAGCGCGTCGATCCCGATCACCTTCTTCGTGTGCGGATCGTAGATGAGGGCCTGCGTTTCGCCGCCGCAGGAGAGCGTGTCCCACATGGTGCAGCCGGCGGCGAGCATCGCGACCGCGGCATCGACCGCATTGCCGCCCTTGGCGAAGATCAGCGCGCCCGCGGTGGCGGAGAGCGGCTTGCCGGTGATGGCGAGCCAGTGCTTCGCGTGGAGCGGCGGCTTCTCGGTCTGCGAACGGCGCGGGTCGACGGGGCCCACGGGCTGACCCGTGCGCGGCGCACGCTGCTGCGCGGCCAAGGCGCGAGGGAAGGCGACGATGAAGGGGAGCGCGAAGAGCGCGGCGGCGAGAATGCGAAGCGATACCCGCGGCATGGCAGGGTCCCGAAGAAGAATGACGAACAGGCGGCCCGGCTCGCGCCGGACCGGTGAGCTCGTCGGGAATCTGCAGTGTGGTGGGAGAATTTCAACATCGCGTGACAGCGGTGTGCATGCCCCACGCGTAGGTTATGAGGACCGTGTCGGTCGCCATGTGCTTGCCGGCGCACTCAAGACCATACGTTTGGAGGGGAATGCATGCAGAGGAGATTTCTGGCGGCGAGCGTCGCCCTGCTGGTTATCGGTGTGAGCGCGGTGGGCGTGGCCGCGGCGCGGAGTTCGGCGTCCGCCGCAACGGTGCAGCCCGCCGTACCCCAACAGGGACCGACGCGCTACGTGCTCGCGCCCAAGGGCAACAGTGCCCGCTACTTCGTGCGCGAGCAGCTCGCCAGCGTCAACTTTCCGAGCGACGCGGTTGGCGTGACCGACAGCCTCACGGGCGGCATCACGATTGACGACAAGGGGCAGGTCGTACCCGCCGAGTCGAAGTTCGTGGCGAACATCTCGTACCTGAAGAGCGACCGCGACATGCGCGACGGCTTCATCAGGCGCCGCACGATGGAAACCGACAAGTATCCGACCGTGACGCTGGTGCCGAAGGAGATCAAGGGACTCACCATGCCGCTGGCTACGTCGGGACGGGTGTCGTTCACGGTGCTGGGCGATCTCACGGTGAAGGGTGTGACGCGTCCCACGACGTGGAGCGTGACGGCCGGCGTTCGCAATGGCGCGGTGCGCGGGACGGCGTCAACGGGGTTCACGTTTGCCGATTTCCAGCTCGAGAAGCCGAAGGTGATGTCGATTCTGAGCGTGGCGGACAGCATTCACCTGGTGTACGACTTCGATCTGGTGCCGGCTGGGAGCGAAGCGGCGGCGGCGAACCGATAGGGAAGCGGCGCGCGGAGCGCGCCTGCGGGAAGCGGGCGACCGGGCCTTCGGCCCAGCGCCCTGCGGGAAGCGCCGCACGGCGCGCGGCTGGGGGAAGGCGAAACAGCGTGCGTCATCGCCCGGGATCAAAAGGGTCGGAGTCGATTGAAAATCAATCGACTCTGACCCTTTTGATCCTTCCCACTTTTGATCCTTCCCGCAGGCCACCGCCGTAGGCGGCTGGCCGCTTCCCGCAGCGAAGCGCTTCCCGCAGGCGCGCTCCGCGCGCCGCTTCCCTACTTCAGCGCCTCCGTCGGGTGGATGCTGGCGGCGCGGTGCGCCGGGATCCAGCTCGCGAAGATCACCGCCAGCGCCAGCACCCCCACCACCCCCGAGAACGTCCACGGGTCGGACGGCGCTACGTCGTAGAGCAGTGAGCGCAGCACGCGGGTGGCGACCAGCGCGGCCGCGATGCCCAGCACGGCACCAGCCGCGGCGATGCTGACGCCCTGTCCGACGACGAGCGCCACGACGTCGCGGCGCGTCGCGCCGAGCGCGACGCGGATGCCGATCTCGCGCGTGCGTTGCGCCACGACGTAGGAGATCACACCGTACACGCCAATGGTCGCGAGCGCGAGCGCTACAGCGGCGAAGAGCGCGAGCAGCACAGTGCTGAAGCGCGTGTACGCGGTGGCGTCGGCCACGCGCGATTCCATGGTGGCGACGTCGTACACGGGAAGCTCGGGCGCCAGCTCGTGCAGCGCGCGCCGCACCGGGGCCGCGAGCGTGAGCGGGCTGCCCGGGGTGCGCACAAAGAGCATCATTCGCCCCGATGGTGACTGCGCGTACGGCAGGTACACATCGGCGCTGGGCAGCGAGTCGAGCGTGAAGAAGCGCACATCGCCCACCACACCCACCACGTACGCGGTGTCGTCCCAGAAGCCGCCCTGCCCCACGCTCACAGGGCGTCCAATGGGGTCCTCGCCGGGCCAGATGGTGTGCGCGGCCGTCTCGCTCACGAGCACGGACTTGCGTGCGCCCACTCTGTCGCCGCTGTCGAAGAGCCGCCCGCGCTCGAGCGGCACGCGCAGCACGGCTGGCCAGGCTGGCGTCATCCAGTGCACGCCCACCAGCGGCATGCCGTCCGGCGCGGGCGCAGGACGGTCGCGTCGCACGAGATCCGTGCCGTTGCAGCCGCCATTGAGCGGCGGGCAGTCGCCCAACGCGACGCCGGTGACGCCAGGGATCGCGGCGATGCGGTCGAGGATCTGCTGATAGAACTGCGGCAGCGAGTCGCGGCCGAAGCCGTTCGGCGCGTTGAGGCGCAAGGTGAGCAGGTGGCTTGCGTCGAAGCCGGGCTGCACCCGGAGCAGTTTGCCGAGACTGCGCAGCATGAGCCCCGACCCGGCGAGCAGCACGATCGCGAGCGCGATCTCGGCAACGGCCAGCAGATTTCGTGCGGTGAACGCATGGATGCCACGTCCGCGGGGTATCGCGTCGCCTTCCTTGAGCGCGTCGGTGAGCGAGGGATGTGTGGATTGCAGCGCCGGCACCAGTCCGAACACCACTCCGGTGACGAGCGCCAGCAGGCCGGCGAACACGAGTGTGGTGACGTCGAGCCTGATGGACGCGAACGTCACGGCGCCGAGTCCGGAGAATCGCTGCATGCGCGACAGGCTGGAGGGCCCGAGCGCGGCGAGCGCGTGCGTTCCCCACCAGGCCAGCGCGATGCTGGCGACGCCGCCCGCGAGCGCGAGCAGAATGCTCTCGGTGAGGAGCTGGCGCACGAGTCGGGTTCGTCCCGCGCCCACGGCCAGTCGCACGGCGATCTCGCGGCGCCGGCCGCCGGCGCGCACGAGAAAGAGATTCGCCACGTTGGCGCACGCGATGAGCAGCACGAGTCCCACCGCGCCGAGCAGCACGAGCAGCGACTTCCGGATCACGGGCGCGAGACGCGTGGCGTCGAGCTGTTGCGCCTCGGCGCCCCAGTGCAGGGCGGCATCGCGCTCGGGATATGCGGCATCCACGCGCGTGCCGAGTTGCCGCACCTGTGCCGTGGCCTGTGCCGGCGACACGCCAGCACGGAGACGCGCGATGAGCGTGAAGCTGTGATTCCACGCTTCGGTGTACAGGTCCCGCGACTGCGACAGGATGGGTACCCAGTAATCGGCGTGTCCCGAGAGTCCCGCGAAGCCTGCGGGCGCCACGCCGACGATCGTGTACGGATCGCCGTCAATGTCGAGCGCGGTGCCGAGGACGGCGGGGTTGGCGTTGAAGCGGCGGCTCCAGAGCGCATGGCTCAGGATGACCGCGCGCGGTCCGCCGGGCTGACCGGCTTCACTCGCCGTGAAGTTGCGCCCCAGCGCGGGGTGCACGCCGAGAAGCGGGAAGTAGCGTGCGTCGGTCACTTCGCCGGTGGCGCGCTCTGCGTCGGCGCCGCTGCCGGTGAGCGTGGCCTGGTAGTCGGTGGAGAGCGTGAGGTCCTGGAACACCGTCTGCGCATCGCGGAAGACGGTGAACTTGGGATACGACCACACCATGCCGTGGCGCGCGGGGTTGCCGCCGTGCGCGGGGACGGTGAGCGTGACCTTCAGGAGCCGCGCGGGATCCCTGTACGGCAGCGGACGCAGGAGCAGTGCGTTCACGGCGCTGAAGATCGCGGTGTTGGCGCCAATGCCGAGTGCGAGCGTGAGAATGGCGACCGCGGTGAATCCGGGATTGCGACGGAACGTGCGGAGCGCGAAGCGGAGGTCCTGCCGTGCCATCTCCACGAATCCCAAACCGGCCGCCCGGCGTACGTCTTCCTTGTGGATGGTGACGTTGCCGAAGTGGCGGCGCGCGGCGAGTGCGGCCTCGTCGCCCGGCAACTCGTGCCGGGCAGCCTGTGCGTGCTGCATGGCATCGAGCGACAGGTGGAAACGGATCTCATCCTCCAGCTCACGGTCGTACGAGCCTGGGCGGAGCAGCACGCGCAGCCGATGCCGCAGCGAATCGAGGAGTGACATGGGATCTCTGCTCTCAGGCGGGCTTCATGATGTGCTGGATGGCCTGGAGGACGCGTTCGAAGTTCGACACTTCCTGGCCGAGCTGGCGGCGTCCTGCGGCCGTGATGGTGTAGTAGCGCGCGCGGCGTCCGGTAGGTGACTGGCCCCATCGGGAGGTGACCCAGCCCTTGCTCTGCAGGCGCTCGAGCGCGGGATAGAGCGAGCCCTGCTCCACGGTGAACACCCCATCGGAGAGCCGGGCGATGTGCTGCGCGATGGCGTAGCCGTGCAGGGACTGCAGCGTGAGGGTTTGCAGGATGAGCATGTCGAGCGTGCCCTTGAGCAGGTCGCTCCTGGGCGGATCGGACGGCGGTCGGGGCATCGGGTATCAGGTAGAAGTTCTGCCTATTATAGGTAGGAGTCCGACATAAGGGCAAGAACGCCACCCGGCCACCCACTCCGCCCCCGCCGCCCCACGCCGATTTCATCAAAAGCAGGGAATCGGCAATCGGGAATGGGGAATCGATAAGGCAATCCGCCCCCTCCCGCCGCACCCCTATTTCATTAACGACAGGGAATCGGCCTCCCCATTCCCACGATTCCCCATTCCCGATTGCCGATTCCCACGGGAAGGGCAGCGGGGAGGTGGACGATTGCCTATTCCCAAGGGCGAGGCGGTGGGGCGCGGATGCAACCAATCCTTGCCCTGGAGCTGTCCCAGCAGTATCAAGTCTCCGGGCCATCCACCGAGGGGGCAGGTCATGGTACGCAGCGAGTGGTGGGATGCGGTGACGCGGGACGTTCGCTATGCCGTGCGCGGATTGCGCGCGAAGCCCGGCTTCACGGCTGCCGTGGTGCTCACGCTCGCTCTCGGGATCGGCGCCAATGCGGCGATCTTCAGCGCCGTGGACCGACTGCTCTTCCGGCCCCCGCCGCTCATGACCGCGCCCGCGCTCACGCACCGCGTCTATCTGGCCGCCACATATCGCGGCGCAGAGGTCATCAACGGGAGCGTGCAGTACGCGCGCTACGTCGATCTCACGAAGTGGACGCGCTCGTTCGCGCGCACGGCGGAGTTCACGTCACGCAAACTGGCGGTGGGCGTGGGCGACGCCGCGCGTGAAATGCAGATCGGAGCGGTGAGCGCGAGCTTCTTCGGCTTCTTCGATGCACCGCCGGCGCTGGGTCGCTACTTCAGCGCGCGCGAGGACACGCCGCCCAGCGGCACGCCAGTCGTGGTGTTGAGCTACGCGATGTGGCAGACGCGCTATGGTGGCCGTCCCGAGGCGCTGGGCTCTACGGTGCAGATCGGACCAACGATGTACACGGTGATCGGCGTCGCGCCGGCCGGCTTCGTGGGCCTCTGGCCCGAGCAGCCGCCCGTGGCGTTCGTCCCGATTTCGTCCTATGCCGCCGGCGTTGGTCTCCAGCTGAAGGATGAGACCTGGTGGACGACGTACCACTGGACCTGGGCGTCGATGATGGCCGAGCGCAAGCCGGGCGTCAGCATCGCCGCCGCGACCGCGGATCTCACGAGTGCGTATCTGCGCAGCCGCGCGGCGCAGCGCGAGATCGATAAGGATATGACTCCCGAGACGCTGGCTCGGCCGCGCGCCATCATCGCGTCGATCCTCAGCGAGCGGGGTCCCGACCAGAGCAGCGTGGCCAAGGTGGCCGCGCTCGTGGGTGCCATGGCACTCGTCGTCCTGCTCATTGCCTGCGCGAACGTCGCCAACCTGCTGCTGGCGCGTGCGCTGCGTCGTCGTCGCGAGATCGCCGTGCGCGTAGCACTCGGCGTGAGTCGCACGCGATTGCTCTCGCAGTTGCTGAGCGAGAGCATGCTGCTGGCAGTGATGGGTGGCGTGGGCGGGCTTCTGGTGGGCCAGTGGGGCGGCGCGGCGTTGCGTGCCGCGTTTCTCCCCAAGGGCGCCGACGCGCCAGTGCTCGGCGACACGCGGACGCTGCTCTTCGCCGCCGGCGCGGTGCTCGTGGCCGGATTGCTCACCGGATTGGCACCGGTGCTGCAGGCCCGGCGCACCGACCTTACTCTGGATCTCAAGGCCGGCGCGCGCGAGGGGAACGTGCACCGGTCCCGTGCCCGTACGGTGCTGCTCGTCCTGCAAGGAGCACTCGCGGTCATCCTGCTCGTGGGCGCCGGTCTCTTCGTGCGCAGTCTGCACAACGTGAAGAATCTGCGGCTCGGCTATGATGTGAGTCCCGTTCTATTGGTGAATCTGGCCATGCGCGGGGTGAAGCTGGACAGCGCGCCGTCCGTCACGCTGCGACGACGGCTGCTGGAGACCGCGCAGGCAATCCCTGGGGTGGACCACGCCGCGCTCGTCACCAGCCTGCCGTTCTACAGCGAGTGGAGCGTGGGGCTGTTCGTGCCGGGAATCGACTCCGTGGATCGGCTCGGGCAGTTCGATCTGGACGCCGTGACGCCGGACTACTTCACCACGATGGGCACACGGATTCTTCGGGGCCGCGGTATTGAGCCGCAGGATGTGGCGGGCGCCCCGGGCGCGGTGGTGGTGAGTGCGGCCATGGCGCACAAGCTCTGGCCGCGCGAGGACGCACTTGGCAAGTGCATCCGCGTGAACGCCGACAGCCTCCCGTGCTCGTATGTCGTGGGCATTGCGGAGGACATCAAGAGTGAACAGCTGAGCGGTGATCCGGGACTTTACTATTACCTGTCGGCGCCGCAGTTCAATCTGACGCAGACCATGCTGCTGGTTCGCACGCAGGGGCGCGCATCCGAGCATGCTGATGTGATTCGCCGCCGCCTGCAGCAACTGATGCCCGGGGCGTCGTACGTCACGGCGACGCCGTTCTCGGACATTGTCGGCAGCCAGACCCGCGCGTGGTCGCTGGGCAGCACGATGTTCGCCGTGTTCGGCGGCCTGGCGCTTCTGCTGGCGACCATTGGTCTGTACGGTGTCATCGCCTACAACGTGGCGCAGCGCGCGCATGAGATGGGCGTGCGCATCGCGATCGGCGCGCAGGCCGGTGACGTGGTATGGCTCGTCGTGCGTCAGGGGATCCTGCTGGGCGGCCTGGGCATCCTGATTGGTGGTGCGGTGGCGCTGGCGTTCGCCGGGCGGCTGGAGCCGCTCCTCTTCGGCGAGCCGGCGCGCGATCCGCTCGTCTATCTCATCGTGGCGGCCGCGATGCTCACTGTCGCGGCGGCGGCGAGCTTCATTCCGGCGCGGCGGGCGTCGCGCGTGGATCCCACGGTGGCGTTACGGGCGGAATAGGATTTTCAAAGGGGTCAGAGTCGATTGACAATCGGGAATGGGCAATCGCTCCACCTCCCATGACCCCGCCCCTGGGAATCGGCAATCGGGAATGGGGAACCGTGGGAATGGGGAATCGGCCTCCCCATTCGCCATTCCCACGATTCCCCATTCCCGATTGCCCATTCCCGTCAGCACTTCAATCGACTCTGACCCCTTTGAAAATCCTATTCCGCCCGTAACGCCACCGTGGGATCCACGCGCGACGCCCGCCGCGCCGGAATGAAGCTCGC
>DASUKE010000032.1:0-62289 GCA_036278895.1 Gemmatimonadaceae bacterium
CACGGGTGCCGGCGCGGCGCCGCCCTGCGTCGTCGCCAATGGCACGGACGCCGGACTCAACACGATGGACGGCTGCGGCGACAGGAACAGCGTCACGATCACATGCTGCGTCGTCACGCCCGGCACGGTGGATGTGAGGGCAACTGTGGCCGTGAGCGTGTCGTATGCCGAGGGGAGCGACGCGATGTTCGGCTGGAGTGTGAGCGTGGCTGGGGCCGTCGTCTGCGACAATGTGGCGGTGAGCCAGCCCGTGGACTGACCGCCGGCGTAGGTCACCGCCGCGGCGAGTCCGCTCAGCGTTCCGCCTCCGGCGTTCGTGATCGCGGACTGCTGCGCTGCGGGATTGCTTCCCTTGGCGACCGCACTGAACGAGAGCGACGGCGGCGCCGCCAGGATGATGGGGCCCTGGCCGACCGTGAACGTCACCAGGATCGTCTGCGGGCTGTTGGACGCTACGGGCGACGTGACCGGCACGAACGCGTTGTAGCTGCCCGCAGTGAGGTTGGTGTTGAGAATCGTCAGCGTCACCGTCGAACCGCTGAGCGTCGCCTGCAACCAGGCGGTTGCGGCAGGCTGATAGGTCGTGGTGCCGAGCGCCAGACCGGTGAGCGTTCCACCACCACTGTTGCTGATCGTGACAGTCGCGGCCGCCGGTGCCGCCGCACCCTTCGATGCACCGAAGGTGACGATGGTGGTGCTCAGCGCGATGGACGGTGCCGGAGACAGGAACAACGTGACGGTTACCGCCTGTGGGCTGACGCCAGCAACGCTGGATTTCACGGTCACGGTCGCCGTGAGCGTATCGAATGCCGAGGGCAGTGAGCCAATGTTTGGTTGCAGCGTCAGGGCGGCCGGCGCCGTGGTCTGCGACAACGTCGCGGCGAGCCACCCGGTGGGCTGACCAGCCGCGTACGTCGTTGCTGTCGAGAGGCCGCTCAGCGTACCGCCGCCGGTATTCGAGATCGCGACCGTCTTCGCCGCGGGATTCGCGCTGCCCGTCACCGCGGAGAACGTCACGGTTGCCGGAGCGACGCTGATGAGCGGACCCTGGCCAATCCGGTACACCACCGTGATGTTCTGCGGAGAGTTGCTGGCCGCCGCGGACGTCACCGGCACGATCGCCGTGTCGCTTCCCGTTGCAAGATCAGATCGCAGAATGGCCAGCGTGATGACCTTCCCGCTCAACGTGGCCTGCACCCAGCCCGTAGCGCCCCGATAGGCGATGGTCCCGAGCGCGAGTCCCGGTATCGTTCCGCCGGAGGGATTGTTCACCGTGACGGTCTGCGACACCGGGAGCGCGCCACCGCTCGACGCCGCAAATGTCACGACGGCCGGCGAAAGCTGGATAGACACCGCCGGCCTCACGGTGATCTGCGCGGTTGCGCTCTTCGACCCCGTCGTGGCCGTGATGGTGACCGGCTGCGCATTCGCCGCAACTCCCTTCACCAAACCGCTCGCACTCACGCTCGCCACGGTTGCGTCGCTGGTTGTCCAGGTCACGCTGCGTCCCGCGAGTGGCTGGCCGTTGATGTCGGATGCGATGGCGGTGAGTTGCAGGGAATCGCCCGCGAGGACCGTCGCCGCGGCGGGCGTTATGGCGAGCGACGCCACAGCTGAAAGTACGACCGACGGGAGCGTCGTCGTCTGATCGGGTTCGAGCGAAACGGCCGAAACGGTCTGTACGTCCAGCACGGAGCTACCGGACAGCAGACTGAGCTGCACATTCACGACGCAGCCGGGTCCCGGAACCACACGTGCCTGATCGGCCTCGCACCCCGCGAGGTCCACGGAGATGGGGAAGGATGTCTGTCCGGTACCGAGCGGAAAATTCTGGTCGAATATCGTGACCGGAACGGGCTCGCCGTCTGAAACCGAGCGGAAATAGAAGACGCTGACCCGAAGCTGCGTGGCGCCTGTTGCGTTGATCTGGGCAGACAGAGCGAGGCCAGCCGCCTGTTGCCGAGGCGAGCTTGGCGAGCCGTCCTTCTGGCAGCTCGCCATGAGTACAGCGGACAGTATGACAAGCGGCGTCACCCAGCGTCGGGCGCTTCGCCGCGGCAAGCCAACACGTGTGGTTGCCACGCCCTGCATCCCCCTTGACGCGCCATGCCCTGGACGGTGGGCATCTGGTCGCGAACAGCCGGCGAATATACGCCCGGGCAGCGCGGCGTCAATCAGCAGGGCGCCGCGATCGGAGCTGGATCAGCGTCGCACGTCGCCTACCGGAACAATTTCAGCGCGTCCACGACCACGTGATAGACTCCCCACACCGCGGGAATGCCGACCCACAGCCAGGAGAAGATCAGGATGACGCGTTCACGCGGATCCGGCGCAGGCCGCTGGTAGTCCAGCACGCCATGTGTGTTAGACATTCTGGCCCTCCGGGGTAGCGAGGACAGGCGTCGCTGCACCGGCCGGCGCGCCGGGCGCGTTCACATCGCCGGTGAAGTAATGCCTGGCGTGCACGGCGCGAACCAGCCAGTTGCAGATCAGGCCGACGAAGAGCAGCGCCGCCATCAGGTACATGGTCACCGAGTACGCGTCCGCCTTCGCCACGCCGTGATCGATCTGGTACTCGCGGATGTAGTTGACCAGCACAGGTCCGAAAATGCCGGCGGCGGACCAGGCGGTGAGGATGCGACCGTGGATCGCACCGACATGCATGGTGCCAAAGAGATCCTTGAGATACGCCGGGATGGTGGAGAACCCGCCACCGTACATCGACAGGATGATGACGAAGGCCAGAACAAAGAGGGCGACGCTCTGCAATCGGCCCGTATGCGGCACAAAGGCGTAGAGAATCATGCCGAGGATGAAAAACGTCGTATACGTCGCCTTTCTGCCGATGTAATCCGAGAAGGAGGCCCAGAGGAAGCGGCCGGCCATGTTCGCGAGACTGAGCAGCGCGACGAAGCCCGCCGCCGCTGCGGGACGGTTGCCGTGGAAAAACATCTCCTGGATCATCGGCGAGGCCTGGCCGAGCACGCCAATACCCGCCGTGACGTTGAGGCACAACACCCACCAGAGCAGCCAGAATTGCGGCGTGCGCATGGCTTCGTTCACCGTCACGTTGGCAGTCGTGACGAGCCTGGGCGGCGCGGCGGGCGGCGTCCACCCCACGGGCTTCCACCCCGGCCGCGGCAGCCGCACGCTGAACACGCCGAACATCATGAAGATGAAATACAGGATGGCGAGAGCCACGAACGTCAGTGCCACGCCTTGCGATGTGGCCGTCCTGAAGTGGTTCATGAGTCCTACCGAGAGCGGGGACGCGATCATCGCGCCGCCGCCGAATCCCATGATCGCCATGCCCGTCGCCATGCCGGGCCGGTCGGGGAACCACTTGATCAGCGTCGAGACGGGTGAGATGTACCCGATGCCCAGTCCGAATCCTCCCAGCACACCGTAGCCCAGCAGCAGCAGCGGGAAGCTGTGCAGGCGAATGCCCAGGGCACCCACCAGGAATCCGCCACTGAAACAGCATGCCGCGGTAAACATCGCCTTGCGCGGACCGACGCGTTCGAGCCACTGCCCGAACAGGGCCGCCGAGACTCCGAGAAAGACGATGGCCGTACTGAAGACCCAGCCGATGGTGCTCAGCTTCCAGCCCTCCTGATTGTGCAGCGGAAGGTTGAAGACACTGAACGCATAGGCCTGTCCGATGGCCAGATGAATGGCCAGCGCAGCTGTGGGAATGCGCCAGCGATTGTAGGTCGGCGTCGCGATCGTGCGATCGCGACTGAGAAACGAGAAGAGTGCCATGCGGCAAGTCTCCGCGCGGGCGGTGGGCGGCGCCGAACCGGAGTGGTTCGGCAATCATTCGTGGCGCCGTACAGTACAGGGCAGGTATGAAGCCCGCCACTACCACCGCGCAAGGTCCCCGGTTAGACTTGACCACGCTCGGCGCCACCGCGCCGTTCGCGGTCGCGTAGCTCAGCTGGTTAGAGCGCTGGTCTCACATACCAGAGGTCCGGGGTTCGAGTCCCTGCGCGACCATGCGTTGCACGCCGGGTCCAACTCGGCCGGGTGGGACCCGCCTCGCGTATCGGCGCCGGTCGTCCAGTGGCGCTCCCGTGACCGCACGTCAGCCCGCGGCGCGCACCCTCTCCGGACGGACACCCGCATCATCCGCGTCGTACCGCTCGCCGCATGCCGTGCACTCCACGGTGACCGGCGTGGCGACGCGCGCGGGGAGCGGCAGCTTCTCGCCGCACTGGCACATCCAGCCCATATGGCGCGCGGGAACTCCGGCCATCATCGCGTACGCCGGGACATCGCGCGTGACCACCGCACCTGCCGCGACAAACGCGTACTCACCGAGCGTATGGCCACAGACCACGGTGGCATTGGCCCCAATGGAGGCGCCGCGCCGCACGAGCGTCGCCCGGTACTCGTGCTTGCGCGAGACGTGGCTGCGCGGATTGATCACGTTGGTGAACACCATGGAGGGCCCCAGAAACACGTCATCCTCACAGGTCACACCCTCGTAGAGGCTGACATTGTTCTGCACCTTCACGTTGCGGCCGAGTGTCACGCCCGGCATGACGACCACGTTCTGTCCGAGGCTGCAGCACTCCCCGATCACCGCGCCGGACATGACGTGGCAGAAATGCCAGATGCGTGTGCCCTGCCCCACGAGGGCGCCGTCATCCACGTAGCTGGATTCATGCGCGAGCGCCCCGCTTTGCAGTTCCACCATGCCGCTCATGCCTGGCGCCGCTCCCTCGAGAACGCGCGCAGCGGCAACGCAATCTCGCGCTCCGCGCGCGCCGACTCGTACATCGCCAGGATGAGCTCCAGCGATTTCCGCCCTTCCCGGCCATTGGTGTCCGGCGCCGCCTCCCCGCGCAGTACCTTGACGACATTCTGATAGTACGGCCGGTGTCCTGACCCGTACACCGAGAGCGGATTGGCGGCGGCCCGCAGCAGCTCCGCCTCGCGATCAATGTCATCGTAGGCCGCGAACTCCCACTGCTCGATCCGGTTGAGCGCTGTCCCCCCGACCTTCACGGTGCCGTTCTCGCCGATGATGGTGATGGAGCCTTCGAGATTTCGTGGATAGGTGAGCATGGTCACCTCGATCGTGCCGAGCGCGCCGTTGCGGAAGCGAAGAATCGCGACGCCCGTGTCCTCGCTTTCGATGCGACGCGACAGCGTGGCCGTTTTTGCGGCGACCGTTTCCACGGGACCAACCAGCCACTGGATCATGTCCACATAGTGACTGGCCTGATTCATGAATGCGCCGCCGTCGAACTCCCACGTCCCCCGCCACGGCGCCATGTCGTAGTACGATTGCGGCCGGTTCCATCGCACGGTGGTGTTGGCGAGGTAGATGCGGCCGAAGCGTCCCAGGTCCACCGAGCGTTTGAGGAGCTGGATCGCGGGATTCAGCCGGTTCTGCTTGACGACGAACAGTTGCACGCCGGCATCATCACACGCCCGCACCAGCGCATCCGCTTCCTCCAGCCGCGTGGCCATGGGCTTTTCACAGATCACGTGCAGGTGGTGTTCGGCCGCCAGAATGCCGTGGCGCGGATGCAGACCGCTCGGCGTGCATAACGCGACGACGTCGAGTGTCGCGGTGTCGAGCATGCTCTGATAGCTCGTGAAGCCGGCCACTCCGGTCTTTTCCGCGGCCTGCTGGGCGCGCTCCGGGACTTCGTCGCAGACGGCGACCAGCTCCAGATCGGGCGTGCTGGAAATCGCTTCGAAGTGCCTGTCGCTGATGCGCCCACAGCCCACCACGCCAATGCGGAAGCGCGGCCGCGTCGCCGCGGATGCCCGCGGCTCAGGCATTCGCCGCCACGGGTTCCGGCAACTGGCCGCCGCGCGCGGCGCACGCATTGCGCGTATCCACGAGCAGACGCGCGCAGCGCCGGATCAGATCGTAGTCCACGCTCGTGTGATCCGTGACGATCATGACGGCATCCGCGGCGCGCACCATGTCTTCCGTGAGCGGGACCGACGTGCCCACCGCACCTGCCGGCGTGTGCCCGTCATCCACAATGGCCGGCACGTAGGGATCGTGGTAGTGCACATCGGCGCCGCGCCGCGCCAGCAGATCCAGGATTTCCAGTGCAGGCGATTCGCGGAGATCGTCGATGTCCTTCTTGTACGCCACGCCCACCACGAGGACGCGGGCGCCGTTCACCGGCTTGCCGGCGTCGTTCAGTCCATCTGCCACCTTGCCGACCCAGAATGCGGGCATCTCGGTATTGATCTCGCCGGCGAGCTCGATCATGCGGGTCTTGTAGTGCAGCGTGCGCATCTTCCACGCCAGGTAGTGCGGGTCCAGCGGAATGCAGTGACCCCCGAGTCCCGGCCCGGGCGTGAACTTCATGAAACCGAACGGTTTGGTCGCCGCCGCCTCGATCACTTCCCACACGTTCACGCCGAGCTTGTCGCAGATCACCGCCATCTCATTCACGAGACCGATGTTGATCATGCGGAAGGTGTTTTCCAGCAGCTTCGTGAGCTCCGCAGCCTCGGGAGACGTGACGGGCACGATGCGGTCAATGAACCGCTCGTAGAGGCGCTGTCCCAGTTCGCTGCACTGTGCCGTCACACCGCCCAGCACCTTGGGCGTGTTCTTCGTGTGCCAGCGGCCGTTGCCCGGGTCCACGCGTTCCGGCGAGAAGCACAGGAAGAAGTCTTCCCCCACCACGAAGCCGCGCTTTTCGATCATGGGCAGCATGACCTCGCGCGTCGTCCCCGGATACGTGGTGGATTCGAGCACGATGAGCTGTCCCGGGCGCAACGCATCGGCCACCGCTTCGGACGCGGACACGATGTAGGACATGTCCGGATCCTTCGTCTTGCCCAGCGGCGTGGGCACGCAGACGGAAATCACGTCACACTCGGAAAGCCGCGTCATGTCCAGTGTCGCTTCGAGCAGCCCCCGGGCGCGAAGCGTCGCGACGTCGTGCGGCGCCACATCCTTGATGTGGCTCTCGCCGCGATTCACGAGATCCGCGACACGCGCCGACTTCTCGAATCCCACGACGCGCAGCCCCGCCTTCCCCATTTCCACAGCCAGCGGCAGTCCGACGTAGCCGAGCCCCACCACCCCGCACGTGACGTCACCGCGCGTGAAACGGTCGAGCAACTTCTGATATGTCGTCATGTGCATCGCAAGGACGAAGTCTCACAGCCGGTGCGCCGCGGTCGCGGAGCGCCCAGACGCGGACGCCCCGCGCGGGACGTCGTAACCTTCACCCGGTCTGATCAGTCTTACCCGTGCGGTCTCGCGAGCGCGCGACCGGCCCTGAAATGCAGGCCGCGCACCGTCGCGCCTCTCGCCACGGTTCGGAGCAACATAAGCGAAGCCTAGTGAGCGTACAAGCAAAAAGTCACCCGTTGCCCATGGCTCCGGAGAGCGCGTCGCTGGCGGCGCTCGTCCCCTGCGCGCGAGGACCCGGCTGTCCGCTCGGCGTCGATGTGCCGGCGCTCGCCAGCGCGGTCCTGCGCACCGATCACGCGGCGGCGTACCGCATTGCCCGAGCCGCAAACCCGTTCGCGAGCAGTTGCGGCATCGGCTGTCACGCCCCGTGCGAAAGCGCGTGCCATCGCCGCACCTGGGGCGCGCCGGTGGCGATTGCCGCACTCGAGTGGGCCGCGGCCAGCAGCTCGGTGCCGGCGCTGACCACGGCGGATGGTCCCTGTACCAGCGCACACGATGTCCGCTCGGTTGCGGGTTTGGTCGGCCGCACGCCCGAGCAGGCGGTGCGCGCGCGCCGCTCGGGCAAGCGGGTGGCCGTGGTGGGTGCCGGCGTGACCGGGCTCGCGTGCGCGCACGACCTCGCGCTCCTGGGACACCAGAGCGTGGTCTTCGACAGCGCCCGCGAACCGGGCGGACTGCTGACGCACGCCATGCCCGCGTTTCGCTTCTCGGTCGCCAGCGCTCGTGCCGAATGTGCGGCGATTCTCGCGATGGGCGTGGAGTACCAGAGCGACTACCGGATCGAGGGCAGCGCGGACCTGCGCGCGCTGCTGGCCAGCGAATTCGACGCGGTGTTCCTCGCGCTCGGAGCATCCGAACCGCGCGAATCGCTCTTTCCCGACCAGCCTGAGCATCCCGACGTGGTGGACGCCATGCACGTTCTCGCGGTCCCGGCGGCCTGCCCGGGCCGCACGGTCGTGATCGGGGACGGGGATCTGGCACTCGACGTCGCGCGCACGCTGCGGCGCCTGGCCCCGCACGGCGGTTCCGCCGCGGCGCCGATCCATCTCGTACTCGAAACGCCACTCGAAGAGAGTACCCTCTCCGGATCGATGCTCGCCGCCGCGCTGGATGAGGGCATCGATGTACGAATCGGCTGGAGCGCGACCCGCTACTTCACGCGCGACGCCCATGTGCTGGCGGGTGTGGAGCTGACACGCCGTGCGGCGCGGGTCTCCAGCATCCTGGCGTGCGACCGCATCGTGACCGCTGCCCGCCGCACGGCGCCCTCCGCCGTCTTTCGTCCCGACATCGACGTCGACGGACTCGGCTTCATCCAGGTGGATCCAGAGACACTCCAGACGTCCATGTCGCACGTGTGGGCCGGCGGCGCCTGCGCGTACGGACACCGCGCCATCGCCCACGCCACCGCCGACGGGAAGCGCGCGGCCTGGCACATTCACGGGACGCTCACGCGCCAACCCGTGCGCGTTGCGGTCTCGGCGTTCTGGGTGGAAGCGGAGGATCGCGCCGCGGAGCACACGACGCTGGCGCTGGCCACTCCGCGCGCGCTCCTGCCCGAGAACACGACACCGCCCGCTGATCCCTTTGCGGTACGCGAGATCGGCGCCGGCGTGCGTCGCGAAGCGTCGCGCTGTCTGGACTGCACCGTTGCGCCCGTGATCAGCGACGGGTGCACGAGCTGTGGGCAGTGCGCACGCGGCTGCCCCACGGGCGCGCTCGTCCTCGCGCCGGGGGCGACGCCCGCGCTGCGTCTCGACCCGGCCCGGTGCACGCGATGCGGCGTCTGCGTGCAGCTCTGCCCGGAAAATGCCATCATCATGCAACGCGCGATCTGGGAGGAGCGACTGACCGTGGCCACGGAACCGGCCGTGCTGCCGGTTCCGGCACGCGCCCGCTTCGCCACCCCCGTGGGCTGATCAGCTCTGCTGCACCACGGCGCCGTGCTGCTGCAATCGCCCGAGCGTCGCGGCATCGAGCCGCGCCGAAACGACGATGTGGTCGCCGTCACTGCGCTGCTCGAGCACCTCGGCCGCACGGTGCACCTCCGCCAGGAGCTTGCCATTGGTGAGCGGCACCAGGAGCTCGGTGATGGGCCGCGATGCGCGCACGGCCGTCACCAGCGCGCGCCGCAACGGCTCCAGTCCACCGGATACCGTCGCGGAGACAAATACGGAATTGGGCAGCAGATTGTGGACGCGCTCCTGCAGCGCCAGCAGCTCCGGCCGTTCGAGCCGATCGACCTTGTTGAAGACGTGCAGCACGGGACGGTCCTGCGCGCCGAGTTCCGCGAGGACCCCATCCACCACGGTTCGCTGTTCGTCCCACGCCGGATGGCTCGCGTCGATCACATGCAGCAGATAGTCCGCGTCGCGTACTTCATCCAGCGTCGCGCGAAATGACGCGACAAGATCGTGCGGCAGCTTGCGGATGAACCCGACCGTGTCGGTCACGAGCACGCGCTGTGCGTCGTCCAGCACGACTTCGCGCGTGAGCGGATCGAGCGTGGCGAAGAGCCGATTCTCCACGACCACACCGGGTTCGGCCGCCAGCGCCCGCAGTATTGACGACTTGCCCGTGTTCGTGTAGCCAACCAGCGCCGCGCGGAAGACCCCATGCCGCGCCGTGCGCTGCACGTCGCGCGACTTCTGGACGCCGGCCAGGCGCTCCCGGAGCGTGCGGATGCGCTGATTGATCAGGCGGCGGTCGGTCTCCAGCTGCGTTTCACCCGGCCCGCGCATGCCGATGCCGCCCCGGAACTTCTCGAGGTGCGTCCACATGCGTGTCAGCCGCGGCAGCAGATACTCGAGCTGCGCCAGCTCCACCTGCATCCGCGCCTCGCTCGTGCGCGCGCGCGTGGCGAAGATGTCGAGAATCAGCTCCGCGCGGTCCATGATCCGCTTCCCGATGGCGAGCTCGATGTTCCGTGCCTGCGCGGGAGACAACTCGTCGTCGAAGATGACGAGTGTCGCCCCAGTTTCGTCTATGGCGCCCTTCAGCTCCTCGAGTTTCCCGCTGCCCAGATACGTGCCGGGATTGGGCCGGTCGAGCACCTGCGTGACTTCACCAACGACAGTAGCGCCGGCCGTATCGGCGAGCTCGGCGAGCTCACCCAGGTGCTCGGCGAGTTGATGCCGGGCGCGCGTGCGCTTGAGCGGCGCGCCCACCAGCAGGGCGCGCTCCACGGGCGCTTCGAGAGAGATGATATCGCGAGGAATGCGCAGGGCCTCAGAGAGAGAACATCACCGGCGGCTGCCGCTGAACGCGGTGAACGTGCCCGTGCGGTCGTAGGGGATCGTGAAGGTGCCCACTGACGCCCCGACCGTGACGTCGCCGAGCACGCGATAGTTGACCTTGCCGCTGTTCATGAGCTGGCGCCCGGCCGTCCCGACGCCGTTCCAGCTGAACGTGAGCGGGAGCGGCACCTGCAGCGAATCGCCGCTCTGCACGGTGAAGCGCGAGTCACTCGCGCCAGAGCCAAAGGTCACCGTGTCGACCATGAGCTTGTACGTGATGCGCGTGGCGTCCAGCTTGAAGTGATTCGGATTGTAGACGTTCAGCACGACGTCCACCGTTCCACCAGTGAGTCCGATCTGGCTGACCTGCACATCCCGCACCGTGACAACGGGGTTCTGATAGGACAGGGGGTTGAAGGTGGCACACGCCGCACCTGCGGTGAGCACGATCGGCATCAGCAGCAACGTCACCGGTTTCATCTCTGCTCCAGACAGTTGGTCGCGCGCCCGCGGTCAGGAGGGTCGCTCGAGTTTTTCCTTCAGTTCGGACCACCACGCGAGGCGCCTGGCGATGTCCCGTTCGAAGCCGAACGGTCCGGGCGCATAGAACATGGTGCCGCGCAGCCGTTCGGGAAGATATTCCTGCGGGGTGTACGCCTCGGGCGCGTCGTGCGCGTACTGATACCCCTGCCCATAGCCCAGTTCCTTCATGAGCGCGGTGGGCGCGTTGCGAATGTGCAGCGGCACCGGCTCGCCCGGACTCTCGCGCGCGGCATCGAGCGCGGCGCCCAGCGCGCGCTTTGCGCTGTTCGACTTGGGTGCGGTCGCGAGGTAGATCGTCATCTCGGCCAGTGGAAGATAGCCTTCCGGCGGCCCCAGCATGTGATACGCGTCGCGCGCCGCGACGGCGAGCTGCAGTGCGCGCGGGTCAGCCAGCCCGACGTCCTCGGCGGCCATCGCGATGGCGCGGCGGAAGATCGTCATGGGATCCTCGCCGCCATCGATCAGCCGCGCCATCCAGTACAGCGCACCCTGCGGATCGCTGCCACGCAGCGACTTGTGGTACGCAGACAGCAGGTTGAAATGCTCCTCTCCGGCCTTGTCGTGGCGGGCGAAACGCAGCTGCAGCGCCTCGCGGGCGATGGCCTCGGTGACGTGGCCCCGTTCTCCGACGTGCTGGGCCGCGGCCTCCAGTGCGGTGAGTGCGCGCCGGGCGTCGCCGTCTGCCTCGCGGGCGAGCAGCGCCACCGCGTCGTCATCCACCTGGAGCTCCAGACGGCCGAGCCCGCGCTCGCGGTCCGTGATGGCGGCGCGCACCAGCGAGGTGATGTCGTCTTCCTCGAGCTGTCGCAGCACGAAGACGCGCGAGCGTGAGAGCAGCGCGCCGATGATCTCGAAGCTCGGATTCTCGGTGGTCGCGCCGATGAGCGTGATGGTACCGCGCTCCACGTGCGGCAGGAATGCGTCCTGCTGCGCGCTGTTCAGCCGGTGGATCTCATCGACAAAGAGTATGGTGCCGCGACCCGTCGTCGCGAGCCGATCTTCCGCGTCGCGCACGATTTCGCGCACGCGTGGCACGCCCTCGGTAACCGCCGAGAACGGCTCGAAAGCCCGGTCGGTGAACTGCGCGATCAGCAGCGCCAACGAGGTCTTACCCGAGCCTGGAGGGCCCCAGAGAATGATCGAGCCCACGCTGCCCTTCTCGATCGCCGAGCGCAGCGCCATCCCCTGGGCAAGCAGGTGCTGCTGGCCGACGAACTCATCCAGTGTTCGTGGCCGCATGCGCGCCGCAAGCGGGCGCGCGGACTCCGGAGGCTGAAAGAGCGACGGGTCGCGCCTGGCGTCCCGCTCGGCGCGGCGTGCGCCGGTGGAGCGTCGTGCCGGCACGATCACATCCCCACGGCGGCGCGAGAGAGAAAATACAACCCACACCCGGCAAAGAAGGCAAACTGCGTGCGCCACTCGTGCTTGCCCTGGAATTCCGGAATGAGATTCGACGCGCCCACGTACAGCGTCACGCCGGCCGACACCGCGAGCCCGTAGGTCACGAGAACGCCGAGCGTGTCGGTGAGCACCACGCCGAGAATCGTCGCGATGCCCAGCGCGATGGCCGCGTACAGCGCCTTGTCGCGCCCCGCGCCAGCCGCCAGAAAGAGACTCGAGATCGCCAGACCCTCGGGGAACTTGTGCAGCAGGATCGCCACGAAGATCAGGGTGCCGAGCGCCGTGCTCACGTGAAATCCCGACGCGATGGCGACGCCATCCACGAACGTGTGCAGGAGGAGGCCGACCAGCGCGGTGACGCTCACCATTTCGGATACCTCGTGGGTCTCCTCACCAAAATGGAAGTGCGGCGCGAGCGTGTGCTGCGTGAGATGCACCAGGAGAAAGCCCAGCAGGGCCGCCACCGCGCCCGCGCGCCCCGTGTGCGCGAGCGCGTCGGGAAAGATGTCCGTGAGCGACGCCGAGATCATGAATCCCGCGGCGAGCGCCACGAGCACATCCAGCGCGCCCACACTCCACTTCGCGCGCCACGTGACGGCGGCGGCGCCGACCACATTGGCCAGCGCCGCCGCAATCGCGTACTCCAGCGCCGTGTGGCTCACGCGGCGGTGAGGTGCAGCGTGCCCGCCAGGGCGGCAACGGCCTCCACCAATTCCGGGGCCTCCGGATATTCGTGGTGCGACAGGCGCCAGCTCCGCGTGCGCACCATGCGCTGCTCCTCCAATCCCTTCCCCTTGAGCAAGTACAACCAGCGATCCGTCCGCGCATAGATGAACAACTCCAGGAGCGGATTGAGCGTCACCTGATCCTCGCTGGTGAATACGGCGATCTCCACGCCACCATGCGCGGCCAGCAACGGCTTGATCCGCGCCAGCCCGTCGCGGACGTCCGGCAGCGCGAGGCTGGCGCCACTCCATGCGTGCTTCGTGCGTTCGTCCGTGATGGCGAGATCCACCGCGGGTGGCAGTTGGTCGAGCAGTGTCACGAAGAGGTCCACGACGCGTTCGGCGTTGGCCACCAGATGGACGGAGAAGATTTCGCCCTCATTGGCGAACGTGAAACCATCGGCCGCGCTGCGGAAGCGCTTCCAGAGTGAGGTTTCAGGTTCACGGCCACGAAAGAACATCGCGAGGAGACTCCCACTCAGGTCATCGGTTCCTGCTGCAGCAATACGGCGCGCGCCAGCAGCGGCTCGCGCACGTTCTGCGCGGGGTCCTGCAACACCTCCTCCAGCAACCGGCGCAGCGTCCACCCCAGCCTGGGCCCCGGCGGAATGCCAACGCGCTGCAGATCCACGCCATTCACCGCAAGATCGCCAATCTCCACCGGATCGCGAAAGGCAATGCGCAGTGCGCGCCGGTACAAAGACGCCATGCGGCGCGGCGCGGGCGCGACCTCGCCATGCGCGCCCGCGCCGGCACACCGCGCCGCCGCGAGCCGGAGGACCTCGCGCAGCCGCGTGCGGCCCGTCACGCCAATCAGCGCGCGCAGGGTGCGGTCGGACGGCGGTTCCGATGCCGCAAGTGCTGCCCGGAGCGGTTCTTCAATGGCGTGCCAGCGCTCGAGGATGCTCGCCACCCAGGCCGCGTCCGAATTCGAGAAGCGCAGGCTCCGTGCCGTGCGTTCGGCCTCGGCACTCTGCAAGTCCGAAAAGAGCACGACAAGCCGGCGCATCACGCGTTCGCGCGGCACGCCGCCATCGGGACGCGGAACGCTGTCCAGGGCGACCAGCGTGGTTTCCGACATGACCGCCAGCGGAGGGATCAGCACACCGAGCGCGCCGCTCTCCCGCCAGAGTCGCAGGGCCGCCGATGGCTTCGCGACCTGCTCCATGGTCTTCTCCAGCTCCTGCTGCACCCGCTCCCGCGACAACCGGACGAGCTCCGGTGCACTCGCCACGATCGCGCGCCAGGTCTCGGGCTCGATCGCAAATCCGAAGCGAGACGCGAAGCGAATGGCGCGCAGAGCCCGCAGCCGATCCTCGCGAAGACGATCCGCCGCGCGCCCCACGGCGCGCACGATGCCCCTGGCCAGATCGTCGCGCCCGCTGAACGGATCCCGCAGCTCGCCCGACAGTGGCGAGACGGCGATGGCGTTGATGGTGAAGTCACGGCGCGCCAGATCCTCCTCGAGCGACGCACCGAACTCCACTTCCGCGTGCCGGCCATCCGTGCGGACGTCGCGACGGAATGTGGTAACCTCATGCTCGGTCCCGTGCGCATCGAGCACGCTGACCGTACCGTACTTGATGCCCTTCGGCGCCGTGCGGCGAAAAAGGCGCTGGACGTCGCGCGGGCGGGCCGCGGTCGCCAGGTCCCAGTCGAGATGCGGGTGCCCGAGCAGGGCATCACGCACGGCGCCGCCCACGCACCACGTCTCGAAGCCGGCACCCTCCAGCGTGCGGGCAATTTCCATCACGGGCGCCGGCACGCGCAACGCGCCGGCCGCCCTGCCCTGAATCCGCGCCATCTCGCTCCGTCGTGCAGGTGATTCAGTGAATCCCGCGCCAGCCCTCGAACATCGCGTGCAACTCGGCGACGTCCATGCCCAGTCCCAGCGCAAGCATCAGGTCGATGCGCGCCTGTTGCGGGCGGCGTCCGCGCGCCAGGATCGCGCCGGCATCGTGCAGGCGGCGTGCCCCGCCTGGATACCCGTACGTCAGCCCCACGCGCCCGCGCTGCACCCGGGACGCGATCACGACGGGCTTCCCCTCTCCGACCCATCGCTCCAGACCGGGCACCATGGCGGGCGGCACGTTCCCGCGTCCCATCGCGGCCAGTACGACCCCGCGCGCCGTCTCGCGCGAGGCGTCGAGCAGACGCGAATCTGCTCCGGCCCACGAGTAAATGATGTCCACCGGCAGCGCCGGCGCCACCGGCGCGAGCGGCGCCGGTAGCGGCGGCAGCGCCCGCCGGAAAATCACCTCGCCGTCATCGACCACGCCAACCGGCCCCAATCCCGGGCTCTCGAAGGCATCGAGCAGATGCGTGTGCGCCTTGGTCACGTCGATCCCCGCGAACACACGCCCCAGCATCGTCACCATGGCGCCATAGCCACGCGCCTCTGCACTGGAGGCCACGCGCGCCGCATCCAGCAGATTGGCGGGTCCGTCCCATCCCAGATCACTGGCGGTCTTCATGGCGCCGGTGAAGACCACCGGCTTGTCCGGCGGCAGCGAGCGCGCGATGAGATACGCCGATTCCTCGAGCGAATCCGTTCCGTGCGTGACGACCACGCCGTTCACCTCGGCCCGCGCGAGATGCCGCGCGATGCATGCGCGCAGCGCCCACATGCGCTCCACGGTCATGTGCGGTCCCGGATAGGATCCGAACTCCTCGATCTCCACGTTCGCCACCTGCTCGATGCCGCGCGTGGCGTCGAGAATTTCCTGACCCGAGAGCGCCGGTACCGCGCCACCGGACACGGCATCGTGACGCATGGAAATCGTGCCGCCGGTGAAAATCAGGACGATCAGCGGCACGCGACTACCCGCACATCACGCTCCCGCCATTCACGTTCAGAACCTCACCGGTAACGTGCCGGGCCAGATCGGAACAGAGGAAGACGATGGGACCGGCGATGTCGGCGGTCGCCGCGACTCGTCCGAGCGGGATCGTCGCCATGATCCGCTCGCGTCCGCCGTTCGCGAATGGGTCCTCGCACATCTCGGTGTCCACCCAACCGGGCGCCACACAATTCACCGTGATGTCGCCGGGCGCCAGCTCCACGGCCAATGACTTGACGAACGCGATCATCGCGCCCTTCGATGCCGCGTAGTCCGCATGGAAGGCCTCGCCGCGCTGGCCGGCCGTGCTCGACACGAGCACCACACGTCCGCCGGAGCCGATCAGCCGAACGGCTGCCCGCGTCGTGCGAAACATGGCGTCCAGATTTTGCGCCATCGTGTTCGACCAGCGGGCATCCGTCATGTCGGACAGCGCGACATCCTCGGGCGGCCAGATTCCCGCGTTGCCCACGAACACCTCGAGTCCGCCGAATTCGCGCGATACGCGCTCGAAGAGCGAGGCCGTTCCCTCCTCGGTGGAGATGTCGGCGGCGTGCGCAAAGGCCCGCACGCCGCGATCCGCGATCTGCCGCACCACGGCCGCGGCTTCTGCCTCCCGGCTGCGGTAGCCGATCCCCACGTCGGCACCGCTCTCGGCCAGCATCAGCGCCGTCGCGGCACCGATCCCGCGCGCGCCGCCGGTCACGAGCGCGCGTTTGCCGCGCAGCGAGATCACAGCTCGGCCTCCACGCGCTCACAGATCGCGTGGCCGATGCACAGATGCAATTCCTGCGCGCGATCGGTGCGATCGGTCGGGATGGTCACCGTGCACGCGGCCAGCGCGCGCAGCGCGCCGCCGTCCCGCGCCGAGAAGGCCAGCACGGGCACATTCCGCGCGCGCGCCGCTTCCGCCGCGCGCAGCACGTTCGGCGACGATCCGCTCGTGGAGTGGATGATGAGCAGGTCACCAGGTCGCGCGAGCGCTTCCACCTGTCGCGCGAAGATGTGCTCGAATCCGAGGTCGTTTCCAGCCGCCGTAAGCAGCGACGTGTCCGTCGTGAGCGCCACGGCCGATACGGCGCGCCGGTGCCGAACGTACCGCACCACGTATTCCGTGGCGAGATGCTGCGCATCCGCGGCACTGCCGCCATTTCCACAGAAGTAGAGCGTGCCGCCGGAGCGGACCGTGTGTCGTACCATGTCCGCGGCGCGCTCGATATCGGGCATCATGGTATCGGCAACGCGGGTCGCGGTGGCCGCGAGTTCGCGGAGGGCGGCGTCGAGTGGCTGGGTCATCAGCGTCCCAGGAAGAGTTTGCGCAGGCGGCCGAGCATGCCGGCCTCCACGCGCGGAATGGACATCACCGGCAGCATCGGTTGACCATGCAACAGACGGTCCGCGTTCGTATGCGTCAACAGCTCCGCCTGTTCGTCCGCTCCGATTTCGAGCAGCCACCGGCGCGCCGCGTTGAGCGAGCGGTCATCACCGTGATTGTCGCTGGCGATGCAATCGACGAGCCCCTCCTCCAGGAGCTCGCGCGCGAACCGACTCATGGGTGCCGACCCGAAGATCATGACCGCATCCAGTTGAATGACCGCGCCCACGCTGCGCCACTCGACCACCTGCTCCACGGTGGCACCATGATACCGCTCCGGGTGCGCCAGCACCGGAATCACGCCGCTCATGCTGATACGCAGGAGCTCGCGCGATGCGCCGGGTGGCACATTCATGCGCGGAAACTCGACGAGCGCCGCGCGTGATCCCGCCAGATGCAGCGCCGTGGCGCGCAGATCAACGCCGGGCGCATCGAGCATGATCTCCCAGCCCTGCGCCAGCGTGGGGCCCGTGGGCGTCGCCTCGGCGAGCCGCGCGAGTATCTCGGCGTACCGCTCCACCGGCGCATGCGCCGCGTCCGTGGCGCGCAGATGCGGTGTACACACGAGCAGCGTCACGCCGTCGCGGCCGAACCGCTCCAGCACCGGCACAGAGGCCGCGATGCTCGGCGACCCGTCATCCACGCCCGGGAGCAGATGGCTGTGGATGTCGATCACGAACGCGCGGCGCCCGCCAGCGCGGAGATCGCTCGTCCCCCATCCTCCTCGAACAGAGTACCCACCACCACGAAGTCCGCCCCCGCATCACGCGCGCGACGCACATCGTCGGGCGTTCGGATGCCACCGCCCACGAACAGCGGCCCGCGCGCCTGGGCACGCGCCGCTCGCACCAGGATGGGCGAGATCGCCTGCGCGGCGCCACTCCCCGCTTCCAGATACGTCGCCCGCATGCCCAGCAGCATCGCGGCCTGCACGTGCATGGCCAGCACTTCCGGCTTGTCCGCGGGCAGCGGGCGGGATTGCGTGACCGATTCCACCGTGCTCACCCGGCCGCCGTCCACGAGGCAATAGGCCGTGCTGATGATTTCGACATCCGGGTGCCGGTTGACGAAGGGCACCGCGCGCACGTGCTCCTCGATGAGGTACTGTGGATTCCGTCCACTCACGAGCGAGAGAAACAGGATCGCATCGACGGCGCAGATGAGCTGCGCCGCGGTGGCGGGAAACTGGATGAGCGGCAGTGCCGGCGCATGTCGTCTGAGGACGCGTGCCACCGCCGGCGTGTCACCCGCGGTGCCGAAACTGTTGCCGAGCAGCAGCAGCGCGGCACCGTCCCCCGCCGCACGCCGGGCCAGCGCCGCGGCGGTCGTTTCGCTCGTCCGGGCCGGGTCCACGAGCACCGCCAGGCCATGCGACGCGGACAGATGCTCCAGTACGGTCACGGCGACGCCGGGACTGGCGCCAGCGCGGCGATCCGCGCCATGGCGCACCGCGCGCGCGCCGGCAGCAGGTCAGGCGCGTCGGCCGCCGCTTCGAAGGCGTAGGTGACCAGCGCGTCCGCGGCGAGCAGTTCCAGCGCGCCGGCTCGCGCCCGTTCATCCGCGGCGAGCCAGCGGGTCAGCAGCTCCTCGGTCGCGGCGAGCGCCGCATCGGGTACCGCCGCGGCATCCTGCTCCAGGGCGAACCCGAGCGCCTCGCGGACACGCGCGCGCAATGCCGGCGGAGCCAGCGCATCGTGTGCATCCAGCCACTCCGCGATCGTCACAAGGCGGCGGCGAGCGCGGCCCGGACAATGTCCGGTGCCTGCGCGATGGCGGCAGGCAGACGCGCCGCGTCCGGTACGCCCGCCTGCGCCATGTGGGCCTTGCCGCCCCCCTTGCCTCCGGCCACCGCCGCGATGTCGCGAATGAGCTGGTCCGCGCGCACCCCCCGTGCACGCAGATCGTCCGTCACCACGCCGAGCAGCGTCGTGCGACCGTCATGAAACGAGGACCCGATCACGGCAACCCCCGAGCCGAGCTGCTCGCGCAGCGCATCTCCCATGGCCTGCAACTCCTTCACGTCACCGGCGCTGACGACGCCGGTCACGATCCGCGCACCATTGGCCCGTTCCGCTCGGGCCACCAGCGGCGCCAGTTGATCGCCGCCGCCGCGCAGTGCCTCGTCCAGTCGCCGCTGCAGCGTCCGCCGTTCCTCCAGCAGCGACTCCACACGCCGTTCGACGCCGTCCGCCGGCGCGCGAACGAGCTCCGCGACGCGCACCAGCCGCTGCTCCGTGTCCCGGACGTATGCATAGGCACGCGGCCCGGTGAGCGCTTCGATGCGGCGCACGCCGGCGGCGACGCCGCTCTCGCTCACGATCTTGCAGAGCGCGATCTGCCCCGTGTTGCGCGCGTGCGTGCCGCCGCACAGTTCCATGGACAGACCTGGAATCGTGACGACGCGCACGACGTCGCCGTATTTCTCGCCAAAGAGCGCCATGGCACCCGCCGCCACGGCATCCGCGTAGGGACGCTCCTCGAATACCAGGTCCTCATCCAGCCAGATCCCGCGATTGACCCACTCCTCGATCGCGGCGAGCTGGTCGGGCTTCACCGGCCCGTGATGCGTGAAGTCGAAGCGCAGCCGATCCGGCGTGACGAGCGAGCCGGCCTGGTGCACGTGCTCGCCCAGCACGTCGCGCAGCGCCGCATGCAGCAGGTGCGTCGCCGTGTGATTGCGCTCCGTGTCGCGGCGCCGGTCGCTGGGCACTCGTGCCAGCGCACGACCGAAACGGAATTCGCCGCGCAGCGCGCCCACGGCGGCATTCGCTCCGCTCACCTTGCGCACTTCGTCCACCGCCACGCGCCAGCCGTCGCCCACGACCTCGCCCACGTCGGAGATCTGTCCGCCGGACTCCGCGTAGAACGGCGTTTCCCGCAGCACGACCGCCACGCGTCCTTCGACCAGACGGCGCACGGCGACCGCCTGTGTCTCGATCTCAACGACGTCGTATCCCACGAAGCGCGACTCCGCCGGCGCCGGCGATCCGGCGGCGCGCTCCCACGACGCCGGGTCCGCCAGACTGTCCGCCGCCACGGTGATGTCGCGCGCACGCCGCTCCTCCCGCGACTGACGCCGCTGCGCATCGAGCGCCTGCTCGAATCCGGCGATGTCCACCGTGTACCCGCGCTCGCGCGCCATGAGTTCGGTCAGGTCAATCGGGAACCCATACGTATCGTAGAGGCGGAACGCATCCTCACCGGCGATCGTGCCGCGCAGTGCCGTCGAGCCCTGCGTCGTCGCTGCGGGAGCCAGCTGCTCGAAGCGCTGCATGCCGGCGTCAATTGTAACCAGGAAGCGCTCCTCCTCAGCGCGCACGGCCTGAAGAATGAGCGTGGCCCGCTGGCGCAGCTCCGGATACACGTCACCCATCAGGTCGATCACCGCCTGCGCGACGTGCACCAGCGTGGGCTCCGTGCGACCCATCAGCCAGGCGTGCCGCACGGCGCGGCGCAGAATGCGACGCAGGACGTAGCCGCGCCCCTCATTGGCTGGAAACACCCCGTCGGCGATCAGGAAGGACACGGCGCGGGCATGATCCGCGAGCACCCGGAACGATGCACCATCCACCGCGCGTGCCGACACCGCGGCCGGCGCACTCACGCGCGCCAGCGCATGATCCGGATAGGCGATGCCCACGATCTGCTGCGCCCGTTCCAGCAGCGGCAGGAAGAGATCCGTATGGTAGTTGGACGTGACGCCCTGCATGACGGCGGCGATGCGCTCGAGGCCTGCGCCCGTGTCGACGGAGGGGCTGGGAAGCGGCACCAGCGTCCCATCAGCCTGCCGATCATACTGCATGAAGACGAGGTTCCAGATCTCCAGGAAGCGGCCGGCCTCGGCGCCCTCCACGAACGCATCCTGGGAGAATTCGGTGCGGGTGACATCCGTCCACTCGCCGTGCGCACCGGCCGGGAACGCCCAGTCAGCGGCGACGTGCGCCAGGTCCACGTACAGCTCCGAGCACGGACCGCACGGTCCCGTCTCCGCCATCTGCCAGAAGTTGTCCTGCTCGCCCAGTCCGTAGATGCGGGAGTCGGCCAGTCCGGCAATCTCGCGCCACAGTGCGCGCGCCTCCGCATCCGACTCGAACACGGTCACGCGCAAGTGCGCCGGATCAAGACCAAGCTCCCGCGTCACAAATTCCCAGGCGAACCGGATCGCGTCCCGCTTGAAGTAATCGCCAAAGGAGAAATTGCCCAGCATCTCGAAGAACGTGTGATGCCGCGCGGTGTGGCCCACCTGCTCCAGGTCATTGTGCTTGCCACCGGCCCTCACGCACTTCTGCGCCGTGGTGGCGCGCCGGCCGAAGGAAGCCTGCTCCTGGCCCAGGAAGATTCTCTTGAATGGCACCATCCCGGCGTTGGTGAACAGCAGCGTCGGGTCATCCTGGGGCACGAGCGATGCGCTGGGCCGGATGGTGTGGCCCATGCGCTCGAAGTACGAGAGAAACCGCCGGCGAATCTCGGAGGCATGCATGCCGAAAATATACAGTGCGCAGGGCGTGGCTGGCAGACAGTCGCGCCATCAACGCTGCGATGGTGCGGGCGCGGGCGCCGGCGCCTCACGCTATCCGGGGTCGACCGCGTCTCCGTCGTCCGTGGCAGCCGCGTCGCCCGATGCAGCGTCCAGCTCCGCTCCGGCCCCATCCGCATCGATGCGCTCGAGCACACGGCGAATCGCGTCGGCGTCATAGCCGCGGCGTGCGAGGAATGCGTACAGGCGACGGCGTCGAACAGGTGCGCTCACCGATCGCAACGTGTGCAACTTGCGCATGGCGATTCGCTCGAGCGTGTCATCCATGTCGGTGCCATCGTCACCGATCGCATCGGCGATCGCCGCGTCGGCGACTTCGCGCGCGACACCGCGCCGGGCCAGCTCGGACTGCAGGCGCCGCCGCGAAAAACCGGGACCAGCGATGCGGGAGCGCGAGAACTGGCGCGCGAACGCCGCGTCGTCGAGCAGGCCGAGCGACTCCAGCCGCGCGATGGCGCGATCAACGTACGGCGCCGGCTCGCCTTTCCGGATGAGCGCGAGACGGAGTTCTCGCGCCGCGCGTGCGCGGAACGCGAGCAGATCGAGTGCACGATCATAGACGCGAAGCGCCTGCGCTTCGTTCTCGACCTGAGTGCGCACGGCCGCGGTGAACCCGCTTCCCACGTGCAACGCGAGCCGTTCGATGGTCTCGAGCGAGAGTACGGCAACGGCCTCGCCGTCAACGCACACGTCGAACCGGCCTTCCTTGCGGTGGCTCGGCGTAATCGCCGTCACCAGTCCGGCCGGCGCATCGGCATCAGGGACGAGCGGCAAACCTTCCGGCTCGCGCATTCGAATACGCTGCACCTTCTTCATACATGCTCCGCGGTGGCGAACGCAAAGTGCCGAGAGAAGGAAACGCGAAACAGAGGTTTTTTCCGGGTACCCCTGATTTCAGCGATCCAACCCTCGGCACAAATGCGCCAACTGCTCAAGGCGGTTACTCGTCCGCCAGCTCGCCCTCCACCAGGATGGGCGCCTTGACGCCGAGTACGCCCTTCACCTTCTCCTCGATCTCGGCCATGAGCACGGGGTTGTCCTTCAGGAAGAGCTTCGCGTTCTCCCTGCCCTGGCCAATCCGCTGGCCGCCGTAGCTGTACCATGCTCCGGACTTGTCGATGATGCCCGCCTCGGCGCCAATGTCCACGAGCAGGGATGTGTGGCTGATCCCCTCGGCGTACATGATGTCGAATTCGGCCTGCTTGAACGGCGGCGCCACCTTGTTCTTCACGACCTTCACCCGGACGTGGGAACCGGTGACATCCTCCTTCTCCTTCACCGCGCCAATGCGCCGGATGTCCAGCCGCACCGACGCATAGAACTTGAGCGCCTTGCCGCCCGTCGTCGTTTCCGGATTCCCGAACATGACGCCGATTTTCTCGCGCAGCTGGTTGATGAAGACCACCGACGTCTTGGAGCGCGCGATGGCGCCGGTCAGCTTGCGCAGCGCCTGGCTCATGAGCCGCGCCTGCAGCCCGACATGGGAGTCACCCATCTCTCCCTCGATTTCGGCCTTGGGCACGAGAGCGGCGACCGAATCTATGACCACGACATCCACGGCTCCCGAGCGAACGAGAATCTCGCAGATCTCGAGTGCCTGCTCTCCGGTATCCGGCTGCGACACCAGCAGATTTTCGACATCCACACCGAGTTTCGCTGCGTACTCGGTGTCCAGCGCGTGTTCGGCATCGATGTACGCCGCAACGCCACCGGCCGCCTGGGCGTTCGCGACGACATGCAGACAGAGCGTGGTTTTGCCGCTCGACTCCGGACCGTAGATCTCCGTGACACGTCCGCGCGGAATGCCTCCGACTCCAATGGCGGCATCCAGATTGATCGCGCCAGTGGGAATTGCTTCGACGCGCACGCGCGCGCTATCGGAACCCATCTTCATGATGGATCCCTTCCCGCAGCTCTTTTCGATCTGCGCGATGGCCAGACCCAGTGCCTTTTTCTTGTCGTCCTGAACCGTGGAGACCGCCATGCTTCCCACCCTGAAAGTGATTGTGAACCTGCCCGGTGGATCTGGTCTCGCCTCGTGAATCTACGCCAAAACGGGGCGATTCCCATACCCGAAGAAAATACGAAAGTAGCCCCTTCCGGTCAAGGTAGACTGCGCACCGCAAAGGCGTTTTCGACGTGCCGGATCCGTGCGCGATGCCCCTCTATCAGCACCCCGATGACATCGAACCGGAACGCCTGCCCGGTATGCCCGTACCGGTCCGCCCAGACCTGCGCCGACCGGATGAGCTGCCGCTGCTTCCGCCAGTCCACCGCCTGGACCGGATGGCCGAAGCGCGCGCCGTGGCGCGCCTTGACCTCGACAAACGCCACGGTGTCGCCCCGCTCGACTATCAGATCAATGTCGCGGTGGCCGCTGCGGAAGCGCCGCGCCAGGACCCTCCAGCCGCGCGCCACCAGCCACGCTTCGGCGTAGCGCTCTCCCGCCTCGCCCAGCACCTGATTCGCGTTCGTCATGGTCGCAATCTGGGGCGGCGGCACGGAGCGGCATCATCGAAAAAGCGGCGCCCCCCACCGCGCTATTGCGTCGAGGGCGCCGCTCGTTCATACCGAACATCCGCGTCAGTGGCCGGTCGTCACGGCTGAACTCCGTGCTGCGCGAGAAGATTCTCGACTTCCGTGGCCTCCATGCCGATCACCGGCACGCGCTCCTTGACCACGACCCCGTCGGTCTTTCGTACCCAGAGACGTTGGCGTCCCTTCCCGATGTCCACTGCCACGACCCAGCATGGAAAGTCGCCATCCGGGGCGCGCACCGTTTCCTCGCCGATCGTGCTGAGATTGACGGAGACCACTCCGCCTTCACCGGGGCTCACGGCCGGCAATCGTGCCGAGCCGTGCCAGCCGACATGCACCTGGTTCAATCCAACGAGGAACTGCAACAGGTAGAGGCTGGCCACAATGCCCCGTTCGTTTCGAATGGCCACGACCTTGGTGCCCGAGTCGCCCGCGAACGTGGTACGAATGCTGTCACTCGCGAAGGTCGCGTCGATGTCCTGTCCCGGAAAGTGCGCCGCACGATGCAGGGGCGTGAGATCGCTCCGGGCGACATAGAGCGTTTCCGCGAGCGTCGCGGCCTGCAGTTGCCGGGTGTCCACTATGCTCCACGCGTCGGTGCCGTGATACGTCGCCGCGCGCACTTCAATGGTGCGGAGGCCCAACGGCTGCGGCGCGCCGTCGCTCATGAGGCGTGTCACGTAGACCCGCTTGCCCGGCGTGAGTCGTGCCGCAATGGCCGGTGACACGATCGGTTGTGCGTCCGCCGGTGCACTTCCTGCCTGCGCGATGCCTGCACCGGGAACCGACAGCACGGCCGCGGCGGCGAGACCTGTCAGGCGAAGCGTCAGCGGCATGTGTCCCTCCGGAGAATGCTGGTCATACCCTGGGCCCACAGATGCGGTCCAGATCTTCGAGCCCGGCAAGCACGTCGCGCGCCTTGGATCCATCGGGCGGACCGAGGACTCCCGCGTCGTGCAACTGATCAATGATACGCGCTGCGCGTCCGTATCCAATCTTCAGCCGGCGCTGCAGCAGCGAGGTCGATCCCAGCTGATGCTGAATGACAACCTCGGCCGCCTCGCGAAAGAGTTTGTCGCGCTCACCGGGCTCGTCGCTCTCCGCGCCTCCGCCCGACGCCTCCATGGCCTCGCGCGCACGCATGGTTTCCAGGATGTCAGGCTCCGCGGGCGCGGGCTCCTCGGGCACGAGTCCCTGTGCCTCGAGCGCGGCGCGACGCACGGCGCGGCGGTCGTCGTACCACTTCATGAGATGCTCTGTGTCCTCGCTGCTGATATACGCGCCCTGCATACGGGCCGGCTCCGACTTGCCCGGTGGAATGAAGAGCATGTCGCCGTTACCGAGCAGCGCTTCCGCGCCCACGCCGTCAATGATCGTGCGGCTGTCCACCTGCGACGCCACGCGAAACGCGATCCGGCTCGGGAAGTTGGCCTTGATGAGTCCCGTAATGACATTCACGCTGGGCCGCTGCGTCGCGAGGATCAGGTGCACGCCGATCGCGCGCGCCTTCTGGGCGAGCATCGCGAGCGGCGTCTCCACCTCGCCCTGCACGGTCATCATGAGATCCGCCAGCTCGTCGATCACCACGACGATGTAGGGCAGCACGCCGCTGGTGTACGTCCGCTCCTCGAACGCCACGTCGGGCTGCCTGGGCCATTGCAGCGGCGCCCCGGTCTGCGCACGACGATTGAAGTCCTGAATGTTGCGACAGCCGTTGGCCGCCAGCAGTTCGTAGCGTTCCTGCATTTCCAGAACGGCCCACTTGAGCACGGCGGCGGCATCGCGATGATCGGTGATCACCTTGTGCCGCAGATGCGGCAGCACGTTGTACACCGACAGCTCCACCATTTTCGGGTCCACCATGAGGAACCGCAGCGTGCGCGGCGTGTGCCGGTACACCAGGCTCGTGATGATGGTGTTGACGCACACCGATTTCCCCGACCCGGTCGCACCGGCAATGAGCAGGTGCGGCATCTTCGCCAGATCAGCGACTACGGGCTTCCCTTCGAGGTCCTTGCCGAGGACGATGGGCAGTGCGGCACGAGCCGTCTGATACTCGCGCGACTCCACCAGTTCGCGAAAGGCGACGATCTCGGAGGTCGGATTGGGAACTTCCACACCCACCGCGCCGCGACCCGGAATCGGGGCCACGATCCGAATGCTGGCCGCGCGCATGGCCAGCGCGAGGTCATCCGCCAGCGATGCGATCTGCCGCACCTTCACGCCGGGGGCCGGCTCCACCTCGAACTGGGTGACCACCGGGCCGGTCGTGCGCCCCACGATTTCCGCTTCCACCCGAAAGGTGCCCAGTGCCTCCTTGAGCTTCACCCCCATGGCGTCCAGCTCACGTCGACCGGCGTCGGCGTTGTGTGGCGGCGCCTCGGTCAGGAGAGACGGCGCGGGGAGTTCCTCGTCGCCCGGGTCTGCGACTGCCGTCGAATCCAGTTCGGCGGCGATTTTCTCGTCGTGCGTCGCGCCGACATCCGCCTTCGCTCGCTTGCGCCGGCGCTCGCCGCGCTCCGCGTCGTTCGGAGACACGTCTCCGGCGGCGTCCGTGGCCAGCGAAGGATCAATGGCCGGCATTTCCTCTGGCGTCGGCTCGAGGGTCGAGGCAGCGCTCCCGTCGGCGGCCGTGAGCGCGCCCTTCCGCTGGCGGCGCGATGGCGTTGCACGATCCGCGGCCGGCGCCGCGACGCCGGACGCTGGCGCGCGCGCCCCCACGAGCATCCGGACGGGATTCCAGGCCAGCGTGGCCACCATCAGCGCACTGAGCGCCAGCGCGATGAGAATCCAGGCACCCAGCGGCCCGAGCCATTCACGCAGATAGTACGAGAGGAAGCCGCCCCACATGCCGGACATCGGGTGCAGCTCGCGTCCCACGCCCAGCACGAGGCCGAGCGCCACGGGAACGAGCACGACCAGCCCCAGAAGGAACAGCAGCCAGGACCGATCGGTGTCGGAGCGCATGCGTCCCAGCAGGCGCAAGGCGTGCACGGCCGGCAGCAGCGGCACGAGCACTGCCGCGGGCAGGCCGAGCAGCATCACGAGCAGGCTGCGCAGGCACGCGCCCGCCGGACCCATCACGCTGTGTGCCGCGCCGCACGATGCGGCGGGCCGGCCCGCGCCAAACGCCAGGGCGGCCGCGATGAACACCGCCAGCAGCATCAGGACGACACCGGCAAGCTCCCGGCGCAGCTGCGACCCGCTCACGATCGCTAGCGATCCCGGTCCGGGCCCAACACCGTGAGCTGCCGGTCCTGATAGACGGGAATGACGGGGAAGGCATCGATGGTGCCGCAGACCGTCAGGTCTGCCGCATATCCGGCATCGCGCAAGGCGCGCCCATGTTCCGAGTCTGCGAACAGATCCGCGAACCGGTCTTCGTACCGGGCATGCAGTGCCGCGCACACCACTGCGCCATCGCCCAGTTCGACGCCGGGCACATGCTCCGCGATGGCCGTCACGAAGCGTCCCGCGCATGCGGCATCCTCGAGCGACACCTGCCGGTCGCGTCCGGCGCAGACGAAGGTGATGGCGACGCCGCCCCGCGCCGCGGTGTGCAGCAGCGCCAGCACCGCCGCGAAGTTGACGTACGACGCCACGATCACATCGCGCGCGCCCTGCACCGCCAGCAGCGCCGCGGTCCCATTCGTCGTGGTGAACAGTACCGTGCGCCCCTCGACCATCTCACGCGTCATCTCGCGCGGCGAGTTGCCGATGTCGAAACCGGGAATGGGCAGCATGCGTCGCTCACCCGCGAGTCGCACATCGCCGCGTTCGAACTGGCGCGCGCGTGTCATGACCTCATCGGCGCTGTCGAGCGGCACCACATTCCGCGCGCCATTGGCAAGGGCCGCCGCAATCGTGCTCGACGCACGCAGCACGTCGATGACCGGCACGAGACGGCCGGCGAGAAGCGCCGGAGCGACCGCCGGCGGCGCGAAGATCGCATCGATGCGCATCTAGGTCTCGCGCAACGCGTCCGCTTCGCGCTCGATGAACTTCGTGTCCACCTGCCCGGCCTGAAAGCGGGGGTTCTGCATGACCCGCGCGAGAAACGGGATCGTGGTGGTCACGCCCTCCACGATGAAACTCTCCAGCGCGATCTGCATGCGCCGGATGGCCTCCTCGCGCGTCCGGCCCTGCACGATGAGTTTCGCGAGCAGCGAATCGTAGTACGGCGGCACCGTATAGCCCGCGTACACGTGCGAATCGAGCCGGACGCCCGGGCCACCAGGCGGATGATACACGTCAATGCGTCCCGGCGAGGGCTGGAAGTTGCGCGCGGGATCCTCGGCGTTTACCCGGCACTCGATCACGTGGCCGCGCAGCGACGGCAACTCCGTCACCGAAAGCGGCGCACCCGCGGCCACGCAGATCTGCTCCTTCACGAGGTCCACGCCCGTGAGCATTTCCGTGACCGGGTGCTCCACCTGAATGCGGGTGTTCATCTCCATGAAGTAGTACGACCCATCTGCATCCAGCAGCATCTCGATGGTGCCGGCACCCACGTACTCGATTGCCCTGGCGCCGCGCACCGCGTCGTCGCCCATGCGCCGGCGCAACTCGGGCGTCATGGCGGGACTGGGCGCCTCCTCGATGAGCTTCTGGTGACGCCGCTGCACCGAGCAGTCGCGTTCTCCGAGATGGATCACGTGGCCATGGCGGTCCCCCATGATCTGGAATTCCACGTGACGCGGGCGCGCGAGGTATTTCTCCACATAGACGTCCCCCGAACCGAACGCGGACAGCGCTTCCGAGCGCGCGAGCTGGAAGGCACGCGCGAAATCATCGGCATCGTTCGCGACGCGCATTCCCTTCCCGCCACCGCCGGCGGCGGCCTTGATGATGACGGGAAACCCGATCTCGCGCGCGAACCCGAGTGCCTCCTCGACGTCCTCCACCGGACCCGGCGTGCCCGGGATGATGGGGACACCCACCTCGCTCATCGCCCGGCGGGCCGCCGCCTTGTCGCCCATCACGCGGATCTGCGCGGCGGTCGGACCAATGAAATTGATGTTCGACGCCGCGCACGTCTCGGCGAATTCCGCGTTCTCCGCGAGAAATCCGTAGCCGGGATGAATGGCGTCGGCGCCCGCGATTTCGGCCGCGGCGATGAGGCGCGGAATCTTCAGGTACGAGTCGCGCGCGGGCGCCGGTCCGATGCACACGTCATCGTCCGCGAAGCGGACGTGCAGCGACTCCCGGTCCGCCTCCGAGTACACGGCGACGGCCTGGATGCCCAGCTCATGGCAGGCGCGGATCACGCGCAGCGCGATCTCGCCCCGGTTGGCGATCAGGACCTTCTTGAACATGCGGGCTCGTAACCGTCCGGAAGGAGGCGAGGGTTCGTGCGCGGCGTCAGCGGGCGGCGTCCTTTTCGAATCCCGCCCATGAGTTGTCGCTCGATCCCTGAACGCCCTGCGCGCGCAGGGCGAACTCGCTCGGATTCGTCGCGTAGAACATGGCGTTCTCATAGGATACCACGCCACGCGAATACCACTGCATGAGCGACTGGTCGAAGCTCTGCATGCCGTACTGCACCGTGCCCTGCTTGATGAGGTCGGGAATGTTGAGCGACTTCGACATGTCCCGGATCTGATCACGGACGGCGGCGGTGTTGATCAGGATCTCGCAGGCAGGCACACGACCGGGTTTGTCCGAGCGCGGCACGAGACGCAGTGATGCCACCGCCGCGAGCGCGCTGGACAGCATGAACCGGACCTCGTTCTGTTGATGCGGGGCGTAGAACGAGATGACGCGGTTGATGGTTTGCGTGGCGTCCGTGGTGTGCAGCGTGGAGAACACGAGATGCCCCGTATCGGCCGCCTTCAGCGCCACCTCGAGGGTTTCCAGGTCGCGAATTTCGCCGATGAGGATCACGTCGGGGTCCTGGCGCAGCACCCGGCGCAGCGCCTGCCCGAAGCTGCCCGTGTCCGCTCCGACTTCGCGCTGGTTGATGCTCGAGTTGATGTCGCGATGCAGGAACTCGATGGGGTCCTCGATCGTGATGATGTTCGCGTGGCGATGCTCGTTGATGAACTGCAGCATGGACGCGAGCGCCGTGGACTTGCCCGATCCCGTCACCCCGGTGACGAGAACGAGTCCCCGCGGCCGCAGCGAAATCTCTCCGAGGACGGGCGGCAGATTCAGCTCTTCGATGGTGCGAACCTGGTACGGCACGGATCGCATGGCGTAGGCAATGGTGCCGCGCTGCTGGTACACGTTCACGCGAAACCGGCCGATGCCGGGCACGCCAATGGCAAAGTCCGCTTCCTTGTGCTCGGCGAACTCCTTCACCTGCTTCGGCGTCATGATCTGTTCCGCGAGCGCCTTGAGGTCTTCCGGGCGAAGCGGGGGCATGTCGAGGGTCAACAGATCACCGTGCACGCGCAGCACCGGCGGACGGCCGACCTTCAGGTGCAGATCGGAGGCGCCATCCTGAATGAGTCGCTGCAGAACAGCCTTGAAGTTGAAGGACGCCGCCGCCGGCGAGGGCGCGAGGTCCGGAGCGGACGGAGCGGGCGTGAGATTAGCCATTGGGGTCAATCCGGAAGAGGACCTGTGCGTACTCCACGGGGTGCGCATCGCTCACCGTGATTTCGCGCACGACTCCCGCGTACTCGGACTCGATCTCGTTCATGATCTTCATGGCTTCAATGATGCAGAGCACCTGCCCCTTCTCGATGCGCGCGCCCTCCACCACGTACGGGGACGATCCCGGCTCGGGCGAGCGGTAGAACGTACCAACCATGGGTGACTTGACTTCGAGCAGCTTCGCCCGCGGTGGCTCCGCCGGCGGAACCGGAGGCACGTCGGCCACCGCCGGCACGCCGGCGGCGGGCGTCAGTCGGACAGCATCGAGCGCGGCCGGCATGACGCTCGGCAGGGCAACCGGCGACGCCACCTGGAGTGGCCCGCGCTGCTGCGGCGTCTTGGAGATGCGGATCTTCATCCCCTTGTCGGACGAGATCTCGATGGAATCCACCGTGGACTCATCGAGCAGCTCCACCAGTTTCTTGACGTAGCGAAGATCAATCATGGTCGTGTGCGGGTAGCCCGTCCCGTTCCGGGTCAGCCAATCTCGAGCAGATCGTGGGAAAACGTCGTCAACCGACGCGGGCCGCCGGCTCCAAGCACCACGTCGTCCTCCACCCGCACGCCGCCCCACCCCTCCTTGTAGATACCCGGCTCGATCGTCACCACCGAGCCTGTGGGCAGCGCGCCATCGGCCGTCCTGGCCAGGCGCGGCGCTTCATGCACCTCGAGGCCAATGCCGTGGCCCAGACCATGACCGAACGCATCGCCCTGGCCGCGCTCCTCAATGTAGCGCCGGGCTATCGCGTCAGCATCCTGCCCTCTCATGCCGGCCCGGACGCCGGAACTGGCCGCCTCGTTCGCGCCGCGCACGATCGCGTGCACGGCGCGCTGCTCATCGGACGCACGCCCCACCACCACGGTGCGCGTGATGTCGGAGCAATAGCCGTCGACGATCGCGCCGAAGTCAATCAGCAGAAAATCCCCGCGTTGCACCTCGCGATCATCCGGGCGCGCATGCGGGAGTGCCGCGCGCGGACCCGAAGCCACGATCGTCTCGAAGGGAAATCCGCGACTGCCGGCATCGCGCAGTGCGCGTTCGAGCAGCCCCGCCACCTGCAATTCCGTCATTCCGGCGCGCACCGCCTCCAGCGTGCGACCCAGCGCGCGCTCCGCGACCTCGACGGCGGCCGCGATGGCGGCCACCTCGTCCGCATCCTTCCGCTCACGCAGCCCTTCCACGAGGTCCGTCGTCGCACGCCACTGCCAGCGGTTCCCGCTGCTCGGGAGACGCTCGACATCGCGGTGCAGCAGATGCGCCGACTCGAAACCGGCGATCTCCACTCCCGCCAGATCCGGCTGTGCGCGGAACAGCGCGCCCCAGATACTCTGGGCATCGATGATGATGCGCGCAAAATCCCCGACCTCGCTGCGCACCTGCGTCGCATAGCGAAAGTCGGTGATGAGCAGGACGTCGCGCGTGGTGACCATCAGCAACGCGCTCGATCCACTGAATCCGGTGAGATAGCGAATGTTCGGCAGACTGGTGAGCAGCACGCCATCCAGGTGGGCGTGCTGCAGCGCCTCGCGCAGAGCCGCCACGCGCCCGGCGCGCGGGTCAGGCACGTGCGGTGAGATGCGTGACGAGGCCGCGCAGCGCGAACTCGTAACCCGCCGACCCCAGACCGCAGATAATGCCGACGGCGCCGCCGGCCAGCATCGAGTGTCTGCGCTCCGGCTCCCTCGCAAAGATGTTCGACACGTGCACTTCCACGTACGGCACGGACACCGATGCAAATGCATCACGGAGCGCGAGACTGGAATGGCTGTACGCGCCGGCGTTGATGACGGCACCCTGCGCGTGTCCGCGTAAGCCCTGCACACAGTCAACGAGCTCCCCTTCGCCGTTACGCTGGGCAAATTCCACGTCGATGCCCAGCTCGGTGGCGACACCGCGCAGGCGCCGTTCGACGTCGTCGAGCGTATCGTGTCCGTACACCGCAGGCTCGCGGGTACCGAGGAGATTGAGGTTGGGCCCGTTCAGCACGGCGATGCGCACTACTTCTTCAGCCCCTCGAGCCATGCCTGGAACAGCTCGAGATCATCATCGCCGGGCTTCGGCTCCGCTGGCGGTGCGGCGCTGCCGCGCGGCTCGGGCGACGTCTCCTCGGGCTTTCGTGCAAAGAATTCGTCGAATGACACGTCGGGCATCGACGCCGATGGCAGAGGCGCGGCGCCCGCCTCATCGCGAAATACATGCTCCAGGGAAAACGATTCGCCACCGGGCGTCGTGCCCGGCGAAACCGGGTGTGTAACATCCGCCAGGTAGGCGGAGGCCAGCACCCCGGCGCGGGCGTCATCTTCCAGCGGAATCACGTTGACCGAAAAGAGCCCGTCCGCACCTACCGGATCTGCCGTGGGCTCGGTGGCGGAAGCACCTTCCGCGCCGTTCCCTGTCGCCTCCACCGCCACGCCGCCCGATCGGCCCGGGACCGGAGCACGTCGAGTCATCACTGTCGCGAAGAATTCGCGTATCGTGCGGCCAGTCCGCTGTGTGGCCGCGCGCGAGGCCTGCGTGGATTCGAGACGGGCAATGCGATCCCGGAGCGCCGTGTCATCGGGTCGGCGTGCGGCAACCTGGTGATAGATCGCCAGCGCTTCCGTCTGATGTCCCTGACGCAGATAGAGCTCGGCCAGCGTCTCGGTAACGAACGCCGTCGAACCGACCGCCTCCGCGGCAGGCTCTGCACCGACTGTCGGTTCGGCCGTCGGTTCGGCCGTCGCCTCGGCCGTCGCCTCGGCCGTCGATTCGGCAGTCGATTCGGGACGCGCTTCGCGCGCGGCTGCCGGCGCGGCTTCCGCTGCCGCTTCGGATGGCAATTCGGGTGGCGCTTCGGCCGTCACGTCCGCAGCGGCGTCTTCTGTTACAGGCAACAGCGCCTCCGCGTCGGCCAGCCCTTCCTCTCCTTCTGCGCGCCAGGATTCGCGAGTCGTCGAGCGCGGCAGATCGATCTCTCCGCCCAGGAGCTCCGCGGCGGATTCCGGGAGAGGCTGGTCGCCGGGAGACTCCGACAATTCAATTTCGGGAAACATCACCGCATTCATGTCGAAGCTCTGAAAATCGGACGCTGACTCCTCCGGGAACATCGCGGGCGGCTCGGCTGACTCGGCGCGGTCCGGCTCATCCGGGCTCAGGTCGGTCACATCAATAAGCGACTCGGCGTCGCTGATTGCTGGCTCCGTGGATGGCGCGAGCATGCTCCAGTCGAACGGGTCGTGCTGGCGCTCGATTCCCGCGTCCGCCGGTTCGGACGGCGCCGAGACGCCGAGCGGCTCCTGATCCGCCGTATGCTCCACCGTGGCTGCGTCCTGCCGCGGCTCGCTGGCAGGTTCGGGCCAGGACGGCTCCGGCACGGCTGGCTCAGCGACGATCGGTTCCTCGTCGGGCGATGCCTGCGGAGCCTCCCCTGCTCCCGGCTCCGTCGCCGGTTCGGCCATTGGTTCAGTCGCCTGCTCCGTGGCACCGGCGTCGACTTCTGCCTCCATCGCCGCTGGTATCTCCCCGGGCTCTTCCGCACCGGCCGCAGGGAGATCACGCAGGTACTGCTCGATCTCCTCGTTCTGCGGATCCATTTCCAGGAGCCGCTCGTACCACACGCGGGCGCTACGGCTGTCGCCGGTTACCCGGGCAATGTCACCGAGTTGCCTTATGGCGATGAGGTTCTCCGGATCAAGGCTGATGGCGGTCTCGAATGCGGTGCGCGCCTCATCGAGTTCACCCCGTTCGAACAGCGCCTGACCAAAGACGATGTGGCCGCTGATGTAGCTCGGCTGCAGCGGAACATGCGTGCGACAGAGATCGATCGCGGACTGGGGGTCCCCGGCCTTGCGGTATTCGTTGGCAAGACGGGCGAATACACGACGCGGGTTCGCGTTGAACTGCGCAAGGAGCTCGTTGATCAGGTCGGAGTTGGCCAATGCAGGGCCCTCAGGCTGGCCGCCACGAACGGCGGGAGGAAGAGTGCGCAACATACTATGGCAAGACGACTCAAGTCAATCGGAAGTGACACGTTGCCTTGCTTTTACGCGCAGTGGACTTCTAGATTCCACTGCTTGGCGTTTTTCTGCTGGCCCACGGGTTCGCGACCCGCCTTTCCCCCGAATATTCAGGAGTGTTGCATAATGCTGCAGAGGATGCGCAGCTTCGCCAAATGGATCTGGCTGTTCGTCATCGTGGGCTTCGTCGGCGTCTGGGGCGTTGGCGAGGTGTCGGGACTTCTCGGTGGCGGCGGGACTGGCGGGAGCGTCACCCGGGGCACCGCGGTGGCCAAGGTGAATGGCACCACCATCACGTACGACACCTGGCTTCGTGCCCGCGAGCAGCAGATTCAGCAGGCGCAGGCGCAAAGTCCCGCGCCGCTGACCCTCGACGATGACAAGCGCATCGAGGACGCGACGTTCGAAGACCTCGTCAACAACGTGCTGCTGCAGCAGGAATATCAGAAGCGCGGCATTTCGGTCACGGACGAGGAAATCCAGCAGGCGGCGCAGCAGCAGCCGCCGCCGCAGTTCATGAGCAATCCGGATTTCCAGACGAACGGACAGTTCGACATGGACAAGTACCGCCGCTTCCTGTCCAGTCCCATCGCCAAGGAACAGGGCGTCCTCGTTCAACTCGAACAGTACTATCGCGAGGAGATTCCACGCGAGAAGCTGTTCGAGCAGGTGGCCACGCAGGTGTACGTGACGGACGCGCGACTCTGGCGCATCTGGCAGGACACGCATGATTCGGCGCAGGTGTCGTTCGTGCGCTTCGATCCTGACGCCATTCCCGACTCCGCGGTGCACGTTACGGACGCGGAGATCAAGCAGTACTTCGTCACGCATGAGAAAAGCTTCGGCACGCAGCCGGGCCGCGCGGTGGTGTCACTGGTGAGTATCCCGCGCACGGTGACGGCCGCCGACACGGCGCGCGTGCTCGCTCATGCGGAAGCGCTGCGCAGCGAAGTCACCGGCGGAGCCAGGTTTGCCGACGTAGCCAGGCGGGAGTCCGCCGACAGCGCGTCCGCGGCGCATGGTGGCTCGCTGGGCTGGATCACGAAGGGGCAGTTCGTCCAGGAGTTCGATCAGGCGGCGTTCGCGCTCAAGAAGGGTGAGGTTTCGCAGCCGGTGCTCACGCGATTCGGCTATCACCTGATCAAGGTCGATGACCGCAAGGATGACAGCATTTCGGTGAGCCACATCCTGCTCCGGATCCAGCAGGGCGATTCATCGGCGGCGCTGAGCGACGCGCGTGCCGACTCGCTGGCCAAGGCGGCGGACATGACGGACAAGCCGGCACTCTTCGACGAGGTCGCGAAGGCCGCGGGGCTCACGGAGAGCAAGGTCAACGTGACGGAAGGACAGCCACTGGTCTGGGATGGACGGGACGTGCCGAGCGTGAGCGCGTGGGCGTTTACCGCAAAGGTCGGCGAGACCAGCGATCTCCTCGACTCGCCGGGCGCGTACTATCTGGCCCGTCTGGACTCCGTTCGCCCTGGCGGCAAGCCCACGGTCGCGCTCATGCACGACCAGATTCGCCTGCAGCTCGTTCACGACAAGAAGCTTGACCTGCTGATTCCAAAGGCCCGCCGGCTCTCCGCGGCCGTAGCGGGCGGAAAGACCCTGGCGGAGGCAGCGCGCGACGCCGGCGCCACGGTGCAGACGACAGGAATGTTTACCCGCGCCACCCCCGTAGCCGGACTGGGACAGGCGACCGAAGCGGTTGGCGCGGCGTTTGGTCTTCCGGTGGGCTCGGTCAGCGAGCCCGTGAAGAGCGAGGACGGAGTGTTCGTGCTGCAGGTGATTCATCGCGTGCAGGCTGACAAGCAGGCCTGGCAGGCGCAGAAGAAGACACAGCGCGATCAGGTGACGCAGGCGTTGCGCCGCCAGCGCGTACAGGAGTTTCTCGCCAGTCTGCGCCAGAACGCGGACGTCGTGGACAACCGCAAGGACATCGAGCGGGCAAGTCGAGCAGGAGCATAGGCGCGCGTCGCGCAGGCTCGACGGAACGAAAGGGGGAGTGGCACGGCAGCCACTCCCCTTTCTGACATCGGAGCCGCGCCGCGGTCAGGCGGCCCGAACTGTCGCTACTGAATGAGCCGCTTGGGCTCCTTGCCCGGCTCGCTCGTCTCCGGCTGCGCGTCGGCCTGGCGCAGACGATCGCGATCGTCGCGCGGCGGCGAGATATCCGCCTGAACGGAGCTCTGCACCTCGTTCACGCTCTTCTTGAACTCGCGAATTCCCTTGCCAAACGAACCGGCAATCTCCGGAATGCGCTTCGCGCCGAAGAGGAGCAGGACCACGATGAGAATGATGAGGATCTCACCGAATCCCAGATTGCCGAATCCCATACAGCCGCCTCCTGAATGTGCAAGACCGCTAGAAGAGCGATCGTGCGATGAGGTATGCCACGAGCACACCAAGCAGGCTCACAATTGACACATCGAGTGCAACGGGCCCCAATGCAAATTTAACGATAACCAGATCAATGGATAGCGGGCCGAACGTCGGTGTCACGCCCGAGGTGAGGAACTCCTTGACGGCGCCGGCTGGAAGAAAGCGACGGCTGGCCTCCGCCAACACGCCACCCACGATGAATCCGATGGTCAGCACGAGCGCATGGAATCCCGGCCGGTGCTTGGACGAGCCTTTCGCCATCACTGTCTCCGCCCCATGACGTACGCAATGGCATCCACCAGCGCTCCGAGCATGGGAGACTCGGGAATGCCGGCCAGTGCCGCCTCGGCGGCGGCGGCGTACTCCTCTTCCCTGCGGCGCGCATACTCCAGCCCGCCTTCGTCCGCGACAATGCTGACCACCGCCTCGATCTCCGCATCGCCGGGCTCTGCATTGTCAAAGAGCGCGTCCACTTCGCGGCGCGCCGCGGGCCCCATGGTACGAAGCGCGGCAATCAGCGGAAGCGTCACCTTGTGCTCGCGCAGGTCGAGTCCGGTTGGCTTGCCAGTGTCCGCCGTGTCCGCCGTATAATCGAGCAGATCATCCGCAACCTGGAACGCCATCCCGAGCTGTTCGCCGTAACGCGCCAGCTGGTCGCGATACTCCGGTGCGCCGACGTACGCGCCGATCTCGCACGCCGCCGAAACCAGCGACGCGGTTTTGGCATGAATGAGCGCGTCGTAGTCCTGCTCCGAAAAGCGCAGCGCATCGAGTGCGGTAAGCTGGCGCATCTCGCCAACGGTCATGGCATTCGTGGCGTCCGCCAGGATGCGCAGGACCTCGATGTCGCCCGTTCGCACCAGCTCGACCATGGCGCGGGAGTAGAGAAAGTCTCCCATGATGACCGAGATCTGGTGCGTGAACAACGAATTGATGGTCGGCATGCCGCGCCGCAAGGTGGAGTGGTCCACGGAATCGTCGTGCACCAGCGTCGCGAGATGCACGAGTTCCACCACCGCGGCGAGCGTCGTGACCCGGGGTTCCGATCGCCCGCTCACCGCGCTCGACAGCAAGGCGAGGGTGGGCCGGAACATCTTGCCCTTCATGAGCAGCAGGTGGCTGTTCACCTCGTCGATGAGCGGCAGATCCGCCACGACGACGCGACGCAGCTCCGCGGCGACGCGACTCAGCTCCTCGGCCACCGGCGACTGGATATCGCCAAGCGATGGTGTCAGCGGCGAGCGGGCGTGCATCATGGCGTTCATCGCGCGTGCCGCTCGATGGCGGCGAGCCGTTCCGCTACGTCACGGAACTGGATATCCACGGCGAACACGCGCTCGTAGAATCGCTGCGCGTCGGGCCACCGTCCGAGTGCCTCGGACGCGATGCCCAGCAGATACAGCACGCCAACGAGCGTGTCATCCGAAGCCGTGCGGTCATTGAGCGCGCGCGAGAGAAGCGTGAGCGCAATCTGATACTGCCCTTTCTCCGTGAAGCACTGCCCCAGCGCTTCGTAGGTCCGCACGCGCTGGTCATTCCCGCGCAGCGCCTTCTGAAACTCGGCGATCGCCTCGTCGAGCAGTCCCATTTCCTTGTACGCGACGCCCAGGTCGTAGTGACTCTCGAAGTCCGATTCGTCCACATTGCGGGCGACGCCGCGCTTGAACATCTCCAGCATTTCCGCGAAATCCGCCTGCTCCTGATCGCGCGGCTCGCTGACGTCCGCGACCATGCGCGTACTGCGCTCCGGTTCATCCTCGCGCAGCCAGTCTGACAGATTCACGTAGCCATCGGCGGGCGCATCCGGCGGCGGTGTGTGGGATGCGGCGCGAGGGGGCGCCGGCGCGGGCGTCCGCGACGAATCCCTCCGCGGCACGCCGGTGGGTGCGCTCATGCGGGGTGCGGCGGGCACGGGCGTGTCACCCGTTCCAACCGAGCGCAGCGCCGACCGGGCGCGAACGTCATCGGGGGCGAGCTCCAGCACGCGATGATAGACGGCGCGCGACTTGTTCACCTCGCCGTCGCGCAGCAGGCAATCCGCCAACGCGAGATAGGCCGCCACGAGCCGCGGGCGTTCATTGGCGCGCACGGCGTATTCGACGCGCTTCTGATGGAAGCGCACCGAGTTGGGCTGAACGCGCACGAGTTCTTCGGCGATGCCGCTCGCCGCTCGCAGATCTCCGTCGCGTTCATAGCCGAGCAGCGCGACCTCGAACTGGGCGAGCCCGCCCTCGCGATCGCCGTGCTCGAGTAGTGCCTCGCCAAAAAGGCGGTGCAGGTCCCAGTTGTCCGGCACGCGCTCGATCTCGGATCGGAGTCGCTCGACCAGCGGCATGGGAGGGGCATCCGGCGGCAGAGCGTCCTGATCCTGCTTTTCTGCCTCGACCGGGACCTCGAGCGGTGCTTCTTCGTCGAGCAGTGGTTCCTTATCGAGCACTGACTCCGGAGCGGCTGGCGTTGCCTCGACGAGCGGATCCTCCAGTGCCTCGACCTCGTGCGTGTGTTCCATCCGCGGCATCGCGACTGCGGACTCGTCAGGAGACTCCACCGGCGGGGGCAGGAGATCAATGACGTCCGAGTCCGCCGGCGCCGTGGGCGGTGACTCCGCCAGGAGACCGGTGCCAGGATCCTCCTGCAGTTCGAATTCCAGGACATCGGCGTCGCCGCCGAGCGCGTCAAGGCTCGTCGGCTCGACGTCCGCCAGTGGCTCGATCTCTGTCCGCGCGGTAGCGTCCGGTTCGGCCGTGTCGCCGCTGCCTGCGCTCTCGAATCCGGTAATGAAGCCGAGATCGAGATGACTGATCAGCCCCGTCTCCCCTTCGTCCGGAGGCGCCGCGAGGTCGGCGCCATGAACGAGTCCTTCAACTCGCGCGTCGTCCGCAGGCGCCGCATGAAGCGACGCGGCGTCCTCATCCGAGGCGGCGGCGTCGGTGAGAGGAGGAACCTCGATGAATGGCGCTCCTTCGATGAATGCAAGGTCGGGGGAGGATGGCGGCGCCTGCGGGGGCCGGGGCGGCACCGGCAGCGCCGGCCTGCTGCGGGACGCCGGAGTCGCTGTCCCGCGGGTTGTCGATCCCGCGGGCGCGTCATAGTCCACCTCGAGAAAGATCAGCTCGCGCGGCTTCGCGACGGCTCGCTCGGTGGCCGGCGCGGGCGTGAATCCCGGCTCGATGGCATTCATGCGGTCCACGGTGGCGCGTGCCTCGCGCGTACGCCCTTCCGCCTGAAATTTCTCGTACAGACGCTGCAGCTGCTCGATGGCCTCCTCGCGGCGGTCCTTGCGCGCCAGTTGATCGGCGAGCATGAGTCTGATGTCTTCCTGGTCCGGACAGAGATCCGCGAACTCCTTCAGCGCGCTGAAGGCCTGTTCGAGATTGCCCATGCGCTGCATGCGGTCGGCGTACTCCAGGAAATTCTGCTTGGCATCGCTGATGAAGCCCTTGCGCGCGCTGATCTTTCCGAGCTTGTAGTAGACCGAGTCCCGGCCCGGCGCATTCCGCAGAATCTTGTTGCAGAGTGCGATGGCGTTGTTGAAGAAGCCGCCTTCCGCGTAGAGATCCACCGCGCGCTCGTACTGATCCACAGCCGCGCTCACGTCGCCATTGCGCAGCAACAGGTCTCCCACGCGATTGAAGAGCGCCACATCGGCCTCCTCCACGTGGTCATCCAGCTGCGACAGAAGCTGCATGTAGGTTTCGAGCGCCTTGTCGAACTGCTTCTTCTGTTCGTATTCGAGCGCTCGCTTCTTGAGCTTTGCGACGTTGGACATCAGCGCGGGGAGAACTCCTTTAGCGGGACGTCGCAGCAGCGCACGAGATGCGGCGAGAGTGGACTAAGATACGGGTAAGTCATACGGGTGACAAGGTTTGCCGGACACCCACGACCCCATGCATCGACGGTCTCCATACCAATAAGGCAACTCCCGGACGTCTTCGATGTCGAACAGGGCGAAGTCCGCCGCGAACCCGGGCGCAATCTGGCCGACGCGCTGGGCGAGTCCCAGCGCCGCGGCGCCATTCACCGTGGCCGCGAGTACGGATTCGGCTACAGACAGGTGCAGCTCGCTTACCCCGAGTGTCAGCATGAGTGGCAGGTTGACGGTGGGAGAGGTTCCCGGGTTGAAATCCGACGCCAGCGCGACCGCGGCACCGGCGTCGAGCAGCGCCCGGGCGGGCGCCTGCCGCCCCTTGCCCAGGAAAAGCATCGTCCCCGGAAGCAGGGTTGCCACCGTGTCCGACGCCGCCAGGGCGCGAATGCCCGGCTCAGAAATCGCGGCGAGATGATCCGCCGATATCGCCCCGAGTTCGGCCGCGAGCTGCGCGGCGCCGAAAGGCTCGAGTTCATCGGCATGCAGCTTGAGCGCGAGTCCCGCGGCGCGCGCGGCCATGAGGATGCGGCGCGTCTCGTCGAGCGTGAACACGCCGGGTTCGCAGAAGACGTCCGCGAAGCGGGCCAGTCCATCGCGCGCGATGATGGGCAGCATGTCCTCGATGAGCATGGCGATGTACGCCTCGCGCGCGGCGGGCGTCGCCCGGGACTCGACGGGGATTTCGTGCGCGCCCAGCCACGTGGGGATGAGCCGAAGTGGCAGCTCGCGCTCGAGCCGCGCGATGACGCGCAGCATCCGGAGTTCGTCGGCGACCGTGAGGCCGTAGCCGGACTTCACCTCGACGGTGGTCGTGCCGTACGACGCCATGCGGACGAGCCGGCGGCGCGCCAACTCCACCAGCTCGTCGTCCCCGCGCGAGCGCAGATCGCGCACGGACGCGTGAATGCCTCCGCCGCGCCGCGCGATCTCCATGTATGGCACGCCGGTGGCGCGCAGTTCCTGCTCCTCGTATCGTGCGCGGCCGAAAATCGCGTGGGTATGGGAGTCCACCAGTCCGGGCGTGAGCACGCCGCCGGCGCAGTCCATGCGCGCAGCCTCCGGATAGCGGTGCTCGATGACCTCCCGGGCGTCCACGGCAAGCACGACGCCCGCGTGTACCGCCACCGCGGCGCCGCGCCGAATGCCGGCGTCGCGCATCTCGCTGCCACGACGTGCTCGCGCCGGGCCAGCGCACGTCACAACCTGTGCCGCGTTCACGAACAGCAGGTCTGCCTCGCTCACGCCATGATATCCCGGATGCGCGAGATCGTAAGCGGGGCCTGCGCCTCGCCGCGACACGCGTAAAAGCAGGCATTGCAGTCGATCGGCTTGTACGCCTGGAATCGCGTCCAGTGAAAATCGCTCGGAAAGTCCGGACAGCGGCGCACATCTCCCATGGGGTTCACGTGAATTGTCCGCACGCCGGAGCGGCAGGGCTCGCGCATGAGGCCGCGCGCAAAACGGGGTATGCCGCGCAGGTAGTGATCCGAGTTCACGATCACGCCCCGGTGACGCTTCTTGAACGCCAGCAACTCGGCGATCACCGCATCGAGTTGCGCCAGCTGATCGCCGGCGATGCGATGCGTCAGGTTGCCGTTCTTGAAGTCGGTGTACGTGCTGAAGGAGACGCCGACGTGCATCTCGTGCGCGCGATGCACCAGCCGCATGATCTCATCGAGGTTGTCACGTTTGATCACCGTGTTGAAGCGAATGCTGTCGATGCCAAGAGCCTGCATGGCCGGAATGCGTTCGAGAATCCGCGCCGACAGCCCGGGAATTCCGCGAGCCGCATCGTGCCGCTCATCCAGGAAGTCCAGCGAAATGTTGAACTGGTTGATTCCGGCATCCCAGAGCGATCGCGCGCGCTCCGGTGTGAGCATCCCGCCGTGGGTGATCACGGTGATGTAGCGCAACCGGACGGCCTGTGCGACGCCGGCCACGAGGTCCTCCAGGTCGCGCCGCAGCAGCGGTTCGCCACCCGTGAAGGTGATCATGATCGGATTGAAGAACCGCGCCGCGTCGGCGAAGCGCTCCACTTCGGCGCTTCGCGCGGAGCGATCCGTCTTCCAGTAGTCGCAAAAGTCACAGGCGGCATTGCAGCGCATCGTCACTTCGAAGTGCACGAGGATCGGATGGCGGCGCACATGCAGCCACGCATACTTGGCCGCGAACAGCGGCACATGCCACGGCGCGAAGCGCGCGCTCAGCATGGTGCGCCCGTCACGCGCGCCCGGGCGTGGTCGGGTGCATGGGGAGGGCAATGCCGTTTGCCGCGGCTGTGGCCAGCGCCGTCGCGTAGCCCGCATCCGCGTGCCGTGCGACCCCGATGCCCGGATCGTTCGTGAGCACGCGCTCCAGCCGCAGGCGCATGTCAGGTGTGCCATCAGCGACAATCACCTGGCCCGCGTGCAGTGAATTGCCGATGCCCACACCACCACCATGATGAAACGAGACCCAGCTCGCGCCGCTCGCCACGTTCAGCATCGCGTTGAGAATCGGCCAGTCGGCAATGGCGTCGCTGCCGTCGGCCATCGCCTCCGTTTCGCGGAACGGCGACGCGACGCTGCCGGTGTCCAGATGGTCCCGGCCGATCACGATGGGCGCAGAGAGTTCACCGCGCGCGACCAGATCGTTGAGCGCCATCCCGAAGCGGGCTCGTTCGCCCTGCCCCAGCCAGCAGATGCGCGCCGGCAACCCCTGGAAGTGCACCTTCTCGCGCGCGAGCGTGATCCAGCGACGCAGCGCCGCATCGTCCGGAAAAAGCTCCAGCACGAGATCGTCCGTCCGATACAGATCGCGGGGATCACCCGACAGCGCCACCCAGCGGAACGGGCCCTTGCCCTCGCAGAACAGCGGACGAATGTAGGCCGGTACGAATCCGGGGAAATCGAAGGCATGCTCCAGTCCCGCATCATGCGCCACGGTGCGGATGTTGTTTCCATAGTCGAACGTCACCGCTCCGCGCGCGCGGAACGCCAACATGGCTCTCACATGCTCCACGATCGCGGCCGTGGCGCGGGCCACGTACTCACGCGCATCCCGCGTACGCAGCGCGACGGCCTCCTGCAGCGGCAGCCCATTGGGGACATATCCGTTCAACGTGTCGTGGGCGCTCGTCTGATCGGTGACGACGTCGGGAACCACCCCGCGGCGCACCAGGTCGGGGAGCACGTCGGCGGCATTGCCCACGAGCCCGACGGAGAGGGGCTGCCGCGCGGCCTGCGCGTCGTGAATCCAGGCGAGCGCATCGTCCAGCCGTTCGGTCACGCGGTCGCAATAGCCGGACGCGACACGCTTCGCGATCCGCTCGCGGTCCACCTCGACGCCAAGAAAGGCGGCGCCATTCATCGTGGCCGCGAGCGGCTGCGCACCACCCATGCCGCCCAGTCCGGCGCTCAGCACGAAGCGGCCCGCGAGCGATCCGCCGAAGTGTTCGCGGGCCACGGCGGCAAACGTCTCGAAGGTGCCCTGCAGAATTCCCTGCGAGCCGATATAGATCCACGAACCGGCCGTCATCTGGCCGTACATCGTGAGCCCCTTGCGCTCGAGATCGCGAAAGACGTCCCACGTAGCCCAGCGTCCCACCAGGTTCGCGTTGGCAATGAGCACGCGGGGAGCGCTCGCGTGCGTGCGAAACACCGCCACGGGCCGGCCGCTCTGGATGAGCAGCGTTTCGTCGTTCTCCAGCCGGCGCAACGTCGCGACGATGGCGTCGAAGCTGGGCCAGTCCCGCGCGGCCTTGCCCGTCCCGCCGTACACGACGAGATCCTCTGGGCGCTCCGCCACGTCGGGGTCGAGATTGTTCATCAGCATGCGGAGCGCCGCTTCCTGGGGCCACGCCTTGCACGACATGGCCCTGCCGCGCGGCGCACGCACTGTGCGATGTGACGGGCACACGGTCGCCGATTCCAGCACTGCCGGGTCACGCGCACTCATGGAAGCGCCTCCGGAAGAATGGAGTCAAAGTCGCCGCAACGGATGGCGGCGGCGAGTGCGGCAACGTCGCCGTGGAGCACACGGTCGCGACCCAGCGGCGCGACACGCCGGCGCACGGTCCGCACGGCATCCGCCACGCGACGGGCCGCGTGCAGCGGCGCACGGCACTCCACGGCCTGCGCACCGCACATCAGTTCGATCGCCAGTACGTTGCACACATTCTCCACGATGCGGCGCAGCTTCCACGCCGCGCCCATGGCCATGGGAACGACGTCCTCCTTGTTGCCGTCCGTGGGAATCGTATCCACACTGGCCGGATGCGCGAGCACCTTGCACTCGCTGGCGAGCGACGCCGCCGTCACCTGCGCCATCATGAAGCCCGAGTTCACCCCGGCGTCCGGTGAGAGAAACGGCGGCAAACCCTGATTCAGGTCGGGATGGACGAGACGGTCGATTCTGCGCTCGGACATGGTGGCAAGATTGGTCAGCACGATCGCCATCACATCGAGTGCCATCGCGACCGCCTGTCCGTGGAAGTTGCCGCCGCTCACGATGTCGCCATTGCTGAACACGAGCGGATTGTCGGTGGCCGCATTGAGCTCGCGCGACACGAGACCTTCGGCAAAGCGCAGCGCGTCGCGCACCGGACCGTGTACCTGCGGCATGCATCGCAATGCGTAGGCATCCTGCACGCGCGGGTCTCCGTGACGGTGGGACTCGCGTATCTCGCTGTCGTCGAGCAGCACCCGCAGCAGGGCGGCAGACTCCTGCTGTCCGATCTGGCCACGCGCTTCATGGATGCGAGCGTCGAAGGCCGCAGGCGTGCCCATGAGCCCTTCGAGTGACATGGCGCCGGCGACATGAGCCGCCAGCCAGAGGCGTCGCGCATCGTGACAGGCGAGCGCGGCTACCGCCGTGTGTGCCTGGGTGCCGTTGATCAGCGTGATCCCTTCCTTGGGCTGCAGCACCACGGGCTCGAGCCGGGCCGAACGCAGCAGCTCAGCCGCCGGTCCCTCGGTGCCGTCGCGACGCAGCACGCCTTCACCGATCAGGCTGAGCGCCAGATGGGCGAGCGGGGCGAGATCGCCACTCGCCCCGACACTGCCCTGCTCCGGCACCGGTGGGTAGAGGCCCGCGTTGAGCATGCCCGCGAGCAGATCGATCAGCTCCGGCCGCGCGCCCGAGTACCCTTTGGCGATGACGTTGGCGCGGAGCAGCATCATGGCCCGTACTTCCCGCTCGGGAAGATGCGGGCCGACCCCCACGGCATGGCTGCGCACGAGATTGACCTGCAGCTCGGCAAGCCGGTCGGGCGGAATGGCCATCTCCGACAGCTTGCCGAAGCCCGTGGTGACACCGTACACCGGCTCGGCCTTGCGCAGCACCGCTTCGACGGTGCGCCGCGCGGCCGCGATGTGCGATCGAGCCGCCGCTCCCAGCGCTACGCGGTCCCGCTCCACCGCCACCCCGTATACATCCGCGATGGTGAGTGACGCACCATCGAGCAACACCTCGCGAGTCATGCGAGGCAATGTAAGGGCTCACGGTCCGCTGGTGCCAGTTGGCGATGGCCCGTTCGCTCGTGGCCATCGCCAACTGGCGTCGTTACCGCACGCGCCGCAGCATCGGATTTCCCGGATCCGTCTGATAGGACCAATCGAAGATCACATACGTCGGACCCACGAACGCCACGCGCATTCCGGCGAAGTGCAATCCGTCCGCCTGCGTCGTCTGGAAGACATAGCCATAGCCGGCCCGCGCCTGCACTGCAGTCGCCGAGAAACCCGATTCCGGCGCGAGCGCAATGGACGTCAGATCCGCAATGGGCTGATCGTCGAACTGCGTGACGGCCGAGCCGGTGCGTACCGGCGTCATCCACATCGAGCCATCGGTGTGCCGGTCAACGCGGAAGTCGATGTCCGTTCGGCTTCCGGGCAGAACGACGCCGAACCGCCCACTCGAGGCCAGCAGGAACGCGAAGCCGCTGCTGTCGGCATGGTCCTGCGTGGCGAAAACGAGTTCGTTTTGTGCGTCCACGCGCGGCGTCGCCGCCACCGGCGTGGCCCAGTCGCTCTCGTGACCGTCGACACTGATCGTGCTCACCGTGAAGCAGCGCGGCACGCCGTTCGGAATTCCCGAGACAATGAAGTCCTCCGAGACGGTCGTTCCTTCGAGCACCCAGTCCGCGGAACACAGATTGGTGTCGAGATCGTAGTCGGTGGAGTACACGCGGTAGTAGGCGAAGAGCGCTGGCGCGGCGAGTCTGGCGTCTGTTGACCAGGAGAGCTGCACCGCCTCGTCGAGCGCGAACGACACGAGCTGCGACGGCGGATCGAGCTGATTCGAGGCATCAACGGTCACCACGTTCGACGGCTGGCTCTCGCTGCCATCCTGCGCTTGCGCCGTGATCTCGTACTGCAAATCCGGCGTGCCGCGATCCTCGAACGACGCCGAAGTCGTCGCCGCGCGACGAACCCATGCGGCATTGCTGCTCGACCTGGAGTACACCACGTAATTCGTCACGTTGTTGTCCGTCGTGGGGTCCCACCGCAGCAGGATTCCTTCCGGTGTCGTGGGATCGCCGCTCGGCTCGAGCTGGTAGGTCAGGTTGGCGGGAGGGGTCAGATTGTTCGGCCCCGTGATGACGGTGTTGTCGTTTGAACAGGCCGCCAGAGCGGCAGCCAGTCCGGCAATCACTGCGGCGCGACGCATGCCGAAGCTCCATGTGCAGGGGACATCAGACCACCAGGGCATGAGGCACGCCATGAAGTGCCCGGCCATAATGTCCGCTTTATCAACGACTTGGAGAAGGTGATCCGGAACTAATGTCTCCCGTCGTGGACAAAACTCCGACGCGTGAGGCGACACTTCGACTCAGGGCGCGCTCGTGACGGGGCGGGCCGTGCTGCGGTTGTAGTCGAATTTCAGATCCGGTTCGGCCTTGAGCGCAATGAAGAAGTTGAACGCGAAGTTGCCATTCGGCGCTCGCGTGAAGCCGAACAGCGCGCGCCAGTCGTGCATGTCGCGCTGGAGCGACACGTTCTGGTCCGAGAATTCGCGTCGTTCGAAATCGTAGCCCGTCGTCCAGGACATCGCCCAGTTCGGCGTGAGCGACAGCGAGGTACTCGCACGAAGTGTCGCCTGCGCCGGCGTAATGAAGCTCTGGCCGCCCGCGATTGTCTGCTGCAGCGTGTCGACAGGCGACTGGGCGTTCACGCACGCCTGGTAGCGAATCGCATCGTCGAGATAGGGTTCGCACACGGTGCGCGGGTCGAAGACGCGAGCGCCGATCACCGGCCTGCTCCGCTGGGCGGAGAAGCTGATCGTGGTGTTCCATCCTGCGCCGGTGGGAATGCCGGTGGGATACGGATAGGCGGCGCCGCCCGGGCCGGCGATGTTCGGCTGCTGGTTGATGCCCTGGCCGTACTGCGCCGACGGATTCGGCGCGACGGTCGTGGATTCAGGCGCGCCGCCGAAGATGCGCGCAATCGTGGTGAACGGATTGTTTTTCTTGCCGAGCGTGAACGAGGCGGTAATGCCGGTCCGGAAGGGTTTGAACCTGGCCGTGTCGCTCTGCACATCACCCTGGTAGAGTGAATAATCCACGCTCAGGTCGAACCCCGGCAAGAGGTCCGAGGCCAGACGATAGCTGAAGGAGGTGGAGGTGAGCCCGCTGCCGTGCGTCTGCTTCGCCCGCTCGAAATCGTAGGTGAGCGGGCTGAAGGCGACGGACAGCAGCTTGATCTTCTCCGCCGAGTTGGGGTTCGTGTCGCTCTTGCTCTTCAGCTTTCCCTCGATCGTCTGGTTGAGCGTCAGGGAGATCGTGCTGCGCGAACTGCCGCCCAGATATCCCGACCGCGTACGGTTCTGCGCCTTGAGGAACTCATCGCTCACGGTAGCCGCTGGTGAGTATCCGAAGGAAATCTGCGGCTGAATGGAATGGCGGATGCGCGTGAACGGCCCGAATCCCGGAAAGAACCCGAAGAGCGTGGGTGATGCGGTCACTCCGTACTGCAGCGTCTTGGATTGATGCACGAACTGGCCGCCGCTCAACTGGCTGCGTACCCAGAACGCGCCGGTCGGATCCGCGTTCACGATCGAGATGAACGGGCTGAGTTTGAGTGAACCCTGGAGCAGCGCCGGCAGGCTGATTCCGGTCTGCCAGTCCACCGCGGTGAGATACGACTTCGCGTAGACGCGATGCCCGAGCAGCGCTCCCGTGTCGAAGTCGCGGATATCGAACGTCTGCGGGAAGTCATTCTCCCGATCGTTGATCGTGAAACTGTTCTGCCAGTTGACTCCCAGGATGCGCAGCGGCGTCTGGAAGTTGACCGTCGTGTTGCGCTGGTTGGCGTTCACCTGCACGCTGTCGAACCCCGGTCCGGTATCCACGGGCACGAAGCGGAACGGCGCGCCGTCCATGTGCAGGTTCTGCGTATTGTTCACGGAGAGCTGCGGCGTCCAGAGCAGCCACGAGGTGACGTTGAGCGGCTTGCTGGTCATGCTGAAGTTCGGGAAACTCTGATCGATCTCGTCGCGACCCGTGTGCTGCGTGCGGGTGCCGCCCAGGCTGAGGCTCAGCGGCCCCATCTGCTGCTGGTAGTTCACGGCCGATGCGATGCTGGCGAGCGCCTGCGCCACCGTGTAGGCCTGCTGGCGGATGGCGGTGGTGTTGCTCGAGTAATTGATGTTGGCGTTGAGCGTGCTCGTCTGGGAGAACTGCTGCTGGTGGCTCCACGACAGGCCCAGGCTCCGCTCGCCGCTGCTGAACGTGGAGTACGAGGCGCGGATGCCGCCGGCCATGAAGCGGTCCAACCAGCGATAGCGCCACTCGCCGTTGTAGCGCGTCCAGCCCACGTCACCCAGCGCGGTACCGGTCCCGCTGCGCCAATCCAGCGACACCGTGGCGTCCATGTAGTTGCCCAGATTGAAATAGTACCCCAGGTTGTCCAGCTCGCGGTGGAAGTTCGGCGATGTTCGCACGATGTCACTGAGCCCGAATCGCGGCGGAATGATCCCGCTGCGGCGACCCGAGCGCATGTCCTGGAAGATGAACGGCAGCCACATCACGGGAATGTCGGCGATATAGAGCACCGCGGGCCGTGCGACCATGATGTGCTTCGAGATGACCTTGATCTCCTTCGCCTCGAAGTGATAGTGCGGGTCGGGAAGATCGCAGCTCGTGATGGACGCATCCTCCGCGTACTGCGTATTGGCCCCCTGCGCGCTGGTGTCGCCCTGAAAGGCTCCCACTCCGCCATGCAGGTACCAGACCTGTCCGGTCTGGTTGGTCGACGTGCTGACCTGCGTCACGATCCCGCGATGGTGCACGAGGTCGTACGCCATGCTGCCCAGGGCGATGACATCCGCCGAGCCCTGGGCGGGATCGCGCAGCACGATCGTATCGCCGGGCGCGGCGGCGGCGCGCATGGTCTTCGCCGAATCATTGTAGAAGATGCTGTCCGCCACGAGAATGGTCTGATCGCGCTGCACGGCGGACTTGCCCGAGAGCAGCAGCGAACGATGCGACGCATCGAACGTCGCCTGCTGTCCCTGGTACCGCGTGACGCTGAAACCGGGCCGGTTGAGCAGCAGGTTCATCATGGAATCCGGCTCGGCCCACGTCACGAGATCCTTCTTCGTCGTGTCCGCGCGCGTCGTGTCCCGGCGGACGTTGGAACGCGGATGGGTGATGGAATCCGGGATGATGGGCGGCTGTCCCTGCGGGTTCGTGGGTATCTGCGCCAACGCCAGGCCGGGGACGAACAGCGCCGCGAGCCCGAGCCCGCGCATCGTCACGCCGTGACCTCTCGCCCGTCGCCCGGCTGGGCCGACTCCGCCTCACGGCGCGCCGCGCGCCGCTCGCGGCGGCGCACGACCAGATACGTGAGCCCCACGCTCATCTCATAGAGCAGATAGAGTGGTACCGACATCGCGATGGTCGTCCACACCAGATCGCCCGGCGTGAGGAACGCGCCAACGATGACGCAGACCACGATCGCGTGACGGCGGTACCGGTTGAGCAGCTGCGGCGTGACCAGACCAAGCGCCGCGAGCGCGAGGATGACAATGGGCAGCTCGAAGCACAACCCGAAGGCCAGCGCCATGCTCGTGGCGAAGCTGAAATAGTCGTTGGCCGTAATCATGGGTTCCAGCGCCTGCGTCTGAAAACTCAGCAGCCACTGCACCGCCAGCGGGAGCACGACAAAGTACGCCAGGCCCACGCCCGACAGAAACAGCACCGTCGCGAAGAAGAAGAGCGGAATCACGACCTTCTTCTCGTTCCGATAGAGCGCGGGCGACACGAATGCCCAGAGCTGGTACAGGATGACCGGCAACGCGATGACGATGCCGAGGATGACGGATGCATTCAGGACGATCGAGAACGGATCGCCCGGATGCGTATAGACCAGTTTGCGCCCGTTGAGAAATGGCTCGATCGGGCGCTCGAGCAGCCCGATGACGTCCATTTTCATGAGCAGCAGAAACGCGACCGCCACCGCCACGACCAGGGCGGCCAGGGACCAGATGATGCGCCAGCGGAGCTCCTCGAGATGATCGAGGAACGGCATCTCGTTCCGATCGGGTTCCGCCATGACTGATCCCTTCGGTTGCTGCTCGGCGCGCCGCCTACTTCATGGTGCGCAGATGATCCTTCGCGAGTGCGGCTTCATCGGACCGCGGATACTTCTGAATCAGCTCGTTCAGCGCCGCACGCGCGGCTACGGTATTACCCTGCTGCTCGAGAAACAGCGCATGCTTGTACAGGGCCGTCGACGCCCGCGCCGATGTCGGATACTTCTGCACGACGACCATGTAGGCCGAATCGGCGCCCGCCGCGTTGCCCTGCGCCTTGTACGCCTCACCCAGGTAGAACTGGGCATCCGGAGCTACGTCTGCCGTGGGATACTGCTGGAGGAGCGTTTGCAGCGCCGTCTGCGCCGCGCCGGGACTGCCGCGCCGCAACTGGTCGAGCGCGAGCTGGAAGAGCTGGTTGGGCCCCGGTGTGGCCGAAGCGCCCGTGGCGGGCGGCGCGCCCGGCGAGGCGGCGCCGCCGGAGTCCGGCGCCAGATTCTGGGCAATGTCCTGGCTGCGCTGATCGAGCGACGCGCGCAACTCCTGCAACCGGCGCTGGCTCTGACCGGTGAGCTCCTGAATCTGAATGAGTTGCTGGCCAATACCGTACAGATCGCCGCGAATATCGCCCTGGATACGCACGACGTGCGCGTGCATCACTTCCAGGGAGTCGTTCATCTGCGCGAGTGTCCGCATGACCTGCGCCAGTTGCGTGCGCTGCGCGGAGTCCGAGCGCGCGGCATCCGACCGCATCCCCTGCATTTGCGTCTGCAGCAGCTGCACGTCCTGTCTGGTGGCGAAGCACGCCCCGGTCGCCAGCAACGCGACCGGAGCAAGACGCCGAAGCATGCATCTCATGGGGTAGCCTTGATATCGTCACCGCCCGCCGTGATCTCGAACTCATCGCGGCGATTCTGCGACCACGCGGCCTCATCCTCACCCGTCGCGACGGGCCGCTCCTCGCCATAGCTGATGACGTCGATCCGGTCCGCGGTGACTCCGTGGTCCGTGAGATAGCGCTTGGCTGACGCCGCACGGCGCTGGCCGAGCGCGAGGTTGTATTCGTCCGATCCGCGATCGTCCGTGTTGCCCGCGATGCGCAGCTTCACGCCCGGGTTGGCCGACAGCACGCCGATCTTGGCGTCGAGCGAGCTGCGCGACGCATCGGTGAGCGAGTCGGTGTCAAAATCAAAATAAATCACGTCCGTGAGCGTCTTGCGCGCCGCGGCCTGGGCCTGCCGCAGCCGATCGGCTTCCGCCTGCGCTTTCGCGAGGGAATCGCGCCGCGCCTGCTCCGCACGCGCGATCGAATCGCGGCGGGCCTGCTCCGCGTTGATGCTGTCCTGGTTCACCGCGGGCGCAGGAGGCGGCGCCGGGGGAGCCTTCTTGCCGCAGGCCGCGACGGCGGCAGCGGCGAGCAGCGCGACTGGAGCGAGGCGGATGGTACGTGTCATGTCGTTCTCCGGAGTGATGGAAGTCGTTGTGGCCGGCAGCGGCCGTGGCTTACGGCGCGGGCGCCAGGTAACGCGACCACGCAGCGAGCCGGGCACCATCGGCGTGTGTCAACTGCCGGGTGCGGCCCGACTCGGCGTCGAGCACGAAGAGCTGCTTGGTTCCCGTGCGCGACGAGGTGAACACCAGGTGGCGACCATCTGGCGCCCAGGAGGGATCCTCGTTGATCCCTTCGTTCGTCAGTTGCTTGACCGTGCGATCCCGAAGCGTAATGGTCATGATCTGGAACCGCCCCGCCAGTTGCGACTGAAATGCGATGGTGAGACCATCCGGCGACCATTCCGGATTCGAGCGGTAGTTCTGATCCCCGAAATTGAACGGGGTGAGCAGGTCGGTATTCGATCCATCGACGTCGGCGGTGTACACCTCGGGATGACCGTTGCGTCCGGATGTGAACGCCAGCCGCGACCCGTCGGGGCTGAATGACGGCGACACGTTGTCGGTCCCCCGCCCCACCGTCACGCGGCGCGCCGGGCCGCTCCCGGAGACGCTCGCGAGGTAGATGTCCGTGCCATTTTCCAATCCGTGCCCGTAGGCAATGGACTTCCCATCGGGTGTGAAGGCCGGGGTCATGTTCAATCCGCCCGGCGTGGCCTGGAGCGTGTGCTCCGCACCGCTGTCCAGATCGCGGATCTCGATGCTCCATCCCTTCGAACCGAGTTTGCTGTACGCGATCGTATGCCCGTCGGGACTCCAGGCGGGCCCCATCACGGTGCCGGCATCCGTCACCGCGCGCGCGCCATAGCCATCGCTGTCTATAACGTACACACGGCCCGCGCGCACGTACAGGATGCGTGTGCGCGCGATCCCGCGCACGCCGGTGATCCAGCGCTCGATCTCGTCCGACATGCCATGCACGTCCAGGCGCCACTGCGCATCGCCATAGCGCCCGCCCAGCGCGAAATCATGCACCTGTGCGACACGACGCGCCCCAATGTCATAGAGAATGACGTGGGCCCCCGCGGGCGCGAGCGTCACCTGCACGAGCGCGGCGGCACCGAGCGTCTTCCAAACGCCGAAGTTCACGCCGCCGCTTCCCTGCGCCGTCGCCGTCGCGTTCACCGCGTCGCCGCTCATCACCGTCACGCGATCGCCGAAATCGAGGTCGCGCTGCAGCATGGTCTGCACCGTGTCACCCCAGGATCCGCTCACGGGCACCACGACGACACCCGGTTTCATGCCAGGCTGATAGGACAACCCGATGCGCACGCCGCGAGTCGTATCCTGCTGTGCCCGCATTGGCAGGGCGACGGCCGCGAGCGCGACTGTGGCGAGCATCAAACATGTGAATCGCTTCATTTATTTGAGGACTCGGGGATCGAAGCTGAAGATGACCGGAAGCACGTCGTCGCTGAACCCGGATGGCAGCGGCCCGAAGGCCTTGACCTGGCCAGCCTGGTCTATCGCGCCCTGCGCTTCCAGGTCGAACTGAAAGTTGCCTGAGCGCGTCACGAAATGGATATCGGCCACGGAGCCATCGCGCCGAATCAGGAACATGACTTCGGCCCGGATCAGCGAGTTCCGCGGCGGATGAAAGCGCAGCGCGATCTGTCGGACGATGTTATCGAGATACCCCGGAAAGGGAAACTCCACCCCTTCGGTTCGTACGGTGGCGACGTCGGTGCCCTGCCCACCCGTTGGCCCGCCGGCTGCCTGCGGGACCGCCTGTCCCGGCTTGGGCTTCGCCGTGGCAACCGGTGGCGTCGGCGTGGCTGGCGCCACCTGCTTTTCGGGTGGTTTCTTCACGGGCAGCGGCATGGCCTTGGGAATTTCCTCCGCGCGCTTCGGTACCGGCGCCGGCTCTTCAGCGTGCAGTGCGGGAGCCTGCGTCACCACACCGGCCGCACGCGGACCAGGCGGCGCCGCCACGATGTTCACGCGGTAAATCGGTGGCAGCGGCGGTGCCGCCGGCGGCCGCAGCACGATGATCAGCGCCACCACCCCGGCGTGCAGCAGCAGCGAGAGGCCCAGCGGACCGCCCAGCCCTCCGCCGTGCACGTCGCTCGCGCGCGTCACTTCGTAATGTCCTCCGGCTCGGCCACCAGCCCGACATCCCCCACCCCGGCGCCGCGCATCACCGCGAGCACCTGGACGACCGTGCCGTAGGGCACACCCTTGTCGGCGCGCAGATAGATCCCGTTGCGGCCGCGCTGTGCGGCCAGCGCCTTGAAGCTCGCGCGAAATTCCGCGTACGAGAACGCGTTCTGATCAATGAAGATCCGACCTGAATGATCGATGCTCACGACGAGCCCGCCCTTGGCCTCCAGTGGCCGCGCTTCCGCGCGCGGCAGCGCGATGTCCACGCCGCCCGTCATCATGGGTGCCGTGATCATGAAGATCACCATGAGGAGCATCATGACATCAATCAGACTCACGACGTTGATGTCGGCGTTCAGCGCGAAGCCGCGTCCCCGGCGCCGCGCCATGCTAGATCCGCCCCTCGCGCACCATCATCGCGATAATGTCCGTGCCGAAGTTCTCCAGATCGTTTTCCAGTCGATTGATCCGGTTCGCAAAAATGTTGTACCCGAAGACGGCGGGAATGGCCACCGCCAGCGCTGCGGCCGTGGCAATCAGGGCTTCCGCCACACCCGGCGCCACCGCCGTCAGACTGCCCGATCCCTTCACCGCGATTCCGACGAACGCATCGATGATGCCGAGCACCGTGCCGAAGAGCCCGATGAGCGGGCTCACGGAACCGATCGTCGCCAGCGGCGTGAGATAGCGCGCCAGCCGGTTGCGTTCGTCCGCTGTTTCCGCGTCGAGCACGAGGCGCAACGCCTCGACCTGTGAGCCGCTCAACGGCGCTGCCGCCTGGTGCAGTGCGCCGGGCTTCATTTCTGCAAAGAAGTTGATGGCGCGCGAGAGCACGCGCGTGAACGGATTGGCGGGATTGTGACGCGCCAGCCCCGCCACCGCCTCCAGCGCGTGCGCGCGCTCGAACTCGCGGGTGAACGCCTGGCCGGCGCGATCAACCTTGCGCAATTCGCGCCACTTGGCGAGCATGATCGCCCAGCTGATCAGCGACAGCAGCGCGAGGACTGCCACCACAATGCGGGTGGCCAGTGTGGCCTGCGTGAGCATGTCCAGCGGCGAGGTGGGAACCGCACCGCCCAGCTGGGCTACGAGGGTCATGGTGAGCATCAGGCCCGTCCCGCCGCGCGACGCGCAACGAACCACGCGTAGGTCTCCTTGAGTCCCGCATCGAGCGAGACCTCTGGTGTCCAGCCGAGCAGACGTTGCGCTTTGGCAATCGCGACCGCGGAGCGGCGCTGCTCTCCGGCGCGCGGCGGCGCGTGCACGATGGCGGAGTGACCACCCGACACCGCCATCAGCCGCGAGGCCAGCGCCACGACATCGGTCTCGATACCCGTGCCGATGTTGAACGCGCGACTGTCCACACCGGCGGCCGCGGGCAGGGTCGCGTGCGCGGCCAGCACGTTGGCGCGCGCGACGTCGCCCGCGTATACGTAGTCGCGCGTCTGCGACCCGTCGCCGAAAATCGTGAGCGGTGCGCCGTCAATGACGCGATCGCAGAAAATGGCGACGACGCCGGCCTCGCCGTGCGGATCCTGGCGCGGGCCGTAGACGTTCGCGTAGCGCAGCGCCACGAGATCCATCCCGTGGACCCGCGCAAAGTAGCCCATGTAGTACTCCACGCTCAGCTTTGCCGTCCCGTAGGGCGACTGGGGATCCTTGGGCGCCGTCTCTCCGGTCGGGGGTTCCACCAGGTCGCCGTACACGGCGCCGCCGGTCGACGAGAAGATGAAGCGCGTCGGCGCTCCGGAGGCGCGCACCGCCTCGAGCAGGTTGAGCGAGCCACCGATGTTCACGCGCGAGTCGAAGGCGGGATCCGCCACGCTCTTGCGGACGTCGATCTGCGCGGCGAGATGACAGAGCACATCGAAGCGACCTTCCCGCACCACCGCCGCGGCCTCCGGCGAGCAGACGTCGAGCTGATGCAGACAGACGCCATCCGGCAGATTGTCCGGAGTTCCGGTCGAGAGGTCGTCCAGTACGCTGACATCGTAGCCGGTGGCCCGGAAGGCGCGAACGACGTGCGAGCCGATGAAGCCGGCGCCGCCGCTGATGAGTGCGCGTCGTGCCATGTCAGCGCTCCTCGCCGTGAGGGTCGGCTGCCGGCGGGACGCCTTCATGAGCGTCCGGCTCGTCGAGCGCGAAGAGGTAGCGGAGCGCGTCCACGATCGCGAGACCGCGCCCGTTGGCGGATGCGGCGCGCAGGCGCACACTGGGGTCGTGGAGAAACTTGTTCATGAGTGCCCGGGAAAAATGTTCGACGGCGTTCTGGTCCTCGGGCGTGAGGTGCCCGAGCTTCCGCAAGGCGTGTGCAAGCTCCGCCTCGCGCACTTGCTCCATCTGCGAACGAAACAACTTCAGTACCGGTACGGCCGCGAGCCCCGCAAGCCACTGCCAGTACTGCTCGACCTCGGTCGCGACGATCGTCTCGGCTCCGGGAAGCTCGTCGCGCCGGCGCTCGAGATTCGTCGAGACAACCGCCTGCACGTCGTCCAGATCATAGAGAAACACATTGTGCAGCGTGCCAACATCGGCCATGACATCGCGCGGAACGGCAATGTCCACGATGCACAGCGGCGCATCACCGCGTGCACGCAGCGCGGGTTCCACCTGCTCACGTTCGACGATCGGCCGCGGCGCGGCGGTCGAGCAGAGCAGCAGGTCGACCTCGGCCAGCCGATTCCAGCACTCATCGTAATGCAGCGCCTGCGCGCCATGGCGCGCTGCCAGTTCGGCGGCGCGCTCGAACGTCCGGTTCGCGACGATCACCGCGCGCACGCCTTCGTGCACCAGACATTCCAGCGCGACCGCGGCCATCTCGCCGGCACCCAGGACCATGGCACGGCGCCCCTGGAGCGAACCGAAGATCTTCTTGGCCAGTTGCACCGCCGCGGAGCTCACGGACGCCGCGCCGCGACCCAGCGCCGTCTCGTGATGCACGCGCGATGCCACCAGCAGGGCGCTCTGGAAGAGTCGATTGAGCGCCGGCCCGGATGCCTGCCGGCTCAGCTCCCATGCATCCCGAACCTGACCGTGGATCTGCATCTCGCCCAGAATCATGGAATCCATTCCGGCGGCTACGCGGTACAGATGCGCCACGGCGTCACGGTCACGCCGGACGTAGCCGTGCGCCGTCACGTCCGCGCCCAGACGCGCACTCAATGCACCCCAGACCGCGGCGGCGGCATCACGCTCGCGCTCGATCAGGTAGACTTCGGTGCGATTGCAGGTGGAGAGCACCGCGGCTTCGCGCGCGCCAGTCACCTGGAGCACATGCGAGAGAAACGCGCCCACCTCATGCGGCGCGATCGCGACACGCTCCCGGATGGCGACGGGCGCGGTGCGATGGCTCAGGCCCGCCGCGATCAGTGCCACGCCGCCACGTCCTCTGACAGCAGCCCTGACTCGACACGGGCGCAGAATTGATCGGTGATGAGCGCCTCCTGTGCACGATCCCATCCGGCGCGATCGCCTGCGGCCAGATAGCGGGCGCGCAGCGCGCCAAGTGCGTGCATCGCCTCCGCGTAGCGCGCGTCGAATCGCGCCGCGACCGCGTCACGCAGCCGGGCCGCCGCCGCCGGCACTCCGCCGGCGGATACAGCGATCGTCACGTCACCGGAGCGGTGCGTCGCAACCGTCATGAATGTCCCTTCGCCCGGGGCATCGGCGACGTTCACGAGCAGGCCCCGGGCGCGCGCGTCACGGCCCACCATGGCGTTCAGCTCGCGATCATCAGTCGCCGCGATGACGAGCGTCGCTCCATCGAGATCCTCCGTCCGGTACGCGCGCTCGTCGAGCGTACACCGGTGCTGCTCACCCAGCGCGCGCATGGCGTCGGTCGCCCGAATCGCCACCACGCGCACCAGCGCGTGGGCCGCCAGCAGCGCGCGGACCTTCCGCACCGCCACCGCGCCGCCGCCCACCACGAGAGCGCGGATGCTCTCGCCCTCGAGGAGCACCGGATATCCGCTCACAGGAACTGGCCGCCGTGGCGGTCGAATAGCCGCAGCGCGATGTACAACACGACTATGCCGGTGAAGAAGACGCTCGTAAGCAGCGCGGCGCGTCGCGCGCGCCATCCGGCAACGACTCGCCCCGCGGTGAGCGTCGTGACGGCGGCCCATGCGAGCAGCGCCCACACGACCTTCTCGGCGTGTCCGGCGCGATAAACCAGCGCATACGCCGCGGCGAGGCCCATGCCGACCGTGAGTGCCAGCCATCCCGCGACCACGGCAATGTGATTCACGCGATCGAGCGTATCGAGCGGAGGGAAAAAGCGGAAGATCGCGCCGAAGTGTCGCGACTTGAGCTCGCGGTGCTCCGCCAGGTACATCATGCCGGCGCCGGCCGCGGCCGCGAACGCCGCCATGCCAAGGAAGCTGAGCGCAATGTGCGACGTGAGCCAGAAGCCCCGCACACCGGTCGGCTCGCGCAGCGGCACCATCCCGGCAAAGTTGGCGCACACGGCCAGCAGCGCCGCGAACGGCGCGGCAACGAGCGTCAGGCTCACCTCGCGGGCGAGCACCTCCACCACCAGCAGCGTGACGCCCACGAGGAAACCGGCAAAGGAGAGCGCAGGCCCCAGGCCGGTGAGCGGTGGCTGCCCGTGCACGCGCACAAAGTCGCCCAGGCCGATGAGATGCGCCACCGTCGCCGCGGTGAGGATCAGCACGACGCCCCGGATCGGCGCGCGGATGGGGCGCGCGAACGGAATCGCGGCCAAGCCGGCGGCAGCGAGGTAGAGAGTCACAGCAACGAAATGCGCGATCAGAATCATGCTGCGCCTAATCTACTGCGTCGAGGCGGGCTGACACAGGGACACATACCGTGAATGTCGCGCGCACGACAACGGCGGCACTATACACATGCCGCCGCGTCGTGCCCCGGTTCATTCAGTTGCCCCGCCACGCACGGCAGGCGCGCGGGACGCGGTATCGCGAGGAGAGGCATGACGCGTCAGCGCACGCGCTCCACCACCGCGACCCGCGCACCCGCTACGGCATGCGCCCCGTGAGACGCGCCATCGTACCAACCTTGATCGCGGCTTGCCGCTGACTCACGATGATCGCCGTGGTGCCCCAGTCCGTGACCTTCACGACCTGCGCCAGCGCAATCTCCTCCTCCGGGAGGACAACCGGCTCGCTCTGCCCCGGCACGTCCATCTTGCTGCTGGGGCGATACAGCGTGAACTGATCCCCGGCCTTCACGCCATCCTTCGTGGTCGCATCGAGCACCACATAGTGCTGCACCGTCGGAAGAACGGCTCCGTTCGGCACGTAGAGCACGTGACTTTCCAACCCCAGCGACAGATTCTGCGGACGCGCCGCCATGTCGAGCGCGAAGCGATCGAGCGGTACGACGCCCTGGTCCAGCAACACTTCACCGAACTGCTGCACGATGCGCACGGTCGTGGCGACGCCCCCGTTGTCCGTCTTCTCGACTTCCACGATACCGGTGGGAATCACGACCTGCGAGTTGTCCGACAGCGATGGCCCCAGGGCAACGGTCACGAACCGGTCGCCGGGAGCGGCGACGATACCCTTGGGGAGCGTGATGTAGGCGCGCGTCTCGGGCCCGAGGCGCCGCGTCGTCGAAAACTCCGCGATGCCGGGTGGATCCGTGGGAGCGAGCAGCCGCCCCTGCCGTTCCGGCCCACCGGTGCGATCCGCCCACGGAGCCGCGTAGATCTCCCCGGGTCGCACGGCAGAATGCTCATACTCGAGTGCCGACGGCCCGAAGCGGGGCGCGTACACGCCACGAGCATTGAGCGCCGCGGAGAACACCGTCGGTCCGCCAGGTGCCGACGCCTCCTGGTCAACGACGTGCGTGTTCGTGGCCAGTTGCACGTCCCCGGGCAGCCGGAGAACCTCGCCGGGATAGATCCAGTGCGGGTTTTCGACAATCGCGGTGTTGAGACGGTAGATTTGCGGCCACTGGAAGGGATCATTCAGATACGTCCTGCCGAGATCCCACAAGGTGTCGCCCTTGCGCACGGTATGGTTGCGACCCGTCGCCGAATCGTCGGCTGGCACCGCGGGCGTTGCGGGCGCCGCTGTCGTTGCAGCCGGTGCCTGCACCGCGCCGGTGTCAGCCGGCACCGCCTGCGCGCGCGCCACGACGGGCGGCGCGAACAGCACGAGCGCGGCGAGCGCGAGCAGGCGCGACCGCCTGCGGGGATCTGTGGAACTGGACGCGTTCTGCGCGAACCGATGCATCATGTGCCTCGCCAACGGTGACGGTAGAGGGGAAACCGCTCGGTCACCCGGCGCTCAAACCCCACCGGGCATCTCCGTAAAGAGACGCACCGGCGGGAGAGCGGTCACGGCGGCGCCGGCAGGAGAGCCCGGCGCAGCCGCGTGACCCACTAGAACCCGAACCCTACGACGAACGAGAGCGCGCGATTCTTCACGTTCGAGCCGTCGAACACGCTCGTGAAGCCATATTCGTAGCGCAGGCCCAGCGACATCGTGTGTGCACCGGCACGGAGGTCGATTCCGGCACCCGCGAGTGCTCCCATGTCGAACGACTTTGCATCAACATGTTCCTGGAGCTGCTCGGCAGCGTCGGAGCAGCCTACGGACGAAGAGGCTCCTGCATCTGAGGCGGAAAACTGACACCCTGCCTTCAGGGCGAAGGTGGGCCCCAGCAAGATGAACGGCCGCGCTCCTGCGTCCGGCGCCATTGAGAAGTCCATGCGTGCAAGGACAGGCAACTCGACATAGCTCGGTTTGATATGAAGGGTAACCGTGCCGCCATTACCATCGTCCATACTTTGCTTCGCCCCTTTCTGTGTGTAGAACAGCTCTGGCTGAATCGCGATTTTCGGCGCGACCTGGAATTTGGCAAAGCCACCGACGAGGAACCCCATGCGGCTGTCCAGCCCTGACGCATCCGACCCGCCCATCGAGGCCAGATTGAGACCGCCCATCACGCCAAACGACGGGTGCGACATCATCGGGGACGACATGGACTGCGCGCCAACGGCCTGTGCTGCAAACGCGACAGACGAG
>DASUKE010000033.1:0-7296 GCA_036278895.1 Gemmatimonadaceae bacterium
ATGGGGAATCGCGGGAATGGGGAATGGGGAGGCCGATTCCCTGCGGTTGATGAAATAGGGGGGCGGCGGGAGGGGGCGGAATGCCTTATCGATTCCCCATTCCCGATTGCCGATTCCCGTCAGTACTTCAATGGACTTTGATCCCAGTGATCTCCATAAGCTTCTGCATATCCCCATGCGTGATGCTCGTGGCCACGATCGCGGCGTAGCTGGACTGCTCGCGCAGCTCGGTCACGATGCGCCGGGTGAAGTCGAGCGCCGCGCGCATGACGGCGCCGCCCAGGCTGATGCGCGCCACGCCGAGTGCCGCAAGCTGCCGCACCGGCGGCGAGTGCGGGCCCGCGAGAATGTTCACCGGCGCGCGCAGCTCCCGCACCAGCGCGCCAATGGTCTGTGCATCCGAGAGCCCCGGGGCGAAGAGACAGTCCGCGCCCGCGTCGCGATAGGCGGCCAGGCGCCGCACCGTCTCCGCGAAGCGCGTGTCCGGCGCGCCAACCTGTGCCAGGTAGACATCCGTGCGCGCGTTGATCACGAGCGACACGCGGGCCGCGGCGCCCGCCTCCCGCGCGGCGCGAATGCGCTCCACCTGCTGGGCGATGGCGAAGAGCGGGTGCGCGGCGTCATCCGTGGCGTCCTCGAAGTTGAAGCCCACGGCTCCCGCCTCGATGGCGCCCGCTGCCGTGGCGGCGGCGTCCTCGGGACGCGGGCCGTAGCCGGCCTCGAGATCGGCGGTGACGGGCACGCGTACGCTCCGCGCGATGCGCGCCACGGCCGCGAGCATCGTCTCGCGCGACACGCGCTCGCCATCGGGATAGCCCAGCGACCAGGCCACGCCCGCGCTGGTGGTGGCGATGGCGGGGAAGCCGGCCTGCTCGATGATGCGCGCGCTGGCGGCATCCCAGGCGTTGGGCAAAATGAGCGGCGCCAGCGGCGGGTGATGCATGGCCCGCAGCTGCTCGGCCAGCGCGGCCTGGCCGGTCGCGGGCTGGTTCTCCGCGGGCTTGTTCGCCGCGGCCCGCCGCTCGTCGCCCTGCTTCTCGGCGGTCATCGGTTCTTCATTCCCGCGGCTGCCTCGGTGCTCGTCGCGGCGCAGTCCCCCTTGAGATAGCGCGCGAAATACGCGTCCGTCTGCTGCTCGATGAGATGATAGCTCTGCAGGTTGTACGCCGCACCGTGCGCGCCCGGCGGATAGATGCGAAGATCAATGTTGCGGTTCGCGTTGGTGGCCGCCGTGAGCAGTTGCATCGTGTTCCGCGGGTGCACGTTGTCATCCATCATGGAGTGAATGAGCAGGAGATGGCCGGTGAGCGCGGCCGCGTGGCGAACCGCGGAGCTCGAGTCGTATCCCGCGGTGTTGTCCGGCAGCAGTCCCATGTAGCGCTCGGTGTAGATGGTGTCGTACAGCCGCCAGTCGGTGACCGCCGAGTTGGCGACGCCCACGGTGAAGATGTCCGGATACATCTCCATGGTGTACACGGTGCTGTAGCCGCCGTAGCTCGTGCCCGTGATGGCGATGCGCTTCGCGTCCACCCAGGGCTTGGTGGCGAGATAGCGCGCGGTTTCCGCGAAGTCGTGACTCTCCCACTTGCCCAGGTGCTCGTAGACGACCTTCATGAACGCGCTGCCGTAGTTGTTCGTGCCGCGGTTGTTCACGCCCACCACGATGTATCCCTCCTGCGCCAGCCACTGCGTGAAGCCGCTCCCGTCGAACCGGTCGTACACCTGCTGCGAGCCCGGGCCGCCGTACACGGCGAAGATCACGGGATACTTCCGCGTGGAGTCGAAGGGCACCGGCTTCACGATGGAGGCGTCGATGCGCGCGCCATCGGATGCCGTGAAGGTGAACAGCTCGGGCGTGGAGTACGCGTGCGACGCGAGCCACTCGCTGCTTTCCGCGTTCTTCTCGAGCGTGCGCAGTTTGCGCCCCGCCGTGTTCCAGAGCTCCACCTGCCTGGGCTCTGTGGTGGACGACCAGCGATCGATGTAGTAGCGCGCGTTGGGCGACATGTCGATGTCGTGCGTGCCCGCTGTGGTCGTGAGCTGCTTCTGTCCCGTGCCGTCGAAGTGAATGGAGTAGAGCTGGCGCTGCAGCGGTGAGGCCTGCGTCGAGCTGTAGTAGATGATGCCCTGCTTCGTGTCGATGCCCTCCACGCGGGTGACGCTCCACTTGCCGTGCGTCACCTGCTGGACGAGGCGGCCGGAATAATCGTAGCGGTAGATGTGCTGCCAGCCGTCGCGGTCCGAGATCCACAGGAATTCGTGCGACCCGGCCGGGAAGGTGAGCATGTCCTGCACGCCGGCGTAGAAATCATAGACGTCGATCCACGTGTCCGACGTCTGCGTGAGCACGAGACGGCGGCCGCCGGTGTTCACGTCGAAGAAGAACAGCTTCATCTCGTTCTGCTTGCGATTGAGCGTGACCACGGCGAGCGAATCGGGGCGGCTCGTCCAGTAGATGCGCGGAATGTAGAAATCCCCGTGCTCGCCGGTGTCGAGCCAGATCTGGTGTCCGGTGTGCACGTTCACCACGCCCACGCGCACCGTGGCGTTGGAGTCGCCTGGCTGCGGAATGCGCAGCGAGTCATAGGCCGGATGCGCGCCGGAAAAGTTGCTGAGCTGCACGATCGGTTCGGCGGACTCGTTCAACTGCCAGTACGCGATGTAGCGGCTGTCGGGCGACCAGTTCCACGCCTGCGCCATGCCGAACTCCTCCTCGTACACCCAGTCGAAGTGTCCGTTGAAACGCATCGCTGTGGCATCATGCGTGAGACGCGTCTCGCGCTTGAGCGCCAGATCGTACACGAACATGTCGCCGTCGCGTTCATAGCCGAGCATCGAGCCGCTTGGCGACAGCTCGGCGGTGCGCGCGTTGCGGGCCGCGAGCTGCAGCGAGTGATCGGCGAGCGTGTACACGTAGTAGCTGGACGTACCCGAGCGGCGATACAGCCGCTTGAATCCGGTCTGGAAGACCAAATGCTTCGAGTCCTTCGCCCACTGGAAGGAGTCGTACGTGAATGGTGCGCTGGTATCGGGAAAGGTGAGGCCGGCAGCGCTGAAGAGCAGGGTGTCGCTGAGCGTGGCGGGATCGAAGCGGCGGATCACCTGCCGGTGCGACTGGGGATCGGTTTCGATATATGAGAAGCGGTTGCCGCCGTCGATCCAGTTCACGTCGCGCGGACCCGAGCGGCCGTTGAGCACGCCGGACGACTGCAGGGCCTGATCGAGGTCGGTGAATCGCGCTTTCTGCTGTGATGACGCGGCGGCGGGGAGCGCGAACAGCGAGGCGGTGAGCAGCGCGGTCGCGAAACGCACATGCATTGGGGTACACTCGTTGGTAAGGGACACGGGCAGAGGGACGGAGAATTTCTATGCGGATGCTCCGGGCGACGCCAGTGGATGAGTTCCGCCGCCGGCCCGCGTGCCATGGCGCAGCGTGATCGTGGACGCAGGGTGATCGTGGCGCCATTGCGGCCCCGGCCGTATGTTGGGCCGTTGAACTCCGGCCCGCGGAGGCCTGCCATGACGACAGCCGAACATCCGGCGTACGCACCGACGTCCGCGCGAAAGCCCGACGATCAGGAAATCGACGTGTACGGGCTCACGCATCCTGGAAAGGTCCGGCAGACGAACGAGGATCACTTTCTCATCTGTTCGCTGCGCAAGCAGTTGACCGTGCACCTCACGAGCCTGCCGGACACCGAATCATTGACCAGGGGTCCGGAACGGCTGGCCTTTCTCGCCATGGTGGCCGACGGCGTGGGCGGCGGCGCGATGGGTGAGGAGGCGAGCCGCCTCGCGCTCGAAGCCATCATGGAATACGTCAATCACGCCACGGCGTGCTTCTATAACGCCGACACGAAGGATGACGAGGTGTTCGCGAACGCGCTGCGCGAAGCGGCCATGGCGAGCCACGCGCACCTGCTGCAGCGCGCGGAGACCGATCCCGATGCGCACGGCATGGCCACGACGCTCACGCTCTGGCTGGGGCTCTGGCCGCGCGCGTACCTGCTTCAGGTGGGCGACAGCCGCTGCTATCAGCTCCACGGCGGCGAGCTCAGACAGATCTCGCGCGACCAGACCATGGCGCAGGAGCTGGTGGACCTGGGCGTGCTGGCCAAGGCCGACGCCTCGCGCACGCCCTGGGCGCACACGCTGTCGAGCGCCATTGGCGGCGAACAGACGGCGCCCGTCGTCACGCGCATGGATCAGGAATGGGGGAACGTGGGTCTCCTGTGCAGCGACGGACTCACCCGGCACGTGTCGGACGAGCGCATTCGGGAACGGCTCCTCGCCATGACATCCGCGAAGCAGGCGTGTGAAGCGCTGCTGCAGGACGCGCTGGACGCGGGCGGTCGCGACAACATCACGATTCTGGTGGGGTGCACCGGAGCGCGCGAGAGCGGCACGACGTGACCGCCTGAAGCCCCCGGGGACCCCGTTGCGATAGCCTCCCGGGGGCGCCGGATGTAACCCGTTGGCCCTCACGGCGTCCTACTGGTATGGAACAAGACGCCTCCCTGCCCGCGGAGACCGCTTCGGCGCGTCCATGGTGGTCTGATGGAAGCAACGCGATACCCACGCTCGCGGTGCTTTACGCCCTGGCCTACATCATGTACCGGGGTGGCGGCGGCGGTGAGGACCTGATCGGCCGCATCATCGCGCACCTGCTCTTTCTCCCGCTCAATCTGGCCACGGCCGTACTGGCGTGGCGCGCGTCGCGGTGGGCCGGCGTGGACGCGCGCACCCGGCGTGCGCTGCGGCTCATGACGGCTGCATTTGCCTGCGTGCTCGCCGGCAACGCGGTGTCGTTCTACCTGGGCATGGTGCTGAACGGCGATCCGGGGGCGAGCTGGACCAACATCTTCTACTTCCCGTTCTATCCGTTGATCCTGCTCGGTCTGTTGGCGTTTCCGCTCACGCGACGCGAACAGCACGAGCACCGGAAATTCATGTTCGATGCGGCGGTCGTCCTCCTGGCCAGCGGCCTCGCCATCTGGTACCTGGTTGTCCGCCCTACGGTCGTCACGGAGCAGCTCACGCCCATGGGCAGCGCAATCGCGCTGGCCTATCCGCTGGGCGACCTGCTCGTGTTGCTTGGTCTCACGACGTTTCTGCTGCGCCGTCCGCGGGAGAGTCGCGGCGGGTCGCGCGCGATCCTGGTGGCCGGCTTCATCGTGTACTGTCTCTGCGATCTGGCCAATGACCTCGTCGTGTTCAAGCTCGGATGGGCCGGCTTGAACTGGACCGATCTCACGTACCTGGTGGCGTACTGCCTGTTGATTCTGGCGCTGTCACGATTCGAGTGGCCGCGCGAGGCACTGGCGGCCGCCGACAATGCGGCGGCGGTCACCACGCAGCCGTTCAGCCCGCTGCCCTACGCCGCGATCCTGATGGATTGCGTACTCGTGCTGTTCGTGGCGCATCGCCAGTGGTCGGAACCGCTGGCGGTGCTTTCCGTGGGCACGCTCGGCGCCATGCTGATCGTCGTGTTCCGTCAGGTCGCCGCCGTGCAGGAGAACGCGGAGCTGATCTCGGAACGCGCCACGCGCCAGGTCGAGGCGCGTTTCCGCGCGCTCGTGCAGCACTCGTCGGACGTGATCATGATCGTGAATGACGCCGGAGTCATCACGTACATGAGCCCTTCCGTGGAGCAGATTCTGGGCTACGCGCCCGATGCGATGACGGGGAAGTCGCTCGACGGTTTTCTGGATGAGGCATGCGGCGCGGCGGCGTCGCATCTCATCGCCTCGGCAGCCGCGCAGCCCGGAGTCACGGCGCCGGCGGAATGGCGGATGCGGCATCGCGCCGGCCACTGGCTGCACGTCGAGATCGTGGGCACGAACCTGCTGCACGAGCCCACCGTGCGGGGTATCGTGCTCAACGCGCGCAACATCAACGAGCGCAAGGTGCTCGAGGCGCAGCTCGTACACCAGGCGTTCCACGATCCGCTCACCGGGCTGGCGAACCGCGTGCTCTTCCTGGACCGCGTGAGCCACGCGCTCACCATGGTGCGCCGGCACGATCAGATGCTGGCCGTGCTCTTCGTGGACCTGGATGGCTTCAAGACGATCAACGACAGCCTGGGCCATCTGGCCGGCGACCGGTTGCTCGTGACGGTGTCGCAGCGACTGCTCACGTGCGTGCGCGACTCGGACACTGTCGCGCGCCTTGGCGGGGACGAGTTCGCGTTGCTCATCGAAGACTCCACGGACAACGATGCGGCCACGGTGGTGGCGGAGCGCGTTGCGGCGGCCGTGCGTCACCCTATACAGCTCGACGGCCGCGAGGTGTTCATGACGGCCAGCATTGGCATTGCCACGGCCTGTGGCGAAGGAACGGGTTCCGACCTGTTGCGCAATGCGGATGTCGCGATGTACGTGGCGAAGGCCGGCGGCAAGGCGCGCTACGAGCACTTCGCCGAAGAGATGCACGGCAAGGCGCTGGAGCGCCTCGAGCTGCAGGGCGAATTGCGACGGGCGCTGGACCGTGGTGGAGAATTCACACTGCTGTATCAGCCCATTGTCGAGCTGCAGACGGGCGAGGTGACGGGCGTCGAAGCACTGGTGCGCTGGCTGCATCCGGAACGCGGTACGCTCTCGCCCGCGCAGTTCATTCCGCTCGCGGAAGAGACCGGGCTCATCGTGCCGCTGGGCCGCTGGGTGGTGCGGGAAGCCTGTCGCCAGGCGCAGCTCTGGCAGGGCGGCACGGAGCGGTCGCTGACGCTCACGGTGAACGTGTCGGGGTACCAGTTGCAGCACGAAGGCGTGGTGGACGACGTGCGTGATGCGCTCGCGGACAGCGGGCTCGATCCCCGCCATCTCGTGCTCGAGATCACCGAGAGCGTCCTCATGCAGGAGAACGAGATGATCCTCAAGCGGCTGCGCGCGCTCAAGGATCTCGGCGTGCGACTGGCCATTGACGATTTCGGCACCGGCTACTCCTCGCTCGGGTATCTGCAGCGGTTCCCGATCGACATCCTGAAGATCGACAAGGCATTCGTGGACGACATCGGGAGCACCGGAGCGGAGCCGGCACTCGTCCGTGCCATCATCGCGCTGGGCGAGACGCTGCGTCTGCAGACCATTGCCGAGGGCATCGAGCTGCAGCAGCAGTGGGACGGGCTGCATCGATTGGGCTGCCAGATGGGGCAGGGCTATCTCTTCGCGCGCCCGGTATCGGTAGCGGAGATCGGTACGCTGCTGGATGAGGGGAGCGCGGATGGCCACGGCGTCTCCCTCCCGGTTCGTCACGCGAAGACGGCATCGGAGTCGGCGGCCTGATCGCGGTGCGGCCGGC
>DASUKE010000034.1:0-30853 GCA_036278895.1 Gemmatimonadaceae bacterium
CTCTTCATCCTCCACGGCAACGATTCCACCGGTGCGACGCCCGCCAACCAGACCGTCGACTCCTACAGCATGACCGACGGGCGATACCTGGGATCGTATCGTCTGCCCGAGGGACTGTCTGAACTGTGCGTGCGCGCTGGCAGCTTCATCGGCCTCACGGACACATCGCCGCCGGCGTTTCGCGTGTGGAAGTTCGTGCCGCGCGACTGACGCTCCGGCGCAGAAGGATGGACAGAACGGCACGCTGATTTCCTGACAGGACGTCCGCCATGTCAACACGCGTCATTCGCTACGCAGCGAGAAGCATTCGCGGTCACCCCGCCTTTGCCGCCATGGTGATCGTCACGCTCGCGCTCGGACTGGCCGCGGTCATTGCGGCGTTCAGCGTGATGGACTCGGTGCTCTTCCGTCAGCTCCCGTTCCCGGCGGCAAAGCAGTTGCTCTGGGTTGGGGAGGACGACGCACGCTGGGCCGAGCCGGATGGGCCGTCCATGCCGGTGTTCCGGGTATGGCGGGAACGCGCCCGCACGCTCTCCGGCCTCGCGGTCTATCACGTGCAGCCGCACGCCCTCTCGGACATCCACACGCCAACGCGCATCGCCGTGGGGGAAGTGTCGGCCCCGTTCTTCGCCACGCTCGGCGTGCGCCCGCAACTGGGCCGCGGCTTCGTGGCGAGCGACGATCGCCCGGGCGCGACGCCGGTCACGGTGCTCGGCGACTCGCTCTGGCGCAGTGCGTTCCACGCCGATCCGGCGATCATCGGCCGCACCGTCACGCTGGATGGCGCGCCGGCCACGGTCGTCGGCGTCATGCCGGCAGCTTTCAGCGTTCCGCGGATTCACGTCGCCGCATGGATGCCGATCGTGCCGGCACTCGGCTTTCTGCTCAACGACACCCGGATGCACGTTGACGGCGCCATTGCGCGCTTGCGCCCTGGCGCCACGGTGGAATCTGCGACGAGCGAATTGCGCGCGCTCGCGCGACAGCTGCCGCCCGACGTCCAGCGACCGGCTGACTCCACGCACGAGGTCGCGCCGCACCTCATGTCGCTCCGCGCGTTCGCCGCGGGGAATGTCGCGCCCGTGCTCCTGCTCGTGCTCGGCGCGAGCGTGCTCGTGCTGCTCATCACGTGCGTGAACGCCGCCAATCTGGTGCTCGCGCGTGGAGTAGCCCGCCGGCGCGAGGTCGCCATCCGGCGCGCACTCGGCGCGAGCCAGTGGAGCATCGTGCGCCAACTCCTCGTTGAGAGCGCGCTGCTCGCGACCGTGGGTGGCGCGCTCGGCACGCTGCTCGCGCTCGCCATGGTGCGCGTCATTGCCACGCTGGGCGTGCGACAACTGCCACGCGCCACGGAAATATCGGTGCACGGCGGTGCGCTGCTCTTCGCGCTGGCGCTGGTCGCGGTGGCCACGCTGCTGTTCGGACTCGCGCCGGCGTTGCACGTGGCGCGCGGTGGCACCGCGGAAGCGCTCAAGAACGCCGCGGCGACCGTATCGGAGAATCGGGCCAGTGCACGCTGGCGAGAGATGCTGGTCGTCGTCGAGCTCGCCCTTGCGCTCGTCCTGCTCGCCGGTGCGGGGGTCCTGGGCAGAAGCGTCGCGCTCACGCTTGGTGGCCATCGCGGCATCGAGTCCGATCACGTGCTCGTCGCCAGCATCATGCGCCCGCTCGGCATGTGGCCTGCTGATAGGGGCCCCATGCGCCAGTTCGGGCAGCAGCTCGTGGCTCGATTGGAGGCGGAGCCGGATGTGCGCGCGGCAGCCATCTCGCTGGAGGTTCCGGGCAATCCGCAGGCGACAGAGCAGGTCCGTAGCGTCGGCACGAATGGCTCGAGCGGCGACTCGCTCGATGCGAAGGCAGAAGTCGTGACCGCGGATTACTTCCGCGCGGTGGGCATTCGTCTGCTGCGCGGCCGACTGTTCGACGCCAGGCTGGACCGGCCGGAGGTGCCATCGGTGCTGGTCATCAGCCGCTCGCTCGCGCAGCGCTTCTTTCCACGCAGTGATCCCGTGGGACAGTATCTGATGGCGCCGGGCGATGACTCGAAGGGTCCGGTGCCGCCGGTCGCCTATCAGATCGTGGGCGTCGTGGAGGACATTCGCTCGCAGGGTCCGGACCCCAGACCCATTCCCGAGTTCTACGTATTCTTTGCGCACGAGCCGGTGCCGCACATGACTGTGATCGTGCGCTCGGACGAAGCACCCGCGGTCATGTCCGCCGCGCTGCGCAAGGTGGTCGCGTCGCTCGATCCGGGTCAGCCCGTGACTGACCTGCATCCGCTGGATACCGTGCTCGCCCGCTCCGCCGCGCGACCGAAGTTCTTTCTCATGATTCTCGGCGCGTTCGCGGTGACCGCGGTGCTGCTCTCCGTGATCGGATTGTTCGGCGTGATGATCATGCTCGTGCGCCAGCGTCTGCGCGAGATCGCCGTGCGCATGGCGCTGGGCGCCAACGGCGCGCAGGTCATGCGGCTCGTGCTCGGGCGCGGCGCGCTGCTCGTGATGATCGGGCTCTCGCTCGGCATGGCCGGCGCCTGGTCCGCCACGCGCGTGCTCACGTCGCTGCTCTCGGGCGTGAGTCCCACCGATCCCGTGGCACTCACCGCAGCTGCGGCGGGGCTGGGTGTCGTTGCACTGCTGGCATCCTATCTCCCCGCTCGCGCGGCGTCGCGCGTGGATCCGGTGGTGGTGCTGCGCATGGAGTGACAGGGGCGGCCAGATTCCTCCTCGGGACGGAGTGGGCGCTGTCGATTAGCCGATGACCTGCTGCGCAGCTACCCTGGCCTCAGCGGCTGGCGATGATGACGGCCATGTTGCCTGGATTGGCTCCGGCCTGGGACGTTACCGTTCACACCTTCCACCGCGCTCTCGCTGGTGGGCAATGGGGAGCCCGTCACCCGCCCACCATCCACGTAGCGAAATGCGTCCAGGCCGGCGTGGCCAGGAAGTGCCAGATGAAAGGCAGATCCTCCGCGATAATGAGCAGCGCGCCAAGTGCGAACGCTGGATGCAGTCTGCGATGGCGCCACGTGTCCCAGGCAATGCAGGCGTACACGAGCAGAAGATCCAGACCGAACAGGCCACTGGGACCACCAGTCCTGAGGAATACCAGCGCCGGGAACCGTGCGAACGAAATACGGAAGAGCCCCGGCCCGGTCATGCTCAGACAGGACAGCAGCATCAGTCGTTTGTGGTAATCACCGCGGCGCCGCAGCACCAGCGCCGCGGCGACCAGAATCGCGAACACCGCGAGAACGAACAGCAGGAATCCCATGAAGATCAACGGCGGTGGGTTGGTCGCGCCTGGGTCGTGAACGTCGCGCGCGGCGGCGCGCACCGCGACCGTCGCGCCCACGATCACCATGCACATCGCGAGCACGGCGCCGAAGACGCCCAGACGCTTGTGCAGCCTGACATGGTGCCCGGCGATGAGTGATGTCTGCACGAAGAAGAACGCGAACCAGCTCGTCATCAACGCGCCGTGCAGATGCAGGAGCCACGGCAGCGCGGGCGTGCGCCCTCACGGCACCACCCGGTACCGTACCGCCATCCCGGCCTCGTTGTGAAATGACACGTGACAGTGATAGAGCCACGTCCCTACGTTGTCCGGCACCATGTCCGCAACCACCATCTGCATGAACGCCACCTGGGTCACGTCCGTCCGCATGCCGCCGATCAGCACCGTGTTCCCGTGCCAGTGCGGCGAATGCGCATCGAAGTCATTCGTCGACGCCATTACGTACCAGCGCACACGTTGGCCGCGACGCACGGTGAGCGCCGAGAGTGGCATGCTGCCGCGCAGAAACCCGTTGATCGTGAACTTGACGAACCACGGATAGGGATTGTCGAGTTCCGACGGATTCCCGATCGGACCCGTATGCTCGAGCGAATCGAGCGGCGGCAGATTCGCGGCCGCCAGCCAGCTGCGCTCCTCGTGAACCTGTGCGAACGCCGTCACGATCTCGCGATCCACATCCTTTGGCGTACCGTCGGGTCGCGCCATACCCCGTGCGGTCACGATCATCACGCCAAGCAGGCCCGAGTTGATATCGCGGGCCTCTTCCACGTGCGAGTGATACATCCACATCACCGAGCTGCCATCCATGGGACCCGGCCCCGCGCGCGCAGGTACGGCCCACACATAGACGTGTGTGCCGCCAGGCGGGACGCCATCGTCCGCCTTGTCGCTCCCGCTCGTCCCGTCGTTGTACGGCGCGCCCTCGGAGCTCTTGTCGTAGAAGACGCCGTGCGGGTGTATGCTGAACGGCTCGTGTCCATTGTTCCGGAACACGACCCGAACCGTATCGCCTACGACAGCGTGGATGATCGGGCCCAGAAAGCCCAGGTGCTCCCACTCGGCGGGACGGGGCTTGAGCGTGCGAAACGTGGAGTCCGTGTATTCGCGATAGAGCACCTTCTTGTACGTGGTACTCACGGGGCGCGGCGGTCCGCTCGCAAAGAACGCCGAGTCGGCGTACGGCCGGCCGGCAATCTCGTCACGTCCGCCGGGCACGTAGTCCCACATCACCTCATCGGCAGCGATGTAATAGATGCGGGTCTGTCCCACGCTCGACGCAGCGCGGGCTCGGCTGTGAGCAGGCGGGAACACGGCCAGCAGCGCCATCATCGACAGCATGGAACGACCAGAAAGGAGCAGCATCAGGCATCTCCTGGAGAGTTTGGTCTTTTCGCAACGGGCGGGTTTGGAGAGATTGCTCTTTTCGCAACGGACGGGCTTACGGCACGACCCGGTATCGCACCGCCATTCCCGCCGCGTTGTGGGACGACACGTGGCAATGGAGCAACCACGTGCCCACGTTGTCGGGGACCATGTTGGCGATCACGCGCTGCATGTACCACACGCGGAGCACATCGGTGCGCATGCCGGCGACGAGCACGGTGTTCCCGTGCCAGTGCGGCGCATGAAAGTCGAACTGGTTGGTAGACGCGGTGACGTACCAGCGGACGCGCTGCCCGCGATGCACCGTGAGCGCCGAGAGTGGCATGCCGCCGCGCACGAAACCATTGATGGTGAACTTGACGAACCAGGGTTCGGGGGCATCGCTCTCCAGCGGATTGCCGATCGGCTGCTCGCGTTCCAGCGAGTCGCGCGGCGGCAGATTCGCGGTGGCCAGCCAGCTCTGGTTCTCCCGCACCTGCGCGAACGCGGTCACGATCTCACGATCGACATCCCTGGGCGAGCCGTCGGGCCGCGCCATACCGCGTGCGGTAATGATCATCACGCCGAGCAGCCCGGTGTTGAGGTCGCGAAGTTCCTCGACGTCCGAGCGGTAGAGCCAGAGCACCGAACTCCCGTCAGCGGGCCCGGGTCCGGCGCGCTCGGGCACGGGCCACAGGTACACGTGCGTATCACCGGGCGGCACGCCGCTGTCCGCCGCATCGCCGCCGCTCGTGCCATTGTTGTACGTCGCGCCCTCAGCGCTCTTGTCGTACGCCACGCCTTGCGGATGCACGTTGTACGGCCGGTGCCCATTGTTCCGGAATACAACCCGGATCGTGTCGCCGACCACGGCTCGGATCAGCGGTCCAAGAAACCCGAGATGCTGCCATTCCTCAGGCCGCGGCTTGAGCGTGCGGAACGTACTGTCGGTGTATTCGCGATAGAGCACCTTCCTGTACGCGGTACCAACCGCGCGCGTCGGCGCCTTGGCGAAGAACGCCGAGTCGGTGTATGGCCGGCCGGCGATCTCGTTGCGGCTGCCGGGCGCGTAATCCCAGGTGACGGGGTCGGCGGCTATGTAATACGTGCGGGTGCGCGGCACCGGCGACTGGCCCTGTGCGCCGGCGCCAAGCGAGTCGAGAAGGAGAAACAGCAGGAACGCCGCCGAACGATGGCGGGGGAATGCCGGCATTATCGCGCCTCGGGGTGGGTGACGGGGCGCACTTGATACCGTGCTGGCGTTACGGGGGCGCTACCTGAGCGTTACCGCGGTGCCGGAGCTGCGGGGACGGTGGCGTGAACCGGCGCCCCTCAGCGAGTCTGCTCGCCAAGCCGGCGGATCTCCTCGAGGACCGCGATGTCCGCGGCATCCTGGAGACGGCCGGTGCGCTTCGAGGCAATGAGGTGCTCCAGCGACGCGGTGGGGATGCGGACACCCTCCAACTCGAATGTCCGCGCAGCAGTGTAGGCCTCCGCAAAATGCACGCTCCAGGCCACCGTCAGAATATCCACCCGGGGCATGTCGCCAATGACCGTGACCGGTTTCGTAATGATTTCTTCGGCGAGCCATTCCCGGGCGAAACCGAATCCGACGGTCTCGAGTCCCGCGAGCACACGTTTGCCGTTCACAAGCGTCGGCTCGATCAGGATGTCGATGTCCCGTGTCGCGCGACTCGATCCCCAGAGCTGCATCGCCATCCCTCCGACGAGCACGTACCGGGCACGATGCCGGTGCAGCGCGGCACACACTTCGGCGAGCCGCGTTTCGTAGCGCCTGCTCACCGGGCTCGTTCCTCCCACTGCAGCCAGGCGAGGTAGTCCTCGTAGCGGTCGAACGTGATCACCCGGTCACTGCGCCATCGCGGCCGGACGATCTCAGCCACGCGGCCGGTCCGCTCTGCCTCCTTGACGCGTTCCTCAGCCGTGAGCCCGAGATCCGCCTCGAGCTGCGAACGCCGGTACTCACCCAGAGCGGATTCGGCGGACGACGCGGATCCGGACGAGGCCGGCTGCCGGGGAGGACCGGGAGGCGCGAGTTCGGCCTCGCTCAGGTACCGCTGCAGCGCCTGCACGAGTACCCAACTCCGCGAGCGGCCGAGCGCTCTGGCGCGTCGGTCTGCGAGCTTGACGAGTGAGGGGGGAATGGTGATGGCGATTCGCGCGAGTCTCATGGTATGATCCGATCATACTGGTGCATATCACGATAGGCTCCCGGGCCACCTGCGGTCAAGTGAGCGCGCGCCGGCCAGCCTCCGCTCCAGGCCTGGAATCGCCGTGCCGGAGCGGTGTCGGTAGCTTGTTGCCATGAATTTGCCGTCGCTGTTTCAACGGATCGTGCTCGCCGCGCTCATCTTGTTGGCCGCGAGCGTCGTGCGCGCACAGGCCTCCGCTCCGCCCGACATGCCCGCGACCGCCAGCCTGCGTGCCGATTCCCTCGTGCTCGCCTATGAAGGCCGGCCGATCCTTCGCGCCGTCGTCCAGTCGGCCGGCGCGCGTGTTGGCATGCGCATCGTGGCCGACACGGTCGGTGACGCGGTCACGCAGGTGATCAAGTTCACGGCGTACGGCGGGCGGGTCCGCATTACTGGCACGGTGTCGGCGAGCGCGCAGGCCTTTGCCTGCGAGGTGGATCCCAGGCAGGACGCGCCGCCAATGGTGCGCACCGCATCGGGGCCAGACGAGAACCTGCTCAACCGCGCCGTCTACGATCGCGCGCGCGACTGGGTGCTGTCGGTCGATTTCCCCGCACGTGTGATAGTACTGCCGGTGGCGTCGGCCGACAGCGGCACGTTCAGCCTCGACGCCGAGGGTGGGGAAGTCGCCATCCGCTTTCGCCCGCGCTTCTACGAAATGCATCGCGGGTTGCGCGCGTTCCACCCGTGGACGTACAGCACGTGGCGGCCGTCGGTCGCGGGGTGGTCATCGTGGTACGCATTCTTCGATTCGGTGACCGGTCGCGACGTGGAAAACACGGCCGATATCCTGTCGCGCGTGCTGAAGCCGTTCGGCTACACGTACCTGCAGATCGACGACGGGTATCAGCGGGAGCCCGTCGGCACGCCCGCCAACTGGCTGACGACGAACGCGAAGTTTCCCTCGGGACTGCCCGCTCTTGCCCGGTACATCGCGCAGCGCGGCCTCCAGCCCGCTATCTGGACCAATGTGGCCGTTCACGACAGCGCGTACGTGCTCGCCCATCCGGACGAATTCGTGCGCGACACGGCCGGTGCGCCCGTGTGGGGCAACTGGATCGGGTTCGTCATGGACGGCTCGAATCCGGTCACGCTGCGCGATCTCGTCGTGCCGGTGTACGACAGCCTGAGGCGCATGGGCTGGACGTATTTCAAGGTGGACGCGCTGCGGCACCTGCGCTACGAGGGCTACAACAGCAACACCGACTACTTTCACGCGCGCGGCCTGGAGCGCGACTCGGTGTATCGCGCGATCGTGCAGACCGTTCGTGATGCGATCGGGCACGCCAACTTTCTGCTGGCATGCTGGGGAATTCGCCCGGAGCTGGCGGGGCTGGTCGACGCCGTGCGCGTGGGGGACGACGGCTTCGGCTATGGAGGCTTCGCCGAGTACAACTCGTTCAACAATGTGGTGTGGCGGAACGATCCGGACCACATCCAGATCGTGGCGCGCGATGCGTACCGCGCGACGACGCTCACGTCACTCACGGGCTCGCTGCTCATGCTCACCGATCGCCCGGCGGTGTATCTCACCGGGCGCGTGGAAGCGGCAAAGCGCGCGGCGCCCGTGCTCTTCACGCTGCCGGGGCAGATCTACGACGTGGATCCGTCGCGCTCGTCGCGCATTGGAGAGGCGGATATCACGCTGAGCGGCGCCGGGCCACGCCCGTTCGATGCCGACAAGCGCGCCGGCGCGTCACTCTACCTGCTCGACGTGAACCGTTCGTTCGCTCGCTGGTCGGTGTTGGCGCGCACGAGCACCGACGTGCCGCGCATCCGGTTCGCGGATCTCGGGCTGGCGCCTGATCAGCGCTACCTGGTGTTCGAGTTCTGGACGCGCCGATACCTGGGCGCGTTTCGCGACGGCTTTGCGCCGGGCGCGATCGACCCACGCTACGCGGTGCAGGATTTCTGCATCCGCGCGCTGCTCCCGCATCCGCAACTCGTCGCGACGAACCGCCACGTGAGCTGCGGTGGTGTGGATCTCGTTGATGTCGCGTGGCGCGGCGACACGCTGAGTGGCACGAGCGACGTCGTGGCCGGCGATGACTACGTGCTCTCCGTGCGCGAGCCGGCAGGGTTCCGATTCGTGCGCACCGAGGCGACCGGTGCAACGGTGGTATCGTCCGCCCTGCAGCGTGGCGTCCGGCGAGTTCGCCTCCGGTCAGCCGCAGGAGGCCGCGTGCAGTGGCGAATCGTTTACCGGGAGCTGGGGAAGCGATAGGGCCAGATCCGAATTAACGGAACCCATGGGTTGGGACTCGCGGGCTGTCCCGCAGGGCGCTCCCGAAGGGAATCGCCCGCTTCCCGCAGCCCGTGGCCGCAGGCCACCGGGCGCTTCCCGCAGTCGCGCTTCGCGCGACGCTTCCCGCAGCCGGCCGCAGGCCAGCGCTTCCCGCACTACCGTGCCAGCCAGTACGAGAACTTCACCAGGAAAATGTCGTTCGACCGCTGGCCGAAGAGATTGCCCAGGTCGCCGCGGAATGACTGCGCGCCCTCGAACGCCGTGGACGCATCCCGCCCCTGGCTCCACACGAGGAACAGCGTCGACCCCGCGCGATACTCCCAGCGAAACACCACGTTCGAGCGGAACTGCTGGAAATTGAAGCCGCCCGGATTGTTCGCCACGGCCGTGTCGGCGTATGGCTGATAGCGATCCGCATACGACACCGCCCGCGGGTCATCCAGTTCGCGGACATCGCTGTACGTCCCCTTGGAAATGAATGGGGACGCATACACCTGCAGCGACATGTCCGGCGTGAACGTGTAGCCCAGCCGCCAGGTGAGCCCCAGCGTCTTCTGCTCGAGGTGCGCAAAGGTGTAGTGCGGCGCCGTCGTGGAGTCCGTGAAGGTGGCGAGGTACTGCGCGTCGCTCCGGTTGCGCACGTAGTTGGCGCTGAGCGAGGTCGTGAAGCGCGTCGAGACCTTGAGGTCGAGCTCCGGTGACACGTTGATGGACTTCGAGCGACCGCCGTCGCCGCGAAAGTAGTTCACCGAAAAGTAGGGGACGAGCGCGTTCCGGTTGTCCCCCTCGATGCTGATCCACGGCGCGAGATAGGGATCCTGCCGGATGGCGGGTCCACCACGCGCGCACCGGTCGCAGAACGTCGTGCCCATCTGTCCCACCGTGCCGCCCATGTGCAACCACCAGCGATCGTTGAATTGCGTGTGCACATTGGTGTTGAAGGCGCGTTCGGTAGGCAGTCCCGCGACGCTCCAGTACTGCCAGTAATTGAAATTCCAGCGGAGCTGCTGCCAGAACCGGTTCGGCGTGCGGAACGCGAGCGCCGCCCAGTTCGTCCACTCCTGCTGATCGGCCTGCAGCAGGAACCCGATGTCATTGATCTCGAATCCGGGCGTCCGTCGTTCGTACGCGCTCTCGAACTGCAGCAGCTTGCCGCCCACCTTCGCGACGCGCAGCTCGAGCGAGTTGCCCGACAGCGACGTCCGGGTCGAGTCGAACGTAAGCGGACCATCGGGCCGCTGATACAGGTGCACCGGGTCACGCTGCGTGCGCGCGATCGCCGCCGCGCTGCCAGCCACGCGGCTCACGTCGAACGAACCGGACAGCTCGAAGTCGCGGTGAAAGCGTCGCCGCGCATCGACGCCGCCACTGTACGCGCTCGATCGCAGGTACGGATCGCTCGAAACATCCATCGAGCGATTCACCGCCGTGAGAATGAAGCCGACGTTCCCGTTGCCGCCGGCGAAGTCCTGATTCGCGCGCACCACGCCGTAGTTGGCTGACGGCTCGAGGGTGGTGCCTCCGGGACCGGCCACGTGATCAGTCACCGCATCGAGCGCGCCGATCGAGAAACCAGTGGGCAGGCGCCCGGTGAGCTTGGCCGCGCCGAGTATCCGGCTCGACGCGGGCGCCGCGGCATCGGCGTAGATGCCGGCCAGCTCCGGTGCACGCCCGATGCGCCGCGAGTAGAAGAGCCCTTCGCCCGTGCTGCAGTCCAGCACGACCACGCAGTTCACGGTGAAGGTGAACAGCCCTTTGCCCTCCACGAAGAACGGCCGGCGTTCGGTGAAGAACGTCTCGAACGCGCTCAGGTTGAGCTGGGACGGATCGGCCTCGACCTGACCGAAGTCAGGGTTGACCGTTGCGTTGAGCAGCAGCTTGGACGAGAGCTGATACTTGAGGTCGCCGCCAACGGTGAACTGCTGATCCCGTGTATAGCCTGTCGCCGTCGGCTGCTGCACGTTCTTCGTGACGACGTATGGCGTGATCTCCGCATCGCCCGGTCGCGCGAGTCCGTCGAGCCCCGTGAGGTCGCCGAACTGCGATACCAGCCCTGAACGGGACATACGGTAGAGCGGCCAGGTGATTGTCTCCGTGTGACGCTGGATCACGCGCCAGATGAGAATGCCGAACGTTCCGTCGTTCCGGGCGGTGTAGTGCAGCTGCGAGAGGGGAATGCGGTACTCGGCGGTCCAGCCGAGTGAGTCGGTGCGCGTCGCGACGTCCCAAATGGCGTCCCAGGCGACGTCCTCGGTGCCGTCATTATAGATGGCGTAGTCGGACTTGACGCCGGCCGGGTTCACCGAGAATTCGTAGCCGGTGCGGCGGTCGTGATACGAGTCGAGGAGAATCGTGACGTGGTCGGACGCCGTCTGGTCATCACGGCGCGACAGCAGACTCACGATGCTGTCCGGGTGCGCGTCGAAGGAACGGACGAACACGTAGAGGTAGTGCGCGTCGTACGCGACGCGCGCCTCGGTGCGCGCGCTGGGCTGCGCGCCCTCCGTGGGCTGCGCCTGGAGGAAGTCGCTGATGACGGGCGTGTTGCGCCAGACCGGATCGTCATCGCGGCCGTCAATGACGGGCGGCGAGGCCGCCCGCGTCGCGCGTACGGTCGTGCTCGTTGGCGGCGGAGCGGGCGAAGACACTGGGCGCGCAGCCTGCAGCAGGAGCAGCAGCCCGAGAAGATGAGTCACGTGACGGCATCGACTGAGAGGTCAATGCCTTTGACAGACAGACCGGGGGAAAGGTTGGGGCAGCCCATGGGGCAGCCCGATGAGCTGCCCTGTAGGCTGCCCCTTGGGCTGCCCCTTCCCCTACTCCACCACGGCGCACCCCGCCACGGTGGCGCACCGCGGATCAATTGGCGGCAGCCCTTCGCGCGACAATTGGGTGTTCACGATGGGCAATTGCGTCTTCCAGAGCTGTGAGAGGTGGTCGGTGTAGCCGCGCAGTTCCGTCGAGAGAATGCGAAAGATTTCCGGCATGTGGTTCGTGGGACGGCCATCACCGCGTTCCGCCATGGAGAGCAGTGCCGCCAATCGGTTGTCCACCTTGATCGGGAAGTTGAGCGGGTCCTGCCCGCTCTGATTCTTCACCTGATAGATGTCCTGCTCGATGACCGAGGCCTGGGCGGCGAGCGAGTCCGCCATCGCCCTGACCGCCGCGCTCGACGACCGGCCGGCGCGATCCTTGAGCTGTGCCTTCACCCGACGAATGGCGATCACCGCTTCGTTGGCGTCCGTGGCCCGGTCGCGCACGCTGCGCGAAAAGGCGTACTGCGCGCGCAGGTCCGCATCCGTGACGCCCGTGCTCCAGTGGTTGCGCTGGACGACGACGGGCGCGCTGAGCGTGCGGCCGTCCGCGGTGAGGCGCACGGTGTAGCGACCGGGGGGAAGCGCGGGGCCGCGCGTGCGCGCACCCCAGAAGATCATCCCCGGAAAGGTGACGATGCCCTGCGCCCGCAAGTCCCAGTCGAGCGAATTGAGGCCGGCCTGCATGGGGAGATACGTCACCGTCTGGCGCCGCGACGGGCCGCGTCCGGTCGTGTCCGCCTTGCTGGTATCGGGCTCGAACGTGCGCAGCACCGCGCCCGTGGAATCCAGGATGTCGAGGTGCGCCTGGCGCGGCGCGTCTGCGAGCCACCAGCTGATGGCCACGTCCGGTCCCGAGCGTACGCCCCTGGGGGGCGTGAACAGATGCGCCTCCGATGCGAACAGCGCCGCGTTCGCCTGCCGCAGCGGGGCAATGTTGTCGAGCACCCAGAACCCGCGCCCATGCGTGGCGATCACGAGCTCGTTGCCATGCACCGCGAGGTCGGCGACGGGAACGTCGGGCAGGTTGAGCGAGAGCGGCTGCCACGACGCGCCGTCATCGTACGACAGGTACACGCCGTGCTGCGTGCCGGCGTACAGCATGCCGCGGCGCGTCGGGTCCTCGCGGACGGCATGCACGTAGGCATCGGCGCGAATCCCCTTCACGATCTTCGTCCACGTGCGGCCGTAGTTGGTGGTCCTGAAGATGTACGGCGCGAAATCATCGAACAGCGGCCGCCGCACCGAGATGTAGGCCGTGCCCGCGTCGAACGATGATGCGTCGATCTGGCTCACCCGCCCGAAGTCCGGCATGTCGCGCGGCGTGACGTTCGTCCACGTCCTGCCGCCGTCGCGCGTGACGGACACGCGCCCGTCATCGGATCCGGTCCAGATGACGTTGACGTTCTTCTTGCCCGGTCCCACGCTGAAGATCGTGGCGTACACTTCCGGCCCGTTCATGTCACCGGTGATCGGCCCGCCGGACGGACCCAGCGTCTTCGGATCATGCCGCGTGAGATCGCCGCTCAGCGCCGTCCACGTCTGACCGCCGTCGGTCGTCTTCCAGAGTCGCTGCGATGACGTGTAGAGCGTGGTCGGACTCACTGGCGAGAAGAGAATCGGGAAGGTCCACTGCCAGCGCTCGCGTATGTCCCGCGAGGGCTCGCCGGAGTAGAACCACGGATACGGATTCACTTCCCGCGTCTGTCCCGTGCGACGATTGTACTTGTCGATGTACGAGCCGTTGTTCCCGCCGGAATAGAAGACGTCCGGATCGCGCGGATCGGGCGCGATGTAGCCGGGCTCGCCACCCGCGACCTCGTACGCGTACGCCATGCCGCCCGCCATGATGTCGGGTGCGGCGCGGTCGCGCCCGCCCGCCGCGCTGTCATGCTGCATGGTCGCGCTGTCATGCTGTTCCGCGCCGCTGTCACTCGCCGTCGCCGCGCTGTCACGCCGCGCCGCGCGCCGCCGCTCGCGCTCGAACGCCTGGAGATTCCAGTCGAAGGGAACGCACAGCGTGCTGTTATCCTGCTGCGCGCCGCAGACGTGATACGGGATGTGCGACGTGAACGCGACATGATAGAACTGTTCGGTGGGAAAATCCTCGTCGGTCCAGCGATGTCCCATGTTCACCGAGACCGCGCCGCCGCCGTCGTTGCCCACCACCAGGTGCCGCACGTTGTCCGGGTCGATCCACAGGTCGTGAAAGTCGCCGTGCGTGCCATTGATCGTCTTGAGCGTCTTGCCGCCATCGCTGGAGCGGAAGAGCGACGTGTTCTCCATGTACACGACGTCCGCGTTCTTCGGGTCGGCGAACACGTGCGTGTAGTAGAACGCGCGCTGGCGGATGTTGTGGCTGTCGTTCGCGAGCGTCCACGTCGCGCCTGCGTCGCTGCTCCGGTAGAGTCCGCCCTTCTCGTTCTCCACGAGCGCATACACGCGATTCGGATCGGCGCCTGACACCGCCACGCCAATGCGGCCGTCCACACCCGATGGCAGACCGGGGTTGCGCGTGATCTCCGTCCACGTCTCACCACCGTCGGTGCTCTTGAACAACCCGCTCCCCGGGCCGCCACTCGACATGTGATACTCGTTGCGGTACGCCTCCCAGAGCGACGCGTACACGACGTTCGGATTCGACGGGTCGATGCTCACGTCGATCGCGCCGCTCCGGTCATCACGATAGAGCACGCGCCGCCACGTCGTGCCACCGTCGGTGCTCTTGTACACGCCGCGCTCGGTGCTCGGCTCGCTGTACTTGCCGAAGGCGGCGACGAAAACAATGTTCGGATTCGTGGGATGAATCCGGATCTTCGAGATCGCATCCACGCCGCTGAATCCCACGTGTGTCCAGGTCTTCCCCGCGTCCGTGCTGCGGTACACCCCGTCACCCGGCATGATGTTGCCGCGGATGCAGCTCTCACCCGTCCCAATGAACACGATGTCGGGATTGCTCTCGCTCACCGCGACGGCGCCCACCGATGCACTGGTGATCTGCCCGTCCGTCACCGGCGCCCAGTTCTCGCCTCCGTCGGTGGTCTTCCAGAGTCCGCCGCCGGCCGCGCCGAAGTATGCCACCTGCGGCTGCCCTCGGACGCCGCTCACCGCGATGGACCGTCCGCCGCGATCGGGTCCGATGTTGCGCCACTGGTACGCCGCGAGAAACGCCGAATCGAGTACGAATGAGGCCGCGGTGTCCGGAGCATTCTTCGAGCCGGGCACCGAACCGGCGCCCACGAGCGCCGCCAGAGACAACACGAGGAGGGAGCGGGGAGAAGAGGACATGGGAGGAGTGGGAAGGGTCGGGGAGAGCGCACGCCGATCGGCGACCAGATAAACTATAGCGTTCAATCCCGACTCGCCGCAGGCTCCCGCAGCATTCCTTATTTTCCGCCGCCGAATCGTGCCGTCCCGCCGCGCCACGCGCGCTGCCGCCAGCGTCATCACACTGCTCGTGCTGCTCTCCTGGATTGCTGCCGCCTCGCCCGTGCGCGATGCGCTCACGCTGGCCAGTGTACCCGGCGTGCGGCTGGTGCGGCCGTTCTGGTACGTGGTGCTGGCGCCCGCGTGCACGGTGCTCGATGCGCTCACCCTGCTGTCGGTGCGGCAGAATCTCGCGGTCATTGTCTCGCTCGTGGTGATCTACGTGCTGTGGCGCATCGCGCGCTGGTTCGCGGGGCGACGCCTGGCACGGCGGTCGCTGCTCCGCTCGGCGCTCCGCGAGCTGCGTCTCGCGCTGCGCGCGCTCGGCGTGCTCGTCGCCGTGTACGGCATTGGCATCGTCGCGCCCCGCCCCATGGCCGCCCTGCGCGTGTCCGATCCCGACGCGGTCGTCGTGGACGTGCACAGTCATACGAATTACTCACATGACGGGCGCGCGGATTTCAGCCCGCGGGTCAACCGCGCCTGGCACCGCGCGGCGGGCTTCGACGTTGCATACATCACCGACCATCGCAGCTTCGATGGCGCCACGGAGGCCATGGCGCTCAATCCGCGCGTGGCGGGCGACAGCATCGTCATGTTGAGCGGACTCGAATTCGTCATGCACAACAGTCATCTCGTCGCGCTCGGCCTTACCGCCCCGGACGAGCGCTGGCTCTACGTGGACCGCCAGAAAGCGCACCCCAACTGGCCGCCGCTCGTGAGGCCGCCACCGGTGCTCATCCAGACGATTCCGGAGAATCTCGACAACCTCCCGCCGCCGGACTCCAGCGGAACGCACGGCGTGCTGGGCATCGAACTCTCTGACGGCGCACCGCGGGGAATCGAACAGGCGCAACGCGATCGCGCACGCATCCTGCACCTGTCGGACAGCCTGCATCTCGCGCTCGTGGCTGCTTCGAACAATCACGGATGGGGACGGACGGCGGTGGCGTGGAGCGTGTTGCGCATTCCGGGGTGGCGCGCGCTCACACCGGATTCGCTCGACGATGCCATCCAGCGGCGCATCCGAACCGCGCGGCGCCAGGCGGTGCAGGTGATCGAGCGCCGCAGCCCAAGTGCGGATCGCTCGCGAGTTGCTCTGGCGGCCACGCTCCCGGCGGTGGCGTGGAATCTGTTCGTAACGCTTTCACCGGTGGAGCGGGTGTCATGGATCGTGTGGGTGTGGATCGTCGCGGCGCTGATCGGCCGCGCCGCCGGACCACCGGGAGAACCGGCGGGACGGGGGGGACCGCCAGAGGGATAACCGCACTCGCGACGTATCCCGTCGCGCCGCGTGTACACGCGCTCGTGGCCGACCGCGCGTTCGTGTACGCCATGCTCATTCTCGCGGCGGCTGCGCTCGTGCGACTCGCGCTCGCCGCGGTGGTGCCGGTGGTGCCCGACGAGAGCTACTACTGGGAGTTCTCACGCCGTCTCGCCTCCGGCTACTTCGATCATCCCCCCGCGATTGCGCTGCTCGTACGTGCGGGGGTCGCGCTCTTCGGTGTGACCGCGCTCGGCGTGCGGTTCTGGTCGGTCGTGGCGGGGTGGATCGCGTCCGTGCTGCTGGTGCTGCTCGCGCGGCGTCTGGGCGGCGACCGCGTTGCGCTGCGCACCGCGGTGATCATTGCGTGCGTGCCGCTGGCGGCCGCGGGTCTCGTGATCGCGACGCCGAGTACGCCGCTCATGCTGGCGGCGGCCGGTGCGCTGTACGCGCTGGACCGCGCGATCGTGGAACGCGTCGGGAGCCGTGCGTCGCTCGGCTGGTGGCTCGTGGCCGGAGGCGCGCTGGGGTTGGCGCTGCTCGCCAACTACGAAGGTGCGCTCCTCGCGCTCGGCGTGCTCGTCGCGCTGATAGCCTTCGCGCCGCTGCGCCGGCAACTGGCAACGCCGGCGCCGTACCTCGCGGCACTCGTCGCGATCCTGCTCTTTGCGCCCAACATCTGGTGGAATGCACGGCACGACTGGATCGCGTACCGCTTCCAGTTGGCGCACGGGCTCGGCGGCCTGCATCATCTCGGTCTCGCGCATCTCTGGTCGTTCCTGGGCGGGCAGCTCGCCGTGGCGAGTCCGATCCTGTTCGTGCTCGGCGCCGTCGCGGTGACGCGAGCGCTCCGTCGTGGCACTCCGCGTGAGCGACTGCTCGGCACGATCACGGCGACGTCCATGGTGGTGCTGCTCATGAGTGCGCTGCGCGGCCCGGTGGAAGTGAACTGGACGGCGACGGCGTATCTGCCCGCGATCGCGCTCGTGGCGCTCTGGCGCGGCGGCCCCGCGTGGCGTCGCTGGCTGGTGGTGGGGTGTGGGCTCGGTGCGGCGCTGGTACTCCTGACGTACGCACAGGCGCTCGTGCCGGTGCTACCCATCAAGCCGGCGGACGACCCCACCGCGCGCGGCACCGGGTGGGCCGAGCTCGCGCAGCGTGTGGAGCTAACGGCCGCGACGCTGCGTGCGGACCCGCCCCCTCGCGAGGGCACGCGCGAGGGCACACGCGACGCCGAGATCCGCTCCGTGCAGCACACCGTGTGGATCGCCGGCAATCGCTACCAGGAAGCGTCGGAGCTCGCCTTCCACCTGCCGTCGCATCCGCTCACGTTCTCCCTCAACCTTGGCAGCCGGCCCAATCAGTACCATCTCTGGCCACTGCTGCAGCGGTCGCTGAAACCGGGCGACGATCTGGTCCTGGCGCTCCCCGCCGTGCCCGCCGGCGCGGGACAGCCGGTGATCGAGCTGCTGCGTCCTCATTTTGCGAGTGTGGAACGCGCGGACACGGTGGCGCTCACGCGTGGGAAGCAGGTGCGCGAGCGGGAGGAAGTGTGGGTGTTGCGGGGGGCTGCGCGCTAAGCGCGCCGGCGGGAAGCGCCGGCAGCCCTTCGGACTGTCGGCTGCGGGAAGCGGCGATAGCGCCTGGCGGCGCATCGCCTGCGGGAAGCGGTCGCCTGCGGCAACCTGCGGGAAGCGACCTCGCTACAATCACCGTCCCCGTGGGAACGGGCAATCGCGGCCGCGAGGGAATGGCAATCGGGAATGCGGGAATCGGTGAGGCAATCCACGGCCAACACCCCGCCCCGATTTCATTCGTACGGGAGTCGCGATTTGATGGCCATCCGTGGATGACGAAATGGGGCGGGCCGTGGGAGTGGGGACGATCCCCGCTCAGCCGCCGGGCCTTCGGCCCGGCAGACGCTTCCCGCAGGCCGCTGCCGCAGGCAGCCGGCCGCTTCCCGCAGCCAGCCGCAAGGCTGGCGCTTCCCGCAGGCGGCCGCAGGCCGACGCTTCCCGCAACGGCTGTGGCGCGCTCCGCGCGCCACAGCCGTTGCCCCCGTCAGTATCTTCCCACCATGGGCGACTCTCCCTGCTGGCTCCACGAATTCGACGACTTCTCCATGACCACTACTCCGACGTCCGCCATCGCTTCCGATCTCACTGCCTGGCTCGATGCACAGAACGAGCGCATCCATACCGAGCTGTATCAGTTCCTTCGCATTCCCAGCGTGAGTGCGCAGGAGCAACACAAGGCCGACATGACGCGCGCCGCGGAGTGGCTGGCGAAATCCATGAGCGATGCCGGGCTCAAGACGGAGATCATGCCCACGGGCGGACATCCCGCGGTGGTGGGCGAGTGGCGCGGCGCCGGAGCGAACGCAAAAACGGTCCTCATCTACGGGCACTACGATGTGCAGCCTCCGGAGCCGCTCGACCTCTGGACCACGCCCGCCTTCGAGCCCACCCTGCGCGATGGAAAAATCTTCGCGCGGGGGTCCGTGGACGACAAGGGTCAGCTGTTTCTCCACGTCAAGGCCATCGAAGCGCACCTCGCCACGCGCGGCAAGCTCCCCGTCAACGTCATCGTGCTGGCTGAAGGCGAGGAAGAAGTCGGGAGTGACAACCTCGCGCCCTTCATCGAACGGAACAGGTCGCGGCTCGCCGGCGACTACGTCGTGATCTCGGATTCGTCGATGTTCGCCCCCGGTCTTCCGTCCATTCTCTCATCGCTGCGCGGGCTCGCGTATTTCGAGCTCACCGTGCAGGGGCCGACCGGTGATCTGCATTCGGGGAGCTATGGTGGCGCAGTCGTGAATCCCGCCATGGCGCTCGCGCGCATCCTCGCCACCTTTCACGACGACCACTGGCACATCGCCATTCCCGGCTTCTACGATGAGGTGCGCGACTGGCCGGCGGCGGTGCGCCAGCAGATGCGCGCGCTCCCCTTCACGGACGACGACATGCGTGCCGAAACGGGGACGCCCGCCCTGGGCGGCGAAGCCGGCTTTACCACCCTCGAGCGGTTGTGGACACGCCCCACCTGCGAGATCAACGGACTTCTGAGCGGCTACACCGGTGAGGGTGCAAAGACCGTGCTGCCCGCGAAGGCTATGGCGAAGGTGAGTTTCCGGCTGGTGCCGGATCAGACGCCGCAGCAGATCGAACGCGTACTCACCGCGCACGTGCAGCGGGTATCGCCGGCGGGCGTGACGGCGACGGTGAAGGCGCTGCACGGCGGACGCGCCTGGCGCGCCGACCTCGAGGGGCCGCTGTTCGACGCCGCGCGCCGCGCGCTCGCCGCGGCATTCGGCCGGGAACCTGTGATCACCGGTGAGGGCGGCTCCATTCCGGTGGTCGGCGACTTCGAGCGCATCCTCGGTGTTCCGGTGTTGCTGATCGGCTTCGGCCTCCCCGGCGAAAACGCCCACGCCCCCAACGAATGGTTCAGCGACGACAACTTCGTAAAGGGAATGAAGGCGATCGCGGGGTTATGGGATGAAATACGGTAGGAGGTGGCTGGTCGCTGGTCGCTGGAAATGAAATGGGGTCAGAGTCGATTGATTTTCAATCGACTCTGACCCCATTGATTCCGTTGATTCCACTACCAGCTACCAGCGACCAGCTACCGTAGTTTACTACAGCCCCGCCAACAACGCGTCGTTGTTCGGCGTGCCGCCAATGCGCTTGATGAGCCATTCCATGGCGGCTTGCGGCGGCATCTGCTGGAGCCCGCGGCGCAGGGTGAACACCGCATCCATCTGGTCTGGGCGGAAGAGCTTGTCCTCGCGGCGCGTGCCGCTCGTCGCGACGTCGATCGCGGGGTAGATGCGCTTCTCGGCGAGGCCGCGATCGAGCTTGATCTCGCAGTTGCCCGTGCCCTTGAATTCCTCGAAGATCACGTCGTCCATGCGCGAGCCCGTTTCCACGAGCGCGGTGGCAATGATCGTGAGCGAGCCGCCGCCGTGCTGCGGCGCGACGGACCGCGCGGATCCGAAGAAGGCCTTCGGCTTGGCCATCGCGGTGGCGTCCAGGCCGCCGCTCAGCGTGCGCCCGGTACCGCGTTCCACCGTATTCGCCGCCCGGGCGAGTCGCGTGATGGAGTCGAGTACGATCACCACGTCCCGGCCGCTCTCCACGAGGCGGCGCGCCCGCTCGAGCGTGATGTCGGCGACATCCACGTGTCGCTCCGCCGGCTGATCGAAGCTCGACGCCACGACTTCGCCGCGACCCCACGAAATCATCTCGCTCACTTCCTCGGGACGCTCGTCCACGAGCAGGACCAGCAGCACCGCTTCGGGATGATTGATCGCGACGCCTTCGGTGATGGCCTGCAGCAGCATCGTCTTGCCCGCGCGAGCCGGCGCGACAATGAGTGCGCGCTGGCCGTAGCCAATGGGCGCAATGAGATCAATGGCGCGCCGCGTCAGCTCGGGGCCGCCCTTGGCCGGCTTGCCCGTCTCGAGCGTGAGCTTGCGATCGGGATATGATGCAATGAGCGAGCTGAAATCAGGACGCCGCGCGGCGAGCGCTGGCTCGTTGTCGTTCACCTTCTGGATTTCGGCCACCGTGGTGCGGCCGCGATGATCCTTGCCGACCGTGGCCGACACGAGGTCGCCGCGGCGCAGGGCGAACTGGCGAACGAGATGGGCGGGAACGAAGGGATCGCCGGGGACGGGGAGATAGCTGTCGGAAGGACCGCGAATGAAGCCGCCGTCGCGAGCGGAGTCGAACCAGCCTTGCGCTTCCGCGTCAGGAACGATCACTACCGGCTGGGCGCCGTTGCTGTGTTCAGTGCGGGGATTGCCCCGACCACGTCCGCGGCGGCGACGGCCGTTGCCGAACTGGCGATTGTCACGTCCGGGGTTTCCGCGCTGGCCCTGCCCCGGCTGCGCCGGGCCCGGTTGACCCGGACCCGCATTGGATGCAGGTGCCGGCGTCGTGTCAGGTCCCTGCTGGGTCGCGTCACCTCCGTCGGGTGGCGGAGCGATTCCTTCCTCGCGATACGGGCTGGAGTCCGGAGCGGTCTCCAGAAGCGTGCGGTCCTGCGGACGTGGTCCGCGGCCGCGCCGGGGGGGACGTCGGCGGTCGTTCATGCTGCGTTGGTTGTCATGGGGTTTTCGCTTTGCGCAACTTTGTGCTCCGCATTCGCGGTGCGCCCGTTACGCAGAGATGCAATTCTCTCATGGGATGCATGGCCGCGCCTCTCTGGTGCACGGCCGGTACGCTACCTGTATGGAACACGAACTTCGGGCTGGCCCTTGCCGGCCTCCACGAGTCACGCGGGTCATGAACGCGCGCGTCCGCGCCTCACGACACTCTGCTACGACTCGCCTGCGATGAGTTCTGGAACGCTCCGCGCCACGCTCAAATCACGCGGCGGCGACGGCACTCGACATTGAGGCCAACGGGAGCATCACGCCACAAGGGCATTGCCTCTCACTGGAGGCGATTACGGGGACTCGCCGCCGCAATCACTACGAGTATCACTTCCTGGACGGGATTACGCAACCATCGGGCCGCGCGATGCCGTACGCCACTCCTATCCGATCAATGGCCCGATCGTTCCGCGATGACGGTGTCCGCGCCTGCCCGATCAATGGCCCAGTCGTTCCTGCACGACGGTGTCCAGCTCTCGCACGATGCCAATGACCCGTCGCGTGAGCGCGACGACGCGCTCCACGGCCTCGGCCTGCTCCGGTTCGAGCGATGGCTCCATGCCCAGCAACTGCGCTTCAGCCAGCAGCGCCGCCAGCGGATTGTTGAGCTTGTGCTGGACGAGGGCCGTAAGCCGCTGCAAATCGGTGCGACGTTCTCCTTCCGGAAGCGAGGACGACCCGGATACGGAGCCCGTCACGGGCTGACACCGGCAGTAGCCATTACGTAATTTAACTACTTATGCTGGCATCACCAATGGATTACACGGCAGAAATCGAACGGGCCGTACAGGCCTATCGCGAGAGCAACAACGTGGCCGAGCTGCTCGAGCGACTGTCGACCATCGCCGAGGGCGCGGACCCCGAGCTGCTGCGCGCCGCCGTCGCACCCTGGCGCGACATTCCGGAGGTGGCAGGCCCGATCTACGAACGCATCGTCGCCGCCTGTCCGGACGACGCGCAGGCGCTCGTCATTCTCGCGAATGCGTACTGGCTGGCGGGCCGAGGACCTGACGCAGTGGGCGAACTGGCCACGCGCGCCATGGCCGCTGATCCCGCGAATCGTGGCGCCTGGCATCTCTGGGCGCTCAGCGAGCCGGCGCCGCGTGACCGCATGATGCGCTGGCATCAGGTGTCGGAGCGTTTCCCGACCGACGATCTCGCCCGCGCCAACCTGGCCGACAACGCCGCCAGCCTGGCCTCCACGGAGCACGACCGGGAAGCGCTGCAGGTGGCGCTGCGCAACTACAAGGCCCTGCTGGCAACCGCCTCCCACCCGGAACAACGCGCCGCGCTGGAGCAGGCGGTGGCGGTACTGGAGCGGTGGTAAAGCGGGCGGCGCGCTCCGCTTCGCGTCGCTGCGCCGCGGGGAAGCGGTCGCCGAAGGCGACCTGCGGGAAGCGTCGCGCGGAGCGCGACTGCGGGAAGCGGGCGGCTCCCTTCGGGAGCGCCCTGCGGCACGCCCTACGGCCTACGCCCGCTGTACCGATTCCCCATTCGCGTTTGCCGATCCCCAGCGGGAGGGTGGTTGGGAGAGGCCGATTCCCACGCAGGCGGCCGGCCTGCGGCCAGCCGCCGCTTCCCGCAGGGCGCTCCCGTGAGGGAGCCGCCCGCTTCCCGCAGCCGGCCGCAAGGCTGGCGCTTCCCGCAGGCGCGCGAAGCGCGCCGCTTCCCGCCATGGACTGACGAGGCCTGTGGCCTCGTCAGTCCATGCCAAACTCCTTCCCGAAAATCACGTCGAAACTGAACGTCTTCGGCTTTGACTTGAGCTCCATTGCCTTCGCGATGCGCTCGAGCCGCGCCGGGATGCCCAGCAGCTTCTCCTGCGCGGCGCGGCCGCGCGCGCTCAACCCCGAGAGCGCCTCGACGCCCCAGTAGCGAAGCTGCTCTTCCACGATCTTCAGATAGTCCAGCGGACCGTAGATGCCCGCGCGCCGAACCACATCAGCGAACTCGCGAAAGTGCGGCATCTTCACGCCGGGCATGTCGATGGCCGGCATCACGCGGGCCGCTGATTCCAGCGCCTGATTGGGGTCGCGATCCAGCACTTCCTTGAAAATGCTGCGGTAGAACGTGTAGTGCCGCGCCTCCTCCTTCGCCACGTTGCCCAGCACCGCGCCAATCAGCGGCTCGTGCTGCTCGGCCAGCTTGCCCGTGTTCGCGTGCGACATCTGCGTGGCGCGCTCCTGCAGTGTGGTGTACACGAACACCCGATACGGGTCGCGGTCCCACTGCGGGTCGAACCCCGCGCGGATGTAGGAGAACTGCATTCGCTCGATAAGCCCCTGGTCGAAGATGCGCGCGTCGCGGGCATAGTCGTGCAGCACGGCACCATGCCGGTCTTCCTCCGCCGTCCACATGTTCGTCCACTTGGACCAGTACGCGTTCTCATCCAGGTGCACGGCCAGCAAACGGTGGAAGTGCGGCAGCCCCTCCTCGGTGAGGAGATTCAGCGCAAGCGCGACGCGCAACGCCGGCTCAATGCCGCGCGCCCGTTCGCGCAGGTCGCCGAGAAAACGTTCGGGGTCGGTATCGGCTGGAGGAGCCAGCAGCTCCGATGGGAACCAGAGCACCCGCTTTTCCTCGTGCACCACCATGAGCGCGTGCACGGCTGGTTCGAGGTCGGCAATGACCTCGATCTTGGACAGGAGTTCCGGCTCGGCGAGAAGCATGAGCGCTGGATGAATGGTGACTGGATGACAGCGAGGACGAACCGACCCGGACGCGGTGAGGCTGGTTCGTGAACCATTGCTGATTCACGTCCTACCCCTTGCGCCATCGAGTTGGTCCGCCCTCGCCCTTTTCCTACTGCACGCCGCTCACTCGCGGCGTGTGGTTATCGTCCGAGCTTCGTGACGTTCTCGGCCGCCGGTCCCTTGGCGCCCTGCACGATGTCGAACTCGACCTTCTCGCCCTCGGCCAGCGTCTTGAAGCCGCTGCCCTGGATGGCCGAATGATGAACGAAGCAATCCTTCTGTCCATCCTCGGGGGTGATGAAGCCAAAACCCTTGCTGTCGTTGAACCACTTCACGGTGCCGGTGGTACGCATTACGGTACTCCTCACTATGTTCTCGTCGGAGTCCGGAATTGACCGTACCTGCCGACTGTGTTGTTCACGGACTCACGCCGCCGTGATAGGCGCGCAGAAGCAATCGGGCTCCCGCGTTATGCGATGAAGCGAACAAAAAAGAGGGACCTTGGGCGATAGCCAGGTCCCTTTTCATGTTCGCTGGTATTCATGCGCTTGGCATAGTTTACTGCCTGCGCGGTAGCTGTCAAGGGGCTGCCCCAGGGGCAGCCCAAGTGGCAGCCTCTGCGGCTGCCACTATCGGCGGCTGGCTACCTTCGTCTCCCCCAGCATCCGCTCGATCGCGTCTCCGAACACCTCGATCCGCGGCAGCTTCAGGGCGTCGAACCTGGGATCGAGCGGGTTGGGCGCGCTCCCGCCGGACACCATGAGCACGGCGTCGAACCGGTACGTCGTCACTCGCCCCGTCTTCGGGTCGCGCCAGGAGCCCGCCGTGGCCAGTGCCCGGTTCTTCGGCCAGATGCCGAGCGGCAGCGCGAACGTGCGCACGCGATAGCCGGGCACCGCCGAGTCGATCGCGATCGAGCTGCGCGCAATCTGCTCCTGCACCACCTCGTCCGAGTACAGCGACAGGTTGGCGTGCCAGAGGGTGTGGTCGCATAGCTCGAACCCCTGCTGCGCCAGGTACTGCACCTTGCGGAAGCGCCAGGCAGTCTGCTGTCCATCAATGCCCTTGTCGCCAAAGAACGCATGTCCCGCCGCGGCGGCCGGCAGCAGACAGAACGTCGCCCGGTTCCCCCAGTCGGGATGCTTGCGGTGGAAGTCGAGCCAGATGCCGATCGCGCTGGTGGAATCGATCTCCAGTGTCCCGTTGTGCTCCACGTAACTGAACTGCGACGGCGACGCATCGTCGAACGTGAACACGATCGGCCGCGTTCCGCGCGGAATGTCCCACGTGCGATCCACGAGCTGCGCGACGGTGATGGGCCGGTAGCCGTGCGCGTAGAGCATCTCGAGTTGCGCCCGGAAGTGGTCGTACTGCACGCTCCACCGGCTGTCGCGAGTGCCAACGATGTGATACTCGAGAATCGGCACGCGCGGCAGCGTATCGTGGCTGGCGGCCGCCGGCGTCGGGGCGACGGGCGCCGCCGCGAGCTGCGCGGTGCTCGTATCGGTGATCACGGCGGTGCTGTGGACGGCCGAATTGCCGCGACAGGCGGCGGCTGCGGTGAGCAACGCGACAACTATGACGAACGTCCGGATCATCGAACGGAGTGGTGCTGAGGGGGCACGACGTGCATGAAACGGCGCGAAGAATAACCCTCCTCTGTCACGATTTGCAGGGCGTTTGGTCACCGGCGTCAAGGCGGGCCGGATCGATGGCGCCGCCAGTCGGAAACTACGCCCCGCCGGCTCCGTACGCATGAACAGGTATGAAGATCTCGCTGAAGTCGCTGAACCCGCTCACCTGGCTCCGGAAGGTCGCTGTGCGACGGCGTCCGAAACCGGAGCCGCCCACCGGCAGTTGGCCCCGGCGGCAGTGGCGCTCGCTGTCGCTTCTGGGAGCGGCCGTGATGGGGGTCGCGGTCTTTGACGTCTGGCTGGGGACGTGCGGCTTCGAGGGCTGTCCCAGCGCCAACGACATCCGGCACTATCGTCCTCCGGAAGGGAGCCGCGTGCTCGATCGGAACGGCAGGCTGATCGGTCGCCTGACGTACGTACGGCGCGTGAATGTGCCGCTCTCCCGCGTTCCACTTTTTGTGCGCCAGGCATTCATTGCCACCGAGGACCGGCGCTTCTATCACCACGACGGGCTCGACTGGCGCGGCTTCTTCCGCGCCGCGCTGCGCAACGTGGAGGCCGGCGGCGTGCGCGAGGGATTCAGCACCATCACCATGCAGGTGGCGCGGAACACCTTCGTGAGCGACGTCGCCACCCGGCGCTCCTTTCGGCGCAAGCTCCTCGAGCTGCGCATCGCGCGGCTGCTCGAGCACAATCTCGACAAGAACGAGATCCTCGAGCTGTATCTCAACGTGATCTACCTGGGGAACGGGACGTACGGAGTGGAGGCGGCGAGCCGCGACCTGTTCGGCACGGGCGTGGAGCACCTCACGCTGCCGCAGGGCGCCATGCTCGCCGCGCTCCCCAAGGGCCCATCGTGGTACACGCCGCGGCGCGACACGACCCGCGCGCGGGCGCGTCGCGATCTCGTGCTCTCGCTCATGGCGCGCGAGGGATACATCAGCGCTTCACGCGCCCATTCCGCCGCGGAGCAGCCACTCGAGGTGGCACGTGACGAGTGGCGGCCGGCACAGCCCAATTCATACGTCATTGGCGCCGTGCGCGCGCTCGTGGATTCCGTGCTCGGCCCCGATGCACTCGACAATGGCGACGTCACCATCTACACCACGATCGACGCGCGCGCGCAGAGCGCGGCCGAGCGCGCGGTGCGCGAGCAGGCCGCGGCGATCGACCGACTGCAGCGGCGTGCGCGCGGCGCCCGCAATGGTGCCGGGATTCAGGGCGCGCTGGTCGCGCTCGATCCGCGCAGCGGCGATCTCCGCGCGCTCGTGGGCGGCCGCACGAACGATCCGTCAGGGTTCGACCGCGCGCTCTACGCGAAGCGTCAGCCGGGCTCCGCGTTCAAGCCGTTCGTGTATGCCGCCGCGCTGCACGCGGGATTCACGCCGGCGTCTCTGGTGGAAGACGAGCCGGTGGAGGTACGGGAGGGAAGCCGCGTCTGGTCCCCGGGCAACTTCGGCGACGAGTACGATGGCCCCATCACCATGCGCCGCGCGCTCATGGTGAGCTCGAACGCCGCGGCGGTGCGCTTCAGTCGCGCGATCGGTGAGCCGCGCGTGGTACAGGTGGCGCACGCCAGCGGCATCACCAGCCGGTTGAGCGCCGTCCCGTCCATCGCACTCGGCGCACTCGAGGTGACCCCGCTGGAGCTGGTGGACGCGTACGCGCCCTTCGCGAACGGCGGCGTGCACGTGCGTCCCCGTCTGGTGCGTCGCATTGACGACAGCGACGGCAGCGTGCTCTGGTCGAATCCGGTGACGCCGCCGGATTCCGTGCTCGATCCGCGCGACGTCTTTCAGCTCACCGACATGCTGCGGTCGGTGGTGGACGCGGGCACCGGGCGCACGGTGCGCGACATGGGCGCGCGGGGACCCATCGCGGGCAAAACGGGCACGACGAACGATGGGAACGACGTCTGGTTCGTGGGTTACACGCCGTCCATCGTGGCGGGGGTCTGGTTCGGCTACGACACACCACGGCCGATCGCGGGCGGCGGCGCCACCGGCGGACGACTCGCCGCTCCGGCGTGGGCGCGGTTCTACGTGAACGGCTGGCCCCAGGGCGCGCGCGACGCGCCCTGGGAGCCACCGCCCGGCCTCGTCGCGCGCGAAATTGACGCCGCCAATGGCGAACTGGCCACCGAATGGTGTCCCGTCACGCAGCTCGAGTGGTTTCGCGCAGGCACGGAACCCACGCAGTACTGCGAGGTGCATGACGGTCCGCCTGACGGCAACGACATCGGCACGCGCATCGTCAATGCGCTGCGCCGCATCTTCAAGTTCTGACGCGCGGCGACACGTTCACTGGCGCGGCTACCGCACGGGCACCATGAGGTGCGCGTACTTCGTTCCCTTCCACATCACCCATGGGCCGCCGCTGTTGGGCTCCGCGGGAAATGCGTCCAGCGATTTCGTATCAGGAAGGACGACCATGATGTGCGGCGGCGCCTTCACCCAGTGATTGTCGGCGGTCGGAGCCGTGGCGAATGGATCCGTATTGCTGGCGCCCACTGAATCGCCTTGCAGCATGTAGGCGAAGCCGACGTCCTTGACCTGCGGATCCTTCTTCGCCATCAACGCCTTCAGGAGACTCTCGAAATTCCTGTCGGTGCACATGGCATCGAAGCTCGCGGATGCGCCAATGCAGGTCCATCCGTTCGTGCCGGTGCGCACCTGCGTCATCTGCCCGCGCTCCCCCTGGGGAGCGCTCATGATCGTGGCGTCATCGACGATTGTTTTCGGCGCTGCACTGCGTGCCGTCTCCACGGCCGATTGGGGCGCGTCCGCCTGCATTGCCGCGGTTGCTGCAGCCGGTGCCTCGGTGCTGTCCGTCATCTCCGCGTGCTTCGATTTCGTCTGACATGCACCGAGCACGAAGGCCGCGAGCAGCGTGATGACCGGCGTGGTTGCGTGTGGCATGGGTTCCCTCCGCTGATTGGGAGGCACCCATATTAGATGCGGCGAATGCCCGCGCCAGACCGGACGGAAAGAAACTGTTGGACTGGCGCAGGCGCCTGAGCATCACGATTCCAAACGACGGTCCGAGGCCGGCGTTCGCCGCGTGAGGCCAGGCGCGCTGCGCGGTCGCTCCACCCACATTCCGCTACGCTCTGAACTCCTTCGTGCGTTCCGGACTCGCCGCGGCGAGCGCGCGGCGCACGCCATCGGCATCATGATCCGTGGCGTACACCGGAGTTCCCGGTTGCTGCCGCCACGAGTCAGCCAGTGTGCCCGCGTCCACCGGATCGAAGCCCAGATCATTGACGAGATTCATCACCACCTGCTTGTCGGCGGGATTGTCGCCCGCGACGGGCAGCGCGATGCGCCCGGTCTTTTCCGCCGGCCGCCCGTTGTCCATGAGGTGCTGGGCGTAGATGTTGTTGAACGCCTTGACCACGGGGCGGCCGAGCTGCTGGGAGACCCACGCGCTCTCGGGCGTGCCTGATTCGATCGCGTCGATGCGGCCGTCGCGTTTCGGATAGTAATTCCCGGTGTCCACCACAACGGTGCCGTCGGCGTCCGCGAACAGGTCCCTGGGCAGATCGGGAACATGGCGCTCAGGGATCGTGACAATTACCAGATCCTTGTGGCGCGCCGCGTCCTGTGCCGTGACGGCGTGCGCGCCGGTTTCTGCCGTGAGGTCGGACAGCGACTCGGGTCCTCTCGAGTTGGCTACGGACACGTTGTGTCCCAGCGCGGTGAGGCGGCGGGTGAGCGTGCCACCAATGTTCCCGGCGCCAATGATGCCGATATTCATGCGCGTCTCCTCCTGGTTCGACGTAAATGCCGGAGCAAGCGCTGCTCCCTCCCGAAGGAACCATCGCGCGCGCATTTCCCGTTCCGCTGCGCGACGATCGCCTCTGGCGAAACGCGGGTCGCTCGACCCATCATTGGCAACGCCGAGCCGGCCATCATGGCCCGCGGCTCGTCGCTGCTGTCCGCGGGCGCGTGGTCGTTCCTTCTTGCCGGAGGTTCCCGATGATCGAAACCATTCCGCGCAGCAATGCGAGCCTGCCCGAGCTGCTCGCGCAGCGCGCGCGTCACGCATCCGATGGGCGACTCGCGTTCGACGTGGCCGGCGGGATCATCGTGGCCACGATCGCGGCCATTCTCACGCCACCGGGCTGGCTGCAGCTGTTCAGCGCGGCGCTCACGTTCGCCTCATTCGGCGCCTGGGGGATCTGTGATCGCATGCTGAGCGAACGGTCCTTGCCTGGCGCGCCCGAGCGCGACGCGCGCGACCACTGGCTCCGCGCCGCGCGCCTGGCGGCCGCGGCGCTCGGCGCGTGCGCCGCGGTCGTGCTGCTCTTCAGCGTGTTTGCGCTGATGCTGGGGACCTGGATCAGCTAGCGCCGGCGGCGCGCTCCGCTGCGCGTCGCTGCGCCGCGGGGAAGCGGCGCGCTGCGCGCGCCTGCGGGAAGCGCTGGCCTTCGGCCAGCTGCGGGAAGCGGGCGGCTCCCTCACGGGAGCGCCCTGCGGGAAGCGGCGGCCGGCCGCAGGCCGGTCGCCTGCGTGGGAATCGGCCTCTCCCAAACACCCCGCCCTTGGGAATCGGCTATCGGGAATGAGGAATCGAACCGGCAAGCGTGGGGAGTGCCGTTCTCCCAGCCGCCGGGCCTTTGGCCCGGCCGGCGCTTCCCGCAGGCGCTGAGCCGTCAGGCTCAGTCGCCGCTTCCCGCAGTCGCGCTTCGCGCGACGCTTCCCGCAGGTCGCCAGGGGCGACCGCTTCCCGCCCCGCTGTGGCGCGCT
>DASUKE010000035.1:0-96929 GCA_036278895.1 Gemmatimonadaceae bacterium
GCCGGGGTGCGCCGTGAGCCACGCAGTCAGGGTCTCGGCTTCGCGATCAGCGAGCAGGTCGATGACCGCGTGCCGCTCCAGGTCCGTGAGGATGGTGCCGTATCGCTGGCCACGCCGCATGGCCCAGTCATCCACGCCCAGTACGCGCGGCGTCGCCACGTCCTCTTCCGGCGTCTTCCGCACCCGCTCTACGATCGCCCACGCGCCGCCCGCGAGCCCCATTGCCACGGCCAGGCGCGCGCCCGGCCGACCACCGAGGGCGAAGCCGATGCGCTCGAGCGCGGTGGCGGCCCGCCTCGTACGCCGCGCGTGCGGCAGCGTGGTCTCGCTCAGACGCTCGGTGAAGATGTGGCGAGCACAGCGCGGCGTGTCGCAGAAGAACTTGCGCACGTGAGCCTCGATGCGGACTCGCACGCCGTGCCAGGGGAGGTCGCCCAGCGTGCGAACGTAGCGACTATGGACGCGCTGGGAGAAGAGGCCACAGGTAGGACAGGGAACTGCCACTCGACGCGCGATCGCGACGAGCGTGATCGAATCTAGCGAGACTGCGATTCGCTCGAGCCAGAGCTCGTCTGGCGCGGGACACAACGCGGTCGCATCCATGGGTGCTGCTCCAGCAACTGCACTATCCGAATAGTAATTCGCGCCCAATACCCTCGCATCACCAACTTCCGCGCAGAGCCACTTCCATCCCGGTGTTGACATCTTCCCGCTCCAGACATCCAGGATCAGGTACAGGTAGTAGAACATGCCCCCGCATCGGTGCCTGCAAGTACGTAACAGCCCAGATCCGCACTTAGCATGGTCCCGTGGCGAGGTGCTCTCGAAACGCAGCACTGCCGTCTCGCACGGGCGGCTTCGAGCGGCCCCAGTGTGCGATCTGCCCTCCTCGCGTAGGATGCGGCGCGTCCACACGACCACCGGTCGCAAGGTGGCGACGATCCGCCGGGTGTTGCGCAGTGGTGGGGCCACCGTGTACGGCGCTGAGCGCGTGCGTGGGCCACGGTACACGAAAGCTGATGATCGCATGGCGACGGCGCAGATCCGGGACGCGATCCGCACGCGGCCAACGTATGGCGCGCGGCGGATGCACGTGCTGGTGAATCGGCGCTTCAGAACGACATACAACCTGGAGCGCATTCGGCGCGTGATGGATGTCGCGAGAGGGAAGCTCCCCCGATACCCGCGCTGTCGGACCGGGCGCGCGCACACGGGGCAGATCCACCGGACGGTCTCAAATGAGCGCTGATGCAGTGATAGGCTCGAGATCGCCTGCTGGAACAGCGATCTGGTGCAGATTGCCTTTTCGCTGGACTGTCATGATCGGGAGTGTGTGGCTTAGGTATCGGTGCCGCGGGATCGACTTGCAACCGAGGTCCGGCTGCTCATGACACACTCCGTGTCCGCTTGGTTCGGCGCTGGGAATCGGCCGGAGGTGCCGACCCAGTGGCTGAGTGATAGCGCCTCGATCTACAGGGCGCTTCATACGCTTTGCTCGGCCAAGCGGCTCAACCTGGAACCGATCACCACACCGACCGAGAGCCCGCAGTCGAACGGGATGTCGGAAGCGTTTGTGAATACGCTCAAGTGGGATTACATGAGCGGGGCGGATCGGGTTGGGCCGCGGTCATCTTGGAGCAGGGCCCGCCTGGATCGCCGATTACAATGCCGTCTTACCGCATTCGGCGCTCGCCTTCCGCGCCTCGCAGCAGTACCGTGCGGAAGTTCTCGACTCGTACCGGTCGGTGCCTAACAGGTTTGCCCCAACTGTCGTATGCATTGGGGTTCAGAGCAATCGAAAGTAAGGTGCCAGTAGCGCCAGTCTGTCCGACTGAGTGGATTCACGGACCACAGAGGGGGAATCGCTTGCCAGCTGATGCGGAGTTCATCCAAGCTCTAGGCGCCGCGCTACAGTCGCGAGGCGCGAATGTGCCTGCTCTACCAGCGGCGCTTGCTCCGAATCCGTTCCCACTGATTTTTACATTCGACGGCGGCCTTTACCGGGCTCTAATTTACGTTCGCCGTCTGACCCCGCAACGAGGAGCTGATACCGATCACAATAGAGGCGAAGACGAATGGCACGCGCAGATGATCTTCGATGATTCGATTCGGGGCCGCGGCGTCCGAAATCGCCTCGGCCATCGGCCTGGCTACCGCACGGTCCTGCTTGGCTACTTACAGTCTCGCAATGCGTTAGTGGTGGTCGGTTGGGATGCTGAAAGAAGAGCAGAGTATGCGTTTTCGCGCTCACTTCAAGTGCGGGAGGGTACGATTCTACAAGCGCGGAGGTTTGGCGTCGGTCAGCAAACCAGCCGCAGGGGCGAAATCGTGGTCGCCTTTCGCGCAAAGTTTTTCCCCGAGTACCTTTCGGGCGTCAGGGCGCTGCACGAAGAGGTCGAGCCGGCCGCCGAGCCGCCCAATGACGCGGACATTCCGGCGGACTTCTTCGGACCTCGAGACAGAAGGCCGTTGACGGGAACGCGCCCGGTGCGGGACATCCGTTTCAAGGACTTCATCACCGCGAAGTATCACAGTTGCGCGGTTTGCGGCATGGACTCCGAAATCCTTCTGCAAGCTGCGCACATCATCGGTGTTGCTGAGCCGGGCGGAAGCGATCATCCATCTAATGGACTGCGTCTCTGTCGTAACTGCCACGCTCTTTACGACGCCGGTGATCTGCTGATCCGATCGGACTACGTCATCGAATTTCCTCACCTAGACGCGCTCGGAGCCCACACGGTGCAGACTTACCGAGACTTCGACGGAAATTCCCTTCGACTGCCCCAAATTCGGCCCGAGTATCGTCCCGATCCGGCGAAGCTCGCCTTCGTGTACGAGCGGTGGCGTCAGCGGCATCGCCACGCATAGCGGCATTGCATGGCGGATGCCGTACACTCCAGTCCTCGGAATCAGACACTCAGGCGCTTGAGTGCTGCGATCGCCGCTGTTTCCCTGGCGAACACGTCAAATATCGACACCCTATTTTCGGCGATTAATTCGATGTCGACGCCATCCAGCAAGTAGACGGATGTACTGGTCGACTGCATGACCTGTTGGGCGAATTGGCGGGCTGTGTCGATGATGCTGCCCGTCGTGATCATCACGACTGCCTGAGCGCCGAGCATTTGAGCGACGCCGATTTCCTTTGCGATATCATCCGTAGTGACACGCTCCTTGTTCTTGCATTGCACTTGCCAGCGAATGAAGCCAACTGCGCGGCTCTCGAAGAGCGCATCAACTTCGGCACCGCCAGTGCTCGTACTTCTCACACGCGTACCGATGTATTCGCATCCGAACGAGTGCAAAAGCTTAATCGTAAGCGCTTCGAGTGCGAGGCCCCTTTCGTGGTTGGAAGGCGCGTCTAGTGCCTCTAACACCGACCGCAAGGGCATGCGAAGGAAGCGGATGAGCTCAGCGCTCGCTCCACGCTCGAGTTGCGACAGAATTGGCTCGAGAATGTCGGTCCGAAACTTGTCGGTTGGCGTGACCTCAAAAGCGCGTGCGCCACGTCCACCGGTCGTCCGACTCATCGTTATTAATCCGGCACGTTCCAGCGGTTCGATGATCTTCGCTTGAGCGCTCTTTTCTGGAAATTTCTGCTGGCTTAGGCGTTCGGCCGAAGCGATGATTTCGTTGCTGAAGTACGGCGGCGGCTCCGTGGCTTTGAGGGCAAGCGCACGAAGAAAGTGTCGCTGGTGTTGCGACAAGCTGGCGAGTGTATCGACATCGTCCAAGCTGAGACCGAGTATCTCGGTGACTCGCGATTCGGCGACGTTCCAGCCGGCGTCCAGAATACGCGCTTCCTGCAGCCATGAGCGCATCGTCGAGACATGTTTGCTGCCGCGAGGCATTGTGGCGCCGCGATTCTCTAAGGCCGGCCGGATAGTTTCTAACGTCGGTTTGCGGCCTGCCTTTGTCTCATCGCGGATCGCTTCTAACAGCTGCAACCCGCCCAAGTTGAGAACGATGTGTCGTGCAAAATCACGATGAAGCCGATCTGGCTGTTCTCGTACTTCATACAGTCGCTCTCCCAAGGGCGTGAGCCGGCCGTCCGTATCGACCAAGCCATAGTTGCGCATTGAAAGCGCGCAGTTGTATGCCAGTGTCCGCTGGTTTGAGATGGAGTGGTTCGAGAAGTACTGACTGCGCAGGGACTCTTGAAGCTCATCCAGCGTGCAGGAGTGGTCATGAACGAATTCGAGGGCCTCGCGCAGACTTCCGATCGTTCGAGGCGTGAATTCAGATCCAAATGGCAGCCGGAGCACGCCCTTTTCGTCGCGTCCTGGCTCCCCTTCTTGAGGCCGTGCGCTTTCTTGTTGACCTCGCGACGTCGCGCCTATGCTGGGCGGGACCCGCGTGGGACGGAGGCTCGATCGCGGCAGCGCCGTACCCGGCGAAAGCAGGGTTCGGACGGCGTGACGCATCAGTTGGGATACCGAGACTCGCCGAGTCTCCGCCTCGGCCAGCACCTGGTCGCCCAAGTTTTTGTCGAGGCTGACCGTGATGCGTACCTGGCGTCCCTCGAGCCCAGCTTCGTCGGATCGGTCGGGGTGGTCTATCATCGGCAGCTCTTGCTGACGTTTGCATAAGAATGATGCGAGACGCAGCAAAATGCTGGCGTAGATTGTTGACCACAAGTCTAAACTTCATACAGCTGAGGCGGCTTCAATTTGTTCTAGCGTATCCTTCGCCGTCGTCGGTATGTTGACAGAAGGTGTCAACTACCTAGGTTGACCGCCTTCTTCCTGGGGGGACTTGGGTTTCAGATGCACATTCACGTATTCGGCGCTTATCTCCTAGAGCTGCGCGAGCGCGCCGGGCTCACTCTCCGCCAATTGGCCGCAGCGCTCGATGTCGACCACACGTACCTCAGCCACATCGAAAGCGGACGACGCGCGCCTTCTGACGACGTGCTTCAGCGCGTCGCCGCCTACTTTGGCCAAGACATTGATGTCCTCCGGCTTCAGGCGGGCCAGATTCCTGAGCGGCTGCATTCAGTGATGCAGCGACACGCGCAGCTCACGCTGTCCCTGCTCGAGTCCCTGGAGTCGAACGCCGAACCAATGAACGACGAGTGGTACGCACACGTCAGGGATGTCTTCGACGCACGATCAGCCGGTCAGCTTCCGCTCGAGATCGAACCGTACGAACGGCTGCCGTTCGCGCGACACATCGACGCAGGAAAGAACACACCGATCTACAACGCGCACAGCTACCACACGAAGATACCGTATCAAGGTATCATGCCATACATCGAGCACTACACTTCGCCGGGAGATATCGTACTAGACTCGTTCTCCGGGAGCGGGATGACGGGTGTGGCATCGGTCCTCTGCGGTCGCAACGCCATTCTAAACGACCTCTCACCTGCGGCCGTTCACATCGCGCGGAACTACGTCACACCCTGCGATCCAGAATCTCTCCAGTCCGCGTTCTCCGAATTGAGCGAAGCGCTCGTCGCATTCCAACTTGAGTTGTACGAGACGACGTGCGGAACGTGTGGTGGAAGAGCGCTCATTGAGTATTCAATCTTCGCTGACGTGTTCGCATGCAGCAGATGTGGTAGCGACATCAACATGTGGGATCACGGTCGCGAGGTGTCTGGCCAACTCGCGGACCGGTTAACGTGCCCGCAATGTGGCGATACGCACCACAAGAACTCGCTGACGTGGCGTCGCGCAGAGCCGCGAGTAATCAGCGCGTCGTGTCTCGGATCATGTTCGCCGGCACGCTCGGAGCATGCACCAACAGAAACGGATCTCCATCGCATCAGTCAGATCGCAGCTAGCGAGCTGCGTCAGCCCGCTCCTGATCTGCCGTTCGGACCCGGCTGGGAGATGTGGCGTCAAGGTCATACCGATCGCGGTATCAACTCCGTTGCGGACTTCTTCACATCGAGGAACCTGCGTGCTCTTGCGGGCGTTCACGCGTGGATTCGAAAGCACCGCAATCCGCGAGTTGCAGCAGCACTGTTGTTCGCGTTCACCGGCTGTGTAAACCGTGCCTCAAAGCGCTATCAGTGGAATCAAAAACGACCGACGAACGTTCTTAGCGGCACGTTGTATGTCTCGTCGCTGTTTTATGAATTCAACGTTTTTCGCCTCTTTGAGCGGAAGGTCCGGGCAGCGGTTCGACTGTACCAAGCGATGCGACGAGCGAAAGGGCAAGCGGCGGTGTTGTGCGGGTCAGCGACCACACTGAGCGATGTGCCTGATGAGTCTATCGACTATGTGTTCACCGATCCGCCGTTTGGATCGAACATTTATTACGCGGATTGCTCATTGCTATGGGAAGCATGGCTCGGAACATACACAGATCGACAACGGGAAATCGTTGTCAATCGAGCGCTGAAGCCTGAGGAAGGCGGCAAGGACCTGGCAGAATACCAGCGCCTGCTGACGGACGCTTTTCGAGAGATTCGACGCGTGCTCAAACCCGATCGGTGGGCTAGCGTCGTATTTCACAATTCGAGCGCAGAAGTATGGGAAGCAGTTCGCGCGGCATGCATGGACGCAGGCTTCACACTAGGCAGCGCTCTCATGTTCGATAAGCGACAAAAGTCCTTTAAGGGACTCAAGGGTGCGCTTGAGGGCGAGCGAGTAGCGAACTATGACGTTGTCCTGAATCTCCAAAAGAAGAGACCGACTCTTGCCACCACCGAATCTGCCGTTGCGTCAGAGGCGCGTCTGCTTGAGGCGCTGCGGTCTTGGCTGCTCGTCATTCCCGACTCCGCGCCCACTGAACACCGCTCAACTCAATTCCTGCATTCGCTAGCGATCCAGCGCGCTTTCGAAGAACACCTTGATTTGCAGAGCATCGATCTCAAACGATTCGAAGAACTGCTCGCGAGAGAGTTCGTTCACTGTGACTCGGCATGGTATGCTCGCGGTAATGAAGACGAAGAGGTTCCTTCTCAGTATTCGTCGGACTCGGTAACGGTCGAAGCTTAGGGAGACTATCATGGCGCGATCATGGTACCGGTTTGCTTATCTCGATGACACTGCGCTCCCGACCGCTCGCCCCGAAGCGGCAAACGGCGATGCGCGATGCGAGCACATGCCAACTAGTCCACCGGATGCGGCGCAGGGCCTCATTTCTGCAGGAAAGGGAACTTCGGCCTACAATGCGCACAGTTATCCAACCAAAGTCCCTCCCGAAGCAATCGCGCCGTTCATCGAGTATTTCACGAGGCCGGGCGACGTTGTGCTTGATCCATTTTGTGGCAGCGGGATGACTGGACTCGCAGCGATACGCAATGGTCGTGTGCCGATCTTGAACGACCTGTCCTCGCTGGCGGTTCATCTCGCATATAACCACACCACCCCGTGTGATCCGGATCGACTCACGGAAGAATGGACCGCCATGAGGGCGATCCTCGCGGCAGAGGAGCGACGCCACTACGGAGTTCGGTGTGATGGCTGTCGCCGACGCGGACTCCTGCGTTACACAATCTGGAGCGAAGTTTATCGCTGCCCGCAATGCGACGCGGACGTGAATTTGTGGGAGGGAGCTACGGAACAAGAGCGGCGGCGTGGCACCAAACTCGTCCGGTGCACAGCATGCGGGCATGAGTCTCGAAAGTCGGCCGCAACCCGGATTAGGTCCGAGCCCACTTGGATTAGCTACGCTTGCGCTTGCACATCGTCACTTCGTGCTCGCGTGCTGACGAAGCGCGAGCGACGCGCAGCCGCTCGCTTCCCATCACCACCCAAGACGATGTTTGTCCCGAGCACTGCTATCAAATCGAGTCGGGAAATGTACCAGCGGTCCGCGCTTCACTTGCAGGGGATACGAGGCGTTCGAGATTTCTACACGCCTCGCAACCTGTCTGCCCTCGCCCATTTGTGGGAGGCTATTCGCGCGGTCCGAGATCGCCGGGTACGCATCGCGCTCGCATTTGCCTTCACCAACACGGCTTGGCACGGCACGAAGATGCGCCGATATAACGCGCGTGGTGGACAACGACCGTTAACGGGCACTCTCTACATTCCGCAGTTGTCGTCAGAAGCCAACGTATTCGACGTCTTTGGCAATAAGATCCGTCAGTTGGCCCGATTCTACCGTGGAATGACGCCAATAATGAGTGACGTTCCGCGAAAATTTAACCGCGGTTCCGCGACTCGCCTTGGATGGATACCGGACGCTTCGATCGATTATGTCTTTACCGATCCGCCATTTGGCTCAAATATCTTCTATGCCGACTGCAATGTGATCGTCGAGGCCTGGCTCGGCGCGCTAACCGATGACGACCAAGAGGCGGTAGTCAACCGCTCAAGACGGCCTGAGCAAGGCGGAAAGACGCTAGAGGAGTACGGGTCCCTCATCGAGGAAGCATTTTGCGAGATCCACCGAGTACTTCGATCAGGACGCTGGGCGACCATCATTTTTCAGAGTTCTGACGGCGCGGTCTGGCGAGTCATTGAGGCGGCTGCATATCGAGCGGGGTTCGATGTGCAGTCGGCCCAGATTCTCAACAAAGTGCAACAGTCGATGAAAGGGTATAAAGGACGAAATGGAAGTGAACATGTTGCCAGCTTCGACGTCGTAATCCACATGAGAAAGCGTGCTCGCACAGAGAAGACGCGGTCACTGCGGATTCTTCGACAGGATGAGCAGACGCGGCTCGTTCTTAGCGCCGTACGTGCACACTTCAAGAACTTGGAGGCGACGGATCGCGCTGCTCGGACGCTACAGTTCTTGTATTCGCTGAGCGTACGTGCGCTGCTCAACACTGGGAGAAGCGTCCACGGCCTTTCCATGAGTGGACTCCGTCGCATGCTGATGGAGACTGGAGGCGTCGAGAGAGATGGCCGATGGTACGTCGGTTCTCCCGAATGCAGAACAGACACGCTCAATCTCGTTGGTACCGACTCGGAGCCGGACCCGACTTCTGATCACCGACGACGCCTGGCGGCAGTGCGGTAGAAAGTGGAGGATCGCGTGGACAGGTACTCGCGCGGACAGCCGCAGAACCCAGCAGGACATAGCGCTCTGCGGCGCAAACTAGAGTCTTTGACGCGTCACCGCTCGAATGCTGACAATGTGCGCCTCGTAAATGTGTTTCGAGCGACTTAAGGGACGGCGCGAGGGTGTGTAAAGTACTTGGAACACTCGGGTCATACCCACGGCCAGACGTCAAGCACCGTCTACTGCTATCGGAACAGTCATCGGCTCGATTTAAGAGACGGCGAGGGTTAGGTAGTGTCTGACAACAGATTGGCCATGCGGGCGATGAGCGCCAGCGAGATCATCCCCGCATAGCGGACGGCGAGCGTCTCGGCGCAAGCGGCGACGCGCCGCAGACATGTGAGCCAGCCGATCACACGCTCGACAATGTTGCGTGCCCGATAGGCGTCGGCGTCGAAGCCGGGCTTACGTCCGCGGCGATGCGCGCGTTGCGCGACTGGATCGCGACGGTCGGGGATCACCGCGTGCACCCCGTGCTGCCGACACCAGGCACGAATGGCGCGCGTGGAGTAGCCCTTGTCACCCGCCACAGCGTCGGGGCGCTGCCGTGGGCCACCGCGGACGCGGGGAACGGAGACACCCTCTGGCACCGCCGCGCACTCGGTGCTCTCGATAACCTGGCCCGCCATGACGCGGAAGCTCACGACCGGGCCCGCGCGATCGCAGACGACAGGGAGCTTACTGCCCGATCCACCCCGGGAACTCCTCAACGCATGATCCGCGTGTTCGTGTCACCGGATGTGCCCGCGCGCCTGCTGCGTTTTTTTTCGCGCCCCGGCCGCGACGATGAGCGCGCGGACGACGCTGCCGTCGACGCAGCAGAGACACCCGTCGGGTCGGTGCTGCCGCTGCCTCTCCGCACGGCGCGCACCGGACGCGCTCTCACGTGCCGTTGTCAGTCCAGCGCGCGTAGCGCTCGTACAAGGTCTCCCACGACCGGTAGCGCTCCGGCGCATCGCGCCACGGGATACTGATCGCCAACACCCAGAGCATGCCCGTGATCACCCGCCGGTGATCCGCCCACGGTCGCCCGCGTCGTCGGCGCTCGACCGGAAGCAGCGGTTCAAGCACTGCCCACGCTCGTCCGTCAGCGCGTGCCTCCATCCCGCGCCCATTGCCTGCTCCTGCAGCCTCCACCCTTCACGTCTGCAAGAACTGCGACAGGTTTGTCAGACACTACTCAGCCGCCTGCCGTGCATCAGCAGCGTCTCCGGTCGGCCCGCGGTAGATGCCCTATGGATGCACCGCGGATCCACGGCCAGGCTCCATCGCGGCCCGCGCCGTCACGACCGCCATCTCTCGGGTTCGGCGATCTGAGTTCGCCCGCATTCGCAATCCGATACGATCCGGGGCCCCTTCTCAGATGACGGCGTTGTAAAGCCTCTCAGGCGTCCACGCTTGCAGAGGCAAGGCGGTCCACCCGGTCAGTCCAAACCGCGTACTCGACACGAGATCGTCATCGAGCACTATCGCCACCATCTTTCCCGGCCAGGCCGCCTCGACCCTATGCCTTGTGGTGCCGTTCCCGTCGATCTCATACCCGACGACTGGGAGTGGGGCGCCTCTACGCACCACCAGCTCAACGAGCGGACGAACACTTTCATGTAGAAGCGCGAGTTCCGCTTCGGCCACCGAATCGAAGAGGCGAGCCTCGGTCGCGCGCTTCGCACCAAGCGTTGCAGCGAGTGTCCTGACGGCTTCGCCACGTACAAGCTCGTCGTGCCAAGCTTGGTTGCGATAAGTTCGCAGGCAGTTGTAGCATGATGTCTCCTCGCCACACGCGCACGCTTGAACGCGCGCCAGCGCCGCGAGGAGCAGGTCGTCGATTCGCTCCGCCAAGTGACGTGCATGCCCCGCGCCTCCAGGGACAGCATCGTAGATCACAAGGGTCGGGATGCCTGCGGCGGCGAAATGCAGTGTACCGCCAACATCATCTGGATCGATGTCGAGCGCACGAGTGGCCGCCAGGAGCGCCGCAAGCGTGCTTCGGGCCTCCGAATCGGTCATGGAGCGCCCCAGATCGAGCTCGAGCGTATCTGTTAGAAACTCGTGTCCGAGATGCCGGTGTTGCAACGCCCCCCTGCACCGTCTGCCGGGGACACGCGGGTTCTCGTGCTCGTCGGCGCGCGATGCACGTCGCCCCCGGGCGCTGCCGCCGGCCACTGACGGCGGAGGGGCGGGCTCACCGTAGCCGCACGACTCGCAGATGCGATATCCACGTCCCTGTGGACCTGTGTTTATGATGGTAATCCTGCCCTGGCGACTCACGCGCTGCCGAACCACTGGTCCTTCCGAGAGCGAGTTCACCTTCTCCCATTCCGGCTCTACGTCCTTGTAATCGCCGAAGTGGGTCGCGACAGTGGCGAGGCGCGGCGGCCGTGCCTCGCCAGCACGGCCCTTCTGCCGACCGACGAATCCGAAGAGTGGGACAAGGAATGTGCCCTGCTCGCGCCCCGACTTGCTCGAGCCGCACGCGGGACAGCTGTCGGTGACTTCATGTAGCCCGTGCCGGAATCGGCGGCACTCGGGACATACTACCCACTTATACATCGGCCAAGTGTAGTTCTGCCGAGTCACCAGCCCTATGCTCTCCCACGCCGCCTTCGCCGCGATGGTCTGCGTCCCCGGAGCGTAGTCCGCCACGGCCTGTGCAAGATCACGACTCAAATCGAGCTTCGTGGCCTCGGCACTTCCAGAGCGCGTGACATCAAGCTCCACCACGTCAACGGGGAAACCATACTTGGGCAGCACATTTCGCGATGCGAGGAAAGAGAGCAGAGCACGCCCACCCAGTGTTCGCCGCAGCCGCTGAAGGCGGTCAGCTTCACGGTATCGCTTTTCCACTGCAGCTTCCGCGGTAAGCTGGTCGAGGCGATCCAAATCTTCGCGCGCCTCTGTCGCCGCGCGATGGAACCAGCCGTGGGTCGGCTCGTGCTCGTCAGGCTCGAGCAGCGCCCGTGCCCAGTCCCAGTCTTCGACTCCGAGCGCAGCAGCGACGTCTACGGGAACGATGCGACGGAGAGCTTGTCGCAGCGGGTCTGGGCGACCCTTCAGCCATGTGGCAAACGCTTCAGCCGCGCTCGGGGAATCGCCAGGCCCTCGGAAGAAGTCATCGACCGACTTGTGACCACCCGTTTCCCGCTCGAACGCGGCAAACGCCACGGAATGAACGTGCCGACGTATGATCGAAGCGTTATCCAGTAGCACGAGCGGAGGCGCGATTTCGCCCTCGATCATACGCCGTGGCTCGCGAAAGAAGGTCAGATCGTGGCTGCGTCGCTGCGCAAACGTCGTGACTAGCGCGGCGGCATCACTGCGTCGGCCCGCGCGACCGGCGCGCTGCACGTAGTTCGCCGGCGAGGGCGGCACATTGCGCAGGAGCACGGCCTGCACATCACCGACGTCTACGCCCATCTCGAACGTCGTCGAGCACGACAGTACGTTGATCTTTCCGTCTATGAACTCGGATTGCACCTTCGCTGCCTCAGCAGCCGTGTACTGGGCAGTGTGCTCCTGCACGGTCATACCGATAGCGGAAGTCTCACGATATAGCCGTGCATAGTGGTCGATCGCCAGCGCACTTGGGTCGGTGACAGGTTCTAAACGACCCTCACACCGCATGACCGGACACACGCTAGCTACGGCCCGCCACGCAATTTGTCGGCACCGACTGCACTGATAAGGCCGCCGGTCCGGCCCAGCAGGGTCGAACCACATTCGCTCGTGCGCGAGCCGCCAGAGGGGACCGTGCTGCTTGTGCGGCGTGCTAAGAAGCACGGGCTTGAACTGCGCGTCGGTCGTCAGATATCCCCAGATGTGCTTGAGCACCTCGCGCGGCACCTCGCCAATTCCCTTCACCGCGAAAACGCGCTGGAGGTAGTCGAGGCGTCGGTTTGTCGTGTGATCGCCCGGCATCCACGCGATTACGCCCCCATCTCTGCCATACTCGCGTACTCCGATCTCACGATTTCGCGGCGCAAAAAATTCGTCACGAATATCCACGCCATCCGGCATCGTGACCGCACCAGCGTCGCGCAACGTCTGCAGCAGCGTGATCAGCAGCCCTGCAGCCTCGGCAGACGTGAAACCTATGTCGAGCAGCGCGCGTGGCGGCTGAAATCCCCGTGAGAGCGCGGGCTCGATAGCGGATATCCCGGTGCCTTCGAGGTTCGCGCGACGGTCGAACGACAACACCTCTTGCATAATCCACTTGGCGATCGCCGTGCGGTGCGTTGCCGCCGAAGTGTCCGGATCCAATACGAGACAGCGTTCAGCATCCTTTCTCACCTCGGGGACGAGATCGTCGAGTCGGGGACCTTCGCCATCTCGCGCCGTCATCCGGGTGATGGCATCCGCGATGAGCCGACGCCTGACAGCACGCTGGTACGTGCGCTCCAGGTAGGGCGCAAAGAACGCGGCATCCTGTCGACTATCGGCGAACGTCAGGAGCTTGCGCCCTTCACCCACCATTGCCTGTTGCGTAGCATCGGTAGCGGGTGGGATCTCCTGATATAAATCGGTTGCTACGACGGCGACCGGCGCATCTGCACCGCTCTCGTACCGAGTGGCGATTTCGCCATCGGAACGCGACCCGCAGGCTGGGCAGCGGTGAACCAGTCCAGTGATCTTGGAGGGTATAGCAATGGTCACAAGTTGACGGTTCGGCCGCGAGTCGCATGGACACGGACCATCTGCCTGCTCTGCAAGCGTGCCACAGCCGGGGCACAGATAACGCACATCAGTTGCGTCATATGCAGTTTCATCTGACCCGAACTCCGCTTCGTCTTCATCATCCGCACCTGGCACGTTTCCTAACAGCAGGACTTGTCGCTTCCGCGCGAACCGCCGTGCATGCACCAACACGTCGCGCCCGTTGACGGTCGCACTTTCACCGACGACGAACTCCGCCCGACACCGCCGGCACGTAGCCAGCTCGAACATTGCGGCCTCGATACGTTGTTCCGTACACGTGGGACACCGATCGTGTCGATGCAGCAGCAGCCTTGGCCTCGACACGTCATGCTCCGGATGCAGGCAGACGAACGCCCCGTCGAGCGCCCGCAGAAAAAAGTGATAGCGGGCCGGGATAAGAGGCGCATCTTCAGGGCGCGCCCGCGCCGCAACAGCGAGGTCGATGAGATCGACCAGCGCCCGCTTCGCGCCAGCCAATCCGTCGGTCGATTCCGCTCCAAAGAGATCGCGCGCAACAGTCTCGAACTCGGCTGTCCCGCGCTCGAGATCCTCCTGGAGCCGCACCACTCGCTGGTCAGTACCGAGCACCTCGGCCAGGAATGCTGCAGGTGTGAGGGCACGTTGCACACTCGTTAAGACGACACCATCGCGTTCGACGATGGTTGCGAGAATAGCTGTCGAACCGCCCGGATCTGCGCGATACATCTGGCGGAGCTCAGCTAGCGTCGGAATCGAGAGCTGGTGTCGGGGGTGCAGGGTTCGGAGTGGCAGTTTCGTCGCCTCGACGATGTCCTGCTGCGTCGGATCGTCCTCGACCCAATCGAATGACTCACCGAAGAGCGCGCGAGCGAACTTTAGAAGTCGAGGGTAGTCTCCCCGGCCCCGGCCCAGCGTGGCGCTCGTGGCGAAGCACTGCAGCATTCCGGCCCCACCGTGCAGCACCCGATCCTTTACACGGCGAAGCAGCATCGCAATCTCGGTACCCTGTGCCCCACCGTAAACGTGGGCCTCGTCAAGCACAATGAATCGCCACCGGCCAGCGTTCGGGCCGTCGAATAATGGGCTGTCCGCTGGTCGGAGCAGCAGGTACTCCAACATCGCATAGTTAGTGAGCAGGATATGCGGCGGTCTGGCCTGCATCTGCTCTCGACTCAAGAGCTCGTTACTCACCCGCGGTTCGTTGGGATAGCGCTCCCGAAACGCCTGCTCGGCTTCGCGCTGACCGTCAGCGGTCTCGCCCACGTAGCGGCCGAACGTCACATCCGGAAACGGCGCGAGCAAGCGGCGCATGCGCTTCGCCTGATCGTTCGCCAGCGCGTTCATTGGATAAAGCAGAAGCGCACGCACACCGGGCTGCGATAGCGTCCCCGCGCCACGCTCGCAAAGCAGGCTGTTTAGAATCGGCATGAGGAAGCACTCAGTCTTCCCCGATCCCGTGCCGGTGGCGATGACCAGGTTGCGCTTGTACGTCACCGCACGACTGATCGCGACCTCTTGATGCCGATGGAGTGGCCGCTCTAGCGGGAATGCTTCGGTCGGTAACGCGCGGAGTGCTGGCGACAGCACGTCCCTGGCGATCAAGTCGGCGACTGATGCCCCTTGCTCAAATGGCGGTGACGCCTGCAGAAAGGGCCCGCGTGCGATGGGAAACGCGGCGCCTAACACATTCTCAAAATCGGCACGGAGATCTGCACGTCGAGGTGCGTATGTCGAGATGAGATACCGGCGGTAGCTGTCCACGATACGAGTGCTCGCGGCGATGGCATCAAGCGTTGGCATCTACGACGCAGGCGGTTAGATGAGTATGAACGGATGCTATGACGAGGGCACGAGTCACAATTCCGGGACAGGCCTGCACGATTTCGCGGAGCGCCGTGACCGCACGCGAAGCGGTTGGCGTACCGGCGATAGTGTGCAGTGCAGCAAGGTGCACCAGTTCAGGGAGGCGGATCGCGGGGAATGCCGAGAGCAGACGACCGGGGGCGCGGAGCGCTTCGAATCCTCGAGCGAGATCCGGCCGGAGTTCGTCGAGTGATTCACCGAGCTCGCGGTGCGCCGCGCACCAGTCTTCCGCCGAAAATACTTCCCTTTGGTCGGCGAGGAGCCACTCGAACTGCACGGCTGCCTGGGAATCCAGGTCGAGCGGGCGTCTGGGCACGAGGCCGGAGGCCCTTAGCAGCGCCTCCAGAGTCTCAACCGGCATTTGAATGAATCGCTGCAGTTGCGGCATCCGACCGCGCATTGATGGTATGATCTCCCGCTGCAGCGCCTCCTCCAGAGTCGCCCCCAGCCCAGCTTCGGAACGCACCCGCACGTGTTTCTCGCCAGCGTGTCGGAGGTCAAGCGCTGCGGCGATTGGAGGGCAAAGCTCCCACAGCTTGTCCGTATCGCGCGGTGGTGCAAGCACCGCTGGCGAGTGCGGCAGGCGAGCAAGGACATCGAGAACGGCAGCTAGCAGCGGTGCAGCGTGCACGATGTCCCAGCCACCAGCTGCCTCTTCGATTCCGGCTACGAGAGCGTCTTGATCGCTTGTGATCAGGGTTGCGATGGCTTGGAGAATCGCTGGTGCCGCCGTCCCACCCCCTTGCTCACGCGTGACCCATAGCGCGTCGAGCGCTGCAGAAGTGACCCGCTCCACTTCGTACGGCAAGAGAGTGCGTGTAACGTGACCATGCGCGAGAGCGACCGCGAGTACTGCGAATGCGTCCGCATCACCAAGGCGCGCTATCCACTCGCGTTCTTCTCTCTCAGTGCCGAGCCTGAACTGCCGCGTCGCTCCGTCGCTAAAGCGTGGACGTCGGACCGCGGTCCAGCCGTCATCCATTCCGATTTCCGCGAGGTAGCAGCCAGGCGGGAGGTCGGAATCGCTCGCGGCAATCGTAGCTTCACACTGCACGGTGTCGGCGACCGGCGTGATGATGGGCGATGCCCAAGGAGTTGTCAGCGGCCAGAGGCGCGCCACGCGATGACGCAGTGGCCGTGCCTCTCGCCAGGTCAGCAACACCGTTGCCTGCCCGGGAATTATGCGCTGGTGCACAACGAGGTCCGCAACATCGAGCTCGGCTCGGATGGTACCGACTGGCACGGCGAAGCCGTTGACTGACAGCACGAGGGAAAGGATTGGCTCGGCGGACGTCGCGATGCTCCCGCTGTAACGGCGGAGGTCGAAGGCCCAACGGCCGTCTACACCGGCAGTGCTGGCCTCCAGTACCTGCATGACGCGATCATCATGACGCAGCTCCAAACGGAGCGGGACATGCGGCTGCCGTACCCGCACGGCGAGCAGCGCCACGCGGTCCTCGAGCAGATCGCGCGAGGATAGGCGTAGCGGTTCTTGGCAGAGATCTGATCGCCCGCTGCCCTCAGAGGCGAAGGCCCACTGTAGAGCTGGCACGGTGATATGGAGCTCGGCGACACTGCCGCGCTCGTCACGCACCGAAGCCGTTACCACATCTTCCCCACCGTGGACGTCGACGTGCTGGATAGCACCAGTTGGCTCGCGTAGGGAAACGCGAGCGACCACTCGTCCCGCATCGCGCGCCGGCAGCAACACGTTACGGGGGCGAGCCACAGTGAGTCCAGGCACCACGCAGAACGCCGTGCGCAGGTCCATTCCGAGTGGGCCGCGTGCAGTCAATTGGACGCGTGTGATTCGACCGATCGGAACGACGGAGCGAATGACATCTGCACCTATCCGCGACAGCGCGTCAGCGTCGAATACATGCTCGATGCCATTGATGGCAATGCGGACGAACCAGGTGGTGGAAGTTGAAGCTCTCGCAGATTCTGATCCCAGTCCGAAGCCCGGTAGGATCAGCGTTGGAGCTGCCGCGAAGATTGGCATCCCATCGGGTGTACGCACACCGTCCACCGGCTCCCCGGCAAGAGATATCCGCTCACCTCGTACTCGTACCCAGAACGATGTTCCCGCACCATCCGCCTGGCCTGACGCTGCAGTCGACCGTCCGAGACTCAGTCGCTCACCGTCCGGCAGCTCGTACGCCTCTAGTATGTAACCATCCCACGCGCCTGCTGGGCGCGGCGCCGACTCAAACGGTGTGAGCGGGACACCGCTTGCGTGCCGCAGCTCGCCATTCTCTCCCTCGCGGCGAAGAACCCAAACGCGCGTCGACCGCAGACGCGACAGCTCCGTAACGAGGCGCCCGTCGTCATAGTCGAAGAAGATTATGCCGCCGCGGGCGAGCCCCGGGAAGGTGAACGTACGCACAGCACCACCCGATTCCTCTCGCAACTCCACACCCCAGTGGAGCGCCGGCTCGAGCGGAACGACACGCTCTGAACGCGAAACCTGATGCCGCGCTGCGCGTTCCTGCGAAACAACATCCCACGTACAGTGCAGGCTGTTGGCCACCGCAGGTAGTACCAACGTCGGACCACTCGCGTCCCACGGATCGACGAAAATGAACGGCCGCGGTAGCGCGGTAGCCTGCCCTAGTCGTCCATCCGCGCTGCGCGAACGACGTTCAGCTGGATCCAGCTGGAGGTACGCATCGCAAACGTACGCGGGGAGCCCGAAACGGTCGTGCGGGAGCTCCTGTGTAGCCGTGGGGCGTGTGCGGATCAGGTCGACGCACCGATCCAGGAAGTCCACGCTGATGTCTCCGCCGTAGAGCAGAAACCGCTCGACCGGCTTATCGATGTTCACAAATACGGATAGGTGCTCTCTCCAGTACGCCAGCATCTCCGCGGCATCCATTGCGCCATGTCGGTCAGCGTGCAGCACGATGGTGAAGAAGTCGTGCAGGCTATAACGCGGAATCCCGCCATGAGCGAGGATGGGCGTCAGGTAGCGCTGTGCACCGGCGTCGACAAGCGCGCGGAACCGCTCTAGGTTCCGGTGGGTTGCGAGCGCGTGCTCAAAGATATGGGTCAGAATAGCGCGCTCGAGGCCAGGCACGCTCAGGTTTGGCCAGTACGCACCCTGCGCGAAGTTAAAGATCCCCTCTGCTACGAGGTACGTCGCCACTAATGGCGCGTACCTCCGAAGTCGGTCCTCGTCCCTCGCTACGCCTCGCTCTTCGAGAACCTGCACCGCCGCCGTCAGGCGTGCATGGAGATCCTCATCGAGGTCGAGCTCACAAACCAGAGCACAGCCGTGTAACCGGTGGGACAGCTCCAGATTCAGCTTGTCGGGGTCTTCCATCTCCCTCTCGCTAGATCTTAGCGGTATCTGTTGGTTCTCTAAATTCCGAGCCACCGTTTCTCTGGAGTCGGTCGCCCTGGATGAGTGCGGTTAACTGGTCTTCGCGCGGTTCTCACGATGCTACCTGAGAGAGTGAAACGAGATGAAGGACTTCAAAACGGTATCGAGCGCGTGTGGAGTCCGATTCATACCGAGCTTGAAGAAATCCAGCACTGATATGACGCCGAGCGTGATGGGGACGGGGAACACGAGTTCGGCATCCGAATCGAGACTCTCGACAATCCTGGTTGGAGTGCCGAGTTTGATTTGGAGCCTACGCCCCGCGATGGGCCAGAGTTCCCGCCGGCGAAGGACATGACAGCAGGACGAGAATGGCTGTTCTGCGAAGTGTTCGAAGGCAAGTTTCGCGGGAGAGGGGGCTCGCCTATGCTCGGCCGCATCCCGCGCACATTTCTCGACTTGGCGCACGAGAAGTCGGACGGCATCGGTCGGCCTACCGGCTGAGGATTACTTGAATGTGACGGACGGCTGTTGATTTGCGTCACAGCCGCTGCTGTTCCCAATTGTGCTCGCTCGCGTATCGGCTCGGGCGTCAGTCGCAACCCCAATGGCAGCATGGATGGCCGCTACGGTGCCCTCATGGCTGTGAGGAGTTCCCTCGAAACAGACGTCATCCAGCGGTTGCGTCATGATGCCCACGCAACGCTCGGCCGCGACTACGCCGCCCTTATCCTGGCCGCGGCCGCCAATGCCCGCGCCTTCATGGATGACGCGGAGCAATACGTCGCCAAGGTGGTCGAGGACGTGCAGCAGCGCTTCCACGACGAGTTCGTGGATACGACGTGGCCACGCTGCCCGCGCCATCGGCAGCATCCCCTGTGGTACCATGGCGGCGTCTGGGTCTGTCAGCAGGACGGGATTGCTGTGGCCCGCCTCGGCGAGCTCCCGGGCTCGGGGACGGAGCCGACGGAATGATCGTGCGATCGCGCCGCCTCACGGCCTCGCCGGCTATTGGATCGTTGAACCTGATGAGCGGGGATATGGACTACAGCGGCTTCGCCGACGCAGGTTGTACTGTTGGCTCCCGCGTGAACGCTGCGCGATGCAGATATGAGGTTTCGAGCTCTCGTGAGCAGGAGGTTTCCGGGCGTCCGTACTCGGAGCCCGGGATTCCTCTCCAGTCTTGAAGAGCCCAACCGTATTTCATATATTCTCTTCCGGCGCGGTGATTTCCCGACTTGACGGGCCGCGCCTCCGGAATACCCGGCAATCTCCGTCTAAGTCGTTCGGCCACGGCCAGCGACTTGTAGTTCGCCGGCCGTTCTGCATCATGGGTGTCGCACCCACGTAGCAGCTTTGACAATCGAAGCACCCAGGCCGCCTCCGTCTCGGCGGCCGGCATGAAGAGGACGGCGAGAGCACCGGCTCCGCGACCCGTCCGCCATACCGTAGCCCTGTCTCCTAACCCGGGAGACGCACGGTGGCCCAGCCGGCCGGTTTCCATCGGGAAACCGGATCCATGCGCGAGTGAGACGGCACGTCTTCCGAAAGGGCATCATCATGACTGCATCAACTGCACTCCAATCGCTCGTGCCACCCTCGGCTGAAGTCCGCGCCGAGGCGCGCGCGCGCGCCCGACATCTCGTGCACCGCCTCTTCCCTCTCACTCCGGCGCGTCGGGTCGTGTTCAACGACCTCCATCGGGCGCTCGCCAACCACTGGCAGGCCGAGCATCGCGCTTACCGGATTGGGCAGACCGGGCCCGTCAATGTCACTTGCTTCGTAGCCGAAGGCACCACCGACGAATTCGTCATGAAGGCGCTGGCGGAGGGAAGAGATCTGCCGGCTGGCTACGAGAAGGTGGAGGTGGCGCGATGAGTGGCGGCGGCGGGGGCACCGGCCCAGGAGACTGGCAGTTCGCCAGGTACGGGTCACCGGGATGCGCGCGCCTGCTGCGCGCGATGCACGACAGAAGGCACGAACTGCTTGAATACTATCCGGGAGTGCCAGTTCCGGCGGCGCACAGGACTCCGGTGGCAGCGCTGCTTCTCGTATGGCAGCGGTGGAGTTATGCGAGTGGTACGTGTCCGATGTGCGGAGGGCTGGCTCTTGCGACGAGCTTCGGTGGGTTGCTCAGCACGGGTTCCGTGAGCGGAGCGTGTACGCGGTGTGGTGCGGTGGTCACGAGGTGGATCGGCGGGCTTGTGAGGGTGATTGCCGGGTGCAGGGCAGCGTGCGAGGGTACGCGGTATCGGATCCCGTTCGGGACCTTTCCGGGAGGGTGGAGCATGAGTGGAGAGCCGAAAGAGCTGCTCGCGGTGCTGGGGGAGTTGGGGGAAGGGTCGCTGCCAAACGCACGTGATGCTGCGTACGGGACGAATGGAAGCGGATCTCGAGACTGATGAGTTGTCACCGCTGTCAGCGCCCGGCCGGGTGCTCGGCTCCCTCATCGCGCTCTTCGCGCGTTACACTGCGGGCGTACGCCGCATAACGTTCGATACTGCCTCACCCGCTTCACCCAAACTAGTAGCGACAGAGCGAGCTGGGTTGTCCGCAGCCGACGGCGCGTGCAGAATAGGCTGCGGAACCACGCAGTGATGCGCGCGTCCCCGCAGCATAAGCCGGTCGCATAATTACATGGTTAGATCGACTAACTCGCATTGTTGGGGGATCACGTGCCAATCTTCCACGATCCAATAGATCCAGCAGATAACGAAGCCTTCCTTGCTTGGATCGGAGCCAATCCTCAAGGCTTCTATCTCAACCAAAGGAAATCAGCCGAAGCGATGTTGCATCGAGGTATGTGCTTTCACATTGAGTTCGATATTGCGGTTCGGGTCACAGCCGCCAGGAAAATTGCGGGCACTAATAAGGATCAGCTTGAGCGGTGGGCATCCAACGAACACATCGTCGTCACCTACTGTTCGGATTGCCTCTAGCTCATCGCGCCTGAACAGCCGGGATGATGCGTAACACAACTGTCCGCCAACATAGGGAACACTTCGCCAAGTGCCGTCAGAGCTCTCGCCAATAGGTGTGTAAAGGCGCGTCAGGCGGGGAGCTGCTCGCCGGCGCGTGTGACGGCGTGAGCAGAGTTGCGCACGCCATCGGTGTAGTTGGTACCGGCGTAAACTTCGGAACCTTCAGTCTCTTTCCGCCGGACAATCCCGGCACGTTCATCATCGCCACGCAGAGCAAGCTGCGCGGCGGCGGTGCCATTGTGCTCTCACTGCAGCGACCTGAGGTGGTGGCGCCGTCAGATACCGTGAGAATCATCCTGCGCCCGATCGAATTCGTGAATCGATAGCGCGACGCCAAGGTTCGACACTGGCCCCTCACGTCCGGCGGTCACGCGACCGCCGGACGCCTTCGCTCGCTTCTCCCCTACCCCTTCCGCCGCATTTCCTCCACCTGATTGGCGAGATGGCTCACCTGCTGGGCCAGACCGGCAACGGCCTGAATCACCTGGTCGATTCTCGGATCGGGTCCCTGTGGGAATCGCGGGCCGATTAAGCCGTCGCTCTCGAGCTTCTCGAGTTTCTCCAGCTTGAACTCCTTGTGCTCGTGCTTCTCGTTCTTCTCGAGCTTTTCATTCTTCTCGGCCTTCTCCGGCTTCTCCGGCTTCTCGACCTTCTCGATCTTGATTTCCTTGGCCCAGTCCTTGGCGACTTCAGGGAAGTCCTTGTCAAAGAAATCCTTCAGGGAAGTCTTCCCCACTTCGAATGGCGACTTCTGGCTCATGTATCCGAGTATCGCCGACAGCTCGCGCACGCGCAGCTCGCTGATCGGCGTATCGAGGCTGATCCGCACTTCCGGACGGTCTTCCTGCGCAACGAAGGGTTCCCGGGACCCCTCCTTCCTCGAGCCTTGATCGGATTTTGGCATCGTGACCTCTTCTTGTCCGTGCGTTGATGATCATGAGCTGCATGGCCTGCGTACCAACCATTCCCGCGAGTTCATCTCATAGGCGTCGCTCCTTCGAACTGGTGACGCGGCGCTCCGTCGCGAAGCAGATCGGCGAGCGCCGCACTAATCGGCTGATGGGTGAATCGCTCGTAATACAGGAAGCCCGGACAGGGATTGACCTCGAAACAGTAGATGTCGCCATCGGGCGTCTGCTTGAGGTCGATGCCCGCGAGCAGCAGGTCCATCTCGCGGGCGAGGGCCAGGCACGATTCGGCGACGGCGGCTGGCAACACAGCCGGCTCCATCTCGACGTGCCCGCCCTCGCGGCTGGCGTACCGGTAGTCCACCGTCTCCGAGAGAATGCGCGTGGCGAAGAGCCGGTCGCCCACCGTGTGCACGCGCACGTTGTCGCCCGGTATGAATGCCTGGAACTGCGCGGGGCTGTGATGCAGCAGCGCGAGCCGCTCGAACTGCTCGGGACCAACGCGTCTGACGATCGATCGCACGCCGCTCAGCGACTTGTAGATGATCTCGCCGCCGAATTCGTCGTGGAAACGACGCGCGGCATCGGGGTCATTGGTGACGAGTGTGGGCGGGGTCAGCAGGCCGCAGCGGCGCACGACCAGCGCCTGGTACACCTTGCTGTTGTTGGACATACCGCCGCCAACGCGATTGACCACCGCACAGGGCAGATCTTCGAGCAGCGCGAGCAGACCGGAATCGGATTCGAAACGCACTGCCGTGGCGTCGTCAGACACGAGATCTGCCAGCGGGAGACGGCCCTCCTCGCCGAGGAGCCGTACGTACACGCCGGTTATTTCGTCCAGATCGATCTTCCAGTCCGGCCCGGCGATGTAGCCGGCGGGGCTCGAATCCTCCCAGTGCCACTTCACCCGATATCCGGCGGGGTAGCTCGCGAGATCGAGTAGACGATAGGGATATCCGCTCTCGGTCAACCGGGCGCACACCAGCTCGGTCACGCTATCCGCGAGGCCCCCGCACACGAGAATCATGCGGGACCACTCGACGCGATCAACACGCCCTTGTCTTCGTTCCGCGAAGCGGCCCGGGTGAGGATCCGGACGATCTCCGCCACCACGCGTCGCTGGGCGGCCTCGCTGAAAAGCTCGAAGCGAGGACGGGTCTCGATATCCACGACGGCATCCTCGTCCGGCGCGGGGGCGAGCGCAAGTTGCACGAAGTCGAGGCCCGCGGCCACGGCGAAGCGACGCAGGGCGGGCTCGAGGCGCGCCGTCTCGGGAGGCGGGTCGTCCTCCCAGACCACGGTGTCGCCCACGACATACGCGGTCCGCACGGCTCCGTGTGGATACGACAGGCACACCGGCGCATGAAGCTGCAGCGCGGCGAGTCCCTTCCACTCCTCCTCGGTCGTCACCGCATAGCGCTGCTCGCTGGTGAGCGGCCCGTAGATGGCGCCCGCCATTCCGTTCGACGCGACGCGCCCGCCAAAATCGCGCGCTTCGTCCGGGTCGTTCGTCACGAGCGTTTCGGGAGTCGGAAGCCCGCACCGCCTCAGGAGGGGATACCACACCGGAAGCGGCGGGCGAGGGCGATACCATATCGCCGGGGGCTGACGACCGACCACAGGGCAATGCAGGCTCCACAACCAGGCCAGCAGCGCCGCCTGCGTTTCGCCCTGCGCGTAGATCAGGTCATCGGGCCGCCAACCCGCGGGATCCAGCCAACCCGCGGCGCGCACGAGCACACCCGAGATCTCCTCACTTTCCACTGGAGGATCGTCGCCCGGGAAGAACCGGCTGGCCGACCGCTCATTATCCAGCCGCCACGCGAAGCGCGACGCGTCGATCAGCGGATTGGAAAGGATTCGGGCAGCACAACCCTCGGCCTCGAGCGCCGTGAGAACGCCCTGGCAGCAAGGGTCCCACCGATCTCCAAGGAGCAGATACACCGCCGCCACTCCCTTCGCGCGAATCGAGCCGCCACTCCGGACGCCAGGTCGTCGCTCACCGCCATACGCGCGGCACGGGTCGAAAATGTCCCGATTGCCTTCCGGAGGCCACGACGATAATAAGGGCTGTGCGGAAAGTCGAGGATTTTTTCTTTGGACGTTGGACAACGGTGGTGGTGCGACCGAATCCGCGCCGGAGCAAGAGGTGGACAAAGTTTTGAGGTTGGAGCACGCGGAGATCGGGGAGCCAACGCGCCGCCGCGCCGAACAAGAAGCAACCGGGCCGTGGAATCCGATGCTGCGGGATCTCTCGCCCCTCGTCCAGAAGAGGTTGGACAAACGGCGGAAAGGCTTATCAGGCTGGCGATTGACATCCTTCGCAAGTAACGATGGAGCTAAGACTCGATGAACGCTCTTCTCGCCGGCGCCATCGCAATAACCATGGTTGCTGCAGCAATTGCTGCGCTGTACTACGGTGCATTGCCCGCCCGGCATGGGAATCTCAGCGCAAACCGACTGAATGCATTAGTCACTACCTTGCTGAACCAAGGGTTTAATGGCGGCATATTGAGAATTGAAGGGAGAGGCGTGGACGTCTTTCTTCAGGTCTTGAAGTACGTTGGCAAGGCGCGAAGCGGCATCGAGTTGGATTTCCCATTGGCTCCCTGGTCGGAAGTGTACTATCCTCGCGCGCGATCGGTTCTCGCAGCTAACAACATCAAGTTCGAAGAAGAGAGCACCGGGCGAAAGGACACCAGGAGTTTCGTGACTGTTGATTTCGGAACCGACGTATCACTCGCTGTGAAGGTGCTGCAGCTTCTTGCCGCTGATGTCTTTGACCTGGACATGGAGCATGAAATGGTCGCACACCTTCAGGGCAACATTTCGAGAAATCCAGGGGACCGAATCGGGCTCAGCTAGCCTTTCGCGCGTCAGTCGCGAAATGGAGCGTGAAGCCTGTCCGTGGTTTCTGTCTTGTCGCTCTGCTCCGGTGCTCGTGGATGTACCTCGATCGCGCCGTAGTGCCGCTAACAAGGTGATCACGCTGCGATGCCGACATGAGATTTCGACTCGTCGTGAGCAGGTTTCTGCCGTGCTACATTGCCGGGGTTGTGCTTCTCGCCGCTGGCGCGTGCCATTCAGCCCGGCCGGCGGGTGCACCAGCACTCGCTGACGACGCTCACTCGACCTTCGATCTCACCGGCGTCGTCTACGACGAGACGAGCGGTCGCCCGCTTGCCGGCGTCCTCGTGGTGCTCGAAGCAGACCCGCCGCGCCAATCCACCACCAATGATCGCGGGATCTACGTGATCACTGATGCGCCGCGTGGCGAGTATGCAGTCTCTGCTCGGCGCATCGGATTTTTCATCGAACGTCGTGAGGTCGACGCAACCTGTCCAATCACGCTCGTGGACTCAGCCGGTCGCCGCATCGCCGGTGGCGGGCCGTGCGAGCCGAAGCATCAGCGATTGAACTTTCTGATGAGACAACACAGCGTTCGATAACGTCCATACCTGCACACACCTCCGCCATGCAAGGAACGCTACGGTTCCAGATCGATCCCAAGCCGGACGAAACCGCACGGGCGTGCTCCGCGATGGCGCAGCTTGCGATGCCGCCAAGCCGCGGTGGCCTTCTCATGCTCGCGCTCTACGCCGCCGTCGGCGTGCTAGCCTATTTTCTGACGCCGTCGAGTCGCCTCGCAACGTTCGCGATCGGTGTCGCCGCAGTTCTGGCAACGGCCTACAGCCTGCAAGCGGAAGGTCGGCGCCGCCTTCGGCGCCTTCGCGTCGCGGATCCGCACGCGAATGAATCGCACTTCGTGGAGCTTGGCCCTGAGGGCGTGCACACGTGGTGCGCACACATCGACATGCGCTATCCGTGGTCAGACTTCTCGATGGCGACGGAGGATCGTGAGTTCTATCTCTTTATTCGACCATCCGGCACCGGATCAGCGGTCCCGAAGCGCTTGCTCGATAACGCCGCTGATGAGGTCCTGCGCACACGCATCCGTGAGTGGTCTCCCGAACTTGGCGCTGCGCTGGTAGGGAATCCGAGCTGAGGCCCGATCGTGAGCCGCTAGTCCTGCTCCTGGCGAACGCATGGAAGCTCTCGTCGCTGCACTCAAACGCATGGGCAAGTTCGCCGGAGCGGGCGCGGCCCTGGCCACGCTGTGTGTCGCTGTTGGAGCGCTGCGGACCATCGCGCTGCTCCTGAGTGGCCGGCACCTTACTCCACTCGAGGCCGACGACGCCCGCGCTCTCGCGATCTATGTGGGCAGCTTCATCGCCGCCGGCGCGCTCTTCGGGCTGCTCCGTCCCATCCTGAAGGGGCGCGTAGGCATCATCGTCGGCTGTATGCTGGCGGGCATCGTGGTGATGCTGGGTGTCGGCTTTGCGGAAGCTGGTGGGGTTCGCGCGCTCGATGGCGCGTTATGGGTGATTCTGCCGGTGTTCGGCATGGTCTTCGGCGCCGCGCTCGCATACGGATTTCTCAGGATGTCTTGACCAGCGCGCCGGTGGCTCGACGCGATGGCTGCATGTGACACAGGAGCCGCGGACCAGCGTCGCGTTCAGCGATCACCCTCCACCGCCCGGCAGCTCCCGCACCTCATCACTCCCACGTCCGACCATCCTTGCCTCTCCACCGCCGCCCGGCAATTCTCCCGCATTTGCCCTCCGCGCGAGCGCGAGCGTACCAGTGGCGGAGATCGCGCCGGCAATCGCGAGCACGGGGCCCACCACCAGGAACTGCACGTCTGGCGCTGCGAGCACCGCGAACGCCCCGGCGAGCAATGCACCGCCCAGCGCTCCCCATCCAGCAAATCGCGGAAACGACATCTGATCGAACCGTCGTTTGCGTCCGAGCACCCCCAGCACGCCCGAGAACACGGCACCCGCGAGAAAGCCGAGAAGGCCAAAGAAGAGCGGGAACGGGACGTCGGCGGCGTGGAGGCCCACGATAGCCAGGAGGATCAGCCCTGCGCCGAGCCACGCCGCGGCCCAGATCAGCCCCATTCCGATTGCGGCGCGAATGCGCCTCAGCCACTTCTTCACTGCGACCTCCAGGGTGCGCGTCCGTTTGACCGTCGCCCGTGGTTCCGGTCAGGAGTAGTAACTTTGTATTACAAAGTACACTGCCAATGCGACCTGTTTCAAGAGGACGGGCGCATCACACGTGCCATCAGCTCGCGCTTTCACATTGCGCCGACTTCGCACGGCGCGCTTATTGGACCTACCAGCACCCGGCCGCGTCGTCAGCTCACCACACCCAATCCGGCCTGGAAGGCTTCATTCCACATCATGTCCCGCGACGCTCTGGAGCAACTCCTCATCGAATTCCCGGCCTCGGATCACGGGATCGAAGTGCTTCGCGCTGAATCGGTCGACGGGGACGGCTATCGGATCCTGAGTGTTCCGGTCTTCCTCTACGCGCTGTCGCGAGGCGCGCTCGTGGACGCCGAGCCGGGACCGCGCGGCCGCCTGCGATTTCAGCGTATGCGCCGGCCCTCGCCCGGGGCGACGATCCGCTGTTATGCGAGTGTGCCGACCACCCCGCGGCACGTCTACGAGGATTACCTCGATGGCGCGCTTGCCCGGCGGCTCGGCCTTGGTCCCGTTTCGCTCCTTGATCCCGACATCGTCGCCGTGCATCTCGCCGACCGCGCCCGGCTCACCGAGGTGGCGGTCTTCCTCGATCAGTTGGTACTCACGGGCGTGCTCCGCTTCTGGGAGCAGGGCGACCCCGGCGCGCCGCTCGACGGAGCGAAGAAGAAGAACAGAGAACAGCCTTGGGAGCTCGTCCATCCGCCGGCCTTGGAGACATCACGCTCCGAGCGATCGGGATGACGCTGGACGAATAACACCCTCCCCCTTATCTTGGCGGCCTCTTCATTCCCTCGGTGCCGTATGCGTCGCTGCGTTCCCGTTATGGCAGCTCTGCTAGTCTCGTCCGCGTGCTTTCACGCCACCGTCGAGACCGGGCTCGCGCCCTCCCCACAGACCGTCGAGAAGCCCTGGGCCTCAGGTTGGATTTACGGATTGGTGCCGCCAAGCACGGTCGAGACGCAGCAAAAGTGTCCGAAGGGCGTGTCGAAGGTCGAGACAAAGCTTTCCTTTCCCAACATGTTGGTGAGCTTCCTGACGTTGTCCATCTATACGCCAATGGACATCAAGGTGACCTGCGCGCAGTAGCTGGCCACGGCAGTGCGCAGTGAAGCCCATACTGATCGCCGTCGATGACAATCCGGCTCGCCTCGATTCCATTCGTCGCGAACTCTCCAAGCGCTACGGCGACGACTACGCCATCGAGTGCCACTCCTCTCCCGCGGAGTCCCTGGCTCGGCTGCACGACCTGAGGTCCGCCGGCGCAGACGTCGTTGCGCTGCTCGCCGCCACGAGCATGACCGCAATGCCGGGCCTCGATTTCCTGGAACGCGCACACGACGTCTCTCCCCGCGCGGAGCGCGTGCTGCTGGTGCCGTCCGCCAACCGGTCCGAGCTGATCCCGGTGCTCAAGGCGGCGTCGCTCGGAAGACTGGACGACTTCGCGTCCCAGCCGCAGACGGCGCCCGATGAGCGCTTCCACGGCGTGGTCGCCGCCGTGCTGCAGCGCTGGCAGCGGCGCCGCGGCGCGGGTCGCATCGTCACCGTCGTGGGCGATCGGCTCGACGCGCGGTCGTACCGCGTGCGCGATCTGCTGGAGCGCAGCGGGCTGCCGTTCGTCTTTCACGAGCGCGACTCAGAGCAGGGGCGTCAACTGCTCAGCGACGTGCACCGCCCCGATGGTCCGTTCCCGGTGCTCGTGCGCTTCGATGGACAGGTTCTCGCCGCGCCCTCCGACGAAGAAGCTGCCATCGCGCTCGGCGCCCGCCACGCCGACGACAGCGGCACCTTCGACGTGCTGGTGGTCGGAGCGGGTCCGGCCGGTCTCTCCGCCGCGGTCTACGCGGCGTCCGAGGGACTGCGCACGATCGTCGTCGATCGCGATACGATCGGCGGGCAGGCCGGGGCCAGCTCGCGCATCCGCAACTACCTCGGCTTTCCCCTCGGCGTGAGCGGCACGGAGCTGTGCAATCGCGCACTCGAGCAGGCGTGGTCCTTCGGCGCGCAGACCGCTGTGCTGCGCGAGGCGCTGGACCTGCGCCGGGATGGATCTTTATTTGTGCTCGATCTGTCGAACGAACGCCGCGTGGTGGGACGCTCCGTCGTGCTCGCGATGGGGGCGGACTACCGCCGTCTGGGCGTCCCCAGCCTCGATGGCCGCACCGGCGAGGGCGTGTACTACGGCGCGGGAATATCCGAGGCGACGGCCATGGAGGGACAGCGCGTGGCCGTCGTGGGCGCCGGCAATTCGGCCGGCCAGGCCGCTGTGCATCTCGCCAGGTACGCGAGCCGCGTCACGCTGATCGTGCGCGGCGATGCGCTGGCGCGTACGATGTCGGAGTATCTCATTCGCGAGCTCGAGGGCCTGGCCAACGTGGACATTCGGCTGCGTACGCACGTGGTGGACGGAGTCGGCGTGCACAGACTGGAAGCGCTGTTGATCGAAAACGCCGCCGGCGCGCGCGAAACGCTGGACGCGGCCGCGCTCTTCGTGCTCATTGGCGCGGAGCCGCGCACCGCGTGGCTGCCGCCCTCCATTGAACGCGATGACCGGGGCTTCATTCTCACCAGCCACGCCGCGGCGCCCGAGTGGCCGGAGCGCGCCGCGCCGCGCGCGCCGTTCCTGTACGAGACGACCCTTGCGGGGGTGTTCGCCGTGGGCGACGTGCGCAGCGGTTCGGTGAAGCGGGTGGCGTCGGCGGTTGGCGAAGGCGGCGTGGTGGTCAGCTCGGTGCACCAGTATCTGGCCGGCGCACCACGTTGAAGTGCGCCATCATTCCCGCCGCGTGATGCTCCAGGATGTGGCAGTGATACATCCACTCGCCCGGCCGGTCATCCGGCATCCAGGCGATGCGCACGCGCCCGAACGCCGGCACGTTCACCGTGTCTTCCCACGAGAGATATCCGGGCGGCTTGCCGTTCACCTCGAGCACCTGGAAGAAAAACCCGTGCAGGTGGAAGGGATGGTGCACCGGTGACCGGTTGAGCACATCCCAGATCTGCAACTCCCCCACGGGCACCGGATCGGCGTGGTGGTGCTGCTCGCGGTTGATGTTGAACTCCACGCCATGCTTGAGTCCCAGGCTGAAGCCGAGTCGCACCTCGCGGTTCGGAGTCGCGGGCCCCGTCACCAGCGGCACGATCTCGCGCAGCCGCTCCGGGAGTCGCGCCGTGGAGGGCGCGGCGGCTCCCACGTGCACCGTGGCGAACAGTTCCGGCTTCCTGTGTCCCTTGAACGATCCCCGGTTGAACGGCAGCGTCTCGACGCGAAGCGTTTCGCCTTCGGCGAACGGGCCGACAACGATCTCGGCGCGATTCGCGGCGGGGATGAGCACTTCAGTGGCGCTGACCGGCGCGGGAATCAGCCCGCCGCCGCTGCCGATGATCCGGAACGGCCGGCCGCCCACCGAGAACAGCACGTAGCGCGCGCTCGCGGCGTTCACGATGCGCCAGCGCTCCGTCTGCCCCGCCGCCATGTGGATGTCGGGTTCCCGTTTGCCGTTCACCAGGCGCGTGCTCCCCTCGCGGCCGTCGTGCGATTCGAGCCACTTGCCCGGCGGCTTGATCCGGCCGTCCTTCTCCAGCTCCACGTCGTCCAGCACCAGCGTCCGATCGGCATCGAACACCGGCTCGTCGGCCGCGCGGACGATCAATGCGCCGTAGAGCCCGCGCTCCAGTTGCACCGTCTCGTTGAAGTGCGAGTGGTACCAGAAGGTGCCCGCGTCCGGCACGCGAAAGCGGTACGTGAAGGTCTCGCCCGGATCCACCGGGTGCTGGACCATCTGCGTGCCGTCCATGGCCGCCGGAATCCGGAGCCCGTGCCAGTGCACCACCGTGGGTTCGGGTAGGCGGTTGGTGAGGCGAATCTCGAGCACGTCGCCCACCGTGGCTTCAATGGTGGGACCCGGCACCGTTCCGTTGAAGCCCCACGCGCGCGTGCGCACGCCCGGCACGAACTCCCAGTCGAACTCGCCGGCTTCCAGCGCGACGGCCACAACCCGGCTCCCGGGATCGGGCTGCGCCGCGGCGCACGCCTCGGCGTAGGCGGTGGCGCGCTCCTCATTAGTTGAGGAGGCGGCGTGGGCGTGGTGGTCGTGGTGACCGGTCATGGATTCCTCGCGCGCCAGTTTACATTATTGCGCAGCCGGCAACCAGCCCGGGATGCACAAACGCCCGTAGCGCGTCCCCGGCGATACACGCCACTCGCGATCCCTCACCTCGCGAGCCCCCGTCCCCGCCCCCCGCTCCCCGCGCGCATGCCGACGCCGAAGCTGAAATGCCGGACCACACGCTGACGGAACGCCTCGCCCGCCTCCGCGCCGCGCTCGCCGGCCGCTATCGCGTGGACCGGGAGATCGGCGCGGGCGGCATGGCCACGGTGTACGCGGCGCACGATCTCCGCCACGACCGCACGGTAGCCATCAAGGTACTTCGCCCCGAAGTGGCCTCGGCGGTCGGCGCCGAGCGGTTCCTGGAGGAGATCCGCACGACCGCGCGGCTGCAGCACCCGAACATCCTGCCGCTCTTCGATTCCGGTGAGGCGTCCGGGCTGCTGTTCTTCGTCATGCCCATGGTGACCGGCGAGACGCTGCGAAACCGGCTGGAGCGTGAGTCGCCGCTGCCGCTCGATGCCGCGCTCGCCATCGCCGGCGACTTGTGCAGCGCGCTGGACCACGCGCACCGTCACGGCGTGGTGCATCGCGACATCAAGCCCGAGAACATTCTCCTGCAGGATGGACGCGCCGTACTCGGCGACTTCGGCGTGGCGCTGGCCGCGCGGTCGGGCTCGGGCCGCCTCACGGAATCGGGAATCTCCGTGGGCACCCCCGCGTACATGAGCCCGGAGCAGATCCTGGGCGAGAGTTCGCTCGACGCCCGCAGCGACATCTATTCGGCCGGCACCGTGATCTACGAGATGCTGGCCGGCGCGCCGCCGTTCACCGCGCCCACGGCGCCGGCCATCGTCGCCCGCACGCTCACCGAAACGCCGGTGCGTCTCTCGCGCGCGCGGCGCGGCATTCCCGCACCGGTGGAGAGGGCGGTGATGGATGCGCTCGAGAAGGATCCCGCGCGGCGCCCGCAGTCGGCCGAGTCGCTGCGCGCGGCGCTCACTGCACCGGCGGTGCCGGCGGCGGCGCGGCCACGCCGGCGCCGCTGGATCGCCGCGGCGGCAACGATGGCGGTGCTCGTGGCCGGCCTGCTGCTGGGCACGCAACGGCGCGCGAGCACGGCGCCGGTGATCGCCATCCTGCCGTTCACCAACATCACGGGCGACACGAATAATACCGCGCTGGGACAGGGTTTGCCGCTCGCCATCTTCGACGCGCTCCGCCCGCTGCGCCTCGACGTGATCCCCATCGAGACGTCCACCGACGTCGCGCGTCACTACGCCAACGACGACGCCGGCGCGCTGGGCCGGAGGCTACACGCCACCGCGATGCTGCTCGGCAAGTTCGAGCAGGACAACGGCCGCGTGCGCATCCACGTGCAGTTCCTCGACCAGCACAGCGGCCGCGTGCTCTGGTCCAACCAGTTCAACGGCGCGGCGAACCTGTTCGATCTGGAGGACTCGGTGGCGCTGGCCGTGGCGAAAGCGCTGCGCGTCACGCTCACCGGCACACAGCTCGCCGCGTATCGCAGCGCGCCCACGGTACCGCCGGAGGTGCATCGCACGCTGGTGCGGGCGCGCGGCTACATCGAGCGGCGCGACGACGAGTCGCTGCACGCCGGCATTGATCTGCTGCGCGACGCGCTGGCCATGGATTCGTCGTACGCACCGGCATGGGCGCTGCTGGCGCGGGCGCACCTGCTGATTGCCGTCTATGACGACGTCCAGCCCGACAGCGACTTCATGGCGTCCAGTGATGCGGTGAGCCGCGCGCTGGCACTCGACAGCACGCTGGCCGGCGCGCATCTCACGCGCGCCGTGCTGCACGTGTTCGCCGACCACGACTATCGCGCCGCGGCCGTTGAATTCCAGCGCAGTCTCGCGCTCGACCCCACCAACGCGTCAACGCGTCTCTTCCAGAGCTGGTACTATCTGGCCACGGGTCAGCCCGATTCCGCGATCATCACCATTCGGTTGGCGCGCCGCCTCGATCTCGACTCGCCCATCATCCGCGCGCGCGAAGGAACGGTGCTCTATCACGCCTTCAGGATCCCGGATGCGGCCCGCGCGCTGGAACAGGCACTCGTTGCCGATTCGGGGAACACGTTCGCGCGCCGCCAACTCACCGAGGTCTACGCCGACGACGGCCGCTGCGACGCCGCACGTCGCGTCGCGGCCCAGTTGCAGCCGACGCCGGAACAGTTCGAGAACTCGTTCTCCTGGTACGCGCGCGCCCGTTGCGGCGACACGACGGCCGCGCGGAGCTTCACGCGCGCGCTCGAAGCACGGGCCGCTCAGGGCGGGTTCGTGGACCCGTACCCCATGGCGCGCCTGTACGCTGCGCTCGGCGATACGGCACGCATGTGGCCCTCGCTCGACCGTGCGGTGACGCACCACGTGTGGGAACTGTGGGCGCTTGCGGGCGATCAGGCGTTCGCGTCCTGGCGCAGCGATGCGCGATTCGCGGCGCTCGTCAATCGCGCGCGCCCGCGCTGACCGCGAGGTGATGGATTCCACTTTCACTGAAGAGGTGCACATGACCAAAGTCAGAGTCGAGAACTTCACCATCTCGCTCGATGGGTACGGGGCGGGCCCGGATCAGAGCGTCGAAAATCCGCTCGGCGTGGGCGCCGAGACGATGCACGGCTGGATGCTTGCGACTCGCGCGTGGTCGCAGATGCATGGCGACGAGGGTGGAGGGACAGGGCTGGACAACGAGTTCGCCGCGCGGGGCACCGAGGCCGTTGGCGCCTGGATTCTCGGGCGGAACATGTTCGGACCCGTTCGCGGCCCCTGGCCGGACATGAACTGGAAGGGCTGGTGGGGCGACGACCCACCCTATCACGTTCCGGTGTTCGTCCTGACGCATCACGCGCGGCCGCCCCTTCAGATGAAAGGCAACACGACCTTCTACTTCATCACGGGCGGCATTCACGAGGCGCTCGACCAGGCACGCGCGGCGGCGGATGGAATGGACGTGCGCATCGGCGGCGGGGCCGACACCGTTCAGCAGTATCTTCGCGCGGGGCTGATCGATAAGCTGCACATCGCGATCGCGCCGGTTCTGCTTGGGAAAGGCGAGCGACTATTCGAGGGCGTTGACATGCGCTCGCTGGGATACGAATGCACGCAGTTCGTGGCCTCGGAGAAGGCGCTGCATGTCGTGATGCAGCGTGGGAAAGCCGGCTGATTTCCAGTGAGCACGGTGCGCCGTGTTCCGTACTTCGTGCGGCTGGTCTCGCGCCTGCGGCCATGCACACTACGATTCCATTCATGGACCCGAATTCCCACGAGGCCCTCCTCGAGCGACGGCAGGCGGGAACACTGACCTGGCGCGGGCCCGCGCTGATGCTCCTTGCGCGCGCGGCGATTGCCGTCGCCGCGCAAGCCGTCGTTGCCGCCGTGTTCCTCCTGCTCGCCGCGCGCACGCCGTGGCACGACGCCGAGCCGTGGCTGCCGGTGTATGGAACGTCGATCGACGCCGGCTGCCTACTGCTCCTCTGGCGCCTCACGCGCCGCGAGGGCATTGGTCTGTTCGATCTGGTTGGCTTCACACGCTCATGCGTCGGCCGCGATGTGCTGCTCGGCCTGGCGCTCATCCCCGTGAGTCTCGTGTTCATCTTTGCCGGCACGTACGCGGCGGGCTTCACGGTCTACGGCAAGGCCGCGCCGCCGTATTTCCTGGGCGGACTGCCGCTCTGGGCCGCGCTGTACGGGGTGCTGGTGTGGCCCTTCATCTGGGGACTCACCGAGCAGATGACCTACAACGGCTATCTGCTGCCGCGCTGCCAGGTGCTGTTCCGCAGCACGAGCGCGGCGGTGGCCGTCGTGTCCTTAGTCTGGTCGCTGCAGCATGCGTTCATGCCGCTCACGTTCGACGCGAAGTTCATGGAGTTCCGCCTGCTCGCATCAGTCCCCTTCTCCGTCTTCGAGACGCTCCTGTATCTGCGACTCCGCCGCCTGATTCCGTTCGCCCTCGCGCACGCGCTGATGGACGGCGCGACGGTGCTCATCCCCCTGCTGAGCGCATGACGGAGCGCTCGCGGTTGAGCGCGGAGGCCTCCCGCGAAACCCTGCCGGAGACCGATTCCCACATGCTTCCGGTACGCGTCGCCACAATCGCGGACATTCCCGCGCTCGAGGAGCTCATCGGCCTGTCGGTGCGTGCGCTCAGCGTTGGTTTCTACACCGCTGCGCAGGTCGATGCCGCGATGGACCAGGTCTTTGGCGTCGATACCCAACTCATCGCAGACGGAACGTATTACGTCATCCAGAGTTCAGCGCGGCTGGCGGCAGCCGGCGGCTGGAGCGCCCGCCGCACACTCTACGGCGGCGACAGGATGAAGCAGGGTGATGATCCACTCCTGGATCCCGCGACGGATGCCGCGCGCATTCGCGCCTTCTTCGTGCATCCCGACTGGGCGCGCCGGGGCCTGGCGCGACAGCTCTACGCGACGTGCGAGCAAGCGGCGCGCGCCGCGGGATTTCACCGGTTCGAGTTGATGGCCACGTTGCCCGGCGAGCCGTTCTATCACGTGCTGGGGTTCACGGGCGTCGAGCGCGTCGTCTCCACTCTCGCCGGTGGCGTGGAGATACCGTTCATCCGGATGACACGGCCCATCGACCTCGCTGACCCGTCGTCGCCACATGACGTTCGTCCCTGACAGGACCACGGATGGCTGAGCGCGGCGTACTATGGAATGGTCGCCTCATAGAAATGAACCATTCCTCCTCTTGCCTGCAGGTACTGGGTAGCACGCTGCTGCCCGTACGCCCTGGCCTCGGCCTTGCCGAGACTCTCGCCGGCTTTCTTGATCTGCGCCTTTTCGAAGTTGGCATCCAGCTTCGTCGTCTTCTTGCGCAGCCCGGCGAGCTCCGGCCGCGTGAGCGGATCCATGCGCTCGGACGCCGGAGGTGCAGCGCCACCCGCGGTCCGCAGATCCACGAGTGCGCCACCAACATTCTGCCAGGCACGTCCCTTCCCGTCGGCCGACGTGGCACCGGCGTCGCAATGAAACAGGCAGCCTCCGTCTCGCACAACCGCGAAATTCTTGCGAAGCCCGGTGGATGCCGACAGGACGATCTGCAGATCGAGGTTGGAGACTCCGCCCTTGCTCAGTTGTCCGTTGTCATGATCGGCGCAGATTTCGACGCCGATGCGCAGCGTCACCCCGCCCAGATTGAAATCAAAAGCGCCAACGCTGTTGCCCGTCGCGAACACCATCACCTTCCCCGCCTTCCTGTCCTGCGGGTTCAGCTCGGCGCAGTCGAGCATCTTGCGATACTTGAACACCTGGCGGCCGCCGTGGAAGGCGTAGGCGGTGTTGTGGGCGAGATAGGTCGATTTCTCCTCGCCCACCGTGTAGGTCCCCGCATACTTCACGAGACGTGATGTGTGCAGGGGGTTCGCCGCCAGCCGGGCCGACTCGAGCTTCTTGTCGACGAGCGGCTTGAAATACGACACGGTCCCGGGCAGGAGCAGCATGTCGGGAAGGTCGGCACTGATCTTCGCCATTGCCTGAACCACGTGGCCACGCGTCTCGTAGTCCATGACGTGGCGGTTGCAGGACTCCGAGAAGAAGTATTCCGGCGCCATGAAGAGCCGCAGCACCGGCGTGCCTGCCGCGAGCCCGCCGGGTATCGGCATGGCGCGATCTGCTGCTTCGATCGCGCTGCGCAGGAGAACCAACCGGTCCTGCCACGCGAGGAGGCTGGTGAAGTTGGCGAGGTCCCGCGCATCGCTGGGGGCACTGCCAACTTCTGTCTTTGCGTTCCAGACCGCGGCCTTGATGAGGGTCGGCATCGCCGGCTGCGATTACGGAAAGCGATACGACGTGAAGTCCTTCCAGAGCTGCTCGATCATTGCGGGCTGCACCGAAATCGACACGGGCTTGCCGCCCGGCGCCGCATCCACGATGCGCATCACGTACGTGGCCGTCGTGCCCACCGCGCGCGGCGCGAAATCGCGAATGCGGTAGACGTAAATCCCCTGCATGGGAACCTGCCGTCCGCTGGCGCGCATCTCATCCACGTTCAGCACCGCGGGAATCCGCACTTCCTCCACGGGGATGATCGGCACTCCGTCGCGCGTGATCACCATGGACTTGAAGTTCCCCGCATCGAAATTCCTGAGCTTGTCGGCATCGTAGTACGGGAACGCGGCGCCGTCGGGCATCACGTTCACGACCACCACCGCGCGCCGTTCATCGAGATAGTCGTGCCAGTCGCGCCACCCTTCAATGGGATCGATGCGGCGCCACTGCGCCGCCTTGCGGGGATCGTGCTGCTTGCGATCGGCGAGCGCCTTGTCGGCCTGCACCTGGCGCCAGGCCATGATCTGCGGCGTCATCACGAGCACGCGGAACGGGCCGTCGCCCGTCTGGTACACGTGCAGGTCCAGATTGGCCAGCGCGCTCACCGCGTCGATCGGGGCCTTGGGGAACGGGTCCGCGGGCAGCACGGGGAGCAGCGAATCACTCGGCGCGCGCGCGGCCAGCGACGGCAGCGCGCTGCGCGCGCGTTGCACGGCGTCCGCCACCTGCGCGGCGGGCACCGATGATGCGACACGCGGTCCGGCGCCCGCGTCGACCAGCGCCAACTGCGTTTCCCTGGTGCTGTTCAGTCCGATCACGAAGCCATCGAGATTGATGAGCGGGCCGCCGGTGTTGAGCCAGTTCACGCCGGCGTCGCTCATGATGGCGCTGGAGTTCGCCGAGCTGATGATCCCGATGGACAGCACCGAGAGCTGGTTGAGCGGCGAGCCGAGGGCGAGCACGCGATCGCCCGCGGCGGGAGCTGTGCTCTTGGTGCTGTCGAAGAGCGGCAGCACGGCGCACGAGCCGCAGTGACTCATGTTGATGGCGAGGACGGCAATGTCCCTGTCATCGTCGGTCACGACGGGCGTGGCGTACACCTTCGTGGCCGAGTCGATCTGCACGCGCACGTCCTCGGCGCCCTTGACGAGATGCGCATTGGTGACGACGAGGCCCGTGGAGTCCACGAGGAATCCCGTCCCGCGCGCGGCGCCGAACACGGTGAACACGCCGCTCCTGTACTTGGCGAAGATGTCGCGTTCGACGTTCTCGCGCTTCGCGGGTTTGGCCCGCGCCGCGACCGCGGCGCTGTCGACGACCGTGTCGATCGTCGCGTTCTTCTGCGTGAGCTCGACCGGGCGCATGTCCTTCGAGAAAGGCTGGTCGAACGCCCAATGATAGCGCGCGTTCCCGATGGTCACGCTCTGCGCGCTCTCGATGCGGTACACGCCTTCCCTGAACGATCCATCCGCCGCGCCATCCAGATCGGTGGACAGCCGCGTGGTGTCGTTCTGCGGGCTGATGATGTAGAGGTCCATCTGCGGCACGGGACGCACCGTGATGTCCGCGCCCACGACTGCCGCACGAAACTTCACGGGGAACGTCGAATCGGGCGGCGGCGCGACTGCTGCGGCGGGAGCGGTGGCAGCGGCGGCAGCGGCCCCGGCAGGCGCCGGCTTGGCGCTGTCGGGGGGCGGCGCCGAAGGATTGGGATTGTCCGGACCACAGACGGACTTGAGCTCAGCCACGAGCGAATCGGTGGCGCCGGCCTGGCGCAACTGCGCCGTGGCGTCATCGCTGAAACTGAAGGAGACGCAGTTCTCCTTCACCAGCGCGAGCACGCGTTTCGCGGGGACCTTGTTCTTCACGAGGCCCACGACGTCGGAGAGCGAATAGGCGCTCGCCTGGGCATGCGCGAGCGCCGGGAGTGCCGGCAGGGCAACGAGGAGCACGCCGGCGGCCATGGCGCGCCGCGCGAGAGGCGTGACGTGCGTGAAGCGCGTGACGTGCATGAAACGCGCGAGGCGCGTGAGGTGCGGCAGGGACAACATGGGGGTCACGGGCAATCCGGTCCGGTCTGGCCGCGGCGCTCGTCGAGTTGTTTCTCGGCGCGGCAGGCGCGGCGATTGGCGTCGATGGCTTGCGAGAGGTCGTGGCGCAGCGTCGCGACCGCGAACAGCGCTGTGTATTGACGGCCGAGTTGGCGGATCTGGTCGCTGGCCTGCGCGAAGCGCACCTGTGCTCCCTCGTATTCGCCGTCGCCCATGCGTGCACGGCCCACCGAGATGTTGTCGCGAATGGGTGCGAGCACCGAATCGAGATCGGCGGGCGCAGGGGCAGAAGAATCGACGCTCTGCTCGGCAGCAGAATCGGCGGCGGCCACTGGCGGCGCAGCCCGCGGAGCGGCCCGTGTCGCTGGTGTCGCCGGCGTCGTCGCGCCGGCCGTGGCTGTGGCCGTCGAATCCGCGGCGCCCGCGGTGACGGGCGGCGATTTCGCGGCGGCGCCCTCGCTGCGAGGCGCCGGGCGCGTGGAGGGCGACAGGGCTGACGAGGTCGACGAGGGAGATGAGGGCGACGAGGACGGCGAGGGCGACACACTGTCGTGGTGCGTGCTGTCCGTCGCGGCGAGCGCCGTTGGCGCGGTGGCTGCCGGGGAAGATGCGGCCAGGCCAGCCGCCTTGGCGCGTGAGTGGATCACGTACCAGGCGCCGCCGCCGCCGGCCAGGATGGCGAGGACGAGGAACGTCTTCAGGATGAAGCGGCCGACGTCGTCGCCTTCCGCGGGTTCGACCGGAATGAGCGGAGGCGAACGGTCCGGCGGTCGTGTCGCCGCCGCCAGCTCCGCGTCGCCCTGAGCGGCCGGCGTGGCGGCCAGTGCGGAGGCCGGCGCGGACGGTGGTGCAGACGCCGAGGCAGCCTTCGAGGCGGGCTTCGAGGCGCCCGCCCGTGAGCCGGGCCGTTCCACGAGCCGCGTGCCCAGCTGCGGAATGGGCATGTCGAGCGTCCCGCTGCTCGTCAGTGCGCTCTCCGGCATGTCGGCGACGGCCCGCACGAGGTCGCGTCCGAACTTGCCGGCGTGCTCGTAGCGGTCCCGCGGCTCGCTCGCCAGCGCACGGTTCATCACCGTCTGCAGCTCGGCCGGCCACTCCACATCATCCTTGATCTCGGCCAGCGTACGCGGGCGTTCCGAGAGGCGGGCGATCATCGCCTCGCGCGACGAGTCGGTGGGAAACGGCAGTTGGCCGGTGAGCATGTTGAACGCCACCAGGCCGAGCGAATAGATGTCCGAGCGGGCGTCGACCGCGTCGCCCGACAACTGCTCGGGCGACATGTACTCGGGCGTGCCGATGGCGAGCCCCGTGCGCGTCACTTTCTGGTCGTCGCCGCTGGTCGCCTTGGCGATGCCGAAGTCCACGACCTTGGCCAGATCCGCGCCGTTCCGGCCGCGGGCGATCATGATGTTGTCGGGCTTGAGGTCGCGGTGGACGATGCCCATCTCGTGCGCGGCCTCGAGTGCGTCGGCCACCTGCCGGGTGATTTCAGCGGCCTCGGCCGCGCTGAGCGCGCCCTGCCGCTCGATCACCTTGCGCAGCGGCTCGCCGTCCACGTACTCCATGGCGAGGTAGATGAGGCCGTCATCGGTTTCGCCGAAGTCATAGATCGCGGCGACGTTCGGGTGCTGGATCTGGCTCGCATTCGATGCTTCGCGATTGAAGCGCGCGATGGCATCGGAGTCGTTCACCAGCCCCTGGTTGAGCACCTTCACCGCGCTGCGCCGGCGCATCCGCACGTGTTCGGCCAGGTACACCTGCCCCATGCCGCCCTCCCCGATGCGGCGCACGATGTGATAGCGGCCGGCGAGCACGGAGCCCACGAGATTGCTGCCCTCCGGCGAGCGGAGCGTCGAGCCATCGCGCGGGCAGAAGCGTTGCTCGAAGTCGTACGTCTGACCGCATTGCGGACAGGTTTTGGCGGGGGCGTTCACGTGATCGACAGGGCTCTCGTGGGCGACGGCCGGATGCGGTGCAAGCGCACAAAGATACGCTGTGCGGCAGGAGTTGAGAATGGCTGGTGGCAGCGTTGGGACCGAGCCGAGGGACAGGCCAGAGCCGTTGCGAATATTTCGATCATTGCGTTTGTTGCGATTACATGTTAGAATCAGCCAGTCCTCAAACAGAGACGTATTCATGACTGCCGTCGCCGATATCGAACTCCCAACCGCTGAGGTGGCCGAGGAAGCGAAGAATGCGCTTCGGCCGCTCTCCGAGATCGTACGGTCACGGTCCTTTCGCGGCGTCAAGCTGACGGTGAAGCGAGGTGGCGCGAGCGTCGAGGTTACCGTTCCACGCTCCGCGTACATTCTCTTTCTCGAACTCCTTGGTCATCTGGCGGAGGGGGACGCTGTAACTATCGTTCCCATTCACGCCGAATTGACGACGCAACAGGCTGCTGACCTCCTGAACGTCTCGCGACCGCATCTCGTTCGGCTGCTTGGAACGGGCGCCATCCCATTTCGAAAGGTTGGCACCCATCGCCGATTGCTTGCCAAGGACGTTTTTCGCTACCGGGCGGAGCAACGGGAACGAAGCGAAGTAGCGCTAAGGGAGTTGGCAGCCGCCTCGCAGGACTTGCGGCTCTACGACAAGTAGACGTGGCGTTCTGTGTCGTGTACGACGCGTGCGTGCTCTATCCGGCGATGTTGCGCGACCTCCTGCTGCGGATTGCGGTCGAAGGCATCGTCCGTGCTCGCTGGTCGGATGAGATCCTCGACGAGTGCTTCGAGGCGATCGCGCGGGATCGCCCTGATCTTGCACCGACAGCTCTCGCTCGCACTCGGCGACTGATGAACGAAGCGGTTCCGGATTGCCTCGTCACGGAGCATCAGTCGCTCATGCCCGGGTTGCTGCTCCCTGATCCCGACGATCGGCATGTGCTTGCGGCGGCAATCCGGGCCGGCGCACAGGCAATCGTCACCTTCAATGTCGCTGATTTCCCGACGGAGCGTCTCGCCGCATTCGGTATGGAAGCCAAGCATCCGGACGACTTCGTCGTCGAGACGATCGACCTTGCTCCGGCTGCGATGGGACGGATTATCGAGTCGCAGCACCTTGCACTGACACACCCGCCCGTGTCGCGCGCCGAAATTCTCGACAGTCTCGAGCGTGCGGGGCTCGTTCAGGCCGCCGTTCGACTGCGAAGCCTCGACAGCCCCTGACCGGCACATACCTGTCCAAACAGCATCGCCTCACGGTCTCTGTAGATGAGGGTCCGATTCCTTTGTATATGGACCGATCGTATCCGGCTGATTCAGCAGGAACGCTCGCATCACCCGCGCCAGCCGCTCCGGCTGCATCAACTGGATGTAGTGCCCCGCTCCCGGAAAATAGTACACCTTGAGGTTGGGCAGCGTGTGCCGGTAGTCGAGCACGTTTGGCCAGCCCAGAAAATCGCACTCGCTGTACACGACAATGGCCGGCGTCCGGTTCGCGCGCAGGAGATGATGCGGATCGCCGCGCGGCCCGCCGAGTGTCCTGAGAATGGCGACGAGCGGATAGAAGGCCAGTCCGGGCGGAACGGAGACGTGCGCGGGCACTCCCTTGCAGACCACGGCTCCCGGGTCGAGCAACTTCGCGCCGATATCCGCGGCTTCACCCTGCGGCAGCAGGTTCTCGGCCGCAGCCGGATTCCTCTCGAAGAGCAATGCGGCCGCGACCAGACGCAATGGCGCTGACGCGCGCGGACCGGCCGCGGTGCGGCTGTAGTCAACAGCAATGTCCGGGTTCCAGATCGGACCGGGCGAGTGGAATACGACTTTGGCCACGTGCTCGGGGTACCTGGCCATGTAGTTCGCCGCCAGCGTCGAGCCGAATGAATGTCCCACCAGAATGAGCTTCGCGGCGCCGATTTGCTCGCGGATGGCTTCGAGATCGGCCATCGAGCGCTCAATGGTGTAGTCCCGCGCGTGCGGCAGGTAATCCGAGAGTCCGCTGCCGGCCTGATCGAAGAGGTACACGCGAAACCCATCGGCCGCGAATTGCCGGTAGAATGCATGATCGACATCGAACGTGAAGACGCCGGGGCCGCCGTGGAGGAAGACAATCGGCTCCGGCCTGACCGCGACACCCGGAGGCGGGTCGTACTCGCTGTACGCGATGCGCGACCCGGTGCGCAGGGTCCAATATTCGGTGTTGGTGCGCGGCACAGGCAGTTGGTGGGACAGCGACGTCGGGAGGAGCACGACGTCATACAGCGCGCCTGCAAACACGATGGTGAGCAGACCGCTCACCCACGTTGCGAACCGCGCGCGCCGCTGGACGCGCCAGAGGCGCGCGTCGATCCAGAAGCCAATCCAGGCCACCACCGCCAGAGCGGCCACCCCGCTTGCCGCAATGATGCCAATGCGCGCCGTCCACGTCGGCACGATGTACAGGGCCAGCCCGCAGGCCGCGAGGCCGGCCGCGATCGCGGCCAGGAGCGCGAGCACGGCCACAATGCGCCGCAACCAGAGCACCAGCGGGGTCATGCAGATTCCTCGAATGGCGGAAGAGCCGCAACGTGCCGGGCTGACGTTATTCCGCTGTTATCGGGCCGTTACCTCCGAGCCGGGATCGTGTCGCGAAGCGTCTGATCCACGGAGTAATCTCCGCTGTGCTGCAAGGAGCAACTGGACCGTGAAACGAAAGCGTGTCTGGTCGAATTCCGATGCAGTAATTACATTGTATCTACGTAGCCGCCATTCACATGATCCGCCATGAAGACCCGCATCGTTTCCATCGGTAACTCTCAGGGCATTCGCATCCCCAAGCTGCTGCTCGAGCAGGCAGGGCTTCAGGGGGACGTCGAGCTTCGCGCCGAACAGGGGCGTATCGTGGTTGCCGCAATCCGCCGAACGCGAGCCGGATGGGCCGAGGCCGCCGCCCAGCTTCATGCCCGAGGCGAGGATGGCCTGATTGAAACGCCGGCGCCGGCGTTCGATGCCGTGGACTGGGAGTGGCGGTAACTCGCCCCGGTCGCGTTCCAGGCCGCGGCGAGGTCTACCTCGTCGAGCTTGATCCTGCCCGGGGCAGCGAAATCCGTAAGACGCGGCCGTGCCTCATTGTTTCACCTGACGAGCTGAATCATCAACTTCGTACGGCGATCGTTGCGCCAATGACCACCGCCGGACATGCCTATCCGTTTCGTCCAGTGTGTCGGTTCGGTGGCAAGACGGGGCGTGTGGCGCTCGATCAACTCCGCATCGTAGACCGCGAGCGTCTGCGCAAGCACCTCGGCGCGCTGAGCGCGGGCAGCCTGGCCACGGTCTTTGCGACACTGGGCGAAATGTTCGAGCTTTGATGTTGGGCGCCGCGCACCCGAATCCACGGCTTTCACAGGTGCTGCCACCATGGCCGAGAACAAGACGAAGGCGACAGGAGCTAGCGTCGAGCAGTACATCGCGGCGATTCAGGACGAAGACCGGCGCAAGGACTGCGCGGCGTTGTCCAGGCTGATGGCGAGGGCCACCGGCGAACCGGCAAAGATGTGGGGGCCGGGCATCGTCGGCTTCGGGAGCTATCACTACACGTATGAGAGCGGCCGCGAGGGCGATTCGTGCATCGTGGGCTTCTCATCCCGCAAGCCCGACATCAGTGTCTATCTGGTCGCCGAGTTTCCGGGCCGCGACGCGTTGCTCTCCAAACTTGGCAAACACAAGATGGCCAAGGCATGCCTCTCCATCCGGAAACTCGCCGACGTCGACCTGAAGGTTCTCGAGAAGCTCGTCGTCGCGTCCGTGTCCCAGCGAAAGCGCAACGTGGGGTGACAGCCCGGACAGTCCGTAACTTCCGTCGGGGCTGGCTGCCTGTTGCGACGCCGCCCCGAGCGCCGGCACGTCACCTCCCGCCCCGGCTACTCGCTCCGCAATGATTCCATCGGGTCCACGTTCGACGCCCGCCGGGCCGGCACGTAGCTCGACACCAGGCCAATCAGCATCATCGCCGCGGTCATCGCCACGAAGGTCCATCCGTCAACGGCCGGCACGCCGTAGAGCAGTCCGCTGAGCACGCGTGTGGATGCCAGCGCCACCACGAGGCCGATCACCGCGCCAATGCCCACGACGCGCGCGCCCTGGGCCACCACCATCCGGCGCACCCGGCCTGCCTCCGCCCCCAGCGCCATGCGCACGCCGATTTCCCTGGTGCGCTCGGCCACGATGTACGAGAGCACCCCATACAGCCCCACCGCGCCCAGGATCAGCGCCAGCGTCGCCGCGACACCGAGCGTCAGCATCGTGAATGACAGCTGGCGCATCGAACGCTTCGCCAGAAATTGCATCGTGTACGTGCGGTACATCGGCGCCTCCGGCGCCACCTCGTGCACCAGCGCCCGAATCTCCGGGGCTATCGTCTCCGCGCGCGCGGTCTTCACCACGTATCCCGGTGACGACACGAACCAGCCGCCGGGCTGCGGACTCTGGAGAGGCAGATAAACGATCGCTGGTGCCTGACCGCGCCAGTCTTCCTGCTGCACGTCGCCCACCACGCCGATCACCGTCTGCCACGTGCTGTCGTTCTCCATCAGCACGCGCCGCCCCACCGGATTTTCGCCCGGCCACAGACGGTTCGCCGCGCTCCGGCTCACCACCACATTGCCCAGCGCCGTCGTGTTGTCCTCCCGGTTGAACGGCCGGCCGGCGAGCACCTTGATGCCCATCGTCCTGAAGTAGTCGCCGGCAGCGACGGTGGCCGACAACGGCGTGCCCGCGCCCGGATCCCCTGCCTGCGCCTCCGTGCGGAAGCGCATGGTGGAGAGCCCTTCGTCGAGCGGCACGTTGTCCACGATGCCCACCGACTGCACGCCGGCAAGCGCGCGCAGCCTGTCCATGAACGCAAGGTGGAACGCCGTCCACGTTGGACCGTCCTTCAACTGCGGCTGATCCGGGGCGAACTGGAAGGTGAAGATGTTCGTGGTGCTGTAACCAGGATTGACGTGGCTCAGCTTGTCGTAGCTCCGAAGCAGGAGACCCGATCCAATGAGCAGCACCAGCGCGAGGGCCGTCTGCCCGACCACCAGACCGTCACGCAGCCAGTGCCGCGAGTGCGTGGCGCCACGCCCTCCCTCGCGCAGCCGCAGCAGATCCGGCGCCGATGCGCGCACGGCGGGCCACAATCCGCACGCCAGCGCGGCGACCACCGCCGCGGCGGCCGTGTACATCACGGTGGCAACATCGAGATGCACGTCCGCGAGACGCGGCACCGGTGGCGACGCGTGCACCATGACCGGAAGCATGATCGCGGACATCACTACCGCCAGCACGCCGGCACCTGCCGCCACCACCGCGGCCTCGGCGAGCTGCAGCCTCACGAGTCGCGCGCGTCCCGCCCCGAGGGCGGTGCGCACCGCCATCTCGCGGTGCCGTCCCTCGGCGCGCACCATGAACAGGTTGGCGACGTTGGCGCAGGCAATGAGCAGCACGATCGTGACCGCGCCGAAGAGCACCCACAACGCCCGCGCCGCACTGCCCAGCATCTGATCGCGCAGCGGCCGCGCCACCATGCGCACTGCGCTGATCGTCTTCGCGTACTGCGCCGATCCGCCGAACCGCTCGGGAAGCTGCTTCGCGAGCGTGGTGAGCTCCAGCGCAAGCTGCTCCGGCGTTACGCCCGGCTTCATCCGCGCGACCATCTGGTCGCCGAACCGGCCCGGCGTTACGCCGCCGGCCGTGATCTCCTGCGGGATCCACAGCAGCGTGCCGTCGGTCGGAAAGTGGAACGACGGCGCCGTCACACCAATCACCGTGCGAAACTCGCCCGACATGTAATACGACTTGCCAATCACCGACGAGTCTCCGCCGAACCAGGTCTTCCAGCACTGCCAGCTCAGCACGGCGGTCGTGTTGCCGTCGCCTGCTGCAGGCAGCCGGCCCAGCACCGCCCTGGCGCCCAGCGTCGAGAAGAGCGTGTATGCGGGCCACGACATGGGAACGCGCTCCACTCGCTGGCCTACGCGCAGCGTGGATGTGCCGCCATTGAACGTGGCGACATCGTCGAGCAGCCGCGATCGCTCACGGTACAGAAGATAGAACTCATCGGACACGCCGAACTCGCCGGGCAGATTGGACCCGGGTGCCGTCGCCGCGATGTACACCAGGCGGTCAGGTGTCCGGAACGGCAGGGGATCGATGACCACCCGGTGCACCACGCTGTAGATCGCGGCATTCGCCCCAATGGCGAGGCCGAGGGTCCCCATGGTTACGGCGGCGAACCCCCTGGAGCGGCGGAGGCTCCGGAGCGCGAGACGCACATCACGAAGCCATTCGGCGAACGATCCCATAGGTCTTCCGGCGGCTATTCGTCTCCCCTTCCCACCGCGCCGCGCTCCTGGCGCGGCACCTGAATCACGTAGTCCCGCGGTGGCTCCGCGCCCAGCAGATAGCGCACGAAGTAATCCCACCGGCGCCGCATCATGTAGTTCGATGCCGCGGCATATCCATGGTGCACATTCGGAATGATCAACTCGTCGAATTCCTTGTTCGCCTTGATGAGCGCGTCGGCCACGAGGAACGTGTTGTACGGCGGCACGTTGTCGTCCATGGAGCCGTGCACCAGCATCAGGTGCCCCTTCAGATTTCTGGCGACGGTCTGGTTTGCCTCGGCCTCGTAGTTGTCAGTGCCGTCCGCATTGCGCACGAGCAATCCCTGATAGCGCTCGCCCCAATCGTCTTCGTACTCGCGCTGGTCGTGGTTGCCCGATTCGGCAATGCCCACCTTGAAGAAATCGGGATAGCGGAACATGGCGTCGGCCGTGATGAAGCCGCCGCCCGAGTGTCCGTAGATTCCCGCCCGCGTGCTGTCAATCCACGGGTAGCGCTCGGCGAGCTGTTTCATGGCCGCCACCTGATCGGGAAGCGTGTTGTCGCGCCCCATCGCGCCGTAGTACGTGTCGTGAAAACTCTTGGACCTGTACGGCGTGCCCATCCCATCCAGCGTGACCACCACGAAGCCCAGCTCGGCCAGCGCCTGATGGTCGCCGCGCGCGGCGCTGAAGCTGCGCGACCCTACGCTCCCCGCCTGCGGGCCCGGATATGGATTGTTGATGATCGGATACTTCGCCGTGGAGTCGAAGTTCGTGGGGCGGAACATGAGCCCGTAGAGCTTGGTCTTGCCGTCGCGCGCCGTGGTCACAAAGGGAATCGGCGGCTTCCACCCCGTGGCGAGCAGCCGCGAGATGTCGGCGTGGCCGAGCGGCATCACGATGCGGCCATTCGCGTCGCGCAGCACCACCGTGGGCGGCGTCTCCGGCGTGGACCAGCTGTCAATGAAGTAGCGTCCGTCGGGCGCCATCTGGATGGTGTGGTCACCGCTTTCCGGCGTGAGCGGCCTCCAGTGGCTGCCGTCGAGTCTCACGCTGTAGTAGTGGCGGAAATACGGGTTCTCGTTCGGTTCGCGGCCGCGCGCCTCCACCACCAGCGAGTGCGCGCGCTCATCCACGTGCTCGATACCGGTGACGGGCCCCTCTCCCGTGGTGATCGGATGGAGCAGCTTGCCGGAGTTGAGGTCGTAGGCGTACAGCTCGGCCCAGTTGTTCCGCTCGGAAGACCAGATGATCTCGTGCTCCGGCCACAGCACGCGCCACCCCGCAACCGATTCGAACTGCGTAGGCGAGCTTTCCTCGAACAGCGTGCGCACCGCGCCCGTTGCGGCGTCCGCGATGCGCACCGTCTCGTGCTTGTGATCGCGCGACGTGCTCACGTAGGCGAGCTGCGAGCCATCGGGACTCCAGATGAGGTCCGACATGCTGAGGTTGTCGCCGAGCATCGCGCGATGATAGTCGGGCGGTGTCTGGAGGCGAATGACCTTGCGTGCGTCCACATCAATGATGACCCGATGGATCATCGCGACCACGCTGTCGCCGGGCAGCGGATACTTCCACGCGTGCAGGATGGGGTGGCCGACGCGGCTCTCCACCAGGTACATGTCGCCAACGTGCCGCTCGTCCTGCTGCTGCGTGGCGATCTTTTTCGAATCGGGCGACCAGAGCAGGATGGGACGATCGCTGTGCGTCCACCCGGCGTTGTCCGTGGCGTAACCGAAATTCTCGGTGCCGTCTGTGGTCAGCTGCGTTTCCTGTCCGCTGGCGGCGTCGCGCACCCAGAGGTTCCAGTCGCGGATGAACGCGATGCGCTTGCCGTCGGGCGACGCAACTTCCGGCGGGCCGCCGCGGCCGAAGCGCGAAGGCGCGGGCCGCTCGGGCGAAGTGTCCGTCGCGCAGGCATGTCCCGCCACGTCGCACTTCCAGTTCTTCCGGCCAATGGAGAGCACGACAGTTTTTCCGTCGCTCGACAGCTCGGCGCGTTCGGCGGGAATGTCGTTGGCCTGGAAGGTGCCGGCGCCGGCGCGCTCGAGCGCCTGCGCCATGGCGGCCGCATCAAAGAGCGGGCGCCGCGACTTCCTTGCCGGATCCACCAGCAGCCATTCCGAGCCCTGCAGCGTGGTGTTCCGATAATAGAATCGATCACCGGGGAGCCAGTCGGCGAACACCCGCTCGCCAACGACGAGCGGGTTCACGTTGAAGGAGAGCATCTTCGCCGCGCGGTCGTAATCCGCGGTGGTGAGTGCGCGCTGCGCGAACAGGGCCGGCGTGGCCGCGAGAGCCACGGCGAGCGCCGCGGCGGGAATCGAGAGGTGTCTGGTGTGCATCGGGAGTTGTGAATCGAGAGGAACGCCAACGGAGGAGTCGTTCAAGTATGGGCATCGCTCACCCGCCACGCCAGCGCACTCCGGCCTCTTCGATACGTCTGGCGTGATCTTGACTTCTCCGCCGGTGCTTCCCAACATTGGCGGCGTGCGCATGGGGCGCCCGCGGGTCCGCGCGAAGGACTGAGTCCACCCCTCCTCGTTGGTGCCACTGCACGGCTGTCTCCGTGCTGGCCGGCTTGCGGACCGCCGGCATTCAGCATGGAGGATTCATGACAGCCCGTCAGTTGCCCGCACGCCCAAGCCTGGACCAGCTCCGGCGCCAGGCGAAAGAGCTGCTCCACGCCGCTCAGGCGAACGACCCATCCGCAATTGCGCGCATGCGCGCGCTCCCGGCATTCGCCACGATGTCACCCGCCGATCTCGCGCGCGTGCCGCTCGCCCTGCACGACGCGCAATCGGTGATCGCGCGCGAACACGGCTTCGATTCGTGGAACGCGCTGCGCGAACGCGTGGAAGAGCTCACGCTCGAGTTCGACAGCGCGGTGACGGAGTTCATTGACGCCGCCACGAGTGAACGGCCCGACCGCGCCGCGCGTCTGCTCCACCTGCACCCGGCCATCGCCTCGGCGAATTTTCACGCCGCGCTCCTCTGCGGACACGCCTCGACTGTGGAGCGATACCTCGCCGCCGAAGCGTCGCTCGCCACCAGAGCGGGCGGACCCCGCAACTGGGAGCCGTTGCACTATCTCTGCCACAATGCGGTTCGCCCCGAAACCCCCGGCGCGCGCGACGGCGCCGTGGCAATCGCACGGGCGCTGATCGCGCGCGGCGCCAATCCCAACGCGCGATTCCCCTGGCTGCACCATGGCGTGAACCGCCCGGTGCTGTGGGGCGCTGTGTGCGCAACGGGGTCGCTGCCGCTGGCCGCGGTGCTGCTCGAATCGGGCGCCGATCCCAACGACGGCGTCACGTTGGCCATCGCCGCGAGCGGCGGCAATATCGATGCGCTCGACTTGCTGCACGCGCACGGTGCCGACTCGAATCAGCCGTGGGCAACCGACGGCTCATCCACGCTGTACGCCATTCTGCACTGGGCCGCGGGACCGGCCGGCGTGCTGTGGCTGCTCGAGCACGGAGCCGACGCCGACCCGGTGTTCCCCGCCACGGGCGAGACGCCGCTGCACCTGGTGGCCGAGCGGTGGGACGTATCGTTGGCCGAGCAGCTCGCCAGTCGAGGCGCCGACATCACACGCCGTCGCGCCGACGGCCGCACGCCCTACGCGATCGCGGAGCTGAGCGGCAATCGCGAGGTGGCCCGGTGGCTGCTCGCGCACGGCGCGCGCGATGACATGTCCAGCGCAGACCGGCTCGTGGCGGCGTGCAGCCGCGGTGACAGTGCCACCGCCAGCGCGATGCTCGCCGCGCAACCGGAGCTGCGCGCCGCCATCGCCACCGCGTACAACGCCGCGCTCATCAAGGCCGCCGAGCGTGACGACACGCGCGCGCTCGAAACGATGTTGGTTAGCGGCTTCGACCCCAACGTTGCCGACGAGGAGATTGGCAAGACGCCGCTGCACGCCGCGGCCATGGAAGGCTGGCCCAGCGCCGTGCGCATTCTGCTGGCGCACGGCGCGTCACCGGCGGCGCGCGACAAGGAGTTCCACGGCACGCCGCTGGTGTGGGCCGCGGAAGGCTCACGCGCGCCGGCACGTGATGGCCGTGACCATGCGGCCGTTGGCCGGCTGCTGCTCGCTGCCGGTTCGCCGCTGGACTGGCAGAGTGGCGAGGAGCCCGCACAGGCCGTGCACGACATCCTCGCCGAATGGCAGCGCCGGCCCCCGGCCACTCCGCCTGAACTGGCGGAGTGAGTTCAGACCTCCCTTATCTGGCCGTCCATATGTTGTTCGACGTGTCGGCATCCACCCAGATGCCGCCGTCAATGTCAATGGACTTCACGTCCTTGCGCACGCGTACCTTCTCTGTGGCCAGTTTCGCGTCACGCGACCACGCCGCCGAGGATTCGTGCACGCGGTTCGTGGAGCCGTCATGGTAGCGCACGACGATGTCGAATGGCGCCGCCAGTCCGCCAACGTTCGCTACCGTGACCGCCAGGGCGCCACCTGACTTCGTCACGTTCTTCACCGCGAGATCAATGTAGCCGTTGCTGAAGAACCAGTTGCTCCAGAACCAGTCGAGCGACCGCCCCGACACATCGTCGAACGTCCGGAAGAAATCCCAGGGCGTGGGATGCCTGCCGTGCCAGCGTGTCATGTACGCGTGCAGGCACTTCGCGAACAGCGCGTCGCCGAGCAGGTCCTTCACGGCCAGGTAGCCGAGCGCGGGCTTGCCGTAGGCGTTGATGCCATACGCGCCGCCGGTGAGCGCATCGGCGGGGGTGACGATGGGAAGATCCTGATCGGGCGATGGGTTGCGCGCCCACCGATCGATGCGGAAGCGCTCGAACTGCGCGGACGCGCTGTCGACGCCCACGTCCACGCGGCTGATCAGATACTCGAACGTGGTGGCCCACCCTTCGTCCATGAAGGCGTAGCGCGTTTCGTTGGTGCCCATGTAGAAGGGCATGTACGTGTGCGCGATCTCGTGCGCGGCCACGAATGCGGCAAACGCCTTGCTCGGATAGGACTGGTCGTTCGCCACCATGGGGTACTCCATGCCGGCTCCGCCCTGGAACTCGGTGGTCTTCTCGTACGGGTACGGCACGCCGGGCCACTGGTGCGACAGAAAGTCGAGCGCGTGCCGCGCGAACTGCACCATCTGGTGAAAGTCGCTTGCACTGTCGTTGTACGCGGCCTGCACGCCTGCACGCCGGTGCGTCGCGTTGTCCACGAGCACGCTGGCGGCGTCCCAGTCGTAGTGGTCGCTCAAGCCGAAGGCCACGTCGGGCACGTCCGCGGCGGTGAAGTGCCAGCTGTTCATGGCGTGCGCCGTGGTGATCGCGCCATCGTGCGTCTGCGTGCCCGTGGCGACGTGAATGGTGCTGTCCGATGTGAACGACGCCTTGAAGCGTGACAGCGCCTCCGGCTGCAGCACGTCGGCGGCGTTGGTGAGCGTGCCTGTGCCCCAGACCACGTAGTTGGCCGGCACGTTCACGGTGACATCATAGTCGTTGAAGTCGCTGTAGAACTCGTGCCCGGCGTGATCCATCATGTCCCAGCCGTTGTAGTCGTCGTACACGGCCACGCGCGGATAGAAGTACGCCACGAAGAATGTCGTGGAGTCGATTTCCCCTTCGCGCCCCGGCTGCCTGGAGAGATCGTACCACCAGCGGAAGGCGAGGTGCACGGAATCCTTCGGCGCGAGCGCCGAGGGAAGGCGCACCGGCTGCCAGGTGAAGAAGCGCGGATTGTCATTCCACTTCTGCGGCGTGCCATTCACCGCGAACGACCGGATGTGCACGCCAGAGGTGAGAAAGTCCGGTCGCGCGCCGCCGTCGCGCGGCGCGCCGGGCTTGTGATAGTTGGGAAACAGCTTGATCACCAGCATGCGCAGCGTGTCGGGACTCTCGTTGCGATACGTGATCTCTTCCGTCCCCGAGACCCTCCGGTCGGGAGGGAGCGTGGTGATGGTGATTTTGTACCGGCCGCTGTTCTGCCAATACCGTGGGCCGACGTTGCCGTCGAGCGCGCGTGTGCCGTTGGCATAGGCCTTCTTCATGGTGCGCGGCACGTAGAGCGATTGTGCCCCGAGCGACGGAGCGGCGAGCGCGGCAACGATTGCGGCGGCGAGCGCGACGGCCACGTGGCGTGATGCGCGCGCCGCCGGCGTGAACACATTTCGACTGAACATGACGGGAAATCGTGAAGTGTGGTGCGAGAGTTGGTGTGACATGGATATGAGCGAATGTCGCAGGCGAACCGCTCCACAGGAAGCGCCGTGTTCGCCTGCACCATCGCTCACGCACTCGGCGGTATCGCGTTATCGTCTGGCGACCTCGTGGCTGGAGGCGCATCTTCCCGTTCCAGAACGGGCAACACCGCGCCGTTCGCCATGGCGCTCGTGACACGAAACGAGGACAATGCGATGACGCACCGAGCAGTGAGCAGTTGCATGGCCGCGGCCATGCTGGCATGCAGCGTGGCCGGTACGGTGAAGCTGCACGCGCAGGACGCCGGTCACGATTCCGTCGCGGCACGGAGCCGCACCGGCCGGCGCCTCTTCAGCAGCAGCGATGCGCTGCGGGTCGCGCGCGTGTTCTCACCGCGCCTCTCGTCTGATGGATCGCGCGTCGCCTATCTCGTCGCCAACGTGGAGATGAAGAAGGACGAGGCCGGCAAATCGGTGACCAACCTCTGGATGGTCCCGGCCGTCGGCCCCGAGACCGCGGCGAGACAGTTCACGCGCGGCGACCGGAGCGTCTCCGATCCCGAATGGTCGCCCGACGGGCGGATCATCGCGTTCATCAGATCGACCGGCGACGAGAAGGATGCGAAGCCGCAGGTGTGGTTCATGTACGCCGACGGCGGCGAACCCTGGCAGGTGACGAAGCACAAGGCCGGCGTCCGCGGCTTCGAGTTTTCGCCGGACGGAAAGACGCTGCTGCTCATTGCCACGAGCCAGCCCGACAGCGGCGACGAGGCGCGCCAGAAGGTCAAGGACGACGCCGTGGTGGTTGATCACGATTTCCGGATGGCCGCGCTGTGGACGTGGTCCATCGCGACCGGAAGCGAGAAGCGCATCACGAACGACACCGTTTCGGTCACCGAAGCGCGCTGGTCACCCGATGGCTCCCGCATTGCCTTCACGGCGGCGCCGACCCCGCGGCTGGATGACACGGATCTCCGCAGCGCCTACGTCCTGGATGTCGCCACCGGGCACGTGCGCAAGCTCGTCGAAACGACAGACGCCACAGGAACCGCGCGCTGGTCGCCCGATGGGGCGCAGATAGCCTATGTGACCGCCAAAGGTGCCGGTCCATATCAGACGAGTCTCTACGTCGTGGCGGCGAACGGCGGGGCGCCGCTCAAGCTGACCGCGAATTTCGCGCTCGATGCGGGCGAGCCCTTCTGGTCGCCCGATGGCAAGACCATCTACTTCACGAGCAACACGCGAGAGTCCGTCGAGGTATTCGCGGCGAGCGTGGGCGGCGGAACGGTGCGCCAGGTCACCACCACGCCCGGAGTCATCCAGCTCGCTGGCATTGATCGCGATGGACGCACCGCCATCGGCACGTTCACCGATCCATCGCACCCCGCGGATGTGTTCCGCTGGTCCAATGGCTTCACGTCCTCCGCGGCGATCACGCGGCAGAACGCCTGGCTCGCCGACTACGCGCTCGGCGCCACCGACGTGGCGCAGTGGAAGAGCAGCAAGGATGGGCTCGAGATCGATGGCATCGTGACCAGGCCCGTGGACTACGATGCATCTCGCAAGTATCCGTTTCTCCTCAATCCGCACGGCGGCCCCACCGGCGCGTCGCTGCTGTCGTTCAACGCGACCGAGCAGGTGATGGCGGCCAACGGGTACCTCGTGCTCGAACCCAACTTTCGCGGCTCCACGGGACGCGGCGAAAAGTTCGAGTCGGCGAACGTGAACGACTGGGGTGACGGCGACTATCAGGATGACATGAGCGGCGTGGACGCCATGATCGCGCACGGCTGGATCGACCCGCAGCGCATGGGTGCGTTCGGCTGGTCGTACGGCGGCTACATGACGTTCTGGATTGACACCCAGACCGACCGCTTCAAGGCCATCTCACCCGGCGCCGGTCTTCCTGATCTGTACTCGATGTACGCCGAGACGGACATCCACCGGTATCTGCGCGAGTTCTTCGATCTCAAGGCGCCGTACGACAACTACCAGGAGTACTGGAACCATTCGCCAATGAAGTACGTCGCGAAGGTGAAGACTCCCACGATGATTCTGCACGGGCAGGCGGACACCCGCGTGCCGATCCCGCAGGCGGAGGAGTTCTACCGCGCGTTGTACGATCACCACGTGCCGGTGGAGTTCGTGACGTATCCGCGCGAGAATCACGGCTTCGCGGAGCCACGCCACATTCAGGACCGGCTGCAGCGCTATCTCGTATTCTTTGGCAAGTACCTCGGCAACCCGCCGGTCACGGAACCGGCGGATGTGGTCACGCGAATGACCAGGGACCTGCCGGGGGCGGTCCGCACCCCACCCCCCGCCCTTGGGAATGGGCAATCGGGAATGGGGAATCGTGGGAATGGGGAATGGGGAGGCCGATTCCCCATTCGCACGGCTCCACTCGGGATCAAAGGGTTCAGAGTCGATTGATTTTCATCAGCCGGCAGCGACCAGCCACCAGCTACCGTGGTTTAACCAGCTGTTCAAGCGAGACAGGATTTCAGGATTGACGGGATCAACAGGATTCTCACGGCGCCGTTCCAAAAGCATTTGCCGTCATTCAGCGAACGGACTGAAACTTTGAGACTCAGCTCCCAACAATCCTGTTAATCCCGTCAATCCTGAAATCCTGTCTTCTTTTTGGCGATCAACGGGCAGCTACTGCCGGCACGCGCCGTGGGGATCAGGCTTCGGGTGATCCACCACCGGCCGGTGATCCAGATCGGCCACGTGCACGGCGATGTCCTCCACGAGATTGCCCACCTTCGCCATGTGCGTGTAGTCGATGTATTCCGGCTCGTCCGTCACCTGGTGATAGTCCGAGTGCAGTCCGGTGGTGAAGAACGTGATCGGAATGCCGTAGCGCGCGTACTCGTAGTGGTCACTGCGGCAGTAGATGTTGGACGGGTGACCATCCGCATCCAGTGAATAGTCGAACTGCATGTCGTGGTGATCCTCGCGATTGACCTGTTCCACGATGTTGCCCAGCTCCGTGGAGAGGCGCCGCGAGCCGACGAGCTGCAGATAGTTGGGACTCCCATGAATCGGCGTACCATCCTTGGTGCGCCCCGTCTCATCGCTCGCGTCGCCGCGCCCCACCATGTCCATGTTGAGCTGCGTGACGATCGAGTCGCGCGGTACGGTGGGATGGTCGGTGAACCAGCGCGAGCCCAGCAGCCCCTTCTCCTCCCCCACGTGCCACACGAAGAGAATCGAGCGCTTGGGTTTCACCTTCATGGACTGGATCTTCTGCGCGATCTCGAGCACCGTCACCGACCCGGAACCATCGTCGTCGGCGCCGTTGTCGATCGAGTCCACGCGCATGGAGTGCGGATACTTCGCGCGGAAGGCCGCGAGCTCGCTGTCGGCCTGCGCCTGCTGCGCCGGCGTCGCCTGCTTGCGTCCATCATCGGCGCCTTCGGGACGCACGATGTGATTCCAGATGCGGAGCGAGTCGTGATCCACCGGCCGCGCATGATCGCCCAGGTGATCGTTGTGGGCGCCAATGGCGACGTATTCCGCCTTGAGCGCGGGGTCGCTGCCGGGAATGATCCCCACGACATTGCGCGCGGGATCGGCCACCGGCGTCACGCTGTACTCCACATCCACGGCGGCGGTCTTGCCCGCCGTGCCCGGCGCGAGGCCGTCCACCGGTGCATCGAACATGCGCGCCGCGGCGGCCTTGCTGATGATGAAGGACGGGGTCTGCGCCGGACCGTCGGCCGCGCCCTCATCCAGGAACTGCCGCGGCCGCTTCACGAACGCGAGCGCCGCCGGCGGAATGTCTTCGAGCTCGATCACGGCAATGGCGGCGGCGCTGGGCACCGGCCGCATCGCGGCGCGCGTGCGGCGCAGGCGCGCGCGCGCATCGGTCGCGGCGTAGACCACGAGCTTGCCTTTCGCCTGATCGTCGCTGATGGTCGCGGCTGAGTCACCCACGGTGCCGCCGAACACGATGGGCACCGATGGATTGGTGAACGAGTCCGGGCCCAGCGGCACGAAGTCGGTGAACGGCATGAGCGCCGCGCCGTTTACGGCAAACGTCGGATTGTCCTTGAGCGCGCGCGTCTTGAGCGGAATGGTCTGGAAGTACGTCCCGTTATCGCCCGCGGGCACGAGCCCCATCTTCTGAATCTCGTTGGCGATGTAGGTCGTGCCCTTCACGTTGCCCAGCGTGCCGGCCTCGCGACCCAGCATGGAGTCGTCGGAGAAGATGTAGAGCCGCGTGCGGAGATCCGCGGGCGTGATGTCCGCCGTGGTGGGCTGCGGCGCGTGCATGCGCGCGGCGGGCACGTACGGGTCGAACGCGGCGGGTGCCGCGCCGGTTGCCGGCGCGCTGCCACGCGCGCACGCGGCGCCGAGCAGCGCGAGCGCCGCCGCGGAATGCTTCAGGTAGGTGTGCACGGTTCCTTATGCGATGTCGTGAGGAGTGTTGACGCCCGGTGCTGATGCGGGCGGGGGGGAGTGATAATATGACCGCTCGGCACACGGGGAACCACCCGCGCGCGCCAGACAGGCTCTGGTATATCTCGTCACCGCGTGCGCCCTGATGATTTCACCACCGTGAGCGTCAGGGTCGACGGATAGCGCTTTGAGTGATGGATCGCGTTGTGCGCCACGAGCGGCTGCGTCTCATCGTAGTTGTTGCCGCCGGTGTTCAGATTGCGATCGAAGCGCGGAAAGTTCGAGCTCGACACCTCGATGCGGATGCGATGCCCAGCCGCGAAATAGTTGCTCGTGTTCATGGGCTGCAACTGCACCCGGTACACCTGCCCCGGCTGCATGAACGCCACGGGTTTGTCGTACCCATTGCGATAGCGCAGCCGCTGGATGTTCTCGTCGAGATTGTACGCGCGGCCATCGGGATATACGTCGATGAGCTTCACCGTGATGTCCGTGTCCTTGCGATCCGACGACACGTACACCGTGAACGTGATGGGACCGCTCACTTCCATCCCCTCCTTGAGCGGCTCCGACGAGTACACCAGGATGTCCGGCTGCTCCTCCATCGTGCGCTGGTCCATCGCGCCGCCCGTCAGCCCCGGCTGACAGCACACGTTGCCGCCGTGCGACATCACCGGGTGCATGGGGTCGTACGTGAACGTGTCCGGCAGATCGCGCCCCGGCGCCTTGAGCACGAGCCCGCCGTCACCGTGCAGCGTGTTCGCCTTTCCTTCGCTCGCCAGGAAGTACGTGACGGGCGCGGCACCCTTTGGCGGCCACGTGTCCGACGTCTGCCACTTGTTGATGCCCATCGTGTAGTAGCGCACGCGGGGCAGCGTGTCGAGCAGGCCGTTGTTCTCACCCTTGAGGAAGTGATCGAACCAGTCGTACGTGAGCGCGTCGTAGTCGTAGCGCGCATCACCCACGCTGCGCTCTCCCACGACGGTGTTCTCTGTGGCGCGCGTATACGAGCAGTGCAGCGTTGGCGCGATGATCACGTACTGCTGCTTGCCGATGGCCGGGTCGGCCGTCTCGCGCACGTGATTGTACTCGGCGAGGTTCGGCCCGATTGACACGTCGTACCACGACATGAAGTACAGCGCCGGCACGTTGATCTTCATGTTGTCGTGCCACAGACCGCCGCGATACCACGCCGGATCATTCGGCGTGCGCTCGATCATGGCGCCGCCGGTCGCGATGCCCGGCACCGAATCCGCGAAGATGCCCGGCGGCCCGTCCACCGAGCGGATGATGTCCTTCTCCGGCAGATGCCAGAACGCCTTCATCCAGTCCACGGGCGGCAGATGCTGCACGAGGTCGAAGGAGCGCGACTCGCGAATGAGATCGGACTGCGACGCGTTCGCGGGGAACATGGGCCGCGTCTCGTTCTGCTCGCCGTAGAGCCAGTCGATGAACAGCATCTGCACCGCGCCGCCGCGATACCAGTTGCCCTGTTCGTAGTACGGGCCAACGCGTCCCACACCGGCGCCGAAGCTTTCCGGTATGATCGTCGCCAGACCCGGCGGCGCCGTGGACGCCACCGCCGACTGCCACTCGGCTGTGGACGAGCACCCCACCAGCCCGACCTTTCCGTTGGACCAGGGACGCGTGGAAATCCACTGGATCGCGTCATGGCCGTCGCTGAGCGGCGGCCCGAGAATGTCGTACGTGCCATCGGAGAAGAAATGGCCGCGTTCGTTCTGCTCGACGTACGCATAGCCGCGCTTCACCGCCTCGAGCACCGCCGACATGTTCGCGGGTACGCCGTTCTGGATGTCCCAGTAGTTGAAGTTGTACGGCGTGCGCACGAAGATGGCGGGGACTTTCCCCTGCGCGTGCTTCGGGTAGTAGATGTCGGTGGCGAGCCGCGCACCGTCCCGCATGGAGACCATGACCTTGCGGTCGATCACGGCGAGCGACTCGAGCTGGTGCTCCAGATCCCAGCGGACAGCCTTGGCCGAGTCGCTGAGTGGCCTGCCACGCTGCGCGGCGGCCGGGCGACTGCCGAGCGCCAGGGCGAGCACGATGAACAGGGCGGAGAGGCGTTGGTGCCGGTCGCGCATGCGGACTCCTGTGATGAGTGTTCACCTGCAATACGAAGGAGCGGCGTGAGCTGTTGAGGCGGATGGAGCGCCGGCGATATACTATGGCATCCCGAGAGCCGCAATTCGTACTCCGCAGAGTGGATGCGATACTCCAGAGCTGAAACCGAACCCGCTCCTCGCCCCGCCGCGTTCTCGACGGCGGCGCGGCTGCGGGTTGCCTTCCAGGGCGAGCCCGGCGCATTCAGCGAAGACGCGATTCATCTGCTGTGGGGACCCGGCGTGGAAGCCGTGCCCGTGGCCACATTCGCAGCCGTCATGGACGCGGCGGAGCAGGGTGACGTGGACTTCGGCATGCTCCCCATAGAGAGCACGGTGCTGGGCGACGTGCACTCGGCGTACGACCTGCTCGCACTGCACGATGGTCTCGTGATCGCGGCCGAAGTGATTCTGCCGGTGCGACTCGCGCTGCTGGCGCTGCCGGGCGCGTGCGTCACCCAGATCCGATCGGTCGCGAGCCACCCGCTCATCCTCGCGCAGTGCACGTACTATCTCGAGCGACATTCCGCGATGCGCGCCGTGCCGGCCGAAGACACGGCCGGCGCGGCGCGCGAAGTGGCCGAGTCGGGCGATCGTTCGCGCGCCGCGCTGGGCAGCCGCCGCGCCGCCGAATACTATGGACTGGACGTCATTGCGGACGGCGTGGAGGATCGCCCCGATGCGCAGTTCCGCTTTCTGGCCGTGGGACGCGAGCCGACCTCGCTCGAACGCGGCGCTCTGGCGCGCACCGCGGTGCTCTGCGTCTTCCCCGATGCGGCCGGTTCGCTCGTGAGCGCGCTCAAGCCACTCGCCGACGCGTCATTCCGCATCACGCACATCGGCGCGCGTCCGACGCGCGAACCGTGGACGTATCAGTTCTTCCTGGAATACGAGCATCCGGCAATGGACCCGCACGCCACTGCCGCGCTCTACCTGCTGCAGACCTCATCGCGCGAGTGCCGGCTGCTGGGCACATACCCCAAGTGGGTGGACAAGAGTTCGGCGGGCTGAGGATGCGCGGCGCGATGCCGGTGGCGCGAACCGGCTTCCCCTGAATGACAGGATTTACCGGATTCACAGGACTGACAGGATTGATTCGAGCCGAATCCCAAGGTTTCAGTCCGTTCGCTGAATGACGGCAAATGCCTTTTGGAACGGCACCGTGTGATTCCTGTTGATCCGGTGCATCCCGTGAATCCCGTTAATCCTGTCCGGTCGTGAGCAGTGGCGCAGCACGCTACTCGAATCCGCGGCACAATTCGACTGGCCCAGACAATCCTCCCCCGCAATCACCGCCGCGACGCGGCGGCGACGCTCTGCGTGGGGTCCGCCCCCTCCCAGCTCACATCCGCCGTGGGGCCGTAGGTAGACGGCACGGCGCGGCCGAGCAGCTTGAGGTAGACGGTGAGCTGGGTGCGGTGGTGCGCCGTGTGCAGCAGGCGTCGCCAGAAGATCCAGGCGCGCTGGCGCTCCACGTCGAAGAAGGGGACGCGCTCCAGCCACCATGACTCGCGCTGCGCCGCCAGGAATGGAAGCCGATGGCGCGCAAGCTCGGCCAGCCGTGCCGATGCGTTCGCCACGGTGAGGGGCTCGGGCAGCACCTCGCCGGCCGGCAGTTCGGGCGCGCCGAGGAACTCGCCGAAGAAGCGTCGTTCGGAGAGCAGCTGGTGTTTCAGGATCTCGCCCACCGTGCTTGCGCGGGGGCGCGGACAGTAGCCGAGGTCCGCATCCGTGAGGCACGTCCACACGGAGTGCACCTTGTTGGTTTCACTCGCGTACGAATCCAGCATGTGCTGCGCGAAGGGAAACGACGCGCGCGGAATCTCCGCGTCGCCAATCTCGGTGTGTGCGTATCGCATGGCTTCCCTCCGTCTGGCGGTATCCCGTGTCCGGCCTCGTTCTCCGGTGTTACCCTCGTCCCAGGGAGAATAACCATGACTACCGTGACTCCGCTCCGCCTGCGCGGTCGCGGCCCGGGCGAATGCGCAGCGCCAGGATCACCGCGCCGCGATTATGCGGGGCGCTATTGAAGAATCGAGCGGGGATCTACCGCCGTCGCGCGGTGCGCCGGCAGATACGCCGCCGCCGCGCCAACGAGCAGGATGAACAGCGCCGCGCCGGCGAGCACGCCGGGATCCAGCGGCTGCACGTGAAACACCATTGAAGCCATGACCCGCGAGAGCGCGAGCGCTCCACCGACGCCGATCATCACGCCCGCCACGGCGACCACGAGCCCCTGACGCAGTACCAGTCGCCGGATCGCGCCGCGATCGGCGCCCAGCGCCATGCGCACGCCGAACTCGCGCGAGCGGAGCTTCACCGAGTACGACAGCGCACCGAAGAGTCCGAGCGCGGCGAGCAGCAGCGCGATCGCCGCGAAGCTCGCAAGCACGATGAGCGTGAGCCTGCGCTGCGCCGTTCCCGCGCCGATCGCATCCGCCATGGTCATCGGCCGGTACAGCACCAGCGCCGGATCCATCGCGGCAATCGTTCGGCGAATCGCCGGCAACAGCGCCTCCGGTGATCCCGATGTGGACACCACCTGCGTGAGCGCCCAGTTGCGATCGCCGACAAACTGGGCGTGCGCGTGATACACCGTGGGCGCGACGCGCCCCTCGACGTCGAGCGCCACGTCGGCGACGACACCGATCACCTCCCAGTCGAATCCGCCGGTGCGCAGCCGCTGCCCGATCGGATCGACACCGGGAAAGAGCTGCGCCGCAGCGGTGGTGCTCACGACTGCGCGGCGCGGCACGGACGCGTCGTCACGCGCGTCGAAGGCGCGACCCTCGAGCACCGGAATGCCGGCGGCCTTGAAATATTCGCCGGACACCACGCGCTGCTGCGCGCCGATGCCGCCGTGCTCCTTCCCCGCGTTCGGACCGGTGAGCGGCGTGGTGCCCCAAACGTGATACGGGCCGGTTGCGGGCAGCCGGGTGATGCCGCCAGCCGCGCGCACGCCCCGCAACTGCTCGATGTTCGTGGTCACGTCCTCGTAGAATCGCGCTCGCGCCGTGAAATCGTAGCGCGCCTCCGGCAGGTGCAGCTCGAACACCAGCGCCTGATCGGGCTTCACGCCCAGGTCCAGCGAGCGCAGCCGGTGGAAGCTCACGATGAGCAGCCCCGCGCCAACGAGCAGCACGAACGCCAGCGCCACCTGCGCCACCACGAGACCGGAGCGGACGTGCCGCTGGCCTTGCGCTCCCGCAAGTGCGCGTCCCTCGGCGCGCAGCGCGTCAATGGGCTGCGCGCGTGCGGCGCGCAGTGCAGGCAGGAGACCGAACACGAGTGCACTCGCCGTGGCTACCGCGAGCGAGAACCAGAGGATGCCCGGATTCATGGTGAGCGCATCGAGCCGCGGCACCGATCCCGCGCCCAGCGTGACGATGGCGGACATCGCCAGGCGCGCGAGCACCAGGCCCGCGATCTCGCCCGCGACCGCAAGCACCAGGCACTCGATGAGCATCTGCCGCACCAGCCGTCCGCGCATGCCGCCCAGCGCGGCGCGCAGCGCGAATTCGTGCGAGCGCGCCGAGCCGCGCACGAGGAGCAGCGTGGCGACATTCACGCAGACGAGCAGCAGTACCAGTCCCACCGCACCGAGCATCAGCTTCAGTGAACGGCTCGCCGGTGCGACGACGTCCTCCTTGAGCGAATAGAGCGAGGCGCGCATGTCACTGGCGTCCGCGTACTGGCGCGCGAGCGTCGCGCCCAGCGCGTCGAGCTCCGCCTGCGCGCGAGCCAGCGTGACGCCCGGGCGCAACCGCCCGATCACGTCGAGGTAGTGATTGTCGACATTGCTGGCATCGAGCCCCGGTCGCAGATCCAGCGGCACCCACGCCGCCACCCCCGGCGCCATCGGATCGGTGTACCCGGCCGGCATGACGCCCACGACGGTGAACGGCGTACCGCTCATGACGAGCGCCTGCCCCACCGCGCCAGGATTGCCGTGGTAGAGGCGCTCCCAGAGATCGTGGCTCAGAATCACGGAGGGCGCGCCGTTCTCCTCATTCTCCTCGAAGCCGCGGCCGAGCACCGGCTGCGCGCGCAGCACGTCGAAGTAGTCGGCGCTCACTGGCAGCACCTGGATGCGCTCGGGGCGATCGCCGCCGGTCAGATCCTCGCCCGTGGTGCTGTACGTGAGCACCGCCGCCAGATGCTCGAACGACGAGAGCGATCTGCGATACGCGAGAAAGTGCACGGGCGTGACGACGCCGCGATCGCCGGGTTTGGTCGCGCCGTGCTGATAGAGGCGCACGAGGCGGCCGGGCTCCTGATACGGCAGTGGCTGGAGCAGCACCGTATCGACGGCACTGAACACCGCCGTGGTCCCGCCAATGCCGAGCGCCAGCGTGAGGATGACGACGAGCGCGAAGCCCGGGCTGCGGGCGAGCGTGCGGACGGCATATGAGACGTCGCGCAGCGAGTCATCGAGGAGGCGCGTGCCGCGTGCATCGCGCACGTCCTCCTTGGTGCGCTCCACGCCGCCCAGCGCCAACCGGCTCTGTCGGTCGACGTCGGTCGCGGCCGCACCGCCGGCGCGGCGCGCGTCGGCCTCCATGGCGAGGTGGAAGCGCAGCTCCTCGTCGAGCTCGCGCTCCTCGCGCCCACGCAGGATCACGCTGCAGAACCGCGCCCAGAGATCGGAGAGCGTGCTCATGCCGTGGCGGGGATGACGTTCGCGCGGAGAATGTCGTTCACCGCGGAGGACGCGCGGTGCCATGAGGCGCGCTCCTGCTCGAGGCGGCGTGCGCCGGCCGCGGTGAGCGCGTAGTAGCGCGCGCGCCGGTTGTTCTCGGTGATGCGCCACGAGGACGTGATCCAGCCGCGCCGTTTCATGCGTACGAGCGCCGGATACAACGATCCCTGGGTGACGAGGAAGACGTCGTGCGAGAGCTGCTCGATGCGCTGCGCGATGCCCCAGCCGTGCATCGGCTCCAGCGCGAGCGTCTTGAGCACCAGCATTTCCAGCGTGCCCTGCACCAGCTCCGACCGCGTGTCCGCCACCGCAGCCCGCTCCTTCAGGTGAACTGAAGGAACAGAATACACTGGCTTCTTCAGACTGTCAACAGGAGGGGCCGGCTCCGGCGGCGATCACGAGAGAGCGCTGGTGGCGGATCAGTCCTGTGGCTTCGCCGGACGCCCCACCGGAATGCGCTTGTCCGCTCTGCCCTTCACATACGCATATACGGCCTTGATCTGGTCAGCGGTCATGATCTCCTTGAAGGCGGGCATGCCGCGATTCGCGCGACCATCTCTCACGACCGCCGTGAATTTCTCCTGCGTGTCGATGGGCCCTCCCGCAGCCAGCGACGTGAGGAGGTGGGCCGCGACCGGATTTCCGACTACGTCCTGCCCATGACAGCGGGCGCACTGCACGCCGTACTGGCGCCAGCCTTCGTACTCCAACCCGGTGACCTTCACAGCCGACGGCTTCTTCTGCGCGACGGCTCGCTCCACGCCCGTCGAGAGAAGCAGCGCGAGCGGCAACGTCAGCAATGTTGAACGCATCATCTCACCTCTCTTCCAAGATAGATCACGCGCCAGACGCGGCCGCGCACATCGTCCGCGATGTACAGCGCGCCTTCGGGTCCCACGGCCACTCCCGCCGGGCGATGCGCGGCCTGTCCCGGCTGCTTGTTCGCCCCGGCAAATCCATCGGCGAACAGCTCCTGCGGCGCACTTGCGCTGTCATGACTGAAGGGCACGAAGGCCACGAGATAGCCCTGTTGCGGCAGCGGCGCACGGTTCCACGAGCCGTGGAACGCGATGAACGCGCCGCCCTGATATCGCGCCGGAAACATGTTCCCCGTGTAGAACGCGAGTCCCAGCGGCGCCCAGTGCGCCGGGAAGAACGTCACCGGCGCGCGTTTCGATGCGCACATGCCCTGCTTCGCACCATCGCCGCCGTACTCGGGCGCCAGCACGAGCTGCTTCTTCGCGCCGTCATAGTAGCAGTAGGGCCAGCCGTAGTCACTGCCCTGCACCACGTGCATCAGCTCCTCCGCGGGCAGCTCGGCGCTCTGCTGTGCCGTGTACAGCTTCGGCCAGTTGCTGGAGAGCTGGTCGCGGCCGTGCATGGTGGAGAACACGGCGCCGGAGGGCGCAATCGCGATGCCATCGGCGTTGCGGATGCCGGTCGCATAGCGCTCCGCGGCGGAGAACTTCTGTCCGGTGCGCGTCGCGCTGAACTTCCAGATGCCGCCCCGCGTCTCGAGCTCCGTGCACGGCTGGTGACCGGGCGACCGCAGTGTACGATTCTTCTCCTGACACGAATTGGTGGCCGAGCCGAGGTCGACGAACATGTCGCCCGCCGCATCGATGGCGAAGGGGTGCATCGGGTGGTCGCCCGTGAGCGGCAGACCGGAGACGATCACCGCCGCCGATCCCGCGGGCGCAATGCCCGACGATGGGAGTGTGTAGCGCACGATGCGGTCACTTTCCTCGGCGTAGAGCGATCCCGCGTGCAGCCCGATGCCGGTGCCGCCATGTCCGCCCTGCTGCGCGCTCGGACCGAAGCGCGTGATGACATCGGCACGTCCGTCGCCCGACGTGTCCTGCAGCGCGACGAGAAATCCGCCGGGGTGCGGCGTACCATTCCCGTAGTAGTTCCCGCTCCACGTATTCACGTACACCACGCCGTTGGGCGCGACGACGAGATGCCGTGCATGGCCCAGGCTGTCCGCGAACACCGTCGCGCAGAATCCCGCCGGCAGCGTGAGACCGCCGTTGTCGGCCGCGCACGCCGCTTTCGTGGGAGCGGCGGCAGTGGTCGTCGCGGAGTCGCTCGCCTTCGCCGGCGCGCGCGATTCACCCTTGGTGCATGCCGCCATCGCGGCAACCGCGCCGAGCAGCACCGTGGCCGCCCGGGCGCGGTGGATCATATCCGAAGTCGTCAGCATCATCGCCATGGCCATGTCCAGAGTTCGAATTCGTTCGCAACCGCCGACACGATCCCCACCCGTCCGTGCTGCTCGTCCATGCTCACGTCCGCCGGAACGACTTCGAGATGGCCGATGCGCCGCACCAGCCGGTTGCTGTCGAGCGTCGAGACACTGGAGTCGTTCCAGCTCGTGATGAGAATGCGTCCGCCGCGCTCGATCTCGATCCCGTCGAATCTGCCCTTCCCTCTCGTGATTTCCACGGGCCCGGGCTGCCCGACCCGCCACTCCTGTATGGATATTCCGCCAAAGGGCGCCAGCACGAACCGGCGACCGTTGGCATCCCATGCAATGCCATCCGGCATGGCGAGCGATGGCGTATCCAGCGCCACCGTCACCTGGTGTCCACGACTGATCCTGAAGATGCGATCCGGACCCGTGTGCGTGCTCTTCCCGTCCGGCGCGACGCTCATGCCGGTGTCCGTAATGTAGATGCTGCCGTCCGCCGCGAAGGTGAGATCGTTGAGAAAATGGCCGTGCGCCTGCGGAACATCAATCTCGGCGAGCGCCTTGCCCGTGCGCGTGTCAAAGGCGCGCAGCGCATCCACATCCAGCACCCAGAGCGTGTCGCCCCGGATCCGCGACCCCATGGGGGCGTTGAGCACGACGTTGTTCCGCCCGCCCTTGATGAAGTGCAGGCTGTCGAGCTTTCCGTCCGCGGTGATGCGGGTAATGAATCCGCTGTCGTTCTGTACGCCGAACGGTCCGTTCGCGTTGCTCACGAAATAGAAGTGCGTGCGCGGATCGTACGAGAGGGCTTCCGGCACGCTGAGCCCCTGCACGACGGCCAGCCGCCTGGGCTGCGAGTCGGCGCCCGCCGCACGGGCGAGTGCCGCGAGCGCCCCGGCACGCCGCGGTGCCGCCGCCAGCAGAACGGAAACCGTCGCCAGCGCAGCGCATCCTGTTGCCATGATCGCCGCGCGGCGCGCGAACCGGCGCGACCCGGCGGCGGACTGCGTGCCGCGATGCATGATGTGCTCTCCGAATCGAGTGGTCACGGGACCGAGCAGGCTCCGCGCGGGAGAGGCGCAACAGTCATGCCCGCCGGCACTCCCGCGACCGGCCACCCCGCGCCCATCGCGACCGGCTACCTCGGGCCCATCGCGACCGGCCACCTCGGGCCCATCGCGACCCGCTACTGGGCCGTCGTATCCTGCGGCAAGTTCATGGTCACCTGCGACTCCCCGGCCACGGCATCGTGCAGCGTCTTCACCATGAGCTGGTCGTTGGCCGCCGCGCGGTCGGGCAGCACCGGATAGCGCACGGTGAACTCGAAGCCGGTGTCCGTGTAGCGCACATCCACACGCGGCTCGGGCGAGGTCGTCTCGAAGTCCACCAGCCGCTGCACCGCGGCGTGCTGCGCGTCGATCGTCTCCTTGTATGTGCCGTAGACCGATTCGGCGGCCGCCTGCAGCCGCTCCTGCACGGCGCGCACATCCGTCGTGGGCGCGAGCGTGAGCGTCACCGAGTGCCATACGTACTCGGCGCCGGGGATCTGCTTGAACAGCGCCTCGGGCTTGAACAGCACCGCGTTCGACAGCACGACGATGCGCCCCGTGGGCTGCAGCTCCGGACCGGACAGCTCCATCACGTACAGACGGATCAATCCGATTTCCACCACGCGGCCCGTCACGCCGGCGAGCGTGATGCGATCGCCCAGTCGCACGCCGTAGCGCCCGATGAGAAAGAAGTACGCGACGACGGCCAGGATCACGTTCTGCAGCGCCACCGCGATGCCCGCGGTGAGGAAGCCCACGTAGGTGGCCAGCGAGCCGATTTCCGAGACGAATCCGAGAAAGAGGATGACGAGCAGCGCGATCGCGACGGCCACGCGCCGCAGCAGGAGAAACTGGCGGCGGCGGCGTGTGTCGTGCAGGTACTTGAAGGTGGCGCGACGCCAGAATTCCGAGATGAGCAGCACCAGCGCGATGCAGAGCGCGAGCACCGCGGCGCGGAAGGCAATGTTGCGCGCGACCTCGAGCGCGCGCTCGCTGAAGGTCGTGCTCAGTGCCGCCAGCGTACCGCGCGCATCATCCATCGTGATGTCCTGTTCGCTGAGCGGAACCAGCACGGTGGACAGCTTCCGGAACTGCGCCGTGGCGGTCTCGGTCTGGCGCTGCGCCACGACACTCGCGCCGGTACTGGTCGATAGCGTATCGGCCATGCTGGTGCGGACCAGCGTGCTCACCTGGCGGCCCACGGCGCGACGCAGGCTGTCCAGCTCGCCCGACAGCCTGTCGGTCGTCTTGATCGCGTCGTCCACCTGCCGGCGCGTGGCGCGCAGGGAGAACCATTCGCTGGCCAGCGGGATGAGACCCGCAGACGACGGGCGGATGGCCACGGTGGAGGAGACGGACGCGTTGCTGGCGGGTGACGGTACGCTGACGCTCGCACCGGTGTCGGCCGTCCCGGTGCGACCCGCCGTTTCGCGCGACGCCGAGGCCGCGCTGCGCGTCTCGGGCACCGTGCGTTGCAGGTCGGCGATCTGCGTGGCGAGCGACGCGGCGCCGCCGCCCGCGGACGTTGATCGTGCCGCGAACTGCTGGAGTTGCACGACCGTCTTCTGTACTTCCAGGGTGAGGTCGAGCGAGGCCTGTACCTGCGCCCGACGCGTGGTGAGCGAGTCCCGCGTTCGCGCGCGTGCACTCGCGATCTCGGTGTCGAGCTCCTTCACCCGCGACTGCAGCGCGGACGCGCGCGCGGCGAGGCGTGCTCTCGTGCGCGCCATGCGCGCCGCGTCATCGGATGAGTCCGGCGGCGCGCTTCCGGCGACAGCTGCACCGGGTCCGAGCACGGAGGCAGCGGCGTTGCTGAAATAAAAGGCGAACTGAACGGCCGCGATGGACGACTGTCGCAGGCGCTCGCGATCCACTTCGTCATCGGCCAGCCCGGATGACTGGCCCAGCGCGGTCAACTGGCGATACCAGTCCACCGTTCGGGTGAGGTGCTCAAGAACCTGTGTTCCCGTCACCGAACCCAGCGGCGGCGCGGGAGCCGCTGGAGTCTGCGCAACGGCCGCCGGGAAAATGCCGGCGGCCGCGAGCAGGATGGCGAGACGCGCAACGAGAGCGAAACGGATACGAGGCCTGCGCGATAGGGACGCTGGCACGAGCGACGAACGAGCTACGGAAATGTCGCCACCCCCCGGGTCCTTGTCCACACGTCGCTCTGGTCTCGCCGCGTCGCGAGCGCGACCGGTGCAGCGCGCCGGCGATCGAGGAGCGTACCGCGCGCCGGCGATCGGCGGGACAGGATTTCAGGGAAATCCGAGCTTGCGTGGTTCCGGGCAGCCTGCTCCAGCCCTGCTAACGGCTGGACAGGATTTCAGGATTGACAGGATTCACACCGATTCTCACGGCGCCGTTCCCAAAGCAGTTGTCGTCGTTCAGCGAACGGACTGAAATTTTGAGTCTCGGCTCCCAACAATCCTGTTCATCCTGTCAATCCTGTAAATCCTGTCATTTTTTTGTCTGTTGGTTGCGCAAATCCTGTCAGCTACACGAAGCAAAGCCCGGTGTCCGCTACCTGTCACTCACAGGACTGAACAGGCTCGACAGCATTCGCGACCTGGGAAATCGTCGGCAGAACGATGGACTGTTCTGGTGATGGCGATACGTCCTGCAGAGCCTGTCGTGATGTCCGCGAACGATACGTGTGCACTTTCCTCTGAAATTGCAGCGACGCTGAGCCGAAGTTGAAAAGTAACCCAACCTCCATGCGCGTCGCGGCGAGGTAGTTGACGAGTTGGGCACCGTGAGCTGGCCCCAGCGTCTGAACTGACTTGATCTCCACGAGGACACAGCCAGCCACCACCATATCGGCCACGAAATTGCCGACGACCACGCCGTCATACTGCACCCGAATCCTGCGGGCGCATTGCACGGGAAGAGTCGCCTTCCGCAATTCATGCGCGAGCGCATTCTGATACACCGACTCGAGAAACCCCGACCCGAGTTTCCGATGCACCATCATCGCACAACCAATGATGGCCCGTGTCACGTCCTCATGCTCCATCAATCCCTCCTGCATGCACCCTCCACTGACACCGCCCAATCAGGAATCCTGTCAATCCCGTGAATCCTGAAATCCTGTCCAATGTTCTGCCAGAAAAATGGATTCTCCATTGGACTTCGCCGCACCATTATCATGCCCGCAGGAGCATTGCCCTGCGCTCCTACGTCGCTCCCGGAACACCCGGCGCGCCAGCATCGTTTCACCAGAGTCGGAACGCGACAAGCCTGCGCCGCGCATCTTCCACTCGCAACACGGACCACCCATGGATCTCTCCACCGCGAAAGTGCTCGTCACCGGCGGCAGCTCGGGAATCGGCTTCGCCACCGCCAAACGCCTCGCTGACGCCGGCGCCCGCGTCGCCATCTGCGGACGCAATGCCGCGGCGCTCCGCACCGCCGCAAAGGAAATTGGCGCCACGCCCATCGAAGCCGACGTGAGCCGCGAAGCCGACGTCGCGCGTCTCGTCGCCACCGTCATCCGCGAGCTCGGCGGCTACGACACGCTCATCAACAACGCGGGCTTTGGCCGCTTCGCGCCACTCATCGACATGACGACCGCTGACTTCCGCAGCGTCTGGGAAACCAACGTGCTCGGCGCCATGCTCGTCGCCCGCGATTCGGCGCGCCACTTCGTGCAGCAGCGCCGCGGCAATATCGTCAATGTGGCGTCGACATCCGGCCAGCGCGGCGGCGCCAATGGCACCGCCTATTCGTCGAGCAAGTTCGCGCTCGCGGGACTCACCGATGTGTGGCGCACCGAACTCCGGCAGTATGACGTGCGCGTCATGCAGATCAATCCGAGCGAGGTGCTCACGGCGTTCCGCGCTAACTCTGGCCGACCGGGTCCGGCCGAGAACCAATCCAAGCTCCACGCCGATGACATTGCCGCGGTGATCGCGGACATGCTGGCGCTGAGCGATCGCACCCTAGTGAAGGATGTTACCGTGTGGGCCACCAATCCCATTGATTGATTGATTGATTGATTGATTGGAACCGTTCGCTGAGTCGCGCCCGCGAAGCCGTGCACTACGTCATACCGGTGTCCCTTCTACGTCTTTTGTGCTATGTGTTGTGCAGCGCTGGTCGGCGCACCTTGGAGAGTAGCTTCATGGCGTTCCTCATGACACGCTCGCTCTCACGGAGCCCTTCTCATGCGCAACTTCCTCTTGCTTGTCTCAGCTGCGCTGCTTTCGGCCTGTAACCCCCTGACGGGGTTGGACTTCAATCCGGACGCCCCGCCACCAGGCCCCGTGGTAATCCCTGGGGGACTCCTTACGCCGATAATTTCCGGGACCTGGAAGGGCGAGTCCGGTGATGTCGTTTTCGCCGTTTCCTTCGGCGACGCATACTGCGACACGGTCTGCGTCGCGTCTGGCTCCGCTGTCTTTCGAAGGGATTCGACCGGCGCGTTAATCGAGGTGGGAGCGAACGCTCAACTCAGGCGTCTTGGCCACCCGTCGCTCGCGGGGACAACGATCACAATCGCCCTGGACAGCACCGGCGCGAACGGATGGCAGCAGGGAAATGAGCTGGATGGCACGTTCAGTAGCGATTCGACACTCGATGCAGTACTCATGGGCCCGGCAAAGCAAGGCGTCGGGAACCTCATGGGCGTCGACAGCCTCCGGATCACGCTCACGCGCCAGTAGCGCGCGTCATGCAGATGAACGCCGGATCGCATCGGTGGATTCCGGCTTCTGCCTGAAGAGGGAACCGTGTCGGCCTTACCCCAGCCGCGAGAGAATCTGCGCCAGCTCCTCCGCATTGGCGGGCCGTGCGTCCGGTTCCTTGGCCAGCAACCGCACCACGAGGTCGGACAGCGGCTGCGGAATTCCCGGATCGAGCGCCGCCGGCACGGGCGCCGGCTCGCTCAACACCTTCGCGATGAGCGCCACCGCGGAATTCGCCTCGAAGGGCACACGCCCCAGCAGACATTCGAACAGCACCACACCCGTGGCGTAGAGATCCACCCGCGCATCGAACTCCTCGCCCAGCATCTGCTCGGGCGCCATGTAGGTCGGCGTGCCCACCGACATGCCCACCTCCGTCAGTCCGCTGGTCGCGCCCGCGAGCCGCGCGACGCCGAAGTCCATCACCTTGAGCACGCCCGAGGCATCGAGCAGCAGGTTCTGCGGTTTGATGTCCCGGTGGATCACGCCCTGGCCATGCGCCGCCACGAGCGAGTACGCGAGCTGGCTGGCGATGGCCAGCGTGGGCGCCACGCCCAGCTTTCCGCGCGTGTCGAGCAGCTCGCGCACGGTAATGCCCTCCACGTACTCCATGGTCAGGAAGTACACGCCGTCGCGCTCACCAATGTCATGCGTGCGTACCACGTGCTTGCTCGAGATGTGACGCGCGAGACGAATCTCCGACTTGAATCGCTCCACGAGCGATTGATCGCGCACCAGCTCGGGGAGCAGCATCTTGAGCGCCACCTGATCGCCCAGCTCGCGGTCGAGCGCGCGGTACACCATGCCCATGCCTCCGCTGCCGATCTCCTCCAGAATCTCGAACCGGCCAGCGAACAGCTCGCCCGTTGCCAGCACCGGCACCGCACGCGGAGCGGCCTGACGCGATGATTGCCGCGCTTCGCCGATCTCGCGCCTGAGTGCGTCCACCTGATTCTGCAGCCGCGCCTCGCGCGCGCGGATCTGATCGGCCATTTCATCGAACACACGGGCCAGCCGCCCCAGCTCGTCGCCGCGCCGCGCCACCTCCGCCAGTCCGCCGCTCGTGTAGCTCCCGCCTTCCATTTCCGTCGCCGCCTGGATCACGCGACTCACATCCTGCAGATACTCGAGTTCCGCATCGCGCAGCCGCTTCTTCTCCAGACAGGAGCTGATCCGCGCGCGGAGCAACACCGGGTCGAACGGTTTGGACAGATGGTCCTCGGCGCCGCGTTCGATGCAGCGCACCACGCTGGCCACGTCGTCGAGCGCCGAGATCATGATGACCGGGATGTCGCGCGTGGCGCCATTGGCCTTCATCCGCTCGAGCACGGCGAGTCCGTCGAGATCCGGCATCATCACATCCAGCAGCACCAGGTCGAAGCACGTGCGCGTGAGCATGTCGAGGGCGGGATATCCGCCCGCAGCGCTCTCCACAGTATGACCCTGCCGCCGCAACCGCCGTTCGAGCACCGCGCGATTGTCCTCCTGGTCGTCCACCACCAGGATGTGCGCCGGCTTCACCGACGCGGCCGCGACGGTCGCGAGCACGGGATGCTCCACCGTGATGTCGCGCGCGGCCGTGCCGTGCCCCTGCGGCAGCTCCACCGTGAGCAGTCGCTCGGCGGAGCTCCGAATGCGCCGCACATCGCGTTCGAACTGGGGATCCGGCTCGCCGGAGGCGGGAGCCAGCAGTGCAGCGGTGGCGGCGACGATTCGCTCCTGCGGGCCGCGCAGCGTCGCGTGCAGCCGAACAAAGTCCGCCTCGCTGATCTCGTCGCGCGACGGCGGCACCGCGGCATTGATGATGCCGAGCAGCTCGCGGCCGGCGTCGAGCGTCTGCTCGAGCTGTGTGCGCGCCACGGGGTCCGTCGCATCCTCCAGCAGCATCTCACCATATCCAATGATGAGATTGAGTGGCGTGCGCAGTTCGTGGCGCAGCTCCGCCACCGCTGCCGGCGTCGTGAGTCCGGTCATTCCTGCTTCGCCAGCAGCGCCTGGATCTTGCCGAGCAACCGGTCCAGCTCCACCGGCTTCGTGTCGTAATCGTCGCACCCCGCGGCAAGCGCCTTCTCGCGATCACCCGACATGGCGTGCGCGGTGAGGCCGATGATGGGCACGTGATGATTCTCCTCCGCCTGCCGCACCCGGCGCGTCGCTTCCCAGCCATCGAGCTCCGGCAGACTCATGTCCATGAGTATGAGGTCATAGCCACCCGCGAGCGCCATGGTCACGCCTTCCAGTCCGTCCAGCGCTACCGCCACCTCGTAGCCCTTGCGGACGAGTCGCCGTGACAGCATGTCGCGATTCATTTCGTTGTCTTCCACCAGCAGGATCTTCGTCATTCCCTACCTCGTATGCTGAAGGCCATTGGCGGCGGTGTGCATCAGACTTTGAATTTCCCGCAGCAGCGTCTCCCGGCTGAACGCGCCCTTCTGCAGTACGCCCTGGACATCGCCGTTCAGCGCGCGGCGATCCTCCGCGGTGAGATCCTTGGCGGTGATGACGATGATCGGGATGTCGCGCCACGCGTCCACCTTGCGCAACTCCGCCGCGAACTGGCTGCCGTCCATCACCGGCATCATCAGGTCGAGCAGGATGAGCGCGGGGACGTGACGCCCGAGCGCGCCGAGCGCGGCCCGCCCGTTCTCCGCCTCCGCCACCGTCCAGCCATCGCCCTCCAGCAGCCGGCGCAGCAGGTCGCGCGTCGCCGGATCGTCCTCCACCACCAGCACGTCGCTGGCGCCGTCGCGACGATAGCGCGCCAGCACCGCGCGCATGCGATCGCGATCGATCGGCTTGGTCATGAAGTCCGACGCGCCCAGAGCGAGGCCGAGGTTCCGGTCGTCCAGCATGGTGAGCATGATCACCGGAATGTCGGCTACCTCCGGCTCTGCCTTGAGCGCCGCGAGAATCGCCCAGCCATCCATACCCGGCATGAGCACATCGAGCGTGATGGCATCGGGACGATGCTGCCGCGCGAGGGCGAGGCCGGACTCGCCGTCCGCCGCCTCGAGCACCGAGAATCCTTCACCGACGAGGAAGCGCCGGATCAGCTCGCGCGCCTGTTCGCTGTCGTCTATCACGAGCACCGTGCCGGCGCCGGTTCCGTTGCTGGCCGCGGACTTTGCGCCGGACGGCTCACCAGTGACAGGAGTTTCCACCGGAAGCCGAATGGTGAACGTCGAGCCCTGTCCCGGCTCGCTGGTCACGCTGATGTCGCCACCCATGAGCCGCGCAAAGCGGCGCGAGATGGCCAGTCCGAGACCGGTGCCCCCATAGCGCTTGCTCGTGGACGACTCCGCCTGCGCGAACGCCTCGAACAATCTGGAGAGCTGCACATCGGTCATCCCGATGCCGGAGTCGCTCACGCGAAAGGAGATGTCCCCGGCGTCGCGCTCCACCTCGAGCCGGATCGTCCCGTGCTCCGTGAACTTGCACGCATTGGAGAGCAGGTTGAGCAGCATCTGCCGCACCTTGGTAAGGTCCGTGCGCATGCTGCCCGGCGCACCGGCGCTCACCACCAGCACGTTCGCATTCTTCTCCACGAGCGGCCGCACCGTCGTCACCACGTCGTCCACCATTCCCGCAACGTCGAACGTCTCGAGATACAGCTCGGTCTTGCCCGCCTCGATCTTGGAGAGATCGAGAATGTCGTTGATGAGCGCGAGCAGATGCTTGCCGGCCGTACGGATGCGGCGCAGGTCGGGCGTGAGCTCCGGATGCCCGAGCTCCGTCGTCTCCTCTTCCAGCATTTCGCTGTAGCCGATGATGGCGTTGAGCGGCGTGCGCAGCTCGTGACTCATGTTCGCGAGGAACTGGCTTTTCGCGCTGTTGGCTTCCTCGGCGTCCTTGCGGGCGCGTGAGAGTTCGGTGATGTCGTGGTAGAGTCCCATGAGTCCCACGAGCTCTCCTTCCACGCGTACCGGGACGCCGAGCACTTCCACGTCCACCACGCTGCCGTCCTTGCGACGGCGCCGGCCGATGCTGCGCACCGCGCCTTCCTGCAGGACGTGCTGCGTGATGGCCACCGCTTCCGACCGCGTCGTCTCCGTGGAGATGAGATCATCCAGGTTGCGTCCCACGACCTCGTCCTGCCCGTACCCGTACAACTTCACGAATGCCGGATTGCACGACACGATGTCGTGTGCGGTGTCGAGCACGACGATGGCGACCGGGTTGTTGAGCACCAGGTCCTCGAAGTACTGCTTCTGGCGCTGCGCCGCGGTGTAGAGGCGCGCGTTCTCGATGGCCACGGCCGCCTGCGGCGCAAAGAGATTGAGCAGCCGGAGATCATCTGGCTGGAACTTTCGCGCGGGGTCATCGTGTACGCAGGCGAACGCGCCCACCAGCCGGTGCCCGATGAGCAGCGGCGCCGCCATTACCGAATGCACCTCCACGTCGGAGTACTTGGCGGAGCGACCCAGCCACTTGTGATACTCGTCAATGCGCACCGGCTCGCGCGTGACCGCCACGTGTCCCATTGCGCCTTCCCCGAGCGACAATCGCGCGCCGGTGGAATCCACGCCAATGTTGAGACTCGCCACGATCTCCAGCTCCTGCCGGCTCTCGTCGTAGATGGCCAGCTCGCCGCCGCTCACACCCAGCAGCGTGACGGCGCGACCCAGCACGCTCGTGAGCAGCTTGCCCAGCTCCAGTTCGCCCGAGAGATCCGCGAGCGTGTCGAGCAGCGCCTGCTGCTCGTTCGCCCGCCGCCGCTCCGCGATCAATGACCGCTCCCGGTCAATGGCGATGCTCGCCTGCGTGGCGGCGGCCGTGAGGATTTCGAAGTCGTTGTCGGAAAACGCGTCGGGCTCGCTGCTCTCCACCACGAGCACGCCGAACATCTTGTCGCCGAATCCCAGCGGCACATCCACCTCGGAGCCACTGTTCAGACTGGGCAGGTATCCCGCCTCGCGCGTGACATCCGGCGTGTAGCGCAGCTTCCCGTCGTGCAGCGGGCGCTCGCTCAATCCCTGGCCGGGATGCACGCGCCAGTCCAGCGGCACGTCGGGCCATCCCACGCTCGCCTTCAGCACGCGATCGCCGGTGGTCTCATCGAGCAGGAACAGGCCGAGGAACACATAGCCGAGCGCGGGGTCGCGCAGCCCATTCACCACGGCGCGACAGATTTCCGCTTCATTGGGCGCGGCCGCGATTTCGGCGGACAACCGGAGTAGCGCTGCCTGGCGATGCGCCGCGCGCGACGGGGATTTCCGTTTCATTGCGCCGCCACCACCGCCCGCACTTCGGTGAGCAGCGCGTCCGCGTCCAGCACGTGCTTGTGCAGTACGCGCTCCACGCCGCCGCTCAGCCGGCGCCGGTCTTCCGCGGTCACCGTTTTCGCCGTGATGACGACCACAGGAATGCCCCGACACACCTCATCACGACGCATTGCGTCAAGAAATTCAAATCCGTCCATCTCCGGCATCAGCAGATCGAGCAGCACCAGCGCCGGACGTTCGGCCGCAATCCGATCCAGCGCCACACGTCCGTTCTCGGCTTCGGTCACGGTCCAGCCAGCCCTGGTGAGCGTCCGCTGCAGTAGCGTCCGCGTCTGCCGGTCGTCTTCCACCACGAGCACGCCTCCCGCACTGGCGCTGGGCACGTAGCGCTTGACGAGAGCGGCGAGCCGTTTGCGTTCAATGGGTTTCGTGAGGTATTCCGACGCGCCGAGCGCGAAGCCCAGATTGCGGTCCTCGACTATGGTCTGGAGAATCACCGGTGTCGCGGCGAGAGCAGGATCCGCCTTGAGCGCTGCAAGCACCGCCCAGCCATCCATGCCCGGCATGAGGATGTCGAGCGTGATGAGATGCGGGTGGAGTTCCCTCGCGAGCCGCAGTCCGGTTTCGCCATCGGCCGCTTCCACGACGTCGTACCCCTCGCGCGAGAGCACGCGCCGGGTGATCGCGCGAACCGCGGGATCATCGTCAATGACGAGCACCAGTCCGGATTTCGCGCCATTCCTCTCGGACGCAGGACTCTCCGCCTGCTCGCCCGCGTTGACAGGCAGCCGCACCAGGAAGGTGGAGCCGCGCCCGGGCTCGCTGGTCACGGACACCGTGCCGCCCATCAGCTCGCAGAATCGCCGGGTGATCGCGAGCCCGAGTCCCGTGCCGCCGTACTTCTTGCTCGTCGAGGCTTCGGCCTGTGCGAAGGCCTGGAAGAGCCGGCTCAACTGATCCGGCGTCATGCCAATGCCGGAGTCGCTGACGCGGAACTCGACGTCGCCACTCCGGCGTGCGACCGCGAGCGTGATGGTTCCCTTCTCGGTGAACTTGCACGCATTGGAGAGCAGATTCAGCAGAATCTGTCGCACGCGCGTGAGATCGGAACGCACTACGCCAAGGTCGGCGGGAGCGTCAATGACCAGCCTGTTCCCGTTCTTCTCGACGAGCGGCCGGATCGTGGTCGCCACATCGCCCACGGCGGCGCCCAGATCGAACGACTCGATGAAGAGCTCGAGCTTGCCCGCCTCGATCTTCGACAGATCGAGCACGTCGTTGATGAGCGCCAGCAGGTGGCGTCCCGCGGAGCGGATCTTCTGCAGGTCGGCGATGGACTCCGGCTGGCCGCGCTCTTCCGCTTCCTCCTCGAGCATTTCGCTGTAGCCGATGATCGCGTTGAGCGGCGTGCGCAATTCATGACTCATGCTCGCCAGGAACTGGCTCTTGGCCGAATTCGCGTCTTCCGCTTCGCGCCGCGCCCGCAGCAGCTCGCTGATGTCGTGGTACAGGCCCATCATCCCCACGAGCGCGCCATCCACCACGACGGGCACGCCCAGCACTTCGACATCCACCAGCGTGCCATCCTTGCGGCGGCGCTGCGCAATGGCGCGAACCGGCTGAAGGTGCAGCGCCTGTTCCGTGTACTGCGCCGCCTGCGCGCGGCTCTCGGGAGTCGTGATCAGATCGTCGAGGTGATGTCCGACGACTTCGCTCTCCTCATATCCGTAGAGCTCCAGGAACGCCGGATTGCACGACACCACCGAATGACTGGTGTCCAGCGTCACGATGGCCACCGGACTGTTCGCCACCAGTTCCGCGAAGTATTGCTGCTGATGCTGGGCCCGTGTGAAGAGGCGCGCATTCTCGATGGCGATGGCCGCCTCGGGCGCGAACAGCTCCAGCAGGCGCAAGTCCCCGGGTCCCAGCTCGCGGCTGGAGTCGGAGTGCACGCTCGCGATCGTGCCGACGAGTCGCGTTCCGATGAGCAGTGGCGCGGCCATCACCGACTGAACGGTGCTCTGCGTGTATTGCGACGAGCGGCCCTCCCACTCCTGATAGCGCGGGATGATCAGCGACTGCCGCGTCTCCGCCGCTCGCCCCATGGCACCGTCGCCCATGGCGATATGGTTGCCAAGTGCATTCGTGCCCATGTTGTGACTCGCCACGATGACCAGATCGCCCCTGGCTTCATCGTACGTGGCCAGTTCCCCACCCGTCACGTCGAGCAGCGCGACCGCCCGTTCCAGCACCCGGTGCAGCACCTTCGAGAGTTCGAGCTGCCCGGCCAGGTCCTTCATGGTGTCGAGCAACGCCTGCTGCTCCTCGGCACGCTGGCGTTCGACGGCGAACAGGCGGGCATTTTCTATCGCGACCGATGCCTGTGGCGCGAAGAGATCGAGCAGGCGCAGATCGTTCTGCCCAAAACGCCGCGCGGGATCCTTGTCCATGAACGCAATGGCGCCAACGAGCTGCCGCCCCATGAGCAGCGGCGCCACCATCACGGCGTGGAACTCGACTTGCGCGTACTGGTCCGATCGCGACGCCCACTTCAGGTAGTCTGGAATGATGAGCGGTTCGCGCGTGAGCGCCACGTGGCCCATGGCCCCCTCCCCGACGCGCATGCGGGTGCCTGTGGTGTCGCTCTTGCCAACGTTGAAGCTGGCGACGATCTCCAGCTCCTCCCGATCGCGGTCATACGTGGCAAGCTCACCGTGACTCACGTGCAGCAGTTGCACCGCGCGCTCGAGCACCGCCTGCAGCAGATCCGACAGCTCCAGTCTCGCGGAAAGATCCGCCATGGTGGCGCGCAGCGCTTCCTGTTCGTCCGCGCGCTGCCGCTCGGATGCCAGCAGGCGCGTCCCGCCAATCGCGATGCCGGCCTGATTCGCCGCGGCACGCAGCACTTCGAAATCGTCGGGGCCGAACGCGTGGTGCCGGTTGCTTTCAACCACCAGCACCCCCACCAGCTTCCTGTTGACAAGCAGCGGCACGTCAACCTCGGAGCCCTCGTTGCGCGTAGGGAGATACCGGGTATCGTGCGTGACCTGCGGCGTGTAGTGGAGCCGGCCATCGAGGAGTGGAAGCTCGCTCAATCCCTGCCCGGGCTTCACGCGGAGTCCCGCCGGCGCCCCCTCCCAACCGCTGCTTGCGGTGAGCACGCGGTCTCCGGTCGCCTCGTCCACCAGAAGCACGGCGACAAAATCAAAACCGAGCGCGGCGCCCTGCAGTCCACCGGCGACCGCCTTGCAGATGGCCTCCTCGCTCTCCGCCGCCGCGATTGTCGTGCTCAGGCGAAGGAGAGCCGCCTCGCGCTGGCCGCCACTGGGCGGCTCCCGCCGCGCATATTCGCCGGTGTGGCCGGCGATCGTGGTCCGAGTCACCGTGCCCCCACCACGGCCCGCACTTCCGTGAGCAGGGCATCGGCGTCCAGCGTGCGCTTGAGCAGCACGCGCTCCACCCCGCCGTTCAACCGATGCCGGTCCTCCGCCGTCACCGTCTTGGCCGTGATGACAACGACGGGAATGCCGCGCCCCGCGTCATCCTGGCGCAGCACGTCGAGGAATTCGAAGCCGTCCATTTCGGGCATCATGAGATCGAGCAGCACGAGCGCCGGGCGCGACTCCGCGATCCGCTCCAGCGCCACGCGGCCGTTCTCCGCCTCGGCGACAGTCCAGCCGGCCTTCCCCAGCTCGCGCGCGAGCAGGGTGCGCGTGGGTTGATCGTCTTCCACGACGAGTACAGGACCAATGGCTGCGCTCGCGACGTAGCGCTTGACCAGCGCGGCCAGCCGCTTCCGGTCGATGGGCTTCGTGAGATACTCCGCCGCGCCGAGCGTGAAGCCCATGTTCCGGTCTTCGACAATCGTCTGCAGGATCACCGGCGTGTGCACGAGCGCGGGGTCCGCCTTGATGCGCGTGAGCACGGCCCACCCGTCCATCACGGGCATGAGCACGTCCAGCGTGATGAGATCCGGGTGCAGCGCCTTCGCCATGCGCAGCCCCGTCTGACCATCCGCGGCCTCTTCCACCACGTAGCCTTCGCGCTCGAGCACGCGCCGCGTGATCGCGCGCGCCGCCGGGTCGTCGTCAATCACGAGCACCGTGCCGGTTCCGCGGTGGGCGTGCGCGACCGCCGGTTCCTCGGGCGGCGTTGCAGCGGGGGCCGAGAGCGGCTCTCCCACATCTACCGGCAGTCGCGCGGTGAACGTGGTGCCGCGCCCCGGCTCGCTCGTCACCGCCACGTCGCCACCCATGAGCCCGCAGAACCGTCGTGTGATCGCGAGCCCCAGCCCCGTGCCGCCGTACTTCTTGCTCGTGGACGTCTCCGCCTGCGAGAACGGCTCGAACAGTTTTCCCATCTGCTCCGGCGTCATGCCGATGCCGGTGTCGCTCACCTCGAGAATCACCTCGCGCCCCTCGCGGCGCGCTGCGAGCGTGATGGTGCCGCGCTCGGTGAACTTCGACGCATTCGACAACAGGTTGAGCAGCACCTGTCGAACGCGCGTGAGATCCGAGCGCATCGTGCCCAGATCGGGCGCGCACCGCACCACGAGCGCATTGTGGTTGCGCGCGACGAGCGGTTCCACCGTCGTCGCCACTTCCGCCACGGCCTCGCGCAGGTCGAAGGACTCGATGTAGAGATCGAGCTTGCCCGCCTCGATCTTCGACAGATCGAGCACATCGTTGATGAGCGCAAGCAGATGCCGCCCCGCAGTGCGGATCTTCTGCAGGTCGGGGACGTAGCTGTCGTGTCCCTGGTCCGCTGCTTCCTCCTCGAGCATCTCGCTGTAGCCGATGATCGCGTTCAGCGGCGTACGCAGCTCGTGGCTCATGTTGGCCAGGAACTGGCTCTTGGCCGCGTTGGCCGCCTCGGCCACCTGCCGCGCGCTGAGCAGCTCGGTCACGTCGTGATAGATGCCCATCATGCCGACACGTTCGCCATCAATGACCACCGGCACCGCGAGCACTTCGACGTCCACCAGGCTCCCGTCCTTGCGACGCCGCTGCCCGAATCCCTGCACAGTGTGCGATTCCGACGCCTGCACCGTGTACGACACCGCTTCCTGCCTGTTCTCGGCCGTCGTGATGAGGTCGTCCAGGTCCTGGCCAACGACTTCAGTTTGCGTGTAGCCGTACAGCCGCTCGAACGCGGGATTGCAGGAGATCACGTGGTGATGAAAGTCCAGCACGACGATCGCCACGGGACTGTTGCGCACGAGCACCTCGAAGTACTGGCGCTCGCGCTGGCCGGCCGTGAACAGGTGCGCGTTCTCCAGCGCGACCGCGGCCTGCTGCCCGAACAGATTGAGCAGACGCCGGTCGGCCTCGCTGAAACTGCGCGCCGGGTCTTCGTGCCAGACGTTGATCGCGCCCACCGCGCGGCGTCCGATGAGCAGCGGCGCCACGACCACCGCGCGCGCGTCAATGCGCGCATACTGCGGCGCACGGCCGGCCCAGGTCTGGTAGTCGGGGATGATCAACTGCTCGCCCGTGCTCACGACGAGCCCCATCGCGCCCTCGCCCACACGCAGATGCGTGCCGCGCGAATCCTCCAGCATGTTGTGGTTCGCGGCGATGACGAGCTCGCCGCTCCGCTCATCGTACGTGGCCAGCTCGCCACCGGCGGCGCCGAGCAGCGTCACCGCGCGGCTGAGCACCGCCTCGAGCAGTCGCGACAGCTCGAGCTCCGAGGAGAGATCGGCGATCGTGTCGAGCAGCGCCTCGCGCTCATCGGCGCGGCGGCGTTCCTCGTGCAGCAGTGTCCGCTGCTCGGCCAGCAGCCGGATGCGCGCCAGCGCAATCCCCGCATGCTGCGCGGCCGCGGTGAGAATCTCCTGGTCTTCGGGGCCGAACGCGTTGGGCTCGCGGCTTTCCACCACGATGACGCCCAGCACATCGCCACCGGCGCGCACCGGCACATCCAGCTCCGAACCACTGGAAAGACCCGGCACGTAAGCTGGCTCCCGCGTGACGTCGGGCGTGTAGCGCAACTCCCCATCCACCAGCGGCCGCGCGCTCAGCCCCTGCCCGGGAGGAATCCGCATGCCGGGCGGAATGTCGGCCCAGCCCACTGACGCGCCGAGCACACGCTCGCCAGTATCGGCGTCGCGCAGAAAGACGCCGAGAAAATCATAGCCGAGCGCCTCGTCGTGCAGTCCGTCCACGACGGCGCTGCACACCTCGGCCTCGGTCTGCGCGGAAGCAATGGACGCGCTGAGCCGCAGCAACGAGGACTGGCGCCGCTGCAGCGCACCTTGCTTGCGCGCGCGACGTGGCCGGACGGAATCGCTCTTGGACGTGGGGCGCCTCCGGGGGGAGCGTACGGCCGGCACCGGCGGCATCGCCGTGCCGTTTCACGGGGGTTCGTACAGGGGGCAAAGGTTAGAGGAAGCACAGGCGGTGTCAATGAGGCCGCCCCCCGCCACCCTTCCCTTGGGAATCGGCAATCTGCCACACCCCTCCCCCGCCCTTGGGAATCGGCAATCGGGAATGGGGAATCGTGGGAATGGGGGAATGATGCAGCGGGGAGAGGCGGCGGTGACAAAAAAGGCCGTGGGGTGCGGTGTGGGGAGGTCTTCCTCCCCGATTCCCCATTCCCGATTGCCGATTCCCAAGGGCGGGGTGACGGGGAGTGGCAGATTGCCGATTCCCCATTTCTGATGAAATTGGGGTGGGGCGGCGGGGGGCGGATTGCCTCCCCGATTCCCCATTCCCGAATTCTTCCTCGTCTCCATTCCCTCCCCGATGAAACCCCTCCCCACCCTCCTTCCCCTCGCCCTCGCGATTTCCCTCGCTTCCTGCCGCCCACCGGCTGCCGCACCGCCCACCACAGCCCCTGCCCCCGCTCCGGCGGCGAACGCCGCGGCGAGTCTGCCGCTCTCGGCTATGGAAGCGCGCATTCGCGACGACATCCGCACGCATCGGGACGATCAGATCGCGCTGCTGCAGCGCGCGGTGGATATCAACAGCGGAACCATGAACCCCGATGGCGTGCGCGCCGTGGGCAAGGTGTTCGCGGATGAACTGTCGTCGCTCGGATTTCAGACGCGCTGGATCGACATGCCCGCATCCATGCACCGCGCCGGTCACCTGTTCGCCGAGCGCAGCGGCGGCAGCGGCAAGCGCGTGCTCCTCATCGGGCATCTCGACACCGTCTTCGAGGGCGAGGGGCAGCAGTGGGTCCGCGTCGACTCGGCCACCGCCAAGGGCGCCGGCTCGAGCGACATGAAGGGGGGCGACGTCATCATCATTGGCGCACTGCGGGCGCTCAAGGATGTGGGCGCACTCGACAGCACCAACATCATCGTGGCGTTCAGCGGCGATGAGGAAGCCGCGGGCAGCCCGCTCAGCATCTCGCGCCGCGATCTGATTGACGCCGGCAAGCGCAGCGACGTGGCGCTCGCGTTCGAGGGCGGCAGCCGGGACAACGCCACTGTCGCGCGGCGTGGCGCCAGCAGCTGGCTGCTCCAGGTGACCGGCCACGCCGCGCACTCGGGCGGCATTTTCGACGAAGGAACCGGCTACGGCGCGATCTTCGAGGCGGCGCGCATTCTCGACGGCTTCCGCACGCGGCTCGCCGGCCAGAAGTATCTCACGTTCAGCCCGGGCGTGATCGTGGGCGGCGCGAACGTGTCCTATGACACCCTGCACACCAGCGGCACCGCCAGCGGCAAGCTGAACATCGTGCCGAGCGCCGTCACGGTGCATGGCGACCTGCGCTTCATTACCGAAGCGCAGAAGGACAGCGCGCGAGACGTGATGCGTGATGTCGTCGCGCACCATCTCCCCGGCACATCCGCGGAAATCACATTTTCGGACGAGTACCCGGCCATGTCACCCACGCTGGCCAACTACCGCCTGCTCGCCGTCTACGATTCCGTGAGCCGCGCGCTCGGCTATGGCCCCGTGCAGGCGCTCGATCCCGGCCGGCGCGGTGCGGGCGACGTGTCGTTCGTCGCGCCGTTCGTGGCGGGCATGGACGGGCTCGGCGCGTCGGGTTCGGGCGCGCATACGCCGCGCGAACGCGTGAATCTCGAGTCGCTGCCCATGCAGACCGAACGTGCCGCGCTCATGATCTATCGGCTGACGCACGAGCCTGGCGCGCGCTGATCAGCGCGCGTCCTGCCGCGAGCGCGCGTGCACCCCGATCAGGGCAGCCCCTGCACGAGCGCATGCAGCTTCGTCATGGTGGCCCAGTTGCGTCCGGTTACTCCGTCGCCGAGCGCGCGGGCAACGGCCACGTGCAGGCGGCTGGCCAGGATTCCATCGGGACACCACAGATACGCCACGCGCGCGCCCATGGCGAACGCCTCGGGGCGCCAGTCCTGCTTTGTGAGTGGTGCGAGCCGGCGCCGATGAGCCGGATTCGCGAGCACGCTCACCATGTAGCGCGACGGATTGGTGGCGGTGCCGATGAGCGGGTTCTCGCTGATGATCGTGGCCAGCTCCGCGGCGGTGATCACCGTGACCCGCGCGGCGACGTGCAGTCGCGCCGCCATCGCCTTCTCGATCCGCGCGCCCGCGGCCGCACCGGCGCCAACGGGACCGCTGAATACCACGTTGCCGCTGTTGAGCAGTGTGCGTACGTCACCATAGCCGAGGTGTTCGAGGAGCGCGCGCAGGTCGCCCATGGCGACGCGTTTCGACTTGCCGACGTTGATGCCGCGCAGCAGCGCGATGTGAATGTCTCGTGTCACGGTTCCTGAACGATGCAGCACCGGGAGGGCATCGCGGAAGTGCGCCCGGAGATTGGTCCGCGGTCTGGCGAAAGGCCGGACCGGCAGTAGACTTTCGGTTCGGCCTGATTCATTACCTCGATTCCCCTCCCTCAATGCCTCGACCTTCAATCCTCGTTCACCTCGCCGCGGCGACCGGATTCCTCGTGTTGTCCACGGCGTGCACCGCGTCGCACGACACGAAGGCTGCCGCATCGAACGGCAGCGCCGCGCACGGCGACAGCCTCCCGCCACTCAAGGTCGTGGATGTCTCCTACATGGACACCACGGCAAAGGCGTGCACCGACTTCTTCCAGTATGCCAATGGCGCCTGGCTCAAGTCGGACACCATTCCCGCGGCCTATTCGTCGTCGGGCGTGTTCAAGGACATGGCTGATCGCAACGAACTCGTCGTGCGCTCGGTACTCGAGGACGCCATGGCCAAGCGCGCATCGCTTCCCGATACGAGCACCGAGCACAAGCTCGGGACATTCTACGCGAGCTGCATGGATTCCACCGGCGCCGACTCGGCGGGGCTCACGCCCCTGGCTCCGACGCTCGCGGCGATCGATTCCGTCACGCAGCGCGACATGCTCATTCCCGCGGCCGCGCGCCTGCAGATGTCGGGCGTGAGCGCCATCTTCGGCTACTATCCCGGCGTGAACGCGCACGACGCCGAGCACTACATCGCGGACCTCGACCGCGCGCGCCTCGGACTTCCCGACCGCGATTACTATCTCAATCCGTCGAAGTCGTCGGACTCCACGCGCAAGGCGTACGTCGCGCACGTGACGAAGATGTTCACGCTCGCGGGAGAGGATTCGGCGCGCGCGGTGCTCGACGCCCGGCGTGTCCTGTCGCTCGAGACCGAAATGGCGAAGGCGGAACTGCCGCGCGTGGCGCGCCGCGAGCCCAAGGCCACCGATCATCCCATGCCGCTCAGCCGGCTCGCCACCATGACGCCAGGCATGGAATGGGCCGCGTACTTCCATGATGTGGGCGTCACGAATCCGATCACGACGGTCAACGTGAGCGAGCCCGCGTTCATGAAGAAGGTGAGTGCGCTCCTGGCCAACCGCCCGCTCGAGGACTGGCGCGCGTACCTGCGCTATCACACGCTGAGCAACGCCGCGCCGTGGCTCAGCACACCGTTCGTGAACGAGAGCTTCGCGTTCACGTCGCGCTTCACGGGCGCCAAGGAAATGCTGCCGCGCTGGAAGCGGTGCCTTCGCGTGACCGACGGCGAGATTGGCGAGGCGCTGGGCCAGGCCTACGTCGCCCGGACGTTCCCGCCCGAAGCGAAGGCCAAGGCCAAGGCCGTGATCGACAACATCCGCGCCGCGTTCAAGGAGCGGCTGCTCAAGCTCGCGTGGATGTCGGATTCCACGCGCGCGCACGCGCTCGACAAGCTGGCCAAGATGAACGAGAAGGTGGGCTACCCGGACAAGTGGCGCGACTACTCGAAGCTCCAGGTTGCCGACGGACCGTTCGTGCTCAATCTCGTCAACGCCGATCGCTTCGAGTGGAACCGCGTCGTGAACCGTCCCGGGCAGCCCGTGGACCGGACCGAGTGGGACATGACGGTGCCCACGGTGAACGCCTACTACGATCCCACCAAGAACGAGATGGTGTTCCCCGCGGGCGCGCTGGTGCCGCAGACGTTCGATCCGAATGCGGATGACGGCGCGAACTACGGCTCACTGGGCGGAAGCTGGGCGGGCCACGAGATGACGCACGGTTTCGACGATGAGGGCCGTCACTTCGACGCCGCGGGGAATCTCACCGACTGGTGGACACCGGCCGATTCCAAGGCATTCAACTCGCAGGCCGACCTGGAGGCGAAGCAATATGACGGCTACATCCAGGTGGACACCTTCCATGTGAATGGGCGCCTCACGCTGGGCGAGAACATCGCGGACTACGGCGGCGCGCTCACGGCGTACGACGCGCTGGAGAAGGTGCTGCAGCGGAACGGCCATCCGACCCTCATCGAGGGCTTCACGCCCGAGCAGCGGTTCTTCATCGCGTTCGCGCAGAGCTTCCGCGAGCATTCGCGGCCAGCCGAGCTGCGCACGCGCGTCACGGTGGATCCGCATTCGCCGTCGCGCTGGCGCGTGAACGGACCGCTCTCCAACATGGAAGCGTTCGCGAAGGCATTCTCGTGCAAGGCGGGTGATCCAATGGTGCGCCCGCGTGATTCGGTGGCGAAAATCTGGTAGGAGTGCATGTGAAGACAGCGCTTGCGGGCGTCATTGCCCTCGGTCTCGCCCTGGCCTGCTGCAGTCACGCGCAGGTCATGGCCAGCGAGCACGGCATGGTGGAGCAGCAGGTGGATGGCACGACCATCACCGTTGAATACTACCGCCCGCAGGCGCGCGGCCGCACGAATCTCATTGGCGGCGTGGTGAAGTTCGGCAGCACCTGGACGCCCGGCGCCAACTGGGCCACCACCATCGACGTGAATCGCGACATTCACATCGAGGGACAGCCTGTGCCCAAGGGCAAGTATTCCATCTGGACCATCCCGCAGCAGGATCAGTGGACGGTCGTCCTGAGCAGCACGTGGAAGCGCTTCCACGTCCAGGGCCCTGATCCCTCGGCTCGCGAGATCCGCTTCACCGTGAAACCGCAGGAAGCGCCCGAGCTGGACGTGCTCACGTTCACCTTTCCGAACGTCGCGGCCGATTCCACGACGCTGCTGCTCCGCTGGGGAACCACGGCGGTGCCGCTGCACATCGAGGTCACGCCGTCGAACACGCTCTCGCCCACGGGCTGATAGCAAGCGGGACAACATGTATATTGACAGTGCAACGTCGCACTGTTAACATGCACGCATGCCCGCGATACCACACGAGTTCGACCTCAAGCAGCTCGCCGACCGCGCCGGCGTCACGGTCCGCACGATTCGCTACTACATCCAGCAGGGGCTGCTCCCCGCGCCGGACTCGCACGGACCCGCGACACGCTACGGCGCGGCGCATCTCGACCGTCTGCACCTGATCAGGCGCCTCCAGCGCGAACATCTTCCGCTGGCGGAAATCCGCCGCCGTCTCGAGGTGCTGAAGGACGGCGACGTCAGCCGCGTGCTCAGTGAGGCACCACCAAGGAAGCCACCGCGCTCGGCGGCGGAATACGTGCGCGAGGTGCTTTCGCGCGACAGGCTCGGGACATCAGGACCATCGCCGCTCATGCCGGTCCCGCACGTGAGCCTCGCGAACGCGGTAGCTGAGCACTCCGTGCACTCCGCGAACGCGAGGCAGGTTGCCGAGCCCGGCGCGCCCGCGCCATCCGAGCTGTCGAACGCCGGCGCACGCGAAACGCGAGAGGTGCTACCCCACATCGAATCGCGCAGCACCTGGGAGCGCATCGGACTTACCAGCGACATCGAACTGCACGTGCGCCGGCCGCTGTCGCGCGAACAGAATCGCCAGCTCGAACAACTGCTCCGCGCCGCGCGCGACCTCCTCACGGAAGATTCGTGAGCCGGCCCATCGGGTGCACGCCCCACCCGGCTCACTCTGCGCAGCCAGCGACCGCAGTCAGACCCACTCCCTATCGTTGAGGCACCCATGTTACCGCTCACGAACCAGGACTCCATGACGCTTCAGCTCCGCACCGATCGCGCGCTCATCCGTGCGCACGCCCACAGCACGCGCTACTTCACCGCCCGCATCGTCGCACCGGCTGGGCCGCATCGGGTGGAGCGTCTGCCGGTGAACGTTGCCTTCGTGCTCGACAGATCGGGTTCCATGTCCGACGCGCGCAAGTTCGACCTCGCTCGCGAGGCCGTACAGCAGGCCCTCGTCACGCTGCGCGACACCGATCGGTTTTCGCTCGTCGTGTACGACAATGTCATCGATGTGCTCGCGCCGTCCACGGCGGCAACGGCCAGCGCGCGGTCTCAGGCGCTGGCCGCACTCGCCCGTGTCGGCCCGCGCGGCAATACGAATCTCGCCGGAGGCTGGCTGCACGGTTGCGAGCAGGTGGCCGCGAACCTGGATCGCGAGGATGTAAGCCGCTGTCTCCTGCTTACCGACGGCCTCGCCAATGAGGGCATCACCGATCACCGCGAGATCGCCAACCATGCTCGTGAGCTTCGCCTGCGCGGCGTCGTCACGTCCACCATTGGCGTGGGCGCGGATTTCAATGAGCATCTGCTGCGCGACATGGCGCACGAGGGCGGCGGCAACTTCTACTTCGTGGAGGGCGCCTCCCGGATCCCGGAAATTCTCACGAGCGAGCTGGGCGAAGCCGCCGAGGTCACCGTGCGCGGCGCCGTGCTCTGCGTGGACGTTCCGCGCGGCGCCGAGGTGGACGTGCTCAACCGGTTCCGCTCGAGCATGGGCGCCGGCTCGCGCACGCTCACCATCGAACTCGGCGACCTCGTGTCGGACCAGGAAGTTACCGCGGTCTTCCGCATCGCGTTCCCCATGGGCGAGGTCGATGATCATCTCACGGCGCGCGTCGCGCTCGCACATCGTGATGTCACATCGGGCGGCGCGCGGGGCGAACTCCGGTGGCGCTTTGCCACCCATGCGGACAACGACGCGCAGCAACGCGATCGCACGGTCGACCGTGAAGTCGCCGCGATCTTTGCCGCGCGCGCACGCGCCGAAGCCACGGAAGCCAACCGCTCCGGTAATTTCCTGGCGGCGCGCCAGGTGCTCGAGCGCACGGCGGAGCGCATCAGCGGCTACGCCAATGGAGACGCGGAGTTGCTGCGAATGGCCCGGGCGGTGAGAGATGCGGTGCCTGACTACGCTACCGCCCCCATGCCCGCCCCGATCCTCAAGGCGAGTTTCTTCGCCGCTGAGAGTACGCTCAAGGCGCGCGAGCCCGCGGGACGCGCGCGACGGGCGGGGCGGTAGCGGGAGTGTGGGGTGTGGTGTCGCGTGGGCACCAACGGGAGTGCTAGATTTGCCCAATGCACCGTACGCGGGGACACGGAGCAGACCGCGCTCCCAACGACTCATCCAGTTCGTTGGCGAGCGCCGGCTTGCCTGGAGCGGAATTCATTCGGGCCGGACTGGCTGACCTGGCGCACGGCCACGAGTCACTGCCCGCTCTTCTGGTATCAATAGGCGCGCCCCGGCTCCGGCTGTTGGGCGTCCAGGTGCGCGATCCCATTTCCATGCCCGAGCACCGTCTGTATGACCTGCTTCGAGCGGCTGACCCCGACACGGCCCACTCCCGCTACAATAGCCTGATTCGCCGACTCGTAAGTTTTGAGCGGGCGGCAGCGTCCTCCGGCTAGCTGTGCGAGAGCTCGCCGATGCGAATCGGATTCAACGCGTGCTCGAAGGATTGGGTGAAGCGGCTCGAGTACCGGGCCGCGTCTATCTGACCGGCGGCGCCACCGCCGTGCTCCTGGGGTGGCGAAAGAGCACCATCGATGTTGACCTCGCGTTCGTCCCGGACCAGGACACGATCCTCCGCGCGATTCCCGCGCTGAAGGAGCGACTGCAGGTCAACGTGGAACTCGCGTCACCGGCCGACTTCATCCCGGTGCCCCCGGGTTGGGAGGATCGGAGCCTTTTTGTTGACCAGGCCGGAGCGCTCGGGATATTCCATTTCGATCCCTATGCGCAGGCGCTGGCCAAATTGGAGCGAGGGCACCAGCAGGATATTACCGATGTCCGGGAGCTGGTTGCCCGCGGCCTCGTCAATCCATCGCGAGCGCTGGAATACTTCAATCGGATCGAGCTCGAGCTATACCGCTTCCCCGCGATACATGCTCCATCGTATCGTCATGCCGTTGCATCCTTTTTTGCGGAGTTGGAGGGCTGACGCGGGCGATCAGGTATGCCGCGCGTCGCCGGCCCGCTCCCCGCGCCCGTGCGCGCAATCGCCGCGGCAATCTCGTCGAGGTCGGCGGTCGTGAGCGCGAGCCGCGCCGCGCCGATCCACCCGTCCACCTGCTCCGGCGAGCGCGCACCGACGATGGCGCCCGTGACGCCCGGCCATGCGAGTGTCCACGCCACCGCAACGGCCGGCACCGTGCTGCCGTGACGCTGCGCGATCGGCCGCAACGCATCGCGCAGCGCGAGATTGCGTGACAGGTTGGGCTCCTGGAACTGTTCGGCGCCGCGCCGCCAGTCGTCGGCCGCGAGCGACGCGACGCGTGCGGCCGTGAAGCTGTCGGTGAGCAGCCCCGCCTGCATCGGGCTGTAGCAGATCACACCGGTGCGGTGCGCGGCGCACCACGGGAGCAGCTCCGCGGCGGCGTCGCGCCGAATTGCCGAGAACGGCGGCTGCAGCGAGTCCACGTGGCGGATCGCTTCGCAGCGCTCGAGCAGCTCCAAAGAGAAGTTCGACACGCCGGCCGCGCGCACCTTCCCTTCACTCACGAGCCGCGTCATCTCACCCCAGGAATCCTCCACCGGCACGCCGCTCTCATCGGGCCGGTGGAACTGATAGAGATCGATGCGCTCCACGCCCAGCCGCCGGAGCGACGCCTCGCACTCCGCGCGAATGGACGCCGGCGCCAGGATGCGCCGCGCCGGTTCCATGGGATCGCGCGGATTCCACACGAGCCCGCACTTGGTGAACACGAGCGGCCGCTGGCTCGCGCGCAGCTCGCGCAGCAACCGCCCGACGACCTCCTCGGAGTGTCCCAGTCCGTACACGGCCGCCGTGTCGATCCAGTTCACGCCGAGGTCGAGCGCGTGGCGCATCGCGCGAATGGATGCGGCGTCATCCTGCGGACCCCAGCCGAACGACCAGCCGCCTCCGCCAACGGCCCAGGAGCCGAATCCGACGGTGGTGATGTCGAGACCCGAGCGACCCAGCGCTCGCGTGGGAAGTGTCATGCGTGACCTCGGTGCAGCGGGTTGTCGTGCCTGCCGCGATGCTGCAGAACGCGTTCCGCTAGCGTGGCGGGAGCGGCTTCCGTGGCGAGAGCGTCGCCGCGATCTGCATGGCGAGGGAATCGTTGGCGACGGGCGATCGCAGCGTCGCCGCGCAGGCGGGCATACCCGCAACGATCACGGTCCAGTCATACCAATCCGCGGGCCTGTAGCGATAGATGGCGCGCGTGGCGCTATCCGCTACGACCGTGAAGGCGGGCCGGATCTTCCAGGTGCGCGCCGTGATGCTCTGAAGTTGCGCGAACGTGGCCCGCGGCGCCGTCAGCATGAACCGGACAGAGTACCTGTTATCTGGCGTCATGGCACCGTGGGGTCCAACCGTCTGAATGATCCAGTCCGGCGGCACGGCGAGCTGACACTTGCCCGTGACGTTGGTGAGTGTGTGCCAGCCCCTGGGCACGGACTGCGCGTGCCCGTCGCGCGCAAGGATGCCCGCGGCGCACAGCAGAGCGACGGCAGTGAGCGGAACGCGAATCGAAAGTTTCATGAAGAGCATGCGGTTGCGGCCTCGAGGAGATCGCGGCGCCGCGACCGGGCGCCGCCACCGTGACATCACCGTGCAGGGAATCTTCTCGCCGTGCCGCGCGCCGTCCAGACTCGTCTTTTGACACGCGCACTGCTAAGCTTGTCTGCCGACCGGCCCTGCAGCGGCGAGTTGCTTCCGGACCCGCGTTCCGACCGAGCACAGGCATCCATGACCGCTCCGCATCCGATTTCCGCTGCGTCTCGCCGTGTGACGGTGTCGACGTTGGCGCTCGTCATCGCCAACGCGGTGCCGATCATCGGCGTGATCTGGTTCGACTGGCAGGTCTTCCCGATCATCCTGCTCTACTGGCTGGAGAACGTCGTTGTCGGCGGATTCAACGTGCTCCGGATGCTCGTGGCCGAACCCGGCGAGCCCGCCGCCTGGATCGCGAAGATGTTCATGATCCCGTTCTTTTGCGTGCACTTCGGCATGTTCACGCTCATACACGGCATGTTCGTGTTCGACCTGTTCGGAAAGTATGCCGGTCTCGCCCCGACGCATTCCCGCTGGCTCAGCGTGTCGCAGATCCTCGCGGCCATTCGCGTCACACATGTCGAGTATGCCGTCGCAGCGCTGCTCCTGAGTCACGGCATCTCGTTTGTCCACAACTATGTGATGGGCGGCGAATATCGCACGGCGAGTCTGACGGCCCTCATGTCGCAGCCCTACTCGCGGGTGGTCATCCTCCACCTGATGGTGCTTGGAGGCGGTGCGCTCGTGGTGGCGCTCGGCTCTCCGCTGCCGGCACTCCTGCTGCTCGTTCTGCTCAAGACCGTCGTAGATCTCGCGGCGCATCGCAAGGAGCGAGTGAAGCTCGGGATGCCGGGCACGCTCAGCATGTCGCCCGGCCCGCGTGGCAGGGCCGTCGGGTGACAATCACGATCCACTTCCAACCTAGCAGGCTCCATGCGCACCATCCCACTCATGCTGGCGGCGGCGCTGCTCTCGGCACACCTCGCGAGCGCGCAGCAACTGCCGGACAGGCACATCACGGAAACCGGTCGGACGGTTACCGTGTACGCCATCTCATGGCCTACGCCTTTGAGCAACGTCGTTGCGGACGTGGAAGTGTGCGCCGGCCAGAACACCCCGCCGTACACGTTCGCCTTTCCGTCGTTCTTCCAGTTGCACTTCTCCGATGGAAGCGCCATAGGCGGTTTCGGAGGGGCGAGGAAACCGAACTTCGAGAAGACGCCTCTGAAGTCCGGGCAATGCGCCCGCGGCTGGATCGAGTTCGCGGTGACATCGGGGCAGACACCGGTCGCGATTCATTACCACGAACGCTCGAAGGACGGGAAAGCGATTGACTGGACGGTGAAGCGGGGGAAGTGAGCGACGGTGACGATCACGACGCGCCGGCTCACCTGGTTTCCACGGACACCAGCTTCATGCGGCCCGACGCGCCGGCTCGAATGCGCACGGCGCTCCGGCGGCAGCCGAACTGTCGGGCAATGAGCGTGACGAGTTCCTCGTTGGCTCTCCCGTCCACTGGCGGAGACTTCACGCGCGCGACCCATGAGCCGTCCTGCTCCTGCTCCAGCGACGAGCGCTTCGCGCCCGGCTTCACCTTCACCCGCATGGTGATCGCTGACATCCCGTTACCTCCGCCAGCGTGTGCTCGAACGCATGCCGCCGCTACACGCGAGCAAGAACCGTGAGGCGGCTCTCCAGATAACGCCGCGCTCGCCCATCCGTCGTGAGCGAAATGGCGCGCTCGTAGGCCTGCACTGCGTCCACCTTCCGCCCCGCCTCGGCCAGCAGGTGAGCGCGCACCGCCCACGCCGGCTGAAAGCGCTGCACGGCGTCATCCGTGATCGCATCGAGCGCCGCGAGTCCGGCTGCCGCGCCCTCCACGCGTCCCACAGCCGCCGCGTGGGCTGTGCGCGCGCCGAGCGTTGGAGCGATCGCGACGAGCGCACTGTGCAGCGTGCGCAGCGCACGCCAGTCGGTGTCGCCCGAAACGGCCCGCGCACAGTGCACGGACTGGATCGCTGCCTCGATCTGGAATCGCCCCGTGTGTCCATGCGCGCGCGCGGCATTGAGGTATCGCTCGCCGACTGCGATCAGCTCCGTGTCCCACAGCGCCGGATCCTGCTCATCGAGCGGCACGAATGTGTCCGGCGTGTCGCGTGCTCCGCGCCGGGCAAGCGACAGCGAGATGAGCGCGGCCAGCCCCAGCGCCTCGGGTTCGCCGGGAAGCAGCTCGGCAAGCGTCATGGCGAGAAAGTGCGACTCGGCCGCGAGCGAATCGCGTGGCCCGAC
>DASUKE010000036.1:0-18473 GCA_036278895.1 Gemmatimonadaceae bacterium
CGGGGTGGGGAGGTCTTCCTCCCCGATTCCCCATTCCCGATTGCCCATTCCCGATCAGTGTGATTGCCCATTCCCAAGGGCGGGGGGGTGGGGAAAGGACTAAATTCCGTCCCTTCCCCCCAACGACCCTGCATGAGCGAACGTCGCGTCCTGGCCGCACTGATCCTGCTGTTCTCGCTGTTGTTGTTCTTCGAGCTGCCCGGCTCCTGGCTCATCGAGCCGGACGAGGCGCGCTACGCCGAGATCCCGCGCGAGATGCTCGCGACGCGCGACTTCGTCACCCCGCGGCTCGACAGCGCACACTACTTCGAAAAGCCGCCGCTGCTCTACTGGGCCAACGCCGCGTCCATGGCGGTGCTCGGCCAGTCCGCCTTCGCCGCGCGGCTGCCGACGCGAATCGCGGGTCTCGCCACCGCCGCCATGCTGATCCTGGCCTTCGGCGTGGGCGAGGCCGAACCCTGGGGACTCTGGGCCGCGCTCATCTTCCTCACGGCGCCGCTCAGTTGGGTGCTCTCGCGCTACAACACGACGGATGCCGTGCTCACGTTCGGGATGACCCTCTCGTTCCTGGCGTTGCGCGCGTTTCTCGTGCGGCGCGAGGCAGGAAAGGGCGCCACCGGCATGCTCGCGCTCCTCGGCGCGGGCGTCGCTCTCGCCACGCTCGCCAAGGGACTCATTGGGATCGCGCTCCCCGGGCTGGTCTTTCTCATCTGGATGGCGCTTACCGGACGGTGGCGACGACTGCCGGAGCTGCTGCTCTCACCGGCGCCGGTCGTGCTGCTGCTGCTCGCCGTGCCCTGGTTCGTGCTGGTGGAGCGCGCCAATCCCGGCTTCTCGCGAATCTTCTTCATCCGCGAGCACTTCGCGCGCTTCGCCACGCCGGAGGCGTCCCGTCCTGGTCCGATCTACTACTTCGTGGCCGTGTTCGTCGCGGGATTTCTGCCGTGGACGTTCGTGTGTCACCGCGCGATCGCCCCGCTCCGTGACGCGTGGCGCGCGCGCGTGCGGTCATGGTCGGACGAGCTCTTTCTGGCGCTCTGGTTCGGCGTGATTCTCGTGTTCTTCTCGGTGTCGCATTCCAAGTTGATCCCATACATTCTGCCGGCCTTTCCCGCGGCCGCGGCACTCGCGGCGCGGGGCGTGCTGCGCGAGGCGGGGACGTTCCGGCGTCCGCTCTGGTGGCACGCGTGGCTCGTGACCGCCATGGGTGTGGGCGGTGTGACGTACGGCGTGCGGAGCGGAACCTTCGCGCACTACGCGGTCACGGGCATCGCGTGCGCTGGAACCGTGGTCATGCTCGTGCTGGCGTGGTTGGCGGTGTGGCGCGCGCGCGTGATGGGCCGCCGCGCGCTCTTCCCGGCGGCGCTGGCCTGGGGCGCACTCTATCTCATGCTCATTCTGGCCATGCCGCACGTGGCGGACGAACTGTCCGGCCACGACGTGGCGGTCGCCGCTCGAGCGGCGCATGCAGAGCGCGTGGTGTCCTACAAGTGCTATCCGCAGCTCGTGCCCTGGGTCCTGCACCACCCCATTGTCGTTGCCGACTTCACCGACGAGCTTGGCTCCGACGGCGTGCGGCCGCCGTCACTCTTCTGGTCAGGTACGGAATTCTGGCGCCGCTGGCGCTCCGGTGAACCCATGGTGGTCGTCGTGAAGCGGCGCACGCTCCACGAACTGGCGGATTCCTCCGCCTTCACGACGCTGGCGGGCAATCGGAAGTATGTTGTAGTCTCCAATGTCGCGGCCCCCATGGGCCGCGGCCACTGACCACGGATTCCTCCCGCGTGCGCGACACCTTTCTCCCGTTTTCGCGTCCGAGCATTGGCGACGCCGAGATCGCCGAGCTCCTCGACTCGCTCCACTCGGGCTGGATCACGACGGGCCCCAAGGTGGAGCGCTTCACCGCGGAGTTTGCCCGCTACGTGGGCGGCAGCCACGCGACCGCGCTCGCATCGGCCACCGCCGGTCTGCATGTGGCGCTGCTGGCGCACAACATCGGGCCGGGCGATGAGGTCATCACCACGCCGCTCACCTTCGCCGCCACGCTGAACGTCATTGTGCTCGTCGGCGCGACGCCGGTGCTGGCGGATGTCGACCGGCATACGTTGCAGGTGCGCGTGCCGGAAATTGAGCGGCGCCTCACGTCGCGCACGCGCGCGGTCATCCCGGTGCATTTTGTCGGTCAGCCGGTGGACCTCGATCCGCTCCTCGAGCTCACGGGCGCGCACGATCTCGCGGTCATCGAAGACGCGGCGCACGCCGTGGGGACCGAGTACAAGGGACAGCGCATCGGGTCCTTTCCCACGACGTCGGTGTTCTCCTTCCACCCGAACAAGAACATCACGACGGGCGAGGGGGGCATGCTCGTGACGCACGATGATGCGATCGCCGAACATGCCGCGCTCCTCAAGTTCCATGGAATGGACCGCAACGCCTGGAAGCGCTTCGACAAGGCGGGATCGCCACGCTACGACATTGCGCTTCCCGGGTTCAAGTACAACATGATGGACATCCAGGCGGCGCTCGGTCTGCACCAACTGCCCCGTTTGGACGCGTTCATCGAGGCGCGCCGCCGCATGGCGCTGCGCTATCAGGATGCGTTTCGCGACCTGGACGCGCTGCTGCTCCCGGAGGCGGTGCCATATCCCGCGCGCCATGCGTGGCACCTCTATACGCCGCTCGTCAACATCGACGCGCTCACCATTGACCGCGACGCGTTCATGCGCGAGCTCAAGGCGCGGAACATCGGCTGCGGCCTCCACTATTCCGCCGCGCATGAATTTTCCTACTATCGCGACCGCTTCGGCTGGCAGCCTGACGACTTTCCGGATGCGCACTTCGTGTCGGAACGCATCGTCTCCCTGCCGCTCTTTCCCGACATGACCGCCGACGATCAGACGGACGTCATTGAGGCCGTGCGCGAAATCTGTGCGAGGTACATCCGATGACCGTCGCGGAACAGGGGAGGATCTCGGTGGTCATCCCGGTCTACAACGAGGCAGCGAACCTTCCGGTACTCGTGCCGCGCCTGCTGGCCGTGTTGCGCGGCCTCGCGCGCCCCTTCGAGGCGATCTTCGTGGACGATGGCAGTCGCGATCGATCGCTCGAACTGCTCCGCGCGTACGCCGGGGAATTCCCGCGCGAACTGCGCGTCGTGGAGCTGTCGCGCAACTTCGGCCAGCATCCAGCCATTCTCGCGGGATTCGCCATTACGACGGGTGATGTGGTCGTCACCCTCGACGCCGACCTGCAGAATCCGCCCGAAGAGATTCCCAAGCTCATCGCCCTCGTGGATCAGGGGTTCGACGTGGTGGGCGGGGTGCGCCAGTCGCGCCGGGACTCGCTCTTCCGGCGCGCGGCGTCCTGGCTCGTGAATCGGGTGACCATGGCTATCACGGGCATTCGGATGACCGATTACGGATGCATGCTGCGGGCATACTCGCGTGAGGTCGTGGATCTCATCAACCGCTGCGAGGAATATTCCACGTTCATCCCCGCGCTCGCCCAGACGTTCTCGCGCCGCCCCGCCGAAGTGCGCGTCGCACACGCGGAACGCGCCGCGGGGGCGTCCAAGTATTCGCTCTACCGGTTGATTCGGCTCAACTTCGATCTCATGACCGGCTTTTCGGTGGTGCCGCTGCAGCTCTTCACGCTCTTCGGATTCATCACCGCGTCCGGCGGTCTGCTGTTCGGCGTCTACCTCCTCGTCCGGCGCTTCGTGCTGCTGCGCGCCTCGGAAGCCGAAGGGGTGTTCACGCTGTTCGCGCTCGCGTTCGTGGTGATGGGCGTTCTCATGGCGGGGCTCGGCATCGTTGGCGAGTACATTGGTCGCATCTATCAGGAGGTCCGGGGACGGCCCCGCTATCTCGTGCGTCACGTGTACGGAGATGCGGCCGGCATTGTGCGCCTCGACGACTCGCGCGCCGACAGCAACGTGCAGCGCTGATGCCGGGGCCGCGCATCGTGGTCTTCGCGTATTCCGACGTGGGCCATGCCTGCCTCGAGTACCTGCTCTCGGCGGGCACGCAGGTGGTCGGATGCGCGACGCACGCGGACGCGCCGGGGGAGACGATCTGGTTTCCTTCCGTGCGAGCGCTGGCCGATGCGCACGGGATTCCCGTGCTCATCGATGTCGACGTCGCGCGCACCGACGTCATTGCGGCGTTCGCCCCCGATCTCGTGCTCTCCTTCTACTATCGCGCACTCCTGCCAGCCGCCGTGCTCGCGCTGCCGCGGCTGGGCGCGTTCAACATGCACGGCTCGCTGCTCCCCGCCTATCGCGGCCGCGCGCCGGTGAACTGGGCGGTGCTGCGTGGCGAAACCCGAACCGGCGCGACGCTCCACGTCATGACGGCCCGAGCCGACGCCGGCGACATCGTGGATCAGGAAGCCGTGCCCATTGGCCCCGACGACACGGCCGCGCAGGTGCAGGCCCGGGTGCGCGACGCGGCCATCGTGGTCCTGGCGCGCCAGCTCCGCGCAGTGCTCGAGGGTACGGCGCCGCGCCGTCCGCAAGATGAGTCGCGCGCATCCACCTTCGGCCGGCGCCGCCCCGCCGACGGGGCCTTCGACTGGACGATGCCGGCAGCGCGCATTCACGACCTCGTGCGCGCCGTCACGCATCCCTATCCTGGCGCGACGACGCGGCTGGGCGCACATCCGGCGCACATCTGGCAGACCCGGCTCACGCACGAATCAACGGGCGGCGCCGCCCCGGGAACGTTCGAGCTGCGCGGCGGCATGCTGCGCGCCGCGTGCGGCGATGGACACTGGCTCGGCATCCTTCGCGCCCAGCTCGATGGCGACACCGAACGCGGCGGCGCCGATCTGGCGCGACGGCTCGTTCTCCTCACTCCGCACTCCATGCGATGAAGATTCTCATTCTTGGCGTCAACGGGTTCATCGGCAACGCGCTCACCGAGCGCATCCTCACCACCACAAACTGGGAGGTGTACGGACTCGACATGTCGGCCGAGAAGATCGAGCCGTTCCTCGGCAACCCGCGCTTTCGCTTTCTGGAAGGCGACATCGCCATCAACAAGGAGTGGATCGAGTACCACGTGAAGAAGTGCGATGTGGTGCTGCCGCTCGTCGCCATCGCCACGCCGGCCACCTATGTGCGCGATCCGCTCGCCGTGTTCGAGCTCGACTTCGAGGAAAACCTGCGCATCATCAAGCAGTGTGTGCGCTATCGCCGGCGCGTCGTCTTCCCGTCCACGTCCGAAGTGTACGGCATGTGTCCCGACGCCGAATTCGATGAGGAGACGTCCAACCTGGTATACGGGCCGATCGCGAAGCCGCGCTGGATCTACTCGGCGAGCAAGCAGTTGCTCGATCGCGTGATCTCCGCCTATGGCCAGCAGCACGGGTTGCGCTACACACTCTTTCGCCCGTTCAACTGGATCGGTCCGCATCTGGACGACATTGACTCGCCCAAGGAAGGCTCGTCGCGCGTGCTGACGCAGTTCCTGCACAACATCCTCTATGGAGAGCCCATCAAGCTGGTGGATGGCGGACGCCAGCGGCGGTCCTTCACGCACATTCGCGACGGCATCGACTGCCTCATGGCCATTCTGGAGAATCGCGACGGCGCCGCCGACAGCGGGATTTTCAACATTGGCAACCCGGCGAACGACGTCTCCATTCGCGAGCTGGCGGAGCGGCTGGTGCAGGCCGTGAGTACGTATCCCGGTTTCGAGGCCCAGGCCGCGAATGCCCGCATCATTCCGGTGGAATCGCGCGCGTACTACGGAGAGGGCTATCAGGACATCATGACGCGTGTCCCATCCATTCGCCGGGCCGGAGAGAAGCTCGGCTGGCAGCCGAAGATCGGCTTCGATGAGGCGATCCGGCTCACGCTCGACTTCTACCTGTCGGGCCGCCAGCGACCGACAGTGCCGTGACCGCACCCACCGTGACCGAGCGACGCGTGGCGCTCAAGGTGGACTGCGACACGTTCGAGGGAACGCGCAACGGGCTTCCCGCACTCCTGCGCCTCTTCGATCGGCACGCGATTCGCGCAACGTTCTTCTTCACCCTGGGCCCCGACCGGTCAGGACGCGCCATCCTCCGCGTCTTCACGCGCAGGGGATTCCTGCGCAAGATGCTGCGCTCGAACGCGCTGGCGCTGTACGGGCCCAGGACGGCACTCTACGGCACGCTGCTGCCCGCGCCGCACATCGGCCGCAAGCTCGAAGCAGTCATACGCTCCGTGGGCGACGCCGGCCACGAAGTGGGCGTGCACGGGTGGGATCACGTGCGCTGGCACGACAGACTGCATCGCATGAGCGAGGCCCGGATCGAGCGGGACTATGGCCGCGCGCACGATGAGTTCACGCGCATTTTCGGGCACCGTGCCCGCGCCTCCGCGGCGCCAGGCTGGCACGCGACGCCGCTCTCGCTCCTGGTGCAGGACCGGTACGATCTGCTCTATGCCTCGAACACGCGCGGCGGCCAGCCGTTCTTCCCTGAAGCCAGTGGCCACGTGTTCCGCACCCTCGAGATTCCAACAACGCTCCCCACGTGGGACGAGACCTTCAATGCGCCGCGCTTCCGGGACGAATCCGCCTTTCTCGAATTCTACCGTGACCTCGTGCGGGGCACCGAAGTGCACTCGATTCACACCGAGGTGGAGGCCACGGCGCTGCTCGCGCTCTTCGCGCGTCAGTTGGAGCTCTGGATCGCGGACGGCGTGCGCTTCGTGACCCTCGAGGAGATAGCGGGGGAAACGCTGGCGGCGCGTGAGCGCGTGAGCGCGCGCGCGATCGAGCGGATCACGCTCCCGGGACGGGCGGGAGAGGTGAGCGCGGGCGGCCGGCAGCGCGCGGGATAGAGGCGACTGCCGCGCGCCGCCTGCCGCGGTTCACGGCTGCTTGCGCTCGCTGGCGGTCGGCAGGCACTCGTTCTCGTCGGGCGGCGCACCCGGCTTCACGCGGATGCTCTTCGCCGGGATTCCGACGTACACGCGGTGCGCCCGCACATCCTTGGTGGCCACGGCTACCGCGCCAACCATCGCGTCGCAGTTCACGTGCACGCCGGCCAGCACCGTCGCGTGATACGTGATGCGGACCCCGTCATCGATGCGCGTGAGCGCGTTCGTGACATCGAGCTGATCGACGATGCTGTGCGTATGGCTGTAGATGTTCGCGTAATCGGAGATGGACACCTTGTTGCCCAGCACGATGCCGCCGCGATCGTCGAGGAGCACGTGACGGTGCAGCACGACGTCGTCGCCCACCTCGAGGTTGTAGCCGAACGAGAATTCCACGTGCTGGAACGCCTTGAAGTTCCGGCCGCAACGCTTGAAAATGTGCGGCGCGAGAATCCGGCGCAGTCGGACGCCGGTGTCCACATTCTGGCCGCCCATGGGCGTGCGATCAAAGCTGTACCAGAGCCAGAGGAGTGGCTTCACGCGCTGGAACTTCGTCTGATCGCAGTCCGCGTAGTATTCGGGCTCCAGCGTCACATTGCGCGGATCGAGCGCCAGCAGCGCCGCGCGCGTGGCCGCCGGGACGGCCGCATCCTCCACGGCGCTCTCCCAGTTCGCGGCGAATCCCGGATAGGCCACCTCGCACAGTGTGCGCCGGCAGATGACGTTCCAGTCGGCGCCGGGTGCGCGGATCTCGCTGTCGAGCTGCTCCAGCCATGCATCGACGACAGCGGCACCGGGTCCCGGACGTAGCGGTTGCAGAGGCAGTAGAGCCATGTTCTCGGGGAAGAAGGTAAACCACCACCAACCAGCTACCACCAACCAGCTACCAACCACCAGCTACCAACTACCGCCCCACCCTCCCTCTCACCAACGCCCGCTCCTGCTCGATGGTTCGCATCACGGTGGTCCAGCTCGTTCCCCCCACTCCATCGACCGTGATGGTAAGCGGCTGAGAGAGATCGATCCCGTTGTCGAACACGTACACCGCACTCTGGACCTGGCGCTGGCCAACGCGCTCGCTGCCAAAGCCGGCCGTGAGCGGCAGCACGTCGAGCGGCCGGAAATCACGGGCGCCCGCCATGATGTCCACGTCGCGCGCGGTGTAGCGCGAGTCCGGCTGCAGCCCGAAGAACGAGAGATACCACAGGCTGGGCCGGTTGACGCCGAGCTGCGCCGCCGCGTGATCCACCGCGCCCTGCTGCCCGTCGCGCAGCGCGCGCATGGCGCGGTACGAATCGGGCGACAACAGCCGGATCACCGATTCATCCAGCGGCGTCGCGCGGACGAGCACGGATGGCAGCCGGATCTGCATGGAGATGTCATCCTGTCGCAGCGTGCCATATCCGGCTGGCACCAGGGTGCCGGGCGTGCTGTCGTCCACGGTCGTCGCCCCGTGAGTGGCTCCCTCCGCGTATGCCGGTCCGTGCGACGCACAGCCGGCCCACAGGGCGACCGAAACGGCGCACAACGCTGCCCACCTCACGGCTCTGCACGCACGTGACCATGGACGCGTCATGTTCCGCCTCACTCGCTCCGCCAGGGTGCCTGCGCCAGCAGCGCGACGACTGCGGCGGCCAGATCATCCCGTCCCTCGCCCGTCACCGAGCTGAAAGGAATCACCTGGTCCTCGTCGAGCCCGAGCGTCCGCGCCAGCGTCGCCGTACGGCCGGCCACCTCCGTGCGCCGCAGCTTGTCCACCTTCGTGAGCGCGATCACCGCGGGTACCTCCAGCTCCGCCAGGAAATCCAGCATCTGCAGATCGTCGGGCGTTGGCTCGCGGCGCGCGTCAATGAGCTGCACGACGCCGCGCAGGGCCGTGCTGCTCCGGAGATAACCCTCGATAAGCGGCCGCCACTGCGCGCGCACCTCCTTCGAGACGCGTGCATACCCATAGCCGGGAAGATCCACGAGCGTGAACGCCCGATTCACCAGGTAGAAGTTGATCTCCCGTGTCTTCCCCGGCGTCTGGCTCACGCGTGCCAGCGCCTTGCGGCGTACCAGCCGGTTCAGCAGCGACGACTTGCCGACGTTCGAGCGTCCGCCAAAGGCGATCTCGGGCAGCTCCGATTGCGGCCGCCAGCCGTCCGGCGACGCCATGCCACCCAGAAATTCCAGATGACGGATGACGAGCGGATCGGCCACGGCCGCGGCGCGCTCGGGTGTCGTGCGCATTTCAGTGGGCAACCGTGGACATGTCGAGCGCCGTGTGTGCGCTGCTCACATCGCGCCGGAGCGCCAGGAGCAGCACTTCGTCCATGGCGCTCACCGGATGGAATTGCAGATCCCCGCGAATGTCCGGTGGAATCTCCTCCAGTTCGCGCGCGTTCGCCAGCGGAATGATCACGTGCGTCACGCCGGCGCGGCGCGCCGCCACGAGCTTTTCCTTGAGACCGCCAATGGGCAGCACGCGGCCGCGCAGCGTGATCTCGCCAGTCATGGCGGTGTCGCCGCGCACCGCCACGCCCGTGAGCGCACTCACGAGCGCGGTCGCGATCGCGATGCCGGCAGAGGGTCCGTCCTTGGGCGTCGCGCCGGCCGGAATGTGGACGTGAATGTCGCGGCCGCGCGCGAACTCGCCATCGATGCCAAGGATGCTGGCGCGTGACCGCGCGTAGGTGAGCGCGGCGCTCGCCGATTCCTTGAGGACGTCGCCGAGTGTTCCCGTGAGTTGGATCCGCCCGCGCCCCCGCACCACGGCGACCTCGATCTCCAGCAGGTCGCCGCCCACCGCGGTATAGGCCAGCCCGGTCGCCACGCCAACCCGGTCCTCCAGCGTCGCGCTCTCCTCCTCGAACGGCGGTACGCCCAGCAGCTCGCGCAGCGCCTCCGGCCCAACCGTGATGGGATGTGCCGCCGCCGTCGCCTCCGCGCCTTCCACCGCGCGGCGCGCGAGCTTGCGCGCCACGCGGGCCAGCCGCCGTTCCAGCTCGCGCACACCGGCCTCGCGCGTGTAGCTGCGCGTGATCTCGGCGATCGCCTCGGGCGTAATGGTCACGTTCTCGGGATCGAGGCCGTGCGCCCGCAACTGCTTCGGGACGAGATACTGGCGCGCGATCGCGTGCTTTTCCTGATCCACGTAGCCCGGCAATCTGATGATCTCCATGCGGTCACGCAGCGCATCGGGAATCTGGTTCAGTGAATTGGCCGTCGTGATGAACAGCGTCTGCGAGAGATCGTAGTCCACTTCGAGATAGTGGTCGTTGAACGCCCGGTTCTGCTCTGGATCGAGCACTTCGAGCAGAGCGGCCGCGGGATCGCCGCGCCAGTCCTGCCCCATCTTGTCCACCTCGTCCAGCAGGATGACCGGATTCACGACCTGCGCCCGGCGCATGGCCTGGATCACCCGGCCGGGCAGGGCGCCGATATACGTGCGACGGTGACCGCGAATCTCCGCCTCATCGCGCACACCGCCCAGCGACATGCGGGAGAAGCGGCGGCCCAGCGCTCGCGCGATCGAGCGGCCCAACGATGTCTTGCCGACTCCGGGCGGCCCCACGAGACAGAGAATGGGGCCTTCCAGATGGCCCACGAGCGCCAGCACGGCGAGGTAGTCCAGAATGCGCTCCTTCACGTCGCGCAATCCGAAGTGATCCTCATCCAGAATGGCCTGGGCCCGCCCGACGTCCACGGCATCGTCGGTGCGCTCGGTCCAGGGAAGCGCGACGAGCCAGTCCAGATAGTTGCGCCCCACCGTGGACTCCGGCGAAAGCGGCGGCGTGCGGCGCAGCTTGCGCATCTCGCGCTCGGCGCGTTCGCGCACGGGATCCGGGAACTGCTTCTTCGCGATCGCCGCAGCCAGCTCGTCCACGTCGTCCGCCTCCTCCTCGCCCAGCTCGCGGTGAATCGCCTTGAGCTGCTCCTGGAGATAGAACTCCCGCTGATTCTGAAAGAGCGATCCGCGCACGTCGTTCTCGATCTTGCGCTCGAGTCGCAGGATCTCGATCTCCGACGCGAGCAGCGTGCTGCACCGCTCGAGCAGGGCACCCACCGACGGCGCCTCGAGGAGTTGCTGGCGCTGCTCGACGCGGACCAGCAGGTGCGCCGCCACCGCGTAGGCCTGTCGTTCGCGTGACTCGCTGCCCTGGACGAGCGCCACGAGCTCCGGCGGCAGCCGGCGGTGGAGACCTACGTACTCCTCGAACAGGCTCGCGACCCGGCGCGCCATCGCGTCCTCGTCGCTGTCCGGCGTTCCCCGCACCGGTGGCATGGCCGAGAGCGAGGAATACAGGCATATTCCCGGTGCGTAGCGCGTCACGCGCGCGCGCGCGAATCCCTCGAGCAGTGCCTTCGTCGTCCCATTCGCCAACCGGGACAGCTGCAGTACCCTGGCAATCACTCCAACCCGGTACAGATCGGCTGCTGCCGGCTCCTGTACGTCGCCACTCCGTTGCGCGACGAGAAAAATCCAGCGGTCATGCGGCAGCGATGCATCCACCGCTGTCAACGACGCCTGTCGTCCCACCAGCAAGGGGATCACCATGTACGGAAACACGACCATGTCGCGCAGCGGCAGCGTCGGCAGACGATCCGGCACCTCGTGACGTTCGTCGCCGCGCGCAATGAAAATGGACATGTCGGAAATATAGCGGGCTACGCCATCGGTAGCGGCGCACTACGCCATTGCCGCACCGCACATACGCAATCTGACCGACAGCGAGTCGGTTCGGACAGAAGGCATCTTCGGGCGCATGGCAGTCACGCCCATCGCACCTGGCCCGGAGGCCGTATGCACGTCCTATCCATTCCAGTCCTGCTCGCCGCGGTCACGACGCTGGCCGGCGCGCAGCAGCCCATCTCGCACGCGATGCACGCCATGCCGGCGGCGGAATCCCCGGCGCTCCACGTCACCGTGGACAGCGTGCGTTCCCTCGTCGTGCTCAGGGCCGGTCCGTTCCAGATCGAACCCATGGGGGAGGACATGCAGATGCAGGACGAAGAGCTGTCCTTCCGGCTGCCCGTTGACGGGTGGCTGCACGGCTACCACGTGGACCTCGTGGACGGGGCAAATCAGCCGCTTCCGCGCGACGACATTCATCACGTTGGTCTCGTGAATTTCAATCGCCGCGAGCTGCTGTATCCGGAGCTCGAGCGCATGCTGGCGGCGGGCGCCGAGACGGAAGGCATTGATCTTCCGGCGAGCATGGGTCTGCCGATTTCCCGGGACGACAGTCTTCACTTCTTCGCCGGTCTGCACAGCGCCAACGGGAAGAGCGTGAGCGGTGCGTACGTGCAGATCACGCTCAAGTGGACGCCGAAGCGCGGTCATGCACCACTCGCCGTGATGCCCTTCTACGTGGACGTCAACAGTCACGTCGGAGGAACGACGGCCTTCGACCTGCCGCCGGGACGAACCACGCGCTCCGCGGACTTCACGATGCCGCTGAGCGGCGGCCTGATCGCCATTGGCGGCCACATGCACCCCTACGGCAAGTCGCTTGCGCTGCAGGACGCCGAGAGCGGAAAGACACTCGTGCGACTCACCACGGATCTCGGTCCCAACGGCACGGTCAGGAAGCTGAGCCGCTTCGTGTTCGGGTACAATCAGGATGCGCTGCGACTGGAGGCGGGACACCGCTACCGCATCATCGCGGTGTACGACAATACATCCGGCAAGACGCTGCCCATGGGCGGCATGGCGTCCCTGGCGGGCCCGTTCGTTCCCGACGACTATACGCAGTGGCCGAAGCTCGATCTGACGAATCCCGACACCCGGCGCGACATCGCCAGTCTGCGGATGAACAACTGAGCGGCGCCGGCCGGCCTGTCGGATGCAGCAGGGGCCAGACACCGCCGGTGTCTGGCCCCTTGTTCGTTTCGTCGCTCCCGACCCGTCACGCCTCCTTCTTTCTCCGCTTGGTGGAGAGTTCCAGCAACGGCGGGTTGCCATCGAGCACCGCGGTCTCGGTGATCTTCACCTCGGTAATGTCGTCGCGGCTCGGCAGGTCGAACATGACGTCGGTCATGATCTCCTCGAGAATGGCGCGGAGCCCGCGTGCACCGGTGCCACGCTTGAGCGCCTTCTGCGCCACGGCACGCAGCGCCGACTCCTCGAAGGTGATCTTCACATCTTCGAGGCCGAACAGCTTGGTGTACTGCTTCGTGAGCGCGTTCTTGGGCTCCTTGAGAATGCGCACCAGCGCGTCCTCGTCGAGCGCCTCGAGCGCCACCGCCACCGGAAGCCGGCCCACGAGCTCGGGAATGAGCCCGAAGCGCAGCAGGTCGTCGGGCTCCACTTCCGCAAAGGGGTGGCGGGCCACGTCCCTGGGCTTCCCGTTCTGCACCTCTTCCTTGGTGAAACCGATCTGCCGCCGCCCCGTGCGGGCCTCGATGATTTTCTCCAGTCCGTCGAACGCGCCGCCGCAGATGAAGAGGATGTCCTTCGTATTGATCTGGATGTATTCCTGTTGCGGATGCTTGCGGCCACCCTGCGGGGGCACGGAGGCAATCGTCCCTTCGAGGATCTTGAGCAGTGCCTGCTGCACACCTTCGCCGGACACGTCGCGCGTGATGCTCGGGTTCTCGCTCTTGCGCGCGATCTTGTCGATTTCATCAATGTAGACGATGCCGCGTTCGCACTCGGCAACGTTGAACTCGCCGGCCTGCAGCAGGCGCACGAGGATGTTCTCAACGTCTTCGCCGACGTACCCCGCTTCGGTAAGCGTAGTGGCGTCGGCGATGGTGAAGGGGACATCCAGGATTCGGGCCAGCGTCTGGGCGAGCAGGGTCTTGCCGACGCCGGTGGGACCGATGAGCAGAATATTGGATTTGTCGAGCTCGACGTCATCATCCCGGCCCGACGAGCAGTTGATGCGCTTGTAGTGATTGTAGACCGCCACCGAGAGCGCCTTTTTCGCCCGCTCCTGTCCGATCACGTACTGGTCCAGGATATCCTTGATTTCCTGCGGCGTCGGAACCTGCGTGATCGCCTCGGCAACCTCGCGCTCCTCATCCTCGGCGAGAATCTCGTTGCAGAGCGAAATGCACTCGTTGCAGATGTAGACCGATGGGCCGGAAATGAATTTCCGGACCGAATCCTTGGACTTTCCGCAGAACGAGCAGCGCAGGTGTTTATCGTGCGACATTAGCTGTCCGTGAAGCAGGTGAAGCGGACGGGCGGCGGCGGGTCTGAGGACCGCTGCCGGAGGGCTTGGAGATGTTTAACGTGCCCTCAAAAGACGGTCAAGGATCACAAGTGACACAACGCATGTGATTAATTTCACAAGCTAGCCTTCGGCTCGCTGGCCACCAGCCCCCGGGCCTGGACCACCACATTGTCGATAAGTCCATATGCCTTGGCCTCTTCCGCCGACATGAAGCGATCACGGTCAACGTCGCGCTCGATCTGCTCGACCGTCCGTCCCGTGTGCTTCGCCATGAGCTCGTTCATCTTGGCCCGCAGATAGAGAATCTCCTTCGCTTGGATCTCGATATCCGCGGCCGTACCCTGCGCACCGCCCGACGGTTGGTGAATCATGATTCGCGAATGCGGCAGCGCCATCCGCTTGCCCGCCGTGCCCGCCGCCAGCAGGAATGCTCCCATGCTCGCCGCCATCCCCATGCAGATGGTCCGGATGGGCGACGTGAGAAACTGCATCGTGTCGTAGATCGCCATGCCGGCCGACACGCTCCCGCCCGGCGAGTTGACGTAGATGTTGATGTCGCGCTCCGGATTGTCCGCGTCCAGAAAGAGGAGCTGGGCAATCACGATGTTCGCGACGTCGTCGTTGATGGGCGTGCCGAGGAACACAATCCGGTCCATCAGCAGCCGCGAGAAGATGTCATACGTCCGCTCGCCGCGCGGCGAGCGCTCGATGACATAGGGTGGGTAGATCGTGGACATGGGCATCGTTGTGTAAGTCAGTCGCAGGGAAGTGAACGCACGAAGCCGACCGCGCGGTGCCGCCGGCTATTCAACGGTATTTCTCTCCATCAGCCACTTCATCACTTTCTCCTCCGTGAGGCTCTGCTCCAACTCGGCCAGCCGCCCGGATTTCTGGAGCGATGCGTAGAGCTGACCGACATTGGCCTTTCCCTTTTCGGCCAGCTCGGCGACGCGCTCGTCAATGTCCGCCTCGGACGCGCTCAACCCCTCGCGCTTGGCAAGCGTCGAAATGATCAGATCGCGCCGCACCTGTCGCTCGGCGATCGGCTGGAAATCGTGCGTGAACTTTTCCCGTCCATCCTCCGGTACCTTGTACGCCTCGGCGTAGGCGCTCACCAGTTGCGCCACCCAGCTCGGCGGCACGTCAAACGCATTGGCGGCGATGAGTTCGTCAATGAGCTTCTGCCGGACATCGGCATCCGCTTCGCGCTCGGCCAGCTTCACGAGGTCGCCGTGCACGGTCTTCCGGAGCGCATCCAGTGAGTCGAAGTCGCCCGCCTCGCGCGCGAAGGAATCGTCCAGCGGCGGCAACGCCTTCCGCTTGACGTCTTCGAGCGTCACCTGCACGCGCTTCGTCTTGCCGCGTTGCGCCTCGTCTGGAAAGTCCTCCGGCCACTTCACCGGGCGTTCCGTGGTGGCGCCCGGTGCGGTCTCCATGATGACTTCCTCCACCGCCGGCAGCGCCTGTCCCTCGCCCAGCACCAGGCGGTATTCCTGCGGCTCGGCCATGGCCTCGCCATCGTCCGTCGTGGCGAGATGCACGGTCACCATGTCGCCGGGTATTGGGCGCTCTTCCACCGGTGTCCACGTCGCCCGCTCCTCCCGCATCTCATCAAGTTGCACGCGCACGTGCTCGTCGCCCACCGGGCGCACGGTGCGGGTGACACGGAAGCCCTGCGTTCGCGGGAGCTCGATGGTGGGCCGTACCTCGAGATGCAGCTCGAAGGTGAGCGGTTGCCCCTCGTCCGCCTTCACATCGTGCACGTGCGGTTGGGTGGCCAGCTCGAGCTTCTCGCGTTCGAGCACTTCCTTGAACGCGTCCTGCACGAGCGATTCGATCGCTTCCTGGTGGATGGCATCGCCGAACTTCCGCCGCACCATGGCGGCCGGTGCCTTGCCGGGGCGAAACCCCCTCAGCCGGACCTGCGTGGCGTAGCGTCGCGCGGCGCGCTCTTCGGCGTTCCGTACTTCATCTACAGGAACCGATACTTCCAGCAGGCGCTCCAGCCCCTCGCTCTTCTTCGGCTTGATGTCGATGTTCATGGACGGAAAGATAATGAAGGGGCGCGCGCGAGTCAGTTCCGCGCGCCCGCCGATGGCCCGGCTGCCGAGCCGCCGGCCTGCCACACATTGTTGCTCCGATCCACATCCTGAAAGCGGTTCTCCGGGTCCAGGGTGACGCGTGCAACCCGCCGGCCGCGAGTCGTCACCGAAAAGGTGGTCGTGCGGTTGCCGCTGAACCAGACCGAAGCGGGACGCGTGATGGTTTCGGTGCCGCCTCCCACATAGTCGATGCGCGCGATGATGGGCATGGTCATGCTGCCCCTGGCGGCCACCGTCACGCGGACCGCACCGCGCGCCGGGGCGCTGACCGCCGTGATGGCCTGGTCGAACGTCTCCGTCGTGAACCACCACGCATTCCAGAACCAGTCCAGGCGCTGTCCCAGCGCGTGATCCATGAACATGAAGAAGTCCCATGGTGACGGGTGCCGGTAGCGCCACGCCTGGGCATACGCGGCGAAGGCCTGACGGACCGCCGAATCGCTGACCACGCCGCCCAATGCGTGGAGCGCGAGCGGCGCCTTCTCGTAGGTCTGCAGCGTGTAGAGCGGACCGGCGAAATCGGACGGCCACATCATGGCGGGCTCCAGTTCCGAACCGGCCACGCGACGATAGTCCTCGCCGATGCGCATCGGGTCCTCCAGCTGTCCGGTGAAGTCCGCGCCCGCCGCCGCGTCAATGAAGTCGTTGAACCCTTCGTCCATCCAGCCATACCACGTTTCGTTCGACCCCACCATCATCGGGAACCACTGGTGCCCCAGCTCGTGCGCAATGACGCCGAAGCCGGGCCCGCAGAAGACGATCATGGGATACTCCATCCCGGTCTCGGGCCCATCGGCCACCGTGGCCTGAGGGAAGTCGTATGGCATGACGTATCGCGCGTGATGCTCGAGCGCGAACTTCGCGTACTGCGCGCTTTTCTCGTAGGTGGCGTGTTCCGGCAAATAGAACACCTGCACCAGCGTGGGTTTGGGCGTCATGGCGCGCGTGGCGTCATACACGAATTCCGCGGAGGTCGCGAAGGCGAAGTCGTTCACGAGCGGAGCGGTGAAGTGCCATGTGAGCAGCGAGTCTGCCGCAGTGGCCCTGCCGGCGCCGCGTTCCGCGGCCGTGACGACGTGCACCGTCGTATCACCCTTCAGGGCGACTGCCAGCCGCTCTCGCGTGCTCTGCGAGAGCACCTGTTCAGGGTTCGCGAGCGTCCCCGTTGCGCCCACGAGCCATCCGGCCGGCAGCGTGAGCCTCACGTCGAAGCTGCCGTACTGGTTGTAGAATTCCGCGGTGCCGAGGTACTGGTCGTGATCCCAGCCGCGCAGATCATCGTACATGGCGATCTGCGGGTACCACTGCGCGACCTGATAGAGTCGTGTTCCCCACCGGCCCATGCGCTCGCCCCGTTCGCCAGGTGGCACGTTCGGGACCTTGAACTCCCAGTCCGCCGTGAGCGTGGCTGTCGCACCCGGCAGAATAGGCGATGCCAGGTGCACAATCGCGATCGTGCCGTCAATGCGGTACGCCTTCGGGTCGTCGAGCGCGACAGGCGCGCCATCGATGGTGAGCCGGCTGACCCGGATGCCATCCGTGATGTCCGTGACGTAATCGTTGCGATCCGATTCGGCGCGGAAATAGTTCTGATAGAGGCGAAGGACGATCTGCCGGAGCGTATCCGGCGTCGTGTTGTGCAGCGCAATGGTCTCCGAGCCCGTGAGATTCGCCGTCTCTACATCGAGGCGCGCACTGATCGCGTAGTCCACCCGCTGCTGCCAGTAGTTGCGGCCAGGCGCTCCGGTGGAGTCGCGCGTGCCGGCCCGATAGGCGCGCGTGATCATCGGCCCGAGCGGGATGTCGCGGGGCACGACCCGATCGGGCCATGCCGGCGCGTGCTGCGCCTCGAGCGGCAAGGGGAGGGTGAAGGCGGCGCAGGCAAAGGCCAGCGCTAGTGCGAGGACAGGCTGTTGCATGTGGAGAAAGTGGGGGAATGAGTCCACAACACCAAGCCAGCGCATCCCGTCGTGTCGCGCCGCGGTACGAATGCTCGGGGCGGGACTCGAACCCGCACGCCTTTCGGCACGGCGTCCTAAGCGCCGCGTGTCTGCCGTTCCACCACCCGAGCGCGCCGCCCTGAAGCTAATGCGCATCACGATTTTTGGTGAACCAGGGGAGCTCCGATGGCGGTGGCGAGCGGCGTTCCGCGCCCCGGCGAACGGCGGGACAGGATTTCAGGATTGACAGGATTTACGGGTGGTCTCAACCGGTCGGTGCAACAATTTCCGCCAGCGCCTCGGCGGGGGTTTTCCACCCGAGCGTCTGGCGCGGGCGGGTGTTGAGTTTGTGGGCGATGGCATTGAGCTGGCGCTGCGTCACCGGCCGCAGATCCAT
>DASUKE010000037.1:0-49368 GCA_036278895.1 Gemmatimonadaceae bacterium
TGGCACCTCGATGTCGGCTTATCACATCCTGGGGCTGGAGAAGGTCCCAAGGGTCCGGCTGTTCGCCGGTTAAAGTGGTACATGAGCTGGGTTCAGAACGTCGTGAGACAGTTCGGTCTGTATCCGTCGTGGGCGTTGGAGCGTTGAGGGGCGCGGACCCTAGTACGAGAGGACCGGGTCGGACGGCCCGCTCGTGTCCCGGTTGCACTGCCAAGTGCATCGCCGGGTAGCGATGGCTGGTGGGGATAACCGCTGAATGCATCTAAGTGGGAAGCCCCCCCCGAGATGAACGCTCCCGAGGCCTTGAGCCTCCTGAAGGGCCGGAGAAGACTACTCCGTCGATAGGCCGCCCGTGGACGTGGGGCAACCCACTCCGAGCGCAGCGGTCCTAATCGCCCGTGTGGCTTGACTACTCCCAAAGCAGGACTGCAAGCAGAGCAAGCGCTTTTTATGGATTTTCTTGTCACGGTCTACACCACTCCGATTGTCTGTTCCTTTGCACGACAATCGCTGGCGACCAGAGCGTAGGGGCCACACTCGTTCCCATCCCGAACACGATCGTTAAGACCTACAGCGCCGATGGTACTCCGCCCGAGAGGGCGCGGGAGAGTAGGCCGTCGCCGGCACTTCGCTGACTCAGCCCCCGGGTGCGCGTTCTGCACCCGGGGGCTGCGTCGCATCCGCCCCACGCTGTCTCCCATCCCCCCGTGCTGCTATGATTCCCATCGCCATGACCAGATCCGGCATCGTCACCGTCGTGGGCAAGCCCAACGCGGGGAAGTCCACGCTGCTCAATCGGATCGTGGGCCAGAAGCTCAGCATCACGAGCCCCAAGCCGCAGTCCACCCGCGAGCGCGTCGTGGGCATTCTGAGCACGGCCGACACGCAGATGATCGTGACCGATACGCCGGGCCTCCTCAACCCGCGCTACGCCCTGCAGCGCGCCATGCAGGCCGCGGCGCGTCGCGCACTGGAGGATGCCGATGTCATTGTGTACCTGGCCGATGCACTGGATGGCCCGCCGCCCACGCTCGTCGAGGCCGCCGGCCTGGATTCGGCGCTCCATGCGCCCGTGATCCTCGCCCTCAACAAGGTGGATGCCCTCGAGCCGAATCAGCGTGACGCGCTCGCCGCTGCGCGTCCCGCGGCGCTGCTGCTTTCGGCGCGCACCGGTGAAGGGGTCGACACACTGCTGCGGCACCTCACGGATGCGCTCCCCGAGAGCCCCTTCCTCTATCCCGCCGACGATGTCGCGACGCAGCCGCTCCGGTTTTTCGCGAGCGAGTGCATCCGCGAGACCGCGCTCGAGCAGCTCAACGATGAGGTCCCCTACAGCGTCGCCTGCGTCATCGAGGAGTTTCGCGAAGAGCGGCACCCGGTATACATTCGCGCAGTCATGCACGTGGAGCGCGAGAGCCAGAAGCGCATCCTCATCGGACACAAGGGTGCACGCATTCGCGACATCGGGCGTGCCGCGCGAGCCAAGATCGAGGACCTGGTCGGCGCAGCGGTGTATCTCGATCTGTGGGTCAAGGTGCTGCCCAACTGGCGGCGCGACGCACGCACGCTGCGCCGCCTGGGTTACCGTCTTCCGGAGGATTCCGCCCCATGAGCCTTTCGCCGGAGCTGCTCGATCTGCTCGTCTGTCCGCGCTGCAAGGGCGTGCTCGAATATCGCGAGGCCGAGCAGTGCCTCATTTGTCATGCGTGCCACCTGTCGTATCCCGTTCGTGATGACATCCCGATCATGCTCATTGACGAGGCCGCGCCCGCGTGACGAAGGGCGGGTATTCGCGCGGCATCTCAATGGGATATCTACCGTTGCGTTCGTTTCCGGCCGGTCGTCCATGCTGAAGCGGCCGGCTCCGCGCGCCGCGGCCGCTCGCGTACCTCGCGCGCGACCGATCGGCGTGAGCGCCTTCTGAGGATGATCTGGAGTGGCCATTCCGCAGGCCGTCTATTTTTCGCCACGAACGGCTCAATCAGCTCCACCCGCGTATCTGAGCGCCTGGCTCGAGGCGCGGGGGCTGATGCTCGAGCCGTGCGCGGATGCGGATGATCTCATGGGTCGCGCGCTCCGTGGCCGGCCAGTGCTGGCGCTGTTCGACGCGCGCACCGACGCCGAGGCGGTGCTCGCCGCCTGCGCGCGTCTCAAGCGTGATTCCTACACCGCGGTCGTGCCCGCTGCGGCGCTGGTCGCGACGGGTGCCGCGGCGACTGCCGCCGCCTTCGCCGCTGGCGCGGACGAGGTGCTCTCCGGCGGCATGCCCCACCCCGAGGCGGAACTGCGCCTGGCCGTTCTCCTCCGGCGCGCCGAGCGCGACGTGCGCGTGCACCCGTCGACGCGGCTGCCGGGAGCGCCGGAGATCGAGGAGGAGATCGCGCGGCGCATCGCCACCGGCGAACCGTTTGCCGTCTGCTACGCGGACCTCGATCACTTCAAGGAATACAACGATCGCTACAGCTACTTCGAGGGCGATCGCGTCATCCGGCTGCTGGCGCGAATCCTCCACGACGTCGTGCGGGGCTACTGTCCGACCGATGGCTTTGTGGGACATATTGGTGGCGACGATTTTATTTTCGTGGTTCCGCTCCTCGATGCGGCACCAACCGCGAGCGAGATCGTCGAGATTTTCGACTCGCTGGTGCCGTATCAGTATTCCGAGCAGGATCGGAACGCCGGCTATTACTTCGGCAAGGATCGCCGCGGCCAGCTCCACCGGGTCCCGCTCATGACCGTGAGCATCGGCATCGTCACGAATGAGCGGCGCGTGTTCACGCATGCGGCGCAGGTGAGTGAGCTCGCGACGGAGATGAAGAGCTATGCGAAGACACTTCCCGGGTCGGTCTACGTGGTGGACCGGCGGCACGACGCGACCGTGGACGCCGCGGTCGGCGCAAACGAGTGATGCCGTACCCGCTACGCTGACAGGACGGTCATGAACGTTTCCTGCCCCGAGTGCGGATCCGTCTTTCGCGTGGATCCCGCCAAGATCCCTGTGTCCGGCGTCCGTGCGCGCTGCTCGGTGTGCGGCGGGGTCATCCCGATCGGTTCGACCGGGCGCATCGAGAGCGACTTCACGGCCTCGGTGCCCGACGCGGTGTCGACGCCAACGCCCAGAGCGCAATCAGTCATGACGCCCGCGTCTGTCACGACTGCCGCCGCGCATCCGACGCCGGCGGTGTTCCGGACGTTGGCTCCGACGCCAGCGGCAGCGCCCCGGCAGGCAGCACCCGCAGCGCCCCGGCAGGCAGCACCCGCGCCACCCGCAGCACCTGCAGCACCGCCATCGCGCGCTCCCGGGCCCCGCATCACGGGACCGGTGCCGCGCCAGAGCGGCTCGTCCGCTCCCGTGGCAACTCCCGCAGCTCGGCCTGCCGCGCCCGTGCCGCCCGTCGCGCCGCCTCCTCTCCCTCCGCCTCCCGCGCCGGCAGCACCAGCGGCACCCGCGGCACCCCGGGCAACTCGTGCACCCATCAATCCCTTCCTGGCCAATGATCCCAACGTCAAGGCCAGACGCCTGGCGCGCGCGCTCGTGTCGGACATCATCGCCTACTTCCCGGAGAAGCATGCCGATGGCCTTCGCGCCGGCACGCTGCGCGAGCTCTTCCGCGAGGAAATCAAGAAGAGCTACGAGGTATACGTGGATCAAATGGGACGCGAATTCGCCGAGAGCACCACGCACTTCCAGGATGCGCTCAACGACGTCCTGGCCGGAGGGAAGAAGGTCTTCTGACAACAACCAGCGACCAGCCACCAGCGACCAGCGACCAGCTATATTGCTTCAGGCTCACGAGCCGTCCGGCGCCAGCGTGGCGGGGCGGCTCGTGTCGTACGACACACCATGACCCGCCGCACAGCCGCCGATGGCGCGGCGCAGGGAGACCACATGTCGGAATCGGATCGCGCGCGCAGACTTCGCCAGCATCAGGATCGCCTCGACGACCTTCGGGGGTATCTTTGACGTCGACGGCAAGCGGCGCGCGCTGACCGAGCGCGAGGAGCGCATGTCCCGGAACGGCTTCTGGGACGACCACGAGCGCGCCCAGACGGTGATTCAGGAGGTCAAGGAACTCAAGGAGTGGGTGGAACCGTTCGATCGGCTGTCGGCGCGCGTGCGGACGATCCGGGAAATGGACGAGCTGCTCGAGGCGGAGCCGGATGCAGACATGGCGGCCGAGCTGGAGCGCGAGCTCGTTGCGCTCGATTCGGAGGTGCCGGCCTTCGAGCTGCGCTCGCTGCTGCGCGGCCCGGACGACCATCGCGATGCCATGGTGGAAATCAGCGCGGGGGCGGGAGGGACCGAGGCGCAGGACTGGGCCTCCATGCTCATGCGCATGTACACGCGCTGGGCGGAGCGGCGCGGATTCACCGTCGAGGTGCTCGACCTGAGCGAAGGGGAGGAAGCCGGGATCAAGGGGGCAATGCTCGAGTTCAGGGGCCAGTACGCCTACGGCTACCTGCGGCCCGAGGCCGGTGTGCACCGACTGGTGCGCATCTCGCCGTTCGATGCGCAGGCACGGCGCCACACGAGCTTCGCGTCAGTGTTCGTCTATCCCGTGGTAGACAACGAGATCAACATCGAGATTCGTGACGAGGACGTCAGAATGGATGTGTTCCGCGCGTCCGGCGCGGGCGGCCAGCACGTGAACAAGACCAGTTCCGCGGTGCGCCTCACGCACATTCCGTCGGGGATCGTGGTGAGCTGCCAGCAGGAGCGGTCGCAGTTCAAGAACAAGGCGACCGCCATGAAGATGCTGAAGAACGCGCTCTATCAGCGCGAGGTGGAGGAGCGTGAGCGCAAGAAAGCGGCGATCGACGCCGCCAAGACGGACGTGTCGTTCGGCAATCAGATTCGCAGCTACGTCTTCCAGCCATATACCATGGTGAACGACCATCGCACCGAGTTGAAGATTCCCGACGTGCAGAAAGTCATGGATGGAGCGATCGATCCCTTTATCGAGGCATATCTCAGGAAGTTCGGCGCGAGCGAGGCCGCCGCGTGAGCGCGGAGGATCTCAACTTCGTCCTGAAGGCACGACGCGAAAAGCTCGAGCGCCTGCGTGAGCTGGGCGTCGAGCCGTTTGCGTATGGCTACGAGCGCACGCACAGCGTCGCGGAGGCGATCGCGCATCTGGGCGACGCGGCCGAAGCCGATCCGGTTCGCGTCGCGGGGCGCCTGGTGGCCTGGCGCGGTCATGGCAAGACTGCGTTCGCGCATCTCGCCGATCAGGGGGGCCGGATTCAACTGTACCTGCGGCGCGATGAGCTGGGCGACGAGCGATTCCTGGTGCTGGACCTGCTCGACCTCGGCGACGTCATCGGCGTTGCCGGTCCGCTCTTCCGCACGCGCACGGGCGAAGTCACGATCCGCGTGGCGTCGTTCGAGCTGCTGGCCAAGTCGCTTCGCCCGCTTCCCTTCGGCAAGGAGGAGCTCGTGGAGGGCGCCCTCGTGCGACACGCCGGCCTGGCGGACGCGGAGCAGCGATCGCGCCAGCGCTACGCGGACCTGGCGGTGCACCCCGACGTGCGCGCGCTCTTCCAGGCACGGTCGCGCCTGATCACCGCCATTCGCGCCTTTCTCGATGCACGCGGGTATCTCGAAGTGGAGACACCGGTGCTGCAGCCGCTCTACGGCGGTGCCGCGGCGCGGCCGTTCGTCTCACACCATCATGCGCTGGACATGCCGCTCTACCTGCGCATCGCGGACGAGCTCTATCTCAAGCGGCTGATCGTGGGGGGGTTCGAGCGCGTGTACGAAATTGGCCATGACTTTCGCAACGAGGGCATTGACCGCACGCACAATCCCGAGTTCACGATGCTCGAGTTCTACGAGGCCTACTCGGATTACGATGTGATGATGTCGGTGGTGGAAGCGTTGCTGGCGCGCGCGGCCGACGCGGTCCGCGCGCTGCCGGCGTTCGCGGAGCGCGTGCCGCTGCTCGAGCCGCCGTTCCCGCGCGTGGCGTGGGTGCCGGCGCTCCATCGCGCACTCGGAACCGATCCGCGTGCGCTTGGCGAGGCGGCGCTGCGGGAGATGGCCGCGCGGCACGGCGTGCACAGCGCATCCACGCTGAGTCGGCCCAAGCTGCTCGACGAACTGTTCCAGGCCCTGGTGGAGCCCACCCTGCAGGCGCCCACGTTCGTCGTGGACTATCCCGTCGAACTCTCTCCGCTCGCCAAGCCAAAGCGCGGAGACCGCACGCTGACGGAGCGGTTTGAACTCTTTGCGGGTGGCCGTGAGCTCGCCAATGCGTTCAGTGAACTCAACGATCCCATCGACCAGCGGGAGCGGCTCGAAGCGCAGGCCCGGCTTCGCGACGCCGGCGACCTCGAGGCCGCCGGCGTGGACGAGGACTATCTGCGCGCCATGGAATACGGCATGCCACCCATGGGGGGCGTGGGCATCGGGATCGATCGGCTGGTCATGTATCTCACCGGCACCGCAAACATTCGCGATGTGATTCTGTTTCCCACCATGCGGCCCGAATGAGCTCGCTCGAGCTGAGCATCGCCTGGCGCTACCTGCGCAGCCGTCACGGGTCGCGCCTGTTCTCGTTCATCAGCGCCATTGCGATTGGCGGGGTGCTCGTGGGCGTGAGCGCGCTCATCATCATCAACGGCGTGATGACGGGCATGCAGAGCGATCTCAAGGCCAAGATCCTCGTCGGCAGCCCCGACCTGCGCGTGCTGACGTTCGGCCCCGACCTCAAGCTGCCCGACGACTGGCGGGCCACGCTCGACTCGGTGCGCCGGTTTCCCGGCATCGTGGCGGCGGCGCCCTTCGTGCTCTCCCAGGGGCTGGCGACGACGGGACACGACTATTCCGAAGGTGTGTTCGTGGCGGGCATTGAACCCGAGGCGCGCGGCGTCGTCCAGGTGACGAGCATCCGCAACACCGCCACGCGGGGCGATTTCCGTTTTGCGAGCAGCGATGGCACCCAGCATGGCGCCGTGCTCGGTGAACGCCTTGCGGCGCGGCTGAACGTGGAGCCCGGCGACAAGCTCACCATCATCTCGCCTGCCGGATCGAAGTACAATCCGGCTGTGGGGAGCATCGTACCGCGCATGTATCAGTTCGAGGTCACGGGCGAATTCAAGACGGACATGTACGAGTATGACAATTCGTACATCTACATCTCGCTCAAGGCGGCGCAGGAATTCGCCGGGCTCGGGGCATCGGTCACCGGCATCGAGGCGCGCACGACCCGCCGAGACGAGGCCGGGTCGATTGGCGAGCGGCTCGAGCGCGCGCTCGGCTCGCCGTATCGCGTGGAGGACTGGCAGGATCAGAATTCCGGTCTCTTCCAGGCGCTCAAGCTCGAAAAGCTGGCCATGAGCGTGATTCTTCTGCTCATCGTGATCGTGGCGGCGTTCAACATTGTGAGCACGCTCACCATGGTGGTACGCGACAAGACCCGGGAGATCGGGATCCTGAAGGCCATGGGACTCTCGGCGCCGGCGATTCGGCGGATCTTCCTGGTGCAGGGGCTGGTGATTGGCGTGGTCGGCACCGGCTTGGGGCTCCTGCTTGGCGTGCCCGTGGGTATTGCGCTCGACCGCGGGAAGTTCATCGCGCTCGACCCGCAGGTATATTTCATCGACCACCTGCCGGTTTCCATCCAACCTACGGACCTGCTCTGGATCGTGACGGCAAGTCTGGCGATTGCCGTGCTCGCCACGATCTATCCGGCCGTGCAGGCGGCACGGCTCTATCCGGTGGAGGCGATACGTCAGGAATGACGGTCATCCAGACGAGAGGCCTCGCGAAGACTTACGTCGGAGGCGACGGCGGCACCATTCATGTACTGGATGGCATTGATCTCGATGTGCATCGCGGCGAGATGATCGCCGTGGTGGGAGCGAGTGGCGCGGGCAAGAGCACGCTGCTCCACCTGCTCGGTGCGCTCGACCAGCCGTCGCGGGGCGAGGTGGTGCTGGATGGCGTGTCCCTGGGTACGCTGACGGATGCGGCGCTGGCGAGGATCCGGAACGAGAAAGTGGGATTTGTCTTCCAGTTCCATCATTTGCTACGAGAGTTTTCAGCGCTGGAGAACGTGATGATGCCGCTTCGCATCGCCGGGTGGCCGCCGGCCCGGGCCAGATCACGCGCGGAGGAACTGCTGGCCCGGCTGGGGCTCGGGGGGCGCATGTCCCACCGGCCGGCCGAACTCTCCGGCGGGGAGCAGCAGCGCACGGCGGTTGCGCGCGCCCTAGCGATCGATCCCGCGGTCGTTCTCGCGGACGAACCGTCGGGGAATCTGGACCATGTGAACGCCGAGCTGCTGCACGACCAGTTCGCCGCGCTGGTGCGCGATCTGGAGGTAGCCATGGTCGTCGTGACCCACAATCGCTCCCTTGCGGCGCGAGCCGACCGGGCGCTATTGCTGGAGGACGGGAAGCTGCGCAGTGCTGATGTTCGCGAGGTGCTGACCTGATGTTGTGCGACGGGTGCAAGGAACGGGATTCGGTGATCACCCTGACGCGCTCGGACGCGCAGGGCGTGACCGAGCTGCATCTGTGCGAGCGCTGCGCGGCGGAGCGCGGGATCGAGACGCAGCTCGCCACGCCCAAGCCGGCGCTCACGGACTTCATTCTGGCTGTTCAGAAGCAGCTTCCGGCGTCGGCGACCGACAGCGGCCGCTGCAGCTTCTGCTCCAGCACGTTGCGCGATTTCAAGACGACGGGGCGGCTGGGCTGCGCGTACTGCTACGGCGCCTTCGAGTCGAGCCTGCGCGATCTGTTGCGCCGGGTACACGGCGCGTCCCGTCACCAGGGCAAGTCGTACCGGCCGCCGCAGCCGCATGTCGAGGAGGGCGCGACGATGCTCGCCGAGCTGCGCGATCGGCTGCGTCGCGCGGTGGAGCAGGAACAGTTCGAGGAGGCCGCGCGGCTGCGCGATCAGATCAAGGTGCTCGAGTGATGCTGGACCTGTCCCTGCTCCCCGACGGCGGTGTGAGCTGGCTGGATGCCTCCGGCGAGCACGCGGGGATCGTGCTGTCCACGCGGATCCGTCTGGCGCGGAATCTCGAAGGCTTCGCGTTCCCGGGCCGCGCGCGCGACGGCGAGCGGCTGCGCGTGCTGGGGCGCATCAGGGAAGCGGTGAGTGAATCGCCGCCGCTGCTCGGGAACGTGCTCGTGCGCGTGGACGAGCTGGCGGGTGAAGAGCGGCTGCTCCTGCACGAGCGACATCTGGTGAGCCGCGAGCTCGCCGGGCTGGATCCGCAGCACCCGGTGCGCAGCGGAGCCGCCGTGTATCTCGGCGACGGCACGGGCGTCATGATAAATGAAGAGGATCATCTGCGTCTGCAGTCCCTCCGGTCCGGCTTTGGCGTCGCGGAGGCGTACGCCACGGTGGACGCGATGGATCAGGATCTGGGCCGGCGGGTGCCGTTCGCGTTCCACCCCGAATTCGGGTTCCTCACGTCATGCCCGACGAATACGGGGACGGGGATGCGGGCGTCGGTGCTGATCCATCTGCCGGGGCTCGTGTTGACGAAGGAGATCGGCAAGACGCTGTCCGGACTGCAGCAGATGGGATTGACGTACCGGGGGCTGTATGGCGAGGGCAGTGAAGTGGTCGGGAATTTCTTCCAGATTTCGAATCAGACCACTCTGGGCCGGTCGGAACAGGACATCATCGAGCAACTGACGTACGTGCTGCGGACGGTCATCTCGCGGGAGGAGGACGCCAGACGGGTGTTGCTTCGCGACGCACCATATATTATTGAGGACAAGCTCTGGCGAGCTTATGGCACCCTCCGCTACGCCCGAAGCCTCACGTTCGACGAGGCGATGAATTACCTCAGTGGCGTACGACTGGCCGTGGGATTGAAACTGATCTCCGGACTCAGTGTATATACTCTCAACAAGCTCCTGATTTTTTCCCAAGCGGCGCATCTGGCACAAGCTGAAGGCAGGGCGCTCACCGAGAGCGAAGCCAACCTGGCTCGTGCCCGCTATGTGCGCCAGTTGCTCGCTGACGAAGCGGGAACGCACGGGTAAGCCTCCCCAGGGGAGGGAGCCCGAACCGAGGGACGTATGAACGGCTACAACTTCACCGAGCGTGTGCGCAAGGTTCTCGCGATGGCCCGCGAGGAAGCGGCGCGTCTCCACCACGAGTACGTGGGGACAGAGCACATCCTGCTCGGCCTCATCCGCGAAGGAGAGGGTGTTGCTGCGGCCGTTCTCCAGAACTTGAGCGTTGATCTCGACGAAGTGCAACAGAAGATCGAGGAAACGGTCAAGAAGGGGAAAGCGGCGCAGACCACGGGCCCGGATCTTCCTTATACCTCGCGCGCCAAGAAAGTACTGGAACTCGCCATGGCAGAGGCGCGCGAGCTGAACCACAGCTACGTTGGTACGGAACATCTGCTGCTCGGGCTGCTCCGCGAGGAGAAGGGCATTGCCGCGCAGGTGCTCACCGATACGGGCGTGAATCTGGATGCCGCCCGTGCGGAGACGCTGCGGCTGCTCGGCACCGAGATGCCACAGGGCGGCGCGACGGCGCAGGCGGGGACGCCGCCGGCGCCACAACAGGCCAAGGGCGAAAAGAAATCCAAGACGCCCGCGCTGGATCACTTCTGCCGCGACCTCACGCAGCTTGCGGCCGAAGGGCAGCTCGATCCGACGATCGGGCGCGCCAAGGAGATCCAGCGGGTCATGGAGGTGCTCACGCGTCGCAAGAAGAACAATCCGGTGCTCATCGGCGAGCCGGGCGTCGGCAAGACGGCCATCGTCGAAGGGCTCGCGCAGCTCATTGCGAGCGGCGAGTGTCCGGAGTCGCTGCGCGAGCACCGGGTGCTGGCGCTCGACATGGCCGCCGTCATTGCAGGCACCAAGTATCGCGGTCAGTTCGAGGAGCGCCTCAAGGCGGTGATGAACGAGATCGCGCAGAACAAGAACATCATCCTGTTCATCGACGAGCTGCACACGCTCGTGGGTGCGGGCGCGGCCGAAGGCGCCATCGATGCCAGCAACATGCTCAAGCCCGCGCTCGCGCGCGGCGAGCTGCAGTGCGTCGGCGCGTCCACGCTCAACGAGTATCGCAAGTACATCGAGAAGGACGGTGCACTCGAACGGCGCTTCCAGACCGTCATCGTGGACCCGCCCTCGGTGGAGGAGACGGTGGACATCCTCAAGGGGCTGCGCAAGAAGTACGAGGATCACCACCACGTCACGATTCCCGATGCGACGCTCGTTACGGCATCCAAGCTGTCGGAACGCTATATCACCGACCGTTTCCTGCCGGACAAGGCGATCGATGTCATTGACGAAGCGGGCGCGCGCGCGCGGCTGGCCGCACAGGCGCCCCCGCCCGAAGTGGCGGAGCTCAAGCACAAGCTGGAGGATGTGAACACGGAGAAGGAGGCCGCCGTTCGCGATCAGAGCTTCGAGCGCGCCGCGACGCTGCGCGATCAGGAGCGCGAGCTGCAGGGCGAGATTCGTCGGAAGCAGGAGGAGTGGGAGAAGCATCGCCAGTCCTTCCGGCCGGTGCTGGGCGAGGAGGAAATCGCCTTCATCGTCAGCCGCTGGACCGGCATTCCCGTCACGCGGCTCCAGGAGGCGGAGAGCGCGCGACTGCTCAGAATGGAGGATGAAGTCCATCTGTCGGTGGTCGGTCAGGACGAGGCCATCAAGGCGCTCTCGCGCTCCATCCGGCGCAGCCGCGCGGGCCTCAAGGATCCTTCGCGGCCCATTGGGTCGTTCATTTTCAGCGGTCCAACGGGCGTCGGCAAAACCGAACTGGCGCGAGCGCTGGCCAAGTTCCTCTTCGCGGATCCGTCGGCGCTCATTCGCGTCGACATGAGCGAGTACATGGAGAAGTTCTCGGTAAGCCGCCTCATCGGCGCGCCGCCGGGCTATGTCGGCTACGAGGATTCGGGCACGCTTACCAAGGCGGTCCGGCGCAAACCGTACAGCGTCGTCCTGCTGGACGAGATCGAAAAGGCGCATCCGGACGTGTTCAACATCCTGCTGCAGGTGCTGGACGAGGGACACCTCACGGACAACTACGGCCGCGTCATTGACTTCAAGAACACGGTCGTGATCATGACGTCGAACGTCGGCGCGCGCGACATCACGAAGAATCGCGCCTTGGGCTTCTCCACGCCGGACGACCGGGAAACGTTCGATCGCATTCAGGAAAAGGTGAAGGAGGAGATCCAGCGCGTGTTCAATCCGGAATTCCTGAACCGCCTGGACGACGTGATCGTGTTCCATCCGCTGAACAAGGAGCACATCGCGCAGATCGTGGGAATCCTGCTCCGTGACGTGCAGAAGCGTCTTGCCGAAGAGGAGATCACGCTCAAGCTCACCAGCGCCGCCACGGAGTTCCTGAGCACGCACGGGTACGACGAACACTTTGGTGCGCGTCCGCTCAAGCGCGCCATTCAGAAGTACGTCGAGGATCCGCTCTCGGAGAAAATCCTCGTTGGCGACTTCGCCAAGGGCGACGAAGTGGATGTGGACGTATCCCCGGACGGCACCAAACTGGACTTCCGGGTTCTGAGCAAGACCACGACCTGACGGTCTTCAACCACTCCAGCCGAACGCGGCCGAATGACCCCCGGGCGGGGGCGTCATTCGGCCGTGTAGCGTGTATCTTACTAGCCATGTTCCGGCTGCCTTTTTTCACCACGCTTGCCCTCGTCGTGGCAGGCGCCCAGGCGCACGCGCAAGCGGCAAACGGGCCCTGCGTCATCCCTGACTCCATTGCGGTACAGGGGAACCGACGCGTCACCACCACCACCGCACTCTCCGACATCGGACTCGCCCGGGGCGACACGCTGAACTATCGCGTGCTCCAGCGGGCCATTCACAATCTGTTCGCGACTGGTCAGTTCGAGGACGTTCGCGTTGCCTGCCAGGTGGATCGGACCACCGGGCGATCCGTGATGATCTTCTCGGTCACGGAACGCCCGGTGCTGGCGAGTGTCACCGTCTCGGGCGCGAACGTGGTGTCCGCAAGCACCCTGCGGGACAAGATCCAGATACCGGCCGCGAAGCCGCTGGATCCCGCGCTGGTTGCGGGTGCGGTGCAGCGCATCGACTCGCTCTACGAGTCCCGCGGCTACTATCTCGCGATCGTGAAGCCCGAGACCACCATGGTGAACGGCGAGGCCCACCTCGATTTCAAGATCGACGAGGGGCGCCGGCTCGCCGTCTCGGGCGTGGATATCATCGGCGATTCCACGCTCCATGCCGGCGCGATCGTGGATGCCATGAAGACCAAGCCGGAGGGGTTCTGGTTCTGGAAGAAGGGGGAATTCGACGAAGACAAGTTTGCCGCTGACATCGGCGACCGCATTCCCGCCCTGTACGACAAGAACGGATTCATCGACTTTCAGCTTGTGAAGGATACGCTGGCGGTGGACCGCGCCACCGGCAAGGGCGTCATTCAGCTCACGGTGAAGGAAGGGAAACAGTATCGCGTGGGCACCTTCGAAGTGGTGGGCAACCGCCATTTCTCCACGGAGGACATCGAGCGCTTCTATCCCTTCACGCCGCAGTCGCCGTCTCTGGGCGAGAAGGTGAAGGGCCTGTTCGGCGGCGGCAGCGGCGTACAGTACTTCGATCAGTCCGAGTGGGATGACGCGACGAACAAGCTGCGCACCGCGTACGCCGATGAAGGCTACATCTACGCGCAGGTACGTCCGGTCGTCGTACGCACCGTGGGCAAGGACTCCGTTCCGGTGGTGAATCTCCGCTGGGAGATCGACGAGAAGACCCCCGCGACCATCAATCGCATCGACATTGCCGGCAACGACTACACGAGCGAGGTCTGCATCCGCGATGCGCTCGTCATTCTTCCCGGTGACGTCTTCAGCCAGGCGCGCATCATTCGGAGCTGGCAGAACCTGCAGAACCTGGGATTTTTCGAATCGCCCATGCCCCCTCCTGAAACGCCGCAGGCGAACGACAAGGGCGATGTCGACGTCGTCTTCCACGTGAAGGAAAAGCACACCGGGAGCATCAACTTCGGCGCCTCGGTTGGCGAGGGGACCGGCGTTGGCGGATTCATCGGGCTGGACCAGCCCAATCTGTTCGGCCTGTGCAAGCGCGCATCGCTGCAATGGCAGTTCGGGCAGTACATCAACGACTTTCAGCTCAGCTACACGGATCCGAGCATCAGGCAATCGCGCCTCTCGGGTACGGCGACGGCATACGACACCAGGTCGCGCTACCTCATCGCGGACCTGGGTCAGAGCCAGGCCGCCGGTGGCTCGCTGCAGCTCGGCTTTCCGCTGTTCAATTCGCCGTTCACGCGCCTGTTCCTCTCGTACGGTGGCGAGTCGGTCCGCTTCAGCGGTGGTCTCGCGACACGCGATACCACCATCAACACCGGCAGCAACTTCCGCTCGAGCGTCGGGCTCACCGTCACGCATGACAATCGCATCGACATGCCATTCGCGTCCGCCGGGTCCATGCGGACATTCACGGCGCAGTTCGACGGCGGGCCGCTGGGTGGCACCTCGAGCTTCCAGCGCTATACCACCGAGATTCGTAATTACACGACGCTGGCGCAGTTTGGCGGGACCAAGCCCGGGTCGCAGCCGATCAAGCTCGTGCTCGGCCTGACCGCTCGCGCCGGTGCGCTGTTCGGCGATGATGGTCCGTTCTTTTACTCGCAGGAATTCGCCATGGGCGGCACGCAGTATGGCGAACAGTTGCGCGGGTACGAGGAGTTCTCGATTACCCCCATGGGATTCGTGGCCACCACAAACAGCCAGGCGACCCGGGCATCATTCGGCAAGGCGTTCTTCAGCTCAACCGCCGAGCTCGGCTTCCGGTTCAATCAGATGCTCTATGCCGACCTGTTCTATGACGCCGGCAACGTATATGCCAGTCCGCGCGACATTGATCCGACGCGGCTCTTCCGCGGGGCCGGGATCGGGGTCGCCGTGGTGACCCCGCTGGGACCCCTCGGTCTCGACTGGGGGTATGGATTTGATCGCGTGGATCAGTTCGGACGTCCTGATCCCAAATGGCAGTTGCATTTCAAACTTGGACAACTCTTCTAAGGCGGAGTCAACATGCGTTCAGTCGTTCGTGCCGCGCTGGCGACGGTGGCGTTTTCTACGATCTGTGCCAGCGGAGCCCTCGCGCAAGGCACACAGCGAATCGCGTATATCAACTCCAACAAGATCCTCGCCCAGGCACCCGGGCGAGCCGAAGCCGAGGCCCAGATTGACAAGGAGATGGGCCAGTACCGCCAGGAAGCACAGAGCATGCGCGATTCGCTGAACGACATGGTCTCGGCATACACCAAGTCGGAAGCGACGCTCAGCCCGGCGGCCCGTGCCGGCAAGCAGAAGGAGATCAACGCCAAGCAGACGCAGTATCAGCAGCGCCTGGCGGATCTGGAGAAGAAAGCCCAGGATCGGCAGGCCGAGCTCATTGGCCCGATCATGACCAAGATCAATGGGATCATCGAACAGATCCGCGCCGAGAAAGGATACGCGATGGTGTTCGACGCCGGAAATCAGGCGGGTGTCGTTGTCGCGGCCGATTCCAGTCTGGATATCACGGACGAGGTCGTTGCGCGACTGAAGGCGGCCGGACCCGTGTCGAGCACGCCGCCGCACGCCGACAACACGGCGGGACCCACGCCAAAGGCCACTGGCGCGACGCGTCCCAAGCCGCCCACCCCACGGTGACCGCCGTTGACGTACGCCGCTCGACCATCGGCGGTGAGGGACCTCCGTCTCTCACCGCCGATGACATCGCGCGCCTGGTTCACGGCACGGTGCAGGGCGCTGGTGCGACCAGAGTATCCCGCATCGCGCCGCTGGACCGTGCCGTCGAGTCGGACCTGAGCTTTCTGGCGAGCGCGCAATACACCGCGGAATTTCTCAACTCGGCGGCAGGTGTCGTGCTGGTCACGCCGGCGCTGGCCTCACTGGAGCGTGGTCCCGCGTGCCGGATCGTGGTGGATCGGCCGCAGGAAGCGATGCTCGAGGTGCTTCCCGCGCTGTATCCCCCGCTGCCGCGTCGCGAAGGAATCCATCCAACCGTCATCCTCGGGCGCGGCGCGGTGCTGGGGCGGGACGTCGCGATCGGTCCGTTCAGCGTCATCGAGGATGGCGCCATTCTCGCGGACGATGTGAGCGTCGGCGCGCACTGCACCATCGGAGCCGGCGTGCACGTCGGGGCATCGAGCTGGCTGGCGGATTCGGTGACGCTCTATCCCGGCGCCGTCATTGGGCGCCGCGTGCGCCTGCACGCGGGCGTCCGCGTGGCGTGCGATGGCTTTGGGTATGTTCAGGTGGACGGGAGCCACCGCAAGATACCGCATGTGGGGCGCTGCATCATCGAGGACGACGTCGAAGTCGGGGCGAACTCCACGCTCGACCGCGGCAGCGTGGATGATACAGTCGTTGGCACGGGTACGCGGATTGACAACCTCGTGCATGTCGCGCACAACGTGCGCATCGGCCGCCTCTGTCTGATCATGGCGCAGGTTGGTATCGCGGGCTCCGTGCACATTGGTGATGGCTGCGTGCTCGCGGGGCAGGTGGGCGTGAGCGGACACCACCGCGTCGGGGACGGAGCCCGCCTGGCCGCGCAGGCCGGCGTCTTCGGCGACATCCCGGCCGGGGAGACGTGGTCGGGTTATCCGGCGCGCCCGCACAAGGAAGCCCTGCGCGCGCACGCGGCGCTGTTCAAGCTCGCGGGGATGATGCGCCAACTGCAGCAGTTGCTCGAGCGACCGCGGGCGTGACGGACCGCCGGCATTCGATCGAATCGGCCGTGACGCTGGAAGGGATCGGCCTGCACCTCGGACGCACCTGCCGGCTCACCTTCCGGCCCGCCGACGGCGGTACGGGAATCGTCTTCCGTCGCATGGATCTCGATGGCGAGCCGGCAATTCCGGCGCGCATCGAGCACGCGGTGCTCAGCGAACGGCGCACGCAGCTCGGCGATGGCGAGGCCGGTCTGCACACGGTGGAGCACGTGCTCGCCGCTGTCGCGGCGCACGGCATCGATGATCTCGTCATCGAGATGGACGGTCCCGAACCGCCGATTCTCGATGGCAGTGCCCAGCCGTTTTTCGAAGCACTCCGCTGCGCGAGGATTGCCGATCGCCCCGGAACGGTGCAGTATCTTGCCGTGCGACGGCCGGTCATGCTGGTGGAGGGCGAGTCGACGTACGAAGTGCTGCCGGCGGCCGAACTGTCGCTGCGGGTGACGGTGGACTTTCCGCATCCGCTGATCGGCCGGCAGACGTGTGATGTCGCCGTGACGCCGGAGACGTTTGCGCGCGAGCTGGCGCCGGCGCGCACGTTCGGATTCGTGCGGGAAGTAGAGGCGCTGCGCGCGAAAGGACTGATCCGGGGCGCCAGTCTCGCCAACGCCATCGTGCTGGACGACGACGGCGTGGTGGGCTCGTCCCTGCGCTGGCCCGACGAGTTCGCGCGCCACAAGACCATGGACTGCGTTGGCGATCTGGCGCTCGCGGGCTGCCGGCTGCACGCACGCGTCATCGCCATCAAGCCAAGTCATCGCGGGACGATCACACTGGTCCGGGAACTCGTCAACCACGCCGCCACGGAGACGCGGATGCTCGATATCGAAGACATCATCAAGATCCTGCCGCACCGGTATCCCTTTCTGCTCGTGGACCGGATTCTCGAGCTCGAGGAGCGCAAGCGCGTGGTCGGGATCAAGAACGTCACGATCAACGAACCGTTCTTCCAGGGGCACTTTCCCGGACATCCCATCATGCCGGGCGTACTGATCGTGGAAGCGATGGCGCAGGTGGGGGGCATGTTGCTGCTCGGATCCGTGGAGGATCCGGAGAACAAGGTCGTGTACTTCATGTCGCTCGACAACGTGAAGTGGCGCAAACCCGTGAAGCCCGGCGATCAGATGCGCTTCGAGCTGGAAGTCGTGCAGATTCGCGGGCGCGTGTGCCGGATGCGCGGGGTCACCCGGGTGGACGGCGAAGTGGTGTGCGAAGCGGACATGGCGGCGATGGTCGTGGATCGATGACCTCGCGCATTCATCCCACGGCGCTCATCTCACCGCGCGCGGAGCTCGGGGAGGAAGTGGACGTGGGCCCGTTCGCGATCATCGGCGATCACTGCGAGGTCGGCGAGGGCTGCGTGATCGCGGCACGCGCCACGCTCGAACGCCACGTGAAACTGGGACGCGGCGTGCGCATCGGCACCGGTTCCGTGATCGGCGGTGATCCGCAGGATCTCAAGTTCCGTGGCGAGACGACCACGGTGGAGATTGGCGACCGAACGGTCGTGCGTGAATATTCGACGATCAATCGGGGCACGTCGGAATCGCAGCGCACCACGGTTGGGGAAGACTGCTTTCTCATGACGTACGTGCACCTGGCGCACGACTGTCACCTGGGCAACGGCGTGATCATCTCGAACGCCACGCAACTGGCCGGCCACGTCACGATCGAGGATCGCGCGATCATTTCCGGCCTCGTGGCCGTGCACCAGTTCGTGCGCATCGGCACCTACAGTTTCATCGGCGGGGCCTCGCGCGTGCCCAAGGATGTGCCGCCCTTTCTCAAGGCCGTGGGCAACCCTGTGAAGCTCTACGGTCTGAACAGCGTGGGACTGCGGCGCGCGGGCTTCGATCCCCTCGTGCTCCGTGAGCTCAAGCGCGCCTACCGGCTGTTCTTCCGTTCCGAGCTCAATGTGACGCAGGCACTGGAGCGTGCGCACCAGGAGCTCGAGATGTGTCCCGAGGTGCAGTGCTTTCTCGACTTCGTGGATGGCAGCGGCCGCGGGGTGGTGACGTGAGCGGAGCGACGCGCATTGGCGTCATCGGCGCCGGCGCCCTGGGCTATCACCATGTACGCATTCTCGGAACCATGTCCGGCGTGCACTTCGTGGGGTTCCACGATGCCGACCCGGAGCGTGCGGCGCGCGTGGCGGCCGAGCTGGGCGCTCCCGCCGTGGCATCGCTGGATGAACTGCTCGATGCCGTGGAGGCGGTGACGGTCGTGGTGCCCACGCCGGCCCATCACGCCGTGGCCAGACAGGCGCTGGAGCGGGGACGTCACGTGCTGATCGAGAAGCCCATTGCCTCGACGCTCGCGGAAGCGGATGACCTGCTCGAGATCGCGCGGCGAACCGGAGCAATCATTCAGACCGGCCACGTCGAGCGATTCAACCGGGCGATCCGCGCCGCGCTGCCGTTCATCGCGGCGCCGCTGTTCGTCGAGAGCGACCGGCTGGCGCCGTTCAATCCGCGTGGCGCCGACGTCGCGGTCGTGCTCGATCTCATGATCCACGACATCGACCTTGTGCGGACGCTCGTCGGGAGCGCGGTGCGCACGCTCGATGCCGCTGGAGTCCCCGTGCTCACAGGGTCCGTGGACATCGCCAACGCGCGACTCACGTTCGAGAGCGGTGCGGTGGCGAACATTACCGCGAGCCGCGTATCACGCGAGCGCTTTCGCAAGCTTCGCATCTTCCAGCGCAGTGGATACCTGTCGCTCGATCTGGCGCTCGGCACCGGAGAATTCTACCGGATGCGCGGCGGCCTGGATGCCGTCGCGCTGGCGGCCGCGCCGCGGCGTCTCGAGGAATTCATGGAGCGCATTCCGCTCGAAGCGCCGGACGGCGAGCCGCTGCGCCTGGAGTTCGAGAGTTTCGTGGAGGCCGTGCAGGGGCGGCGCGCCGTACTCGTGAGCGGAGAGGATGGCCGTGCGGCACTCGCGCTCGCGCTGCGCATCATGACCGAGATCGACCGCTCGCTCCCCGCGCTGGCGGCATCGCCTGGTGCGTGACGTGCTGGTCGTCGCCGGCGAGACGTCGGGCGACCTGCACGCGTCTGGAGTTGCCGCGGAGCTCAGGCGTCGTGCGCCGGACCTCGTGCTCACGGGCATTGGCGGCGCGCGGATGGAGCAGGCGGGGGTGACGCTGCTCGAGCATACCGACCGCCTGGCGGTGATGGGATTCGCGGAGGTGATCCGGCACGTGCCGCGGCACTATCAGCTCCTCGAGCGGCTGCGCCGCCTGCTACGCTCGGGTCGGATTGGCCTCGTGATGCTCGTGGACTACCCCGGCTTCAACATGAAGGTGGCAGCGGCCGCGCATGCGGCCGGCGTGCCCGTGCTGTACTACGTGACACCGCAGGTCTGGGCCTGGGGACGCGGGCGTCTCCGTGCCCTGGCGCGCACGGTGTCGCGCGCCGCGGTCATTCTTCCGTTCGAAGAGGATCTGCTGCGCCGCCATGGCGTCGACGCAACCTTCGTGGGCCATCCGCTGCTGGATCGCGCGTTCGAGCTGCTCCCGGACCGCGCCGCGGCGCGCACGCGCCTCGGGCTCGCACCGGATGCCACGGTCCTGGCACTCTTTCCCGGCAGCCGGGCGCAGGAGATATCGCGCCATCTGGATCGCTTCGTGGAGACAGCTCAGGAGCTGGAACGGCGCATCCCGGGCCTCGTCCCCATCGTGTCGGTGGCAGCCGGCCTGACACTCGACCCGGCCCGGTGTCCATATTCGCAGGTGCGGGACGCGTCATTTACCGTGTGGCGCGCGGCAGATGCGGCGCTTTCCAAGAGCGGGACCTCCACGCTCGAGGCAGCCGTCGCGGGCTGCCCCCTCGTCGTGGCGTATCGCACGGGACCCATCAGCTATGCCATCGCGCGGCGCGTCGTCACCATTCCGCGCATTGCGCTGGTGAACGTCGTGGCGGACCGCGAGGTGGCGCCGGAGTTTCTGCAGGAGGCCGTTCGCCCGCTCGCCATGGCGGACGCCCTCGAGCCGCTGCTGCACGCCGATAGCGCGCCACGCAACGCCATGCTGTCCGGCCTCGCGGATGTGCACCGCCGGCTGGGCGAGCCAGGCGCCGCGGCGCGCGTGGCGGCTATGGCGCTGGAGCTGATGCAGTGAGCACGCGCGCCGATCGCCAGGTGCCGGTGCAGACGGGGCGGCGCACGATATGGCTGGCTCGCGTGGGCGGCGTGGTCTTTCGTCTCCTGGCGCATACCTGGCGCGTGCGGAACGTGAATCGCGCCGCCGTGGAGCAGGTTCGTGAGAACGGAACGCCGGTGATCTTCGTCGTCTGGCATGGCGAGCTGCTCGCGGCGGTCTGGAATCATCGCCGGGAGGGCATCACGGCGCTGGTCAGCGAACATGGCGACGGGGAGATTCTGGCGCGCGTGATGGAGTCGCTCGGCTTCGCGACCGCCCGCGGGTCGACCACGAGAGGATCCGAACGCGCGCTGCTCAGCGTGAGTCGCGTGGCGCGCAACGGCGGAGACCTGGCGATCACACCGGACGGACCGCGCGGGCCCAGCCACTCGTTCGCCCCCGGCGCACTGATAGTCTCCCAGCGCAGTGGCGCAGCCATCGTTCCCGTCGCGGTGCATGCGGACCGCTGTTGGCGGCTGCGAAGCTGGGATCGCTTCCTGGTGCCCAAACCATTTGCGCGCGTCAGCGTCGCGTACGGACCACCAACTGTGGTTGCCGCTGATTCATCACGCGCCGCGGCCGAGCTGGCACCCCGCTTTGCCGCGCTGCTGGATGATGCGGCGCGGCTGGCGCGAGGGTGACGTGCGCCTGATCGAGCGCGCCTGGTACGATGACGGCGTCGTCGCGGGCGGCGCGCGCATCCTGCTGGCGCCGGTCGCGGCGCTGTATGCGGCGGGCGTGTCCGTACGCAACGCCCTCTACGATGCGGGTCGTCTGGCGCAACACGGCACGGCACTGCCCGCACTGAGCGTCGGAAATCTCAGCGTCGGCGGCACGGGCAAGACGCCCGTCGCCGCCTGGCTCGCGCAGCAGTTCGCGATGCGTGGCGCGTCTCCCGCCATCGTCCTGCGCGGCTATGGCGGTGACGAGTCGCTGGTGCACGAACGACTGAACCCGGCTGTGCCCGTGATCATCTCGCCGGACCGCGTGGCCGGGTCGGTACGCGCCAGGGCGGTGGGCGCGGACGTCGTGGTGTTCGACGACGCGTTCCAGCACCGGCGCGCGTCGCGTCTCGCGGACATCGTGGTGGTGAGTGCAGACCAGTGGGCGCATTCGCGGCGACTGCTCCCGGCGGGGCCGCTGCGGGAACCGCTGCGCGCGCTGCGCCGGGCGACGCTCGTCGTGGTCACGCGCAAGGCGGCGTCGCCCGAGACGGCCAGCACGGTGTCCGACGAGATCGCGGGCGTCGCGCCTGCCGTTCCACGCGCCGTAGTCCATCTGGCGCTGGACATGCTGCGCTCCGCCGCTGATACGGATGCTTCGCGCCGCATCGCGTCGCTGGCCGGCTCAGCGGTGCTGGCGGTATCCGCCATTGGCAATCCGCATGCATTCGCGGCGCAGCTCGAGGCGGCCGGCGCGCGCGTTCGGAGCGCGCCGTTTGGCGACCACCACGCCTTTACCTGGGCGGACGCGCTCCGCCTTGCGCGGGCGGCGGACGGACGCGAACTCGTCGTGTGTACGCTCAAGGACGTGGTCAAACTCACGCGTGTCTGGCCTCGCCAAGCGGTGCCGTTGTGGTATGTTTCCCAGCAGCTTGTCGTCGAGCATGGCGGAGCCGCGGTGGACGCGGCGTTGCAGACTGTGCTCGATGCCCGTCCTCTGCATACGTGATTCCGGCTCAACGCCTTCCAGCGTCCCCCACACCCATGACCGCCGATCTCAAGCTTACCACGGACAAAATCGTCCGCCCCGATAAGGACCGCTTCCTCAATGAGGACAATCCGTTTGAAGACATGATGTCGCGCTTCGATCGCGCGGCCGAATTGCTCGACCTCGAGCCGGGGCTCTACAAGATCCTGCGCAGCTCCGAGCGCGAAATCACGCTCTCGGTTCCGATCACGCTGGACAGCGGCGAGATCGATGTCTTCACTGGTTATCGTGTGCAGCACAACACGTCACGCGGCCCCGCCAAGGGCGGCATTCGCTTCGATGAGAATGTGAATCTCGACGAAGTGAAGGCGCTTGCGGCGTGGATGACGTGGAAGTGCGCCGTGGTGAACATTCCCTTTGGTGGCGCGAAGGGTGGGGTTGTCTGTGACCCGACCAAGCTGAGCGTGGGCGAGCTGGAACGCATCACGCGCCGCTACACGGCCGGACTGATCGGCGTGCTGGGGCCGGATTCCGACGTGCCGGCGCCGGATGTGAACACCAACGAGCGCGTCATGGCCTGGGTGATGGACACCTACTCCATGCACATGCGGCACACCGTGACCTCGGTCGTGACCGGCAAGCCCGTGGAAATGGGCGGTTCGCTGGGCCGGCGGGAAGCCACGGGACGAGGTTGCATGATGGTCACCACCGCGGCACTCGAGCATCTCGGCCTGCCGGTGCAGGGCGCCACGCTCGCCGTGCAGGGCTTCGGCAACGTCGGCTCCACCGCGGCCAAGCTGCTGCGCGAACAGGGATGCAAGGTCGTCGCGATCGGTGACCGGTCGGGCGCGCTGCACGATCCACGCGGCATTGACGTGGACGATGCCATGGCGTACGTGAAGGTGCATCGCACGCTGGAAGGATACGACAAGGGTGATCGCCTCACGAATGATGAACTGCTCACGCTGGACGTGGACGTCCTGCTGCCGGCGGCGCTGGAGAACGTGATCACGCGCAAGAATGCCGAGCGCGTCCGCGCAAAGTTGATCTGTGAAGGCGCCAACGGTCCGACGACCGCGCCGGCGGATGCCATTCTCGATGACAAGGGCATCTTCGTCATCCCGGACATTCTGGCGAATGCGGGTGGCGTGACCGTGTCCTACTTCGAGTGGGTGCAGGATCGCGGCGGATATTTCTGGACGGAAGATGTCGTGAACGACCGCCTTGGCCACATCATGCAGACGAGCTTTCACGCGGTGCTGGATCTCTCCCGCAAGCACAAGGTGAACATGCGCACCGCCGCGTACATGCTGGCGATCTCACGCGTGGCCGCGGTACATCGGCTGCGCGGCATGTACGCCTAGCACGGAGCCGGTGCGCGTCGTGATCGCGGCGGTCGGTGTACCGCGGCGCGAGCCGTTCGGCGTCGCCATTCGTGACTATGAGACCCGCGCCGCGCGGTACTGGCCGCTCGAGATACGCGAAGTGCGCGAGGAGTCCGCGCGTGCGACCTCACCGGATCTCGTGCGGACGCGGGAGGCGGAGCGGCTGCTGGCGCGCGCCGGCGACCGGTGCCGTCTGGTGGCCTGCGATGAACAGGGCATCCTGATGCAGACGCGGGAGTTCGCCGAGTGGCTGCGGGGAGAGCGCGAGCGCGCATCGCACGATGTGGTGTTCCTGCTGGGAGGCGCCTACGGGCTCGGTGAAGCCGTCCTCGATCAGGCGCACATGCGGCTCGCGCTGGCACGCTGGACCATGCCGCATGACCTCGCGCGCCTCGTGCTGGTTGAACAACTCTACCGCGCGGGAACGCTCCTGCGCGGCGAACCATATCACAAGTGATGCCGCGATGTCCCGGTTCCGGCCGCGCGTGCGCGCGTATCCGTCGTGAGTGAACCGCGGATTCTGACCAGAGATCCGGAGCTGTCCCCACTGGCAGCGCTGGCGCTGCAGGATGGCGCACCCGGAGACTGGTTCACCGCACGCGCGCGTAATTCCGCGGAATGGGTCGCACAGATCGATTCGGTTCGGGCGGAGTTCGGTCACCGCTCGTGGCGCGAGTCGCTTGTGCCGGCACTCAGCACCACCGGCGCCGCAGCCGAGCGGTTGGCGCGGGTGGCCGCGGCGAGAGGCGTCGTCGTCACGACCGGCCAGCAGCCCGGATTGTTCGGCGGGCCGATGTACACGTTCAGCAAGGCCCTCGGCGCGCTGGCGCTCGCCGATGTGCTCGAAGCGGCAACCGGCATCCCTGTTGCGCCGGTGTTCTGGGCCGCCACGTATGACGCCGACTTCGCGGAGGCCAGCGTGACGTACCTGGCGAGCGGCGATCACGTGGAACGACTCCGCATGGCGCCGCCCGAGTCGCCGCCGCGCGGGATGTCCGAGACCCCACTCGGCGATGTCACACCACTCGTGAGGCTGCTGGAGCGCGGTACCGGCGCCGCGGCCGATCCCGGCGTCATGGCCCTGGTGCGCGCGGCGTACCGCGAGGGTGCGACGGTGGGCGACGCCTTCGTATCGCTCCTGCGCGCGCTGCTGGAGCCGCTCGGCATTGCCGTCCTCGACGCGGGACAGGCGTGCGTGCGACAGGCGGAGCGGCCGCTCATGCTGCGCGCGCTGCGCGATGCCGCCGCGGTGGATGCGGCCGTTCAGGCGCGCGACGACACGCTGCGGCGTATGGGGCACGAGCCAGTGGTCGCGCACGTGCCGGGGCTCTCGCTCGTGTTCACCACGGAGAGCGGGGTACGCTCACGCGTGCCGATTGCCGATGCGCCCGTCCTCGCCCGCCGGGCGCCGGAGCTGGAGCCGAACGTGCTGCTGCGGCCGGTGGCGGAGCGCGCCATTCTTCCCACTGTCGCGTACCTGGGTGGGCCGAGCGAGGTGGCCTACTTCGCGCAGGCCAGTGCGGCGGCGGTGGCACTTGGAGCGCCGTTGCAGGTCGTCGTGCCGCGCTGGTCTGGTGTGATCGTGGAGCCGCACGTGCAGCGCGTCCTCGATCGCTATGGGCTCACGGTGGAAGATCTTCGCGATGCCGACGCCACGCTCGGAAGACTCGCGCGCGATGCCATGTCAGGCGCGGTGCGCGATGCGCTGGCGCGCGCCCGCGCGAGCGTGGACGATGCCGCGCGGGATCTCGAGCAGACCATCGGCGCGTCCGACCCGCCCCTCGTTCCACCAGCGGTCACCAGCGGCGCGCAACGAGCGCTCCAGCATCGCCTGGATCGACTGGAACGGCGGCTCGTCGCCGCGATCAAGCGGCGTGAGGCCGACATGGTGCGTGACATCTTCACCGCTCGCGCGGCGCTCTATCCACTGGGCAAGCCGCAGGAGCGCGTGCTCAATCTCATGCCCATGCTGGCGCGCCACGGACGCTCGCTGCTTGGCATGATGCTCGACCGCGCCCGTGAGCAGATGGCCGAAGTGGTCGATCCGGCGCGGGACGCCCCACCGCTGATCGCGCATGGCGACTCCGGCAGCCACGACTGAACGCACCGCGCGCGCCGAGCGCACCGGCCGCTTCGCGCTCCTGGTGGCGACGGGCATCCTGCTGAGTCGTATCACGGGACTTGTTCGCCAGCGGTTTCTGAGCCACTACCTGGGGCTGGGTGACGTCGCGGACGCCTTCAACGCGGCATTCCGCATCCCGAACTTCCTGCAGAATCTGTTCGGAGAGGGCGTGCTGTCTGCGTCCTTCATCCCGGTCTACGCGCGGTTGCTGGCGGAAGGCGACGGCGAGGAGGCCAGCCGGGTCGCGGGGGCCGTCGCCGCCCTGCTCGCGCTCACCACGTCACTGCTCGTGCTGGGCGGCGTACTCGCCGCGCCCTGGCTCATCGACGTCATCGCCACGGGCTTCTCGGGGCCGAAGCGGGAGCTGACAATTCAGCTCGTGCGGATTTTTTTCCCAGCCGCCGGTCTGCTCGTGCTGTCAGCATGGTGCCTGGGCGTGCTGAACAGCCACCGCCGATTTCTGCTCTCGTATACGGCGCCGGTCATGTGGAACCTGGCGATCATCGTCACGCTCATCGCGTACGGGTCGCGCCCCCAGGCATCACTGGCCATCGTGGCAGCGTGGGGGGCCGTCGTGGGCAGCGCACTGCAGTTCGCGGTGCAGCTGCCCACGGTGATGCGGCTCCTGCGACGGCTGCGCCCGTCGCTGAGCATCGCCTCGGGCAACGTGCGCACCGTGATCCGGAACTTCGGTCCGGTGTTCGTCGGGCGCGGCGTCGTGCAGATCAGTGCGTACGTGGACACGGTGCTGGCGAGCTTCCTGGGCACTGGTGCGCTCGCGGGACTCAGCACGGCGCAGATGCTCTATGTGCTGCCGGTGAGCCTGTTCGGCATGTCGGTATCCGCGGCGGAGCTGCCGGCCATGTCCAGCGCAATCGGCGAAGCACAGGAAGTCGCGGCCTACCTGCGCGAGCGGCTGGACTCCGGACTGCGTCGCATCGCGTTTTTGGTGGTGCCGTCCGCCGTGGCATTTCTGGCGCTGGGCGACATTCTGGCGGGAGCGCTCTTCCAGACGGGTCACTTCACGCGCTCGGACACCGTCTACGTCTGGGCAATTCTCGGCGGGTCGGCGGTCGGCTTGCTGGCCTCGACGCTCGGCCGTCTCTATTCGTCCACGTACTATGCGCTCCGCGATACGCGAACGCCGCTTCGCATCGCGATTCTGCGCGTGGTGCTCACCACAGGGCTCGGCATCATCTTCTCGTTCTACGGACCGCGACTATTCGGGCTGGAGCTGCGCTGGGGCGCGGCTGGGCTCACCGTGTCCGCGGGTCTGGCCGCGTGGGTGGAGTTCGCGCTGCTTCGCCGCGTGCTGAATGGCCGCATCGGGCGCACGGGGCTCACACCACGATTCCTTGTGCAGCTCTGGATCGCGGCGCTCCTGGCGGCGGCCGTCGCCTGGGCGATCAAGCTCGCCATGGGCGTCACGCATCCCATCCTGCTCGCCATTGCGGCACTCGCGCCGTATGGGGTGGCCTACTTCGCGCTGACCACCGCGTTCGGGCTGCCTGAAGCACGCACCATTCTGCGGTCGCTCACCCGCCGGCGTTGACGCGCGGCAGGGAAGCACGGTCTGTCCTGCCTTATATTTCAGGAGTGACCTCTTCAGCCGCCTGATCCGTGGACACACCTGACGCGCTCGCCCAGAAGATCGCCCATCTGCCCGAGTCGCCCGGCGTGTACCTCTGGAAGGACGCCGGCGGCGGCGTGCTCTACGTGGGGAAGGCCAAGCGGCTCCGGTCGCGCGTGCGCAGCTACTTCGCCAGCGACCATGTCGAGAGCGTGAAGACACGCGCGCTCGTGCGGCGCATCGCGGATCTCGAGACGATCGTCGTCCCATCCGAGGCGCACGCGCTCGTGCTCGAGGCGAATCTCATCAAGGAGCACCACCCCAGGTTCAACATCGCGCTGCGCGACGACAAGTCGTATCCCTACATTAAGGTCACGGTGCAGGATCCCTTTCCCCGACTGTTCGTCACGCGGCAGCTCGTGAACGACGGGGCGCGCTACTTCGGGCCTTATACCGACGTGGGCGCCATGCGCCGGGCACTGAACGTCGTGCGGCGCGTGTTCACCGTGCGCTCGTGCACGTATGACATGCCGCGCGAGATGCCGGAGCGGCCCTGTCTGGATTATCATATTGGCCGCTGCAGGGCACCGTGCGTCTTCCTGCAGACGCAGCAGGACTATCGCACGATGATCGACGAGGTCGTGCTCTATCTCGAGGGCCGCACGAGCGAGGTCACACGCCGTGTGCGCGCGCGCATGGCCGAGGCGGTCGCGCGACTCGACTTCGAGCGCGCCGCGGAACTGCGCGATGCCCTCGTGCACCTGGAGCGGATGGAGGAACCGACGGCCGTCATGGAAGTGGAAGGTGGAGATCGCGACGTCGTGGGTTACGCGCGTGATGGCGACGAGGCATGTGTGGTGATGCTGCGCGTGCGCGACGGCAAGCTGCTGGCGCGCGAACAGCGCTTCCTCGATAACGTGGACGGCGAGTCCGACGTCGCCGTGCTGTCGGCCTATCTCGCCGCCACGTATCTGAACGCGCAGGAGCGCGGCCGGGAGCTGCTCGTCCCGTTTGACTTCGAGGATCGCGACACGTTCGAGGCGGCACTCTCGGGCACGCGTGTCTGGGTGCCGCAGCGGGGGCCACGCCGCCAGCTCATCGATCTCGCCGAGCAGAACGCCCGGCACCTCCTGGAGGAGCAGAAGCTCCTGTCGCTGGAGGCGAACGAGCGTGCCGTGGATCCGGTGTACGAACTGCAGCGCGAGCTGTCGCTCAGGACGGTGCCCCGCTCGCTCGTCTGCTTCGACATCTCCACCGCCCAGGGCACGGACACGGTCGCGTCCTGCGTCTGGTTCGAGAATGGCCGGCCCAGGCGCGCCGAATACCGGAAGTTCCGGATCAAGACGGTGGAGGGGACGGATGATTTCGCGTCGATGCGCGAAGTGGTGACGCGATATTTTCAGCGGCGGGTCGCCGAGGAGAAACCGCTTCCCGATCTCGTCGTGATCGATGGCGGCAAGGGACAGCTCGCCGCGGCACTGGGTGCGCTGGATGCACTCGGCCTCGGACAGACGCAGCTCATCAGCCTGGCCAAGCGTGAGGAAGAAGTGTTCGTCCCCGGCCGGGCCGAGTCCATCCGGATTTCGCGTCGCTCGCCGGCATTGCGTCTGCTGCAACGGGCCCGCGACGAGGCGCATCGCTTCGCCATCACGTACAATCGCAAGCGGCGCGCGATGCGCACCGTGACATCGGAACTGCTGCGTATCCCGGGCATCGGTCCGACCCGTCGCCGGACGCTGCTGCAGGCGTTCGGCAGCGTACAGGGCGTGCGCGATGCCACGGAGGAGCAGATCGCCGCGCTGCCGGGTTTCAGCGCTGAACGCGCACGACGCGTACTTGGGGCGCTGCGCCCTTCCACCTCGGAGTCCAACGCATGAGTGAGTGGTCGCTCGAATGTCCCGCCTGCGGCGCGACCGGCACGGGATCATCTACAGCCTCGGTGTGCGAGACATGCGGCCAGCCCTGGCTGGTGCGCTACCGTGCGCTCCCCGCATCACGTGATGTGCTGCTGCCGCGATGGGACATGTGGCGTTATGCGGCGCTGCTGCCGATCCGGAACGATGAACGGCCGGTCTCCCTCGGAGAAGGCGCGACGCCGCTGCTGGACGCGCCGGCTCTGGCGCGAGCCGTTGGCGTGCGGGCGCTGTATGTGAAGGACGAAGGGCTTAATCCCACGGGCTCATTCAAGGCGCGGGGCATGAGCGCGGCCGTGACCCGAGCGCGGGCACTGGGTGTGCCCGGGCTCGTTGTGCCCACGGCGGGGAACGCGGGCGCCGCACTGAGTGCCTACGGCGCCGCGGCCGGCATGCCGGTGCGTGTGTACGCTCCCGAGACCACACCGGCAACGATCCTAGGCACGGTGCGCGCCTTTGGCGCGGAACTCGTGACGGTGGCGGGGCATATTGGCGATGCCGGTCGCGCGGCGCGCGCCTTCGCCGCGGAGTGCGGCTACTTCGATGTCTCTACCCTGCGCGAGCCGTACCGCATCGAGGGAAAGAAGACCATGGGGCTCGAGTTGGCCGAGCAGCTCGGCTGGCGGCTGCCGGATGTCGTGGTGTATCCGACCGGCGGCGGCACCGGGCTCATCGGCATGTGGAAGGCGTTCCAGGAGTTGCGCGCCATGGGCTGGCTGGATGCTTCGGCTTCGTTCCCGCGCATGGTGACGGCCCAGGCCGCAGGCTGTGCGCCGATTGTGCGGGCGTTCGCCGCGCGCACGGATCACGCGACGGCCTGGGAGCATCCCGAGACGCATGCCAGCGGCCTGCGCGTACCCTCGGCGCTCGGCGACCGGCTCATTTTGCGCGCGCTCTATGAGAGCAACGGCGATGCCGCGGCGGTGAGCGAGGACGCGATTCGACATGCGACGGCGCAACTGACGTGTACGACGGGCATCGACGCGGCGCCCGAAGGGGGCTGCGCGCTCGCGGTGCTGGAATCGCTCGTCAGCGCCGGTCGCGTTTCACGCGACGCCGAGGTGGTGGTGTTCAATACGGGGAGCGGGGTGGGGTATCGGGGCTGAGGGGGAACGATCCACGCCCCCACGCCACGCCCCGCCACCCCGCCCTTGGGAATCGGCAATCGGGAATGGGGAATCGTGGGAATGGGGAATGATGAAGCGGGGGAGGCGGCGGTGAAAAAAAGGCGGTGAGGTGCGGCGGGGGAGGTCTTCCTCCCCGATTCCCCATTCCCGATTGCCGATTCCCAAGGGTGGGGCGGAAGGGCGTGGATGATTGCCGATTCCCAAGGGCGGGGTGGAGGGAGGTAGATCAGTCCTACGGGCGGAGTAGTAGGGCGGGGTGGCTTGGGCCCCGCCCAGCAGCCGAGTACATTACCATGCTATGCCCTTCGCCATCCTCGATCCGTTCAGCGGCATCTCCGGCGACATGACGCTTGGGGCGCTGCTGGACGTCGGACTTGATGCCGCGTGGTTGCGGGCGCTCCCCACGCGACTGGGGCTGGACGGAGTGGCGGTCAGGATCGAGCGCGTGCAGCGATCCGGCATTGCCTGCACCAAAGTCGATTTCGACATTCCGCCGCAGCCGCACGGGCGGCACATCCAGCAGATCAGGGAAATCGTCGCGCGCGCCGGCGTACCGGACTCGGTCCGGGCGCGCGCCGACGCGGCGTTCACCGCGATCGCGGTGGCAGAGGGCGAAATTCACGACATGCCGCCCGAGCGCGTGCATCTGCACGAAGTCGGCGCCGTGGATGCCATTCTCGATATCGTTGGTGCGGTCTGGGGATTCGAACAGCTTGGCGTCGAACGGGTCTATTGCGGATCAATTGCACTGGGAGATGGGACGGTGGCGGCGGCCCATGGCGAGCTTCCGGTACCGGCGCCGGCGACGCTCAAGCTGCTCGAAGGACTGCCGGTGCGGAGCGGTCCGGAGGGCGCGGGTGAGCTGGTCACCCCAACGGGAGCGGCGCTGGTACGCGTACTCTCGTCGGGCGCACCGCCGGCGCGCTATGTGCCGGTGCGCAGCGGCTTCGGTGCCGGGACCCGCAATCCGCACGGCCGCCCGAATGCGCTGCGACTCGTACTGGCGGACGATGCCGCCACAGCGGGAGCGGGCGATGCGCGTGTACGCGTCGAGTCGCTGGTGCAACTGAGCACCGATCTGGATGACATGGATGGTGAATCGCTGGCTGCCGCCGCGGACGCGCTGCGGGCTGAGGGCGCGCTGGACGTCGTGCTCGTGCCCACGATCATGAAAAAGGGCAGACCGGGCGCGCGACTCGATGTGCTGTGTGCCGCGGGGGATGCGACACGCCTCGAGGAGGTGGTGTTCATGCGCACGAGCGCGATCGGTCTGCGCCGCACGTCGGTGGAGCGTCACGCGCTCGCGCGCGAGGAGCGCACGGCACACGTTCTGCAACATCCGGTTCGCGTGAAGGTGGTGACGCTGGCATCAGGCGCGCGACGCGCCAAGCCGGAGTTCGACGATGTGGCTCGTATCGCCGCCACGACAGGTCGTTCGCTGCGCGAGGTGAGCGGGCTGGCCCGCGATGCGGCGGAACGCATCGCCGCGGACCGTGTATCTTGACCCGCGGGCCGCACAGGCCCGTTTTTCGTATTCACTCAGGAGAGGATAGATGAGCGTCTGGCGAAACGCGGCGGCAGCCGCACTTGCCCTCAGCGTTGTTGCTGCCGGCTCGGCCGCGGCGCAGGGAAAAAATCAGGACAAGAAGAAAGCTGCGGAGGATGCGTGCAAGATCGATTTCAGCTCCTCTGACCCGGTGCGGACCGGATACAATACCATTACGGTGCTGCAACTCGGCGCCTCCAAGCCCGACGACGCGAGGAAGAAGCTCATGAATGTGGTCGGCGATCTGACGAAGAAGCCGCCCTCGGACAAGGATGCATTGGGCACCGACTTCGTACTCGGCGCCTCGTATGTGCTCTTGTACGAAGACATGGGTGAGCCGGCCACGGTGAAGCGCAGCGACGTCGGCGCCAGCACGAGCCCGGACGCCAGCATCGACCTGCTCGCGGCGGCGGACAGCAATTTCACAGCGGTGGAGAAGGCGATGCCCGACTGCGCGGACCGCACGGCGTACTACCGGCAGCGGCCATGGGTCAAGATGATCAACGCGGTCGGCCCGCTCATCAACGCTGACAAGGTGGATTCCGCGAAGGCGTTGCTCGCGCGCGCCGAGACGATTTATCGGGGCTCGCCATTCGGGTATTACTTCCAGGGTCACATCGCGCAGAAGCAGCAGAATTGGGACGCGGCGACGGCCGCCTATTCCAAGGCCGTGGAGCTGGCCACGCCGGAGCTGACGCAGAAGGATTCGAACGTCGCGAACGTCAAGGAGTTCAGTGAATTCAGCGCGGCCTTCTCCCAGTTGCAGGCGGCGAGCAAGTTGCAGGGTGAGGCGCAGCAGGCGGGCATGAAGAAAGCCGTGGATCTCTATCGCGCCTATCTCAAGGATTACCCCAACGGTCCGAACGCGCACCCTGCGCAGGCTGGAATGACGGCCGCGCTCAAGGCCTCCGGTGATACCGCGTCGCTCGCATCCATGTGGTCGGACATGGTGGCCAATCCCACCAAGTACAACGATGCCCAACTCTTCGACGCCGGCACGCAGGCCTTCAGCGCCAATCAGATTCCAATGGCGGTCAAGCTCATGGAAGCCGGCAATGCGCAGAATCCGTATCTGCGCGGCGGTCTCTTCAACCTGGCCAATGCCTACTGGAAAGCCGCGGCGTTCGACAAGATGCTTCCCGTCTCGAAGCGTCTTGTGGAGGTCGATCCGAATAGTCCGGACGACTATCAACTCGTCGCGATCGCCTACCAGGGACTCGAAAAAAAGGCGTCCGATCCCAAGGTCGTGAAGGCGTACGGTGATTCCGTCTCGAAGTATGTGACCACATCCGAGAAGATGCCGGTGACGGTGAACTTCACCTCCTTCAGCCATGACACCACGCATTACACACTCGAAGGGACGGTGGAGAACGTCACCGCGGCCGCGAAAACGGTGACGCTTCCGATCCAGTTCGTCGACGACAAGGGGAACGTCGTGGCGACGAAGTCCACAGAGGCGCTGGCACTCGGGCCAAAGGGTTCGGCAGGCGCGTCGAAGAAGTTCTCCATCTCCGTGGACGGCGCGGCGATCAAGGCGTTCAAGTACCAGCCGATCAAGTAGTACCGGCCTCCCGGCAGGATGTCACATGGCCCATCGGTGCTGCCGATGGGCCATGTGACATCCTGCCACGGAAGTCGTGATGCTGCCTTGCGTTCCCCAGTCTCATCTCCTAGGTTCCTTGAGGTTCACGCGCCCCCGGCGGGGCGCGTGTCTGTTTCGCTCACCTCACGCCGGCCCTCGCTGTCGCTGGCAGCGGGCGGCTCGCTCACCTCTGGAGTCATGGTCCGCGTCAGCCGCGTGCTTCCCGGCGGCATCGCCGAGCAACTCGGAATCGCCCCGCTCACCGAGCTGATCTCGGTGAACGGGCGCGAGCTCGCCGATTTTCTGGACTGGGAATTTCTCTCGGCGGACGATGCGCTCGTCATCGAGGCCCGGCTGCCTGACGGTGAGGCCGTGATCTACGAGATCGAGCGCAGCAGCGAGGATGTCTTCGGTATCGAGCTCGAGCCGCCGCGCGTGCGACGCTGCGCCAACCGCTGCGAGTTCTGCTTCATTGAAGGACTGCCCGCCGGATTGCGGCGGAATCTGTACGTTCGCGATGATGACTACCGGCTGTCGTTCGCGTACGGCAACTTCGCGACCTTCTCGAACGTGAAGGAACGCGACATCGCGCGCATCCTGGAATACCGGCTGTCCCCGCTCTACGTCTCCGTGCACGCCACGCCCTGGGAAGCGCGGCGGATTCTCCTCAATAATCCGCGCGTGCCCAACATCATGGAGCAGCTCACGCGACTTGCGGACGGCGGCATCCAGTTCCACGGTCAGATGGTGATCGTGCCGGGACTCAATGATGGCGCGGTGCTCGAGCAGTCGCTGGTGGATCTCTGGAGCCTGGGCGACGCCATCATCTCCGTCGCCGTGGTCCCCGTCGGCCTCACGCAGTTCTCGCATCTGTATACGGGACAGTCCATGGATCCGGAGCATGCAAGCCGACTGCTCGCGGATGTGGAGCGCTGGGAAGCACGCGCGCTGCGAGAGCGCGGTGATCGTTGGGTCTACGGCTCCGATGAGTTGTATCTGCTGGCCAAACGCGAACTGCCTGGCGCGGACCACTATGGCGACTTTCCGCAGATCGAGAACGGAGTTGGATCGGTGGCGCACCTGCGCCGGCGTGTCGCCGAGGGGCTCGCAATGCTGCCGCGCCTCGATGGCCGTCGGATCGGCGTCGTGACGGGCGTCTCCATGGGGCAGGGCATCATGCAGGAGCTGCTCGTGACGCTCACGCACGCGACGGGCGCTCGCTTCGAGATGATTGTTGCGGGCAACTCGCTCTTCGGACCCACGACGACGACGGCGGGCCTGCTCGTGGGCGACGACATCCGGCGCGCGCTGGCCGAGCGCCACGATCTCGACCTCGCGCTCCTTCCCGCCGAGACCATCAACGAGGACGGCATCTTCCTCGATGATGCGGTCTTCGAGACGCTTCGGGAGCAGTTGCCCATGCCGGTGTTCCCGTCATACGACTTCATCGACGTCCTCCAGACGGAATCCGCGCTGTCGGTGGGTTCGCTGCCGTGACCGTTCCCGTCGTAGCAATTGTCGGCCGGCCGAACGTCGGAAAATCGGCGCTCTTCAACCGCCTGGTGGGGGGCGATGCCGCAATCGTGAGCGAGGAAGCGGGCACTACGCGCGATCGGCACTTTGCACGCGCGGAGTGGAACGGCCGCGCGTTCTGGCTCGTCGATACGGGTGGCCTGACCGACGATCCCAGCCTGCCCATGGATGTCGAGATCCGCCGCCAGGTCCTGCAGGCGGTGGACGAGGCGGATCTGCTCCTCCTCGTGACCGACGCGCGCGCCGGCGTACATCCGAGCGACGCGAATGTCGTGACGCTGCTGCGCGGGTCGCGCAAACCCTGGCTGCTGGTGGCGAACAAGGTGGACGATCCGCGTTCCACGGACTTCTACGAGTTCTACGCGCTCGGCGCCGGCGATCCGATCCCGGTATCGGCGCAGAATGGCAAGAATTCGGGCGACCTGCTCGATGCCATCGTGGAGCGATTTCCGGAGGGGCCCGCCGACATTCCCGATGCGCTGCACGTGGCGGTGATCGGCCGGCCCAACGTCGGGAAGTCGTCCATCGTGAACCGGCTGCTCGGTGAGGAGCGGCTCGTCGTCTCGGAGCACGCCGGCACGACGCGCGATGCGATCGACACGCCAATGCAGTACCACGGTCGCACGCTCGTGTTCATCGACACCGCCGGGTTGCGGCGCCAGGCACGCGTGGATGAAGGCATCGAGTTCTATTCGTCGCTGCGCACGCGCCGCGCCATCGAGCGCGCCGACATCAGTGTGCTCGTGATCGATGCCGTGCTCGGTCTCGAGAATCAGGATCTCAAGGTTGCCGCACTCGCATGGGAACGCGGCAGCGGGCTGATTGTCGTCGTGAACAAGTGGGACCTGGTGGAGAAGGAAACCAACAGCGCGGCACGCTTCGAGAAGGACGCGGAAGAGAAAGCCCCGTTCCTGCGCTTTGTGCCGTTCCTGTTCACCTCCGCACGCACCGGCCAGCGCATCACCAAATTGCTGGATGCGCTCATGGCCGTGGACACCGAGCGCCGCAAGCGCGTCTCCACGGCGCAGGTGAATGCGCGGCTGGAGGAACTGCTCGCGCGGCGCCAGCCTCCCCAGGCGGCGGGACGCGAGGTCAAACTGCTCTACGCGACACAGGTGGAGGTGGCGCCGCCCGCGATTGCCGTGTTCGGAAACCATCCCGAGCTGGTCGAGGAGCACTACGTGCGCTACCTGCACAACGGCTTCCGCGAGTCGTGGGGCTTCACCGGGAATCCGCTCCGGATTCTGCTCCGGCGCAAGGCCGCCTGAATGAGTCCGTGGTTCGGACTGCTCATCGCCTATTTGTGCGGTGGTATTCCCGCGGCGTACCTGGCCGGACGCTGGTTGCGCGGCATCGATCTGCGCGAGCATGGCTCCGGCAATCTCGGCGCGACCAATGTCTTTCGTGTGCTCGGCTGGAAGGCGGGATTGGCCGTGCTGCTGTTCGATACAGCCAAGGGCGCCGTGCCCGTGTGGCTCCTGCCGCGCTGGATCGCGAGTCCGGCTGCCGCACACTGGGCACTGGTGTTTGGTGTCGCCGCGATCCTCGGCCATGTACGGTCTCCGTATCTCGGGTGGAAATCCGGCGGCAAGGGGGTCGCAACGGCAGGGGGCGTCTTCCTCGCGCTGGCCACGCGTCCCACGCTGATCTCGCTCATCGCGTTCGCCGCCACAGTCTATCTCTCGGGATACGTGTCGCTCGCGTCGCTGGTGGCCGCGGTCGTCCTTCCGCTCTCGATCGCGCTCCTGATGGGCCTGCGGGCGCCGGCCCTCGTGCTCAGCGTGCTCGTTGCCCTGTTCGTGTTCTGGACCCATCGCGCCAATATCGGGCGACTCCTTCGCGGCGAGGAGCATCGCTTCCGGCGCGGCTCGCCGCCCGACTGATGCACTGCGCCGTCATTGGTGCCGGCGCGTGGGGCACGGCGCTCGCCGATCTCCTGGCGCGCAATGGGCACGAGGTCGCCCTCTGGGCATTCGAGCCCGATGTGGTGGAGACGGTCAACGCGCGACACGCCAATCCGCGATTTCTGCCCGGAGCGGTGCTGTCGCCACGACTCAGCGCACACGCCCGGATCGACCGGGCGCTCGACGGCGCCGCGCTCGTGCTGCTCGCCGCGCCGTCGCACGTGCTCCGGGATCTGGTGCGGCACAGCAGCGGCGCGATCGCCAGGGGTGCGACACTGGTCGTGGCCAGCAAGGGCATCGAGCGCGGCACGCTGGCACTCATGACGCAGATCGTGGAGCAGGAAGCGCCGCGCCGTCCCGTCGTGGCGCTCTCGGGCCCGAGCTTCGCCGCCGAGGTGGTGGCCCGGCAGCCGACCGCGATCGTGGCGGCCGCCCGCGATGCCGACGCGGCACGACTCACGCAGCAGCAGCTCAGCAACGAACACGTGCGCGTGTACACGCACGAGGACGTGACCGGCGTGGAGGTGGGTGGTGCCCTCAAAAACGTCATCGCGGTGGCCACCGGCATCGCGGAAGGACTGGGACTGGGTTACAATCCTCGCGCCGCGCTGATCACACGCGGCCTGGCTGAAATCACGCGTCTGGGGGTCGCGCTGGGCGCCCAGCCCGCGACCTTCGCCGGCCTGGCCGGCCTCGGCGACCTCGTGCTTACCTGCACGGGTGCGCTCAGTCGCAATCGGGCACTGGGGGCCGAGCTGGCGCGGGGCAGGTCACTGCAGGATGTGCAGTCCACCCGTGAGACGGTGGCGGAAGGAGTCTTCACCACCCAGAGCGCGCACGCACTCGCGGCGCGGGAGGGGATCGAGATGCCAATTGTGGCCGCGGTACACCGTGTCCTGTTCGAACGGGAGCCCGTTCGGACCGCGATCGAAGCGCTCATGGCGCGCGAGCTGCGCGCGGAGCGCGATCCATGAGCGCGCGAGAGGCCGTTCAGGAGTTCTTCTCCATTGGCGAGGTGTGCGAGCTCACGGGACTCAAGCCCCACGTGCTGCGCTACTGGGAGAGCCAGTTCCGCTTTCTGAGTCCGGCCAAGAACCGCTCCGGCAACCGCGTGTATCAGCGGCGCGAGGTGGAGCTGATTCAGCTCGTGAAGCACCTGCTCTACACCGAGAAGTACACCATCGAAGGCGCACGGCAGAAGGTCGATGAACAGCGCAAGGGCGGTGGACTCAAGCCGCTGGCGCGCGGCGCGCTCGATCTGCAGACCATCCGATCGCTGGAACGGGAACTCCGCGAGGTGCTCGCGCTGCTCGGCGACACGGGCGACGAGGCGTGATCGCGCCGCTGGCCTGTGTGGTCCCCGCGTACAACGCCGCGCACACGCTCGCGGACGTGCTGCACACGCTCCGCGTCGCACTGCCGCACGCGACCATGATCGTCGTCGATGACGGGTCCGACGATGCCACGCGCGCCATCGCGTGCGCGGCGGGCACGCGCGTCATCTCCTTCGAGCGCAACCGCGGCAAGGGTGCCGCGTTGCGCGCGGCATTCGCGGAAGCGCTCGCGTGCGGCGTGTCGGCCGTGCTGACGGTGGACGCGGACGGCCAGCACGACGGCCGGCACGCGCCAGCCGTGCTGCACGCGCTCACGTATGCCGATGTCGCGATTGGCGCCCGCGCTCGAAGCGGCGGCGCGATGCCGCTCGGGCGCCGGCTCACCAACGCGCTCGCCAGCTCCGCCGTGGGCACGATTGTCGGGGCGCCGATCGCGGATGCGCAGTCCGGATTCCGCGCCATTCGACGACGCGTCCTCGAGCACGTCCATGCGCACGGCGAGCGCTACGAGTTCGAAACCGACTTCCTCATCCAGGCCGGTCGTGCGGGATACCGCATTGTGAGTGTGCCCATCCCGACGATCTATGGGACGCCGAGCCATTTTCGCGTCGTGCGGGATTCCATGCGCGTGGTGCGGACGATCTGGCGCGGCCGGCACGGGGCGGTACACTGATGCAGCTGCTGGTGTCGAACGATGACGGCATCCTCGCGCACGGGCTCGACTGCCTCGTGCAGGCGGCCGCGCGCATCGCGGAGGTAACCGTCGTGGCGCCGGATCGCGAGCAGAGCGCCACCAGCCACTCGCTCACCCTGCATCATCCCGTGCGTCCCGTGCAGCGCGGCACGCGCCGATATCAGGTGGATGGAACTCCCACCGATTGTGTGATGCTCGCCGTGGAGGCACTCATGCCCGAACGCCCCCAGTTCGTGCTGAGCGGCATCAATCATGGCCAGAACATGGGCGAGGACGTGCTGTACTCCGGTACCGTGGCGGCTGCCATGGAAGGCGTGTCGCTGGGCATTCCCTCCATCGCGATTTCGTTCGCGGGTGGTGAGCTGCGTGCCGATCCGGATCTCCTCACCAGGCAGGTGGATGTCGTCGAGCGGCTGCTGCGCCATCTCACGCGACTCGAGCACATGCCGCGCACCACGCTGCTCAACATCAACCTGCCGCCGCGACCGGGCAGCGATATCAAGGGCGTCCGGCTCACGCGGCTGGGCCGCCGCGTCTATTCGGATTCGCTCATGCGCATGCACGACCCGCGCGGGCGGGAGATCTTCTGGATCGGCGGCGGCTCCGCCTCATGGAGCGGTCCCGAGGATTCCGACTTTCGTGCGGTCGCTGACGGCTACATCTCGGTCACGCCGCTCACGCTGGATCTCACCCACACACAAATGCTCGCGGAGGCGACCTCCTGGTGGTCGGACCTGCCCTGACACAGTTCCTCGGCGCGCGGCGTCGGCTGGTGGAGGACCTCCAGCAGAGCGGCATCCGCGACCTCGCCGTGCTGCAGGCCTTTGATCTCACACCGCGCCACCTCTTCGTTCCCACCGGCATGCGGCATCGCGCGTACGAGGACAGCGCCCTGCCCATCGGCAACGGACAGACCATCTCACAGCCCTCGACGCACGCGCGCTACCTGGAGCTGCTGCGCCTGCACGGGCATGAGAAGGTGCTCGAGATCGGCACCGGTTCCGGCTACCAGACGGCGTTGCTCGCGCATCTGTCGGCCCAGGTCTTTTCCGTGGAACGCGTGGCCCCGCTGCTCGAACGGGCGCGTGACGTACTGCGTGAGGCCGGCATTCGCAACGTGTCGCTGCTCGCCGGGGACGGTACGCTGGGATGGCGCGACTACAGTCCCTTTGACGCCATTCTGGTGACGGCCGGAGCGCCGGCGCCTCCCACACCGCTGGTGGAGCAACTTGCCGAGGGAGGCCGAATGCTGATCCCGCTCGGTTCACGAGAGGAACAGGAGCTGACGCTGCTCACGCGACAGGGCACGGAGCTGGAGCGGCGTGACATGGGACCGGCGCGATTCGTCCCGCTGGTGGGTCTGCACGGATGGCCCGCGTAGTACACGGGTCGCACGCCCAGTAGCGAGCGCCGCTCCGGACTTTCATATTGCCGATCGCCGTTCTGGAGAGACCGATGTCCCAGTTGCCCGCAACCCCACCGTCGTCCGGCACACGGAGTGTCCGGCTGCCGCCCTTCGTGCCCTTTCTGCCCGGCACTGGGGCCGCCGTGCCACCGGCCGCGGCGGAGAGTCGCCGCTCGTGGCGCATCCTCTTCACGCCGCCAGTCGCCGTGCGTGCTGCGCGCGCGGAGACAGCGACGATGGTTGCGCATGCGACGGTCGAGGCGATCCCGTCAGAGAGCGTGAGCCATGCGCCGGTTGAGCCGGAGTCCGCAACGCTCGACTCGGTGCAGGCGACGCCGCCTGACAATGATTTGGCCACTGGGCAACTACCTGTCCGGTCACCGTGGACGCCGCCAGTGCTCGAAGCCATCGACGCATTGCTACCCGAATCGGCGCCGGCGCTGGTGACGCAGCCTGACGCTCCGGCGGCGCCGCCGTCGGACGTGCATGCTGAGGCCTTGCCCGAGGTGCAGGCTGAAGTGGTGTCTGAGGTGACGCCCGAGGTGCAGGCTGAGGTAGTGTCTGAGGAAGTGCCTGAGGCGGTGCCTGAGGTACAACATGAAGTGCAGGCTGAGGTGCAACCTGAGGTGGAGACTGAGGTGCAGCCTGAAGGGCAACCCGAGGTGATGCCCGAGGTATTGGCTGCCGAGCCACCTGCGCTACCATTGGCGCAGCCGGATGAACCTCCGCCTGATTCTCAGCCCGAGGCGACTGCCGCGGTCGCGGCGGCCGCACCCGCGGATGAGTTGAGCGACGCACTCGCCTGGCCGGATGCGTCAGTCACGACCAGTGCGGAGCCGGAACATCAGCCCGCCGTTGCTCCGGATCAGGCGCTGGCTGGCATTGCGGAGGAATTGCACGAGAGTGCCGCGCCCTGGGCGCACGCGGTGGAGACCGAGTTCGAAAACGACCCGTGGTCGCGCACGGCGCTCGCGGAGATGTTTCCGGACCTGCGCGCCACCGTCGCGTCGTCGCTCGAGCGGATCGCGCAACGCATTCGCGAGGGAGATGTCAGCATTTCCCGCGACGCTAGCACGAGCACGGATGCCGGTGCGCTGGCCGCCGTTCTGGCGGCGCTGCTGCGGGAGACGGCGCGCCATTGATATGTCTGTTGTCCGCGTCGAGGTGAGTGGGGCGGTGCAGGGCGTGGGATTCCGCTGGTTCACTCGCGAGACGGCACGCCGGCTCGATCTGGCCGGATGGGTGCGCAATCGTGCGGATGGCGCGGTCGAAATCGCGGTGGAAGGCGAGGATACGGTCGTGCAGCGGTTCCTCGACGCGGTCGAACGCGGGCCAGCGGGCGCGCGCGTCGAGACGCTGCGGCGCATGAATGCGGATGGGCTTGAACCGCTGACGCGGCCGTTTCGCGTGCTCCGCTGATTGGATTCCACATGAACGACGGCGTCGACTCGACCCTCAATCGGATGCTGCGCGGCGCCATTCGTGACATTCCGGACTTCCCCAAACCGGGAATCATCTTCAAGGACATTACGCCGGTCCTGCTCGACGCCACACTCTTTCGGCGTACCACGCAAGCCATGGCTGCGCCATTCGCGGCCGAGGCGATCACGCACGTCGTCGGCATCGAGAGCCGCGGATTCATCCTCGGCGCGCCCGTGGCGCAGCATCTGAGTGCGGCCTTCGTTCCGGTGCGCAAGCCGGGCAAGCTTCCCGCTCGGGTCGAACGCGTGGAGTATGCACTCGAGTACGGACTCGATGCGCTGGAAGTCCACTGCGACGCCATTGGGGCAGGGGATCGTGTGCTCATCGTGGACGACGTGCTCGCGACGGGTGGCACCGCGCGCGCCGCCTGCAACGTGGTGGAGCGGTTGGGTGGGCTCGTCCTCGGCTGCTCGTTTCTCATGACACTGTCGTTCCTGCCAGGCGTCGAGGCGCTCTCGGCTCGCCGCGTGACCAGCCTGGTCGAGTACTGAGGCGCGACAATCGAGTCGGTCCGCCGTCCTGCTCCAGTCTGACGCCAGTTATGTCATACTGACGTGCATTCGTACTCAACAGCAGGCACCACCATCTCGTTCACCCGAACGGCCCGCGGTCCATGCTGGCGCCCTTCATGCACATCGCGCACTGCATGGAGATGCCGTCACACGACAAGCTCATCGAGCTCCAGGAGCGCGCCAACACCATTCGCCGCGACATCATCGAAATGCTCGTGGAGGCGGGGTCCGGGCACTCGGCGGGTCCGCTCGACATGGCCGACGTGTTCACCGCGATGTACTTCCACATTCTGCGTCACGATCCGCAGCGCCCGATGTGGGATGAGCGTGACCGCCTCATCCTCTCCAACGGTCACATCTGCCCGGTGCGCTACGCCGCGATGGCGGAGGCCGGGTATTTCCCGAAAGCGGAGCTGGCGCGACTGCGCCGCTTCGGGAGCCCATTGCAGGGCCATCCCGAGCGCACGCGACTGCCGGCACTCGAAACCACGTCGGGCCCGCTCGGCGCCGGCCTCGCGCAGGCCGCCGGCATGGCGTACGTCGCGAAGATGGACAATCGAAACTGGCGCGTGTACTGCATCGTGTCGGATGCGGAAGAGCAGTGCGGCCTGCACTGGGAGGCCGTGCAGTTCGCCGCCAAGTTCGGGCTCGATCACCTCACGTGCATCGTGGACCGCAACGGCATTCAGATCGACGGCAGTACCGAAGACGTCATGCCGCTCGAGCCGCTGCGGCCGAAGTACGACGCGTTCAACTGGCAGACGTTCGAGTGTGACGGCAATGACATGGCCGCGATCATCGAGACGGTGGCCCGCGCACAGACGGTGCAGCACAGGCCGTCCGTCATCATTGCGCACACGCTGGCCGGCAAGGGCGTGGAATTCATGGAGGGCGATTACCATTGGCACGGCAAGCCCCCCACGGCGCAGCAGGCCGTGGAGGCGCTGCGCGAGTTGCGCACCCTGGGCGGCAGAATCGAGGCCGGCACATGAGTGGCACGCCGCCTGCCGCGCTCGAGCAACCCGAGACGATGCACCTTGCGGACTACCGCGACGCGAAGGCGTTGCGGCAGGTCGCCACGCGAGATGGGTTCGGCGAGGGATTGGTGGAAGCCGGTCGTCGCGATGCGCGGGTGGTCGCCGTGTGCGCGGATCTCGCTGAGTCCACACGAATGCAGGCCTTCCGCGACACATTCCCGGATCGCTTCATCGAAATCGGCGTGCAGGAGCAGTTACTCGCGGCGATGAGTGCGGGGCTGGCGCTTGCGGGAAAGATCCCGTTCATCGCCTCGTACGCCATGTTCTGCCCGGGACGCGCATGGGAGCAGGTGCGCACGAACATCTGCCTCAACCAGGCGAATGTGAAGATTGCCGGTGCCCACGCCGGCGTGTCGGTGGGACCCGATGGCGCGACGCACCAGGCCATCGAGGACATCGCCATTCTGCGCCCCATTCCCAACATCACGATCGTCGTGCCCTGTGATGCGCGCCAGACGAAGTTGGCGACTCAGGCCGTTGCCCGGACGCCGTCGCCGGCGTACGTCCGCTTCGGGCGCGAGAAGTCCCCAGTGGTGACGACGGACGACACACCGTTCGAGCTGGGACGCGCGCAGTTGTTCCGTGACGGGCACGACGTCGCGATCATTGCTTGCGGCATTCTGGTGTTCAATGCGCTCGTCGCGGCCGACGAACTGGCCCGATCAGACGGATTGGACTGTCTGGTGCTCAACAATCACACCGTGAAGCCCATGGATGCCGCGGCCGTGGAGGGCGTCGCGCGCCGGTGCGGTGCGGTCGTGACGGTGGAGGAGCACGAGGTGCATGGCGGCATGGGGTCGCGGGTGGCCGAAATTCTGGCCGAGCGCTATCCCGTCCCCATCGAGTTCGTGGGAGTCCAGAACCGATTCGGGCAGTCGGGCACGCCGGCGGAGCTGCTCGACGCGTACGGCATGGCACCCCCATCCATTTGCGACGCCGCGCGGCGCGTCGTCGCGCGCAAGCCCTGACGCCAGTTCGTCCGGCCCTCACGTTCATTTGTCGCGCGCCGGTCATCCCTTGACGGATGCGGCCCGTGCATGGATGATTGCGTCACGGTATTCCGAAACAGAAACGTTTCGGTGCACGTAGATTGTATCCATCCGTGCGGCCGACGCGCCGCGGATTCGTCTTTCCTTTCTCATCAATACCCAGAACACGGAGGTCAATCCCATGAGATTGTCCGGTACGTCGTGGGTGATCGTGGGCGCGAGTCTGCTCCTGTCGCTCCTGGCTGGTGTGCCTTCGGCGGTGGCGCAGCAGACTGGCACGATTCGCGGCACGATCACGGATTCCACCCTGCACGAGCCCGTGGCTGGTGCACAGGTGCGCGTCGTCGGCGGCACGATGGGTGCGCTGTCCACGAGCACGGGTACCTACGTGGTACATAACGTCAATCCGGGATCCGTGCAGATCCGTGTCCAGCGCGTGGGCTACGCGATGGCCGAGCGCACCGTGACAGTCGCCGCGGGCGACACCGCGGTGGCGGACTTCGCGCTGAAGCCAGTGGCGACCGTGCTGGCTCCCGTGGTGGCCATTGGCTACGGCACGGAGAACCGCACCAATATCACGGGAGCGGTGAGCAGCGTCAGCGCCAGTGACATTACGAACCAGCCGGTCGCGGGCATCGATGCGGCGCTGCAGGGAAAGGCGCCCGGCGTTCAGGTCATGCAGAATTCGGGCGATCCCGGCAACGGCATCAGTGTGCGCGTGCGCGGCGCGGCATCGATCTCGGCGTCGAACCAGCCGCTCTACGTCGTGGATGGCGTCCCCGTGCAGACCTCCGACTTCGCCCAGCTCGCGCCAAGCGGGCAGGGACTCACGGGAGTGACGGGACTCGATCCGAACGACATCGAATCCATCACCGTGCTGAAGGACGCCTCCTCCGCGGCGATCTACGGCTCACGCGCATCGAATGGCGTGGTGCTCATCACGACCAAGCGCGGCATCTCGGGTCCGGCCCGCTTCTCGATCGATGCGTACCTGGGCTGGCAGAACGCCGAGCGCAAGCTCGATCTCATGAACGCGCAGCAGTACGTCCAGTACATGAATGAAGGTGCCGTGAATGATGACGAGGACCTGCCGTTCCCGACGGATCAGCAATACGCGAACACCAACTGGCAGGATGCGATCTTCCGGACGGCGCCGGTCGGCAACGCACACCTGAGCGTCAGTGGCGGCAGTGACCGGCTCCGTTACTACCTGGATGGTTCGTACTACGGCCAGCAGGGCATCGTGCTCGGCTCGAAGTACGCGCGCGCCAACGGTCGCGTGAACGTGGACTACGATGCGAATGCACGGCTCACGCTCAAGTCGTCCTTCGCGATTGCGCACGAGAACACCGATCGCGTGGAAGGCGATAACAGCGACAACGGCATCGTGACCAATGCCATCGGTCTCCCGGCGATCTACCCGGTCATGATCGGCTCTCGCTTCTCCAATCCGGACGACGGCCTGGACTACACAAACCCGGTCGCCATAGGCCAGTACGACGAGCTGCCCACGACCACCGACCGCTTCATCGGCAACATTGACGCGGACTACAACCTCTCGTCTCACCTCTCGCTCACGGGCCGGCTGGGTGCGGATGTGCTGCACATGCGGGAGGATCAGTGGCAGTCACCGCTCGTGGTGGGCACCTACGCCTTCGGCGCCAGTGGCGTGGCGAAGAGCGCGGCCGACAACGGGAATCGCTACCTCATGGAGAGCTTCCTGACGTATCAGGGCGGCTCGGACACAGCGAGCGCCTGGAACATCGTGGGCGGCGCCAGCGTCGAGTACAACAAGGACGAGTCCAACTTCATCCGCGGTGAAGGGTTCAGCAGCGCCGATCTGCACTACATCGACAACGCCACCAACATCGTTTCGTACGGCGGCACCGGTCCCGTGCAGCACAACCTGGTGTCGTACTTCGCGCGCGCGAACTACTCGTGGAAGGATCGCTATCTGCTCTCCGCCAGCATGCGCGCGGATGGCTCATCCCGCTTCGGACCGGACAACCGCTACGGCTACTTCCCGGCGCTGTCCGCGGGCTGGCTGATCAGCGATGAATCGTTCATGAGTGGATTCAAGCAGCACCTGGGATCCCTCAAGCTGCGCGGGAGCTTCGGCGTCACGGGCAATCAGGAGCTTCCGAACTTTGCCTACGCGGGCGTGTACGGCAGCGGCAACTATGGCAGCACTCCCGGCACCGCCCCCGCGACCTTTGGCAATCCGGACCTGAAGTGGGAGTCCACAAAGGAATGGGATGCCGGACTTGACTGGAGTCCATTCGGCGGACGACTCACCGTCATCGCCGACTACTATCACAAGCTCACGTCCGACCTGCTCGTCAATCGACCCATCCCGGGCACCACCGGCTACCAGAGCTACTGGGACAACATCGGCAACGTGATGAATCGCGGGGTCGAGCTCGGCCTTCAGTCCGTGAACGTGACCGCGGACTCGCCGAATGGCTTCACGTGGCGCACCGATTTCAACATCGCGTTCAATCACAACGAGGTGACGGAGCTCTACAAGGATCAGCCGATCGATGGAAACAACTTCCGCGCGATTGACCGCGTCGCGGTGGGCTACCCGATCGGTGAGTTCTACGTGCTGCACTTCCTGGGCGTGGATCCCCAGACCGGCGACGCGATGTACCAGGACGTGGACGGCGACGGCGAAATCACATCAGCGGATCGCACCTACGCCGGAAACCCGCAGCCGAAATTCTACGGCGGGTTCCGGAATACCTGGTCCTGGCACGGCGTGTCGCTTGCGGCCAACCTCCAGTTCAGCCAGGGCGCCAAGATCTTCAACCTGATGCGCATTTTCGCCGATGACGGCGGCTACCACTACGACAACAAGTTCACCTACGCGCTCTCGCGCTGGCAGAAGCCGGGCGACATCACGGACGAGCCGCGCGCGAGTTTCGACGGGACATCCGGCGGTACGGAGATTTCGGACCACTTCATCGAGGACGGCTCGTATCTGCGCGTTCAGGAGGTCACGCTCTCCTGGCGACTGCCCAAGTCGCTGCTGTCGTTCGGCAATCTGCAGAACTCCCAGCTCTACGTGAGCGGGTTCAACCTGCACAACTTCACGAAGTACACCGGCTACGATCCTGACGTGAACAGCAACGGCTCGAGCGCCAACATTGAGCTCGGCACCGACTATTACGCCTATCCGCGTGCCCGCACGATTGCGATCGGCATTCGCGGAGACTTCTGATGAGTCCTCGCCTCATGACCACTTCATCGAGGATGAACCCGGCAATGCGCATTCGCATCCTGGCGGCTCTGCTGCTGCTCGCAGCCGCGGCCTGCAGCAATCCGCTCGACGTGCAGCCCACCACATCCATTCCGGATGCCACGGCCATTTCCGATGGTCCGAGCGCCCAGGCCGCACTCATGGGGGCCTACAACGGCCTGCAGAGTCTGTCCCTGTACGGAGAGGAACTCGTCGAGCTGGGCGACCTGTCCGCGGACAACGCCGAGAACAGCGGCACGTATACCTCGTACGCCGAGGTCGACGGCAACCAGCTGCACGCCAACAATTCCGCCGTCGCCGACATCTGGCTCGCGTCGTACGACGACATCAACCGCGCGAACGAAATCATCACGCGCGTACCGACCATCACCACCATCGATCCGGACCAGGCCACCGAGATCCTGGGCGAGGCGTACTTCCTGCGCGCGCTCAACTACTCCAATCTGGTCAAGCTCTATGGCGGCGTGCCTATCGTCACCCAACCGGCAAGCGACCTCGCGGATGCCAGCACCGTGACGCGGGCGAGCGTGGACGACGTGTATGGCCAGATCCTGAAGGATCTGGATTCTGCCGCGGCCGGCATCTCCAACACGGATGAAACGACGCAGGCAACCGTGGGCGCGGTGGCGGCCCTGCGTGCCCGCGTGCTCCTGTACAAGGGGGATTGGGCGGGCGCCGAAGCGGCCGCGGCGGAGGTGGAGAGCATGGGCTACGACCTGGCCCCACGGTACCAGGATCTCTACTCCGCGACCGGGAACGCCACGTCCGAGGACATCTTCCGAATCATCCAGACCGAAATCCAGGAGAGCTTCCTCTCATACGACTACTTCACCCGCGGACTGGGTGGCGTGTACGAACTGCGGCCCACCACGGATCTGATGCATGCCTACGATCCGAGCTTCGATCCCGAGGGCGACATCAGCAGCTATAACCCGACGGATCTGCGCGGCCAGTGGAACATCAGCATTGCCGGGAGTCGCGTGTACGGATCGAAGTACCGGTCCATCGTGGGGACAGAGTACTTCCCGGTGCTGCGCTTCGCCGAGGTGATCCTCACGCGTGCCGAAGCGCTGGCGCGGCTGGGCCAACTCAGCGACGCCGTGGATGAATACAACCGTGTACGGGAGCGCGCCGGACTGCCCGGTGACGTCCTCGGTGTGACGGTGATCGGGCCGGGTGCGACCGTGCTCTCCACCCAGGATCAGGTGATTGCGCGCATTCTCAACGAGCGTCGACTCGAGCTGGCGTTCGAGGGTGATCGGTGGCCGGATCTGGTCCGCACGGGACTGGCGACGACGGTGATGGGCATTTCGGCCCAGGCCACGCTCTATCCGATTCCGCAACGCGAGGTCGATGTGGCGCCGGGGGTCACGCAGAACCCGGGTTACTGATCGGCGGGGCACCGAAGGGGTAGCCTCAGTCCGCTCGGCAATCAT
>DASUKE010000038.1:0-87310 GCA_036278895.1 Gemmatimonadaceae bacterium
CCGGAAAATCATGCCGGCTCGACGTCACCGGGTGCGGGCGCTCAGCGTTTTTTCGCCAGAATGGTTCCCCGGCAGCCCGGCGCACCGCAGTGGCAGGGATAGCGGCGCTTCGCGGCGGGTGTGTGGCGCTCGTCGAGCACGTAGGCGTAGTCGTACGCCAGCTCCTCGCCGGCCGCGATCGTGCGCATCGTCTCGATCCAGATGCGCCCGTCCTCGATCACCGCGTCGCAGTTCGGCTCACAGGAGTGGTTGATGAACCGCGCGTCGTTGCCGCCCACGGCGCCGTCAATGACGACGTCATCGTCAATGGCAAAGAGAAAGGTGTGGTGCCGCTCGAGAGGCGTGTCGGGATAGCGCGCGTCCGCCGCCGCGGGCGTGAGACGTTCGCCCGTGTACTCGATGAGGCGCGTTCCGGCCGGAATGCGCGCCGTGGCAAAGGCGCCGAGGCCTTGTATGGGTGAGGAACGAATCTCGAACGGCAGGGCGGGCGAGTGCCCGTCGCGCCGCGGCCGGTCAGTCGCGGTACGGCGATTCGTCGTCGTCGGCCGCGTCCCACTGCGCTTCGGCGTCCGCGTCCGGCGGAACGAGCGACCGGGCCAGCTCGACCAGCATGGGACTCAGATGCGCGCCATAGCGCAGCAGGTGCACCGCGCGGCTGCGGCGGGCGAGCAGGAAGGCAATCGGCGCCAGGTCACGCTTGGCGCTGTTGCACCCCGGACAGGCGAGTACGAGGTTGTCGCGACGATCGTACGCCGTACGTCCGCGCCGGGGCGCCACGTGATCCAGTGTCATGACGGACGCCTTGAAGGGGCGCCCGCAATACGCGCACACGGGTCCGTGCTGGGCCAGGAGCCAACTGCGCGTTTCGATGTACGCGCTGCGGCCTGTGGGGTGGGACGTGAGGTGGACGACCGGTGCCGGCTTGACGCGTGCCGATCCACGGCGGGAGCGGCGCGACGAGCTGCGGCGCGTCGAGGAACTCCTGCCGGAGGCAGAAGGGTCGCGGTGTTGTCGGGTTGACGGCGAGTGCCTAGATGCTGCTGGTGCTGGAACGTCGCGGTACGGAGAATCGTGGTACTGATCTGACAAACGATGATTGACGAAAAAGGTGAACAGGATATCAATGAACTGACGAACTCTGACGCCGGCGGTCACGAGCCCAGCCGCTGTCCTGGCTGGCGGCGCCGCAAGGCCATCCTTCAAATATAGTGCCGTCCGCAAGTTCGCGCCTCAAGGGGCCTCAAAGGGCAGCCCACGGGCAGCCCCTGGGGCTGCCCCTATTCCCCCAGAGCACGGACGGTCTGCCGCACGGTCAACGCCGCGGTCCGCACGCGGCCGCCGGCGGAGCGCAGGCCCAGGGGCTCGGCGTAGTCGCTTGCTTCGTACACGATGAGCCCCTTCACGGCCTGCTGGCTCGTGGCCCAGGCGAGAGCTCCCCAGATGGCTTTTGCCTGGCTCGGGCCGCCCTGGGCGAGCGGGAACCCACCAGCCGCGAGGACCCAGACGGGCTTTTCCGTCAGGTCGGCGCGCAGCCAGCCGGTCGCCGTGCGGGTTCTGGCGTCGAGCGCGGCGGCGCCGCCCAGCCATGGGAAGAGGGAGATCGCGGCGGCGTCCACGGGCGAGCTGCCCGATGCGGCCCAGGCGAAGATGCTGCTGTCGCGCGCGCCGAATCCGCCCACGTGCGCCATGACGTGCACCCTGGGCTGCGCGCGGTGCACCGCGTTGGCTGCATCGCGCAGGTAGTCGATCCACATGGTCGCGGGCACACCGCCGAGCGCGCGCGATGCCGCACCCGCCGGGTCCACGACTGGGACCACGTAATCCGGGCGCAACAGGCTGGCGATGCGGACGACGTTCGCCACGCGCGCGCGGAAATACCGGGTGCGCGCGGCGGGCGGCGTCGGATCCGCACCGGAGAGATCCAGGCCGACGATGACCACCTTGTCGCCGCGCACGTCATCGAGGGCACGCGCCAGCGAATCCAGGGCGAAGTTCGTCGCGCCGGCGGGGGAGACGTATACGCTGAGCGCGCCGGCCCCAACGGAATCCGCGAGCGCGAGATCGTTGCGCAGCACCGTGGGCTGCGGTGCGCCGGTGATGACCGGAAGAATCTTGAGCCCGACGACGAAGTCACTGTCGGGACGCTCCTGCAGTCGCTCCCCCGCGTATCGCGTGTAACTGGTGACCGCGCGTGCACCGGCCGGGAGGTTCATGACGACGAGCGCGGTCCATGCCGCCGCGAGGGTCGCCAGGAGCGTCCGGAACGCCGCCGCCGGCCCCACGCGCCCCGGACTCACGGGCGCGAAGATGGGAACGTACAGGAACCACGGCATGAGCAGCGCCAGTGGCTGCGCACTGAACGCGATGGCGCCGCGCTCTGCCGCCACGAGTGCCACGAGCGCCGTCGGTACCGCGTCGCTCACGGACATCCAGTAGCGCGACACGGCAATGAGCGTCACCAGCACATCGTACGCGGCAATGAAGAACGTCACCGCCGGCGACGCCAGTCTGAAGCGCGCCGAGAGCACGGCCTGCGCCGTGATGAGCATGACCGTCACCGGCCAGAGCCACGCGATGGAGTAGAGCACGCGCCCGGTCACCGTGGAGTCGGTGACGAGCAGCGCGACGAGCGCGGGCAGCAGCAGCAGGCCGGCGAAGGCGCTCACGATCGCCACGGGCTGCGGAATGGAGCGAATCGTGGACGTCCGTGCCGCCGTGAACAGATTCCAGAGGAGGATCACGACGCACAGGACCAGATGCGCGGTGGCGAGGTGCCGCGGATCGAGCAGTCCGCTCATCCGCGCGCGCGCGTCTCGCTGCGGATCTCCCGGGGCGTGAGCCGGCGCGCGAAGACGTCCAGCGCCTTCCGCGCATCGTGCGTGCCGAAGGTCAGGACATCGAGCAGAAGGAGCGCGCGCGCCGGGAAGGCGTGCAGCGCGATGTGGCATCCCTCGAGCAACAGCACGCCGGTGACATCGTCACTGGGAAGTTGCCGCACCACCGGCGCGCCCACGGTCGTGAACCCCGCGGCGCTCGCGGAGGCGATGAGCAAGCCGCCCAGTGCCGCGGAATCGGCGAGCTGCGCAGGCGACACGCCGACGAGGTCGGCGATGAGATGTGTGAAGGCGGGTACCGTGGACATTGCGATCTTTCCCGGGACGCGGAATCCGACCCCGGCGTCACGGGTGGACAGACGTTAGCCGTGATGCGGTCCGATTGCCAGCGGTTGACGCATCGCTCACGCGTCTTCCTCGCGCCAGCGTACTCCCGTAGCTTTCGCGCGTGCGTAGTTCGACCATCCTGACGGTTCCCAACCTGCTGTCGCTTGCGCGATTCCCGTTGGCGGCGGCCTTCCTGGCCAGCAGCAGCGTGCGCGCGCGCGCGTGGATCCTGGGGCTGGCGGCGCTCACCGACCTGCTGGACGGCTGGCTGGCGCGGCGGGGACAGTCCTCCCAGCTCGGCGCGCTGCTCGATCCCATTGCCGACAAGACGTTCGTTCTGATTGCCGTGACCGCGTTTCTGGCTGACGGCGCCATCTCGGCGCGCGACTATCTGGTCGTGCTCTCGCGCGACATCATGACGGTGATCGGCTTTTTCGTGGCGACGGTGACGCCGGGGCTCAAGGCCAGCATGTTCAAGGCGCGGCTCTCCGGCAAGATCGTCACGGTGCTGCAACTGCTCGCGCTGCTCCTGCTGCTGGTGCGTCCCGCGGCGTTGCCGGCGCTGATTCCGCTGCTGGCCGTCACGTCGGCCTGGGCCGTAGCCGACTATACGCTCATGCTGCACCGCACGCGGGTTCGCTCCTGATGCGCGCGCGCCGGGGCGCCGTGCTGTTGGTGGCGCTGCTGGCGGCCTCCGGTGCCCGGCGCGCGGCGGCGCAGTGGACATCACATCTGCAACCGGCCGGCCGTGCCGACGTCTTCATGGCCGACATTACGGCGGTGCAGGCCGGCCTCGAACTGAGTGCACTCGCCGGGAGCAATCTGCGCCTGGCGCTGGTGGGTGCGGCGGGCGAGTCCTGGCGCGACGGTGCGAGCGGACTGAGCGCGCGCGCCGAGTTCACCGGACGATTTCTGCTCGACCCCCAATTCCGCGCGCACTGGGCACCGTACGTGGGCGGCGGCGTGGGAGCGCGCTATGATCGCGTGGGCGACTGGCGCGGCGTGCTGTCGCTGGTGGTCGGCGTGGAAGGTCCGAAATGGGGCCGCACCGTGCCGTTCGTGGAAGCCGGCTATGGTGGCGGCGCGCGCATTGGCGTGGGATTTCGGAAGGCCCTGCGGGGGCGTCGGTAGCCTGGCGGCGCGCTCCGCTTCGCGTCGCTGCGCCGCGGGGAAGCGGTCGCCGAAGGCGACCTGCGGGAAGCGTCGCGCGGAGCGCGACTGCGGGAAGCGGGCGGCTCCCTCACGGGAGCGCCCTGCGGGAAGCGCCCTACGACCTATGCTCGCCGTTCGGCTTCGCCATTCCCCAGTGCCCATTCCCACGAAGGCCGCCGCCAGCGGCGGCCGGCCGCTTCCCGCAGGCGCTGCGCCGGAGGCGCATGCGCCGCTTCCCGCAGCCAGCCGCAAGGCTGGCGCTTCCCGCAGGCGGCCACAGGCCGCCGCTTCCCGCGAGCGCGCATAGCAGCCGCGCGCAGCGCGCCTGCTATGCCGCGCTCGCCGCGTCCGCGGTTTCGATTTCCGTATTGACCTTGGGAGGGGCGCAGAATCGCAGGCCCGCGCTCTTCAGATCCTGAAATTGTTCGGGGCTGAGTTCCGGATACCGATCTTCCAGGTATGCCATGGTTTCATCGAACCACTCGGCCTGGTGTTCGGCGGCGGCCTGCAGGACTCCGCACCGGATGATGTGCTGGAACAACTCGTTGCGCGCTTCCTCGAATGGCGCTGGCGCTGTCACTTCCCGACGATGATTGTTTCTCTGTTTACCCATGCAAATGGAATTTGGTTGGAGACCAATAAATATACTCAGAACGAAGCGCGATTTGTAGCCTCGAGTTCCTCGATCAGGAGCTGACTCACGACGTCGGGAACTTCCTCCGGAACGAAACGGCCCACGTCCGGCAATCGCACCAGGGCACTCGATGCGATCGCGGCCTGGAGGCGTTCGGGGAGTCCCGGATCGAGCCATGGATCCGCTTCGCCCCAGATGATCACCGTTGGCATGTGCAGCGTGGAGAGGTCGAGCTCCTCCACGTCGGCGGCGTGCAGGGCCCGCGCCAGCGTGAGCAGGTGCGCCACGCCATCGCCTCCCACGTACGGCGCGAGGTAGCGGGCCACGAGCCGCGCGGGCATCGCATCCGCGCGGGCCACGCTTTCTTCGAGCACGCGGCGCAGTACGGGCGCCGCACCCAGCAGTCCCTGCGTCACGCGAATAGCGAAGCGCGCCGCACCGAGCTGCACCATGCGCACGTCGCGTCCCGGACATTCGTCGAATGCCACGCTGTTCACCAGCGTCAACCGCTCCACGAGCGCGGGGTGCAGCACGGCGAGTCGCAGCGCGATCCCGCCGCCAATGCCGAGTCCCACGACCATCGCTGATGGAATACGCAGTGAGGCCATCGCGTGTTGCAGGTAGCCCGTCTGCGCCGCGATCGAGTAGTCGCCGTCGAGCGGGCGGTCCGACTCGCCGTACCCCATGAGATCCACGGCGTACGCGCTGTGGCCCTCGCGGGCGATGGCGGCGGCCACGTTGCGCCAGAGGAATCCCGACGTGGCGAAGCCGTGCAGCAGGATCACGGCGCGGCCGCCGTGGCCGTAGCGCTCCACGTGCAGCGCACCCGGACCCGCGGGCACGCGCAGAAGGTCGGCGTCTATGATCTGCTCCGGGGGGAAATCGTGACGGGCGCCCGATCGTGGCGCGCGATGATGCTCGCTGCTTTCGCCGCCGCGGTCAAGCGGGAGCGCCATGATCCGTCGATGCGGACGCGTCGTTGCTTGCGCATCGGGGCGTCGCTCCTAGCTTTCAACAGCGGGCAGCGCGCGGCCGTTCGCGTGGCGCCCGACACTCTTGATTCCACACAGACATTATCCATGGCACGGGATCGAACCGAACGACGGCGGCAGCAGCGCGCCAACGTGGTCAGAAAGCAGCAGGCGCGCAACATGAAGCCGTTCTACATCGCACTGGGCGCCATTGCGATTGCCGGGGTTGCGCTCATTGCCATCAGCGCCCGGCGCAGCACCGGCATGCCCAATGCCATCGACGTGAAGGCCACGCCGGCGCAGGCCGAAGGCTATCTGATGGGAAGCCCCAACGCCCCGGTGCAGATCTACGAATTCGCCGACTTCGAATGCCCGGCCTGCGCGACGTTCGCCACGATTACCGAACCGGACGTGCGCAAACGGATCGTGGACGCCGGTCTGGCGAGCTATCGCTACTTCGATTTCCCGCTGGAGCAGCATCACAATTCGCTCGCGGCATCGAATGCCGCGGCGTGTGCCGCCGACCAGGGCAAGTTCTGGGAGATGCACGACAAGCTGTTCTATAATCAGCCCGAGTGGAACAGCGAGGCCACCGACCGACCGCAGAAGTTCTTCGAAAAGTACGCGAGCGAGATCGGCGTGAATCTGAACACGTGGAAGACGTGCGTTGCCGCGCAGAGTCACATGCAGCGCATCCTCAGCAATCGCGCCGAGGGCATGCGTCGCCACGTGCAGTCCACGCCCACATTCGTCATCGGCGACAAGATGGTGGCGGGTGCGCTCTCGTACGACCAGTTCAAAATGCTCGTGGACTCGGCTCGCGCGCGACTGGCGTCGGCCCGTCCGGATTCACAGCCGGGACCGCGCACCGCGCAGTGAAACCACGAATGATCATTGCGATCCTCGCGCTCCTGGGCGTGCTGGTCGCGGCGTATCTGACGTTGTACAAGCTCGGGTTCATCGGGACGCTCAGTTGCTCGGTGGGCTCGTGCGAGCGGGTGAATTCCAGTCGCTGGGCCACATTCCTGGGTGCGCCCGTCGCGGCGTGGGGACTGGTCACGTATGTTGTGCTGCTCGCGCTGGCGCTGTCGGGGGTGCAGGGCGCCGCCGTCCGCACCACGGCGTGGCTCACGACGCTGCTCTCCGGTTGGGGCGTTCTTTTCTCGGCGTGGTTGACCTGGCTCGAGTCGTTCGTCATCAGGGGATACTGCATCTGGTGTCTCACCTCCGCCACGATCATGACGCTCATCTTCATCACGAGCCTGGTGGCGTTGCGGCAGGAGCGACGACTGGCCTGAGTCATCATGTCCGCCGGCGCAGGCAGCCGGCTCGAAATGTTCCGCGTCCGCCGGTCAGAGTGGCCGGCCCGGCGACCTGGCCGGTGAATGGGCCGGTAAACTCCCGGCGTGTTTCGCGCGTAGTGTGGTGGTACGATCCCTGCTTTCACTCCCGTACGATCGTCGTCGTACCCTGATGCACCGTAGCACAACACTCCATCTCCGGAGTCACGACCATGTGGGGCAAGCTGTTTCCTGAACGAATATTCGCGCGCAAACTGAACACCGCCGCCGAGAAGCGCATGCGGCTGGCGCAGGCGCGCGCCGAAGAGTCCATCATCCGGGCGCACGTGGACAATGCGCTGATGTTCGTGGACACCCTGGCCGAAGATCTCCCCTTCGATCGCGCGATCGAGACGTACGTGCGCGTGATGGGAATTCCCGAGCCGCTCGCGAGCACGGTGGTCACGCGGTCGCTGGTGACACTGGGCGAGGATCTCGTGCCGTATCGGCGCCGCGCGCCTGAGGAGCCGCGAGTCGAGGACAGCTCGCGCCCGCCGCTGCGGCTCAATGACGCATCCGACGGCAAGTTCCGCGCGGTCCGCCGTGCGTGATCGTGCGCCGACGCACCACTGAAACAGACACGGCCCGCGCTGAGCGGGCCGTTTGTCATGCCAACGGTCCCTCCGGCGCGCCGGCCGTCAGGACTCGTGATGAAAGACGTCCGCGAGCATCTGCTGCAGCACCTCGTTTGAGAGCGTGACATCCTCGAGTCGCGGCACGGCGTGCGCGTCGAGTCGAGGCATGCGATAGCCGCCGTCGTTGTCGGACGTGCCCCGCTCATTGTCGCGAAGCGCGGGCGCCTCGTTCCAGATCGCCAGCAGGTCGGGCGAGCGTGCGGCGAGCTGCAGCAGCAGGCGACGGGCGGGAGGGGGCAGCACGGCGAGCAACCGCTCGAAGGCGTCGAGGTTGATGTCGGTGCGCAGCCGGCCACGATCTTCCGCGCTCAGTGTGAACGCGTCGGCGGACCCTCCCTCTGCTGGCGACACGATGCCCTCTCCGGTGGGAATGGTTCAATGTAGAAATACCCCGCGCCCGGCGCCATTGTGCCGGCTGCCCTGTCCGTACATGCTTATCCCGCCCGAACACGAGCATCCGGGAGGCGCAATGCGGGACACGAACAAAAAACAGCATCACGACGATGGCGACATGACGCGCCGCGCATTCGTTGGCGCGGGGCTGCTGGGCGGCGCGGCGGCGCTGGCGGACCGGCACGCGCCGCGTCTCGCCTCACTGACGCGGGCCGCCGAACGTGCACGGCCCGGCGCGACGCCGCGCGCGCCGGACCCGTTCGAGCTGGATGAAGTCACCATTGCGCAACTGCAGGACGCGATGCGAAGCGGGAAGTACACGTCGCGCCAGATCACCGAACTGTATCTCGCGCGCATCGGCGAGCTGGATCAGAGCGGCCCCGCCCTCAATCAGGTCCTCGAGACGAACCCCGATGCCCTGGCGATCGCGGATGCGCTGGACGCCGAACGGCGCGCGCAGAAGCTCCGCGGCCCATTGCATGGGATTCCCATATTGCTCAAGGACAACATCGCGACGGCGGACCGCATGACCACCACGGCGGGTTCGCTCGCGCTGGACGGCTGCATCGCGCCGCGCGATGCGTTCGTGGCCGCGCGCCTGCGCCGCGCGGGTGCGGTGCTGCTCGGCAAGACCAACATGAGCGAGTGGGCGAATTTCCGCTCGACGCACTCCACGAGCGGCTGGAGCGGACGCGGCGGGCAGGGGCGGAATCCCTACGCGCTCGACCGCACCCCATCGGGGTCCAGCTCGGGTTCCGCCGCCGCGACGGCGGCGAACTTCGTGACCGCGGCGATCGGAACCGAGACCGACGGCTCGGTCGTCTCGCCATCGGCCGCCTGCTCTCTGGTGGGCATCAAGCCCACGCTCGGACTCGTGAGCCGCACCGGCATCGTCCCCATCGCGCACAGCCAGGACACCGCGGGACCGATCGCGCGCACCGTGATCGACGCGGCCATCCTGCTGGGCGCGCTCACCGGAGTGGATGCGCACGATGCCGCCACCGCGTCCAGTCACGGCAAGTCGCACACGGATTACACCCGGTTCCTCGACGCCGGGGGGTTGCGCGGCGCCCGCATTGGCGTGGCGCGTGAAACGTTCTTCGGCTACAGCCGCGTGACCGATGCGCTCATCGAGTCGGCCATTGGCGTCATGCGCGACCAGGGCGCCGTGATCGTGGACCCCGCCAACATCGCGACCGCCGGCAAGTGGGGCGACTCCGAATACGAGGTGCTGCTCTACGAGTTCAAGGCGGATCTGGCGAAGTACTTCGCGTGGCTGGGCTCCGCTGCACCCATGCACTCGCTGGCCGATGTCATCGCGTTCAACGAGCGCCACGCCGATCGCGAGATGCCGTTCTTCGCTCAGGAGACCATGCTGGATGCGGAGAAGAAGGGACCGCTCACCAGTACGGCGTACGGGAAGGCCCTCGCGAAGAATCACCGCCTCACGCGTACGGACGGCATAGACAAGGTGATGCACACGCACCGGCTGGACGCGCTCATCGCGCCCACGCAGGGGCCACCGGGTCTCATCGACCTCGTGAACGGCGATTCGGGTGGCGGCGGGAGCTCGAGTCCGGCCGCGGTGGCGGGGTACCCCAGCATCACGGTGCCGGCGGGCTACGCCTTCGGGCTGCCCGTGGGACTGTCGTTCATCGGGCGCGCGTACACCGAGCCCACGCTGCTCCGGCTGGCGTACGCGTACGAACAGGCGTCAACGCTGCGCCGCGCGCCGACGTTTCGCGACATGGCGGCACTGCCCGACACGGGGCGTCCCAGGGGTTGAGCGCTGCCGCCGTTCCCCGCGGCACCCGGTTCGCGGCAGTCGCGCTCTCGGTTGGCGCGGTGGCCGTCATCCTCGCCGCCCTGCCGTTCAAGGCGTTCGACCTGGACCGCTTCTTCGTGCCGAAGGAGCTGGTGCTGCACGTCGTGGCGCTCGCCGCCGCGCTGCCGCTGCTCGCCGCCGCGACGCGGCTCCGCCTCACGCGCGTCGATGTGCTGCTCGTCGCCTATCTCGCTCTGAGCGGGCTGTCCGCCATCTTCGCCGGGAACTGGTGGCTGGCGGGGCGGGCGCTCGCCATCTCGCTCTCCACGGCGGCGGTGTTCTGGTCGGCGCGTGCTGCGGCACAGGCCGGCGTACAGCGCGTGCTCCTCGCGGCACTGGCGCTCGCGGTCGTGCTGGCGGCGCTCACCGCGCTGCTGCAGGCCTACGGGGTGGACAGCGCGTACATCAGCCTGAACCGGGCGCCGGGCGGCACGCTCGGCAATCGCAATTTCGTCGCGCACATCGCGGTGATCGGGCTCCCGCTGCTGCTCCTCTGTGCGCTGCGGGCGCGCGCCGGAGCGGCCGGCCTGCTCGGTGCGCTGGGCGTCATGCTGCTCACCGCCACGCTGGTGCTCTCGCGCTCGCGCGCCGCGTGGCTCGCGCTCCTGGTGAGCGCCGCCCTCGCGCTCGGCGCGCTTATCACCTGGCGCCGTCAGTGGCGCGGCGCCGCGCTGGGCAGCCGCGCGCGATGGATCGCCGTGGGCGCGCTCGTGGGCGCGGCGCTCGCGATCTGGCTGCCGAACACACTCAACTGGCGCAGCGACTCGCCCTATCTGGATTCCATGCGCGGCGTGGTGAACTACCAGGAAGGGAGCGGCCACGGTCGCGTGCTGCAGTATGAGAACACGTGGCGCATGGCGCTGGCGCACCCGCTGCTCGGCGTGGGAACCGGCAACTGGTCCGTGCGCTATCCGGACTTTGCGCGCGGCGCCGATCCGTCGCTCGACGATGACGACGGCATGACGTCAAACCCGTGGCCGAGCAGCGACTGGATGGCGGTGGTGGCGGAGCGCGGCATCCCGGCGCTGCTCTGTCTTGCGCTCGTGTTCCTTGGCATTGCGGTGAATGCGGGAACGGCCCTGTATCGCGCGCGGGATGCGGCGGAGCTGTTGCCGCCGCTCGCACTGCTCCTCGCGCTCGCCGCCGCCGTCGTCGTGGGCGCCTTCGATGCCGTGTTGCTGCTCCCCGCGTCCGCGCTGGTGCTGTGGGCGCTGCTCGGGGCGCTGCTTGGTGCGCTGCAGCCGCCCGCGGCCAATCGCGCCACGATCGCACTGGACGGCCGCCGGCGCGGCTGGCTCGTCGGCGTCACGGCGGCGCTCGGCGCACTGGTCATTGCGCACAGCGCCGCGCAGATCGCGGCGATGACGGCGTACGATCCCGATGGCCACGTGGCGGACATGATCCGGGCCGCGCGCTACGATCCAGGGAGCTATCGGATTCAGATCCGGCTTGCGGAGGTGTATGCGGGGCGCGGGCGCTGCGATCTCGTGCGGCGCTACGGGCAGCACGCGCGCGAACTGTATCCGGTGGCGCCGGAGCCGCGCCGGCTGCTTCGCCGCTGTGGCGTGCGCGAGCGACGCCCGTAGCCGCGGTCAGCCCTGCGCGGAGAGCTGACGACTGGCGGCGTCCTTGTCGGTCTGCAGCCGCGCCATGTAGCGCTGCGCCTCGGAAATGCGCTCGATCTCCACGGACATGGAATCCACGGTGTTTTCGATGCGCTGGAGCTGCGAGGCGAGCCCGGCGTCGAGCGCGGGCGGCGGCGCGGACCGTTCCAGGCGACGTCCAATGGCACGCATGAGCGGCGTGAAGATCGCGATGGCGGCGATCATGATGAAGAACGCGATCGCGAGATCCACGGCCTGGGGCGGAATGGTGTCCATGGGCGGTGGCGGAGCCGGCGGGACGATGATCGCCGTGCCAGTGGCACCCTGCTGCGCCTGCTGGGCCTCCTGGGCCGCGATGCGCGCCTGTTCCCGCGCCACGCGAGCCTGCTCGCGTGCGCTGTTGAGCTGCTCCTGCACCTGCTGCCGAATCTGTGCGCCCAGGTCCTGGCTTGTCGCCGTGCCGCTCTGTTGAGGCAGGAAGATCAGCATGTCGCGATGCTCCACGAAAAATCAGTCCGGAATACGCGGTCCCGGCGCCCGGTCACCAGCCGTTGCGTTCTCGCAGCGCCGTGATATGCGCGACGTGATGGCGGCCATGCCAGGCATACAACCCGAGCGTACTGTCCAGTGTGAAGATGCGGTCATACTCGGGATGACGGAAGCTCCGCGCGAAATCCGCTGGCGACATTGCACGCATGAGCCGCACCCACCGCGCGTGCAGTGCGTCCAGCAGCACGAGCGAGGTCTCGATGGGCGTGGCCGCGCTGTCGGGCAGCTCGGCCCAGCGTGCCTGATCGTACGGCTTGATGACCGGAACGTCTTCCGTGAGCGCCAGCTTGAATCGCATGTAGGCGTTCATGTGGCTGTCGGGCACGTGGTGCACCACCTGGCGGAGCGTCCAGCCGCTGTCGCGGTACGGCGTGTCGAGCTGGACGGGCGACAGGCCGGAGACCGCGGCGCGCATGGCCGCCGGCGTCCCGGCGACATCGTCCATCCACGCCGCGCGCTGTGCCGGCGTGACGGCGGCGGGTTCGTGGTATTTGCCTATGGGGAAGTGAGGATTGGTCACCGGCATGAACGTGGCGGATTGGGACGTTACGCGTCTGGAGAGCGGACGCTGCTGCATCGCGGCAACAATGCAGCGGCGACCCACCGCGCGCAATGGACGCGAAACTTCCCGCGATGCGCGCCGTAGGGCCATGTGAACGAAGCGCATTCACCGCGGCCGCGACCAACGTTGAGGCCAGCCGCACGCCGAGAGGGACTTATGAAGCAGGTCTGGAAGCTGGGCGATTACGGGGCGAACAATTGCCCCCGCTGTCACGCGATGGTTCGCACGCGATTCGAATATCGTACGGTCCGTCTGGCGCGTTCGCGGCTCTGCGTGCCGGATCTGCTGGTGGACGTGTGCACGCGCTGCGACCACATGATCTCGATTCCGCCGCAGTCCGTTCCGCAGCTCCGCGAAGCGGGTCTGGCGAAGTAGCGCGAGCGGGCGTCAGGGCGAGCGCCGCGCGGTGGCTCGCCAGCCGTAGCGCTTGAGTGATGTGCGGCCGCTGGCGTCGAACCGCACGCCTTCGGCCGCCAGACGGATGCGTTGGGTGGTTTCGGCGGCGGACTGCCCGGCACGAGGGCTCACGCGCCCCTGCGCGTTGATCACGCGGTGCCAGGGAACGGCGCTGTCGGGCTGCAGCGCGTGCAGGGCGTATCCCACGAGACGCGCGTGGCGCGGCAGCCCCGCCAGCAGCGCCACCTGTCCATAGGTGGCCACGCGTCCGCGCGGGATGCGGCGGACGACGGCCAGAATGCGCCGGTGCGAATCGCTCCTCGTGGTGGATGTGCGACCTCGCGCGGCGGTCACACGCGCTTGTTGGGCGGCCCGGAGCGCAGCGGCGCCCAACTGGGCGGGTCGCTGGCCGGGAAACTTTCTTTGGACGATTCGTCCACGCGGTCCACCATGCGCGGTGCCGCGTGCTGTTCGTGCGCCGTGTCCTCGTCCTTCCGGGGCGGCGTCGGTTTCCTGGGTGACTTCGGCATCTGCTCCCTCCTGACTTCGCGAATCAGCCCGCGCGCACGCCCGGCAGATAGCGCTCCCTGAGGAGCGACACGTGATGCATCTCGTGTCCGGCAATGATCCACGCGAGCGACCGCACCGTGTAGGTACGATTGTTCGCCGTTCCCACGCGGCGCAACTCCTCCGCGGTGAGCGCGGCGAAGAACGGAATGGTGGCCGCACGCACCAGGCGGAATTCGTCAGCCAGCCCCGTCATCGTGCGCCCGTCGAATCGCGCGGCGTCCACATAGGCGTTCTCATCGAATCCCGGCAGCATCGCCTGCTCGCCGCGAGCGAACGAGAGCGCGCGATAGAGCATGATGCGCTCCGTATCGGACATGTGTCCGACGACCTGCCGGATGCTCCACTTGTCCGGCGCATACCGGAACGCCGCGTCGCGTTCGGAGACGCCGGCGAGCAGCGCGGTCGTGTCCTCGGCCTGCCGAGTCAGCGTCTCGAGGATGTCGCCCGGCGGAACGCGCTCGACGTACCTGGCGAAGTATGGCGCGTATTCGGTGGCGTCGGGGTGGGGAATGCCTGTCGCTGTCGTCATGCGCGGTCCCTGATTGCGGTGGCTCCTTCCTCTCGCGCGCAGTTTGCGCAGCAGTAAAAGGTCCCGTTCGCTTCCATGCCGTGCCCGATGATGCGGCAGCCACAGTGCGCGCAGATGGGCGCGAGTTTGTGGATGGCGCATTCGAAGCTGTCGAACACGTGCGTGGCGCCGGCGGTGACTACCTGAAAGGAAAGGTAATAGTCATTCCCGCACACCTCACATCTGGCCATGACGCACCCCCGGGATGGAGTCTGGAGAAAGCCTCAGCCTTTGCGTGCAGGGTCCGGGCCATTGGCCTCGCGGGCGGCACTATTGCGCTTCGCCCTGTCGTTCGAGTGCGGCCTGGACGGATGCCACGAACCAGCGCGCGTCATCGGGGCTGAAGCTCGCGAGCGCCGATCTGGCTCCGTTCTCGTGCACGCCCTCGAACGATATCACGTGCTTGTGGCGATAGTCGAACCGGATTTCGCCGTCGTCGTAGCGCACGCCGCGGATGTCCGACAGCGGATAGGAGATGCGCGTGGCGAGCGCCGATCCCACGGCAGCCTTCACGGTCTTCCCAATGAAGCTCCCGGCTCCGGAGTCCGCCGCGACTGATGTGTCCATGTCGTGCCGCGCGCTCTGCACCAGACTGTCGGTCAGGCCCATGCTGATCGTGTCGTTTACGAACGACAGGGAAATGGCGCGGTCGGTGGACGTGATGGTGATGTTGCCGGCGGGAGCCCGGGCGGCCGCGCCGGTTGCGCCCGCCGCGTCACTCGCGGAGCTGGCACTCTGGCGCCGCGAGCTGTCGCACGCGGATGCCGCGGTAAGCGCGCACGCGACCGCGATCAGGCTGGAAAGACGCATGGTTGAGTTCGCATGGTGATGGAGGAATCGTGAACGTCGCTCACGCCGCCGGCGGCTTGCGCCGCAGGCCGAGCACGAGGATCACGAGTACGCCAATGAGCACGAGGTAGATCGCGAGACGCAATCGCCCGCCAATCCAGTACAGCACACCGGCCGCGATGAAAAAAATGCCCGCGACCAGCGCCATGATGCGTGTAACGCGGCGCGACCGCGCCACGGCTGCCGCGAGATCCCTCATCGCGCCAGCGCGATCGTTCCGTCCACCGTCATGCCGGGCACCACACGGTCCACCGTCATCCGGATGTGCACGTCGAGCGTCTCGCGTCCGGTGAGTGCGCCGCTTTCGAGCTGCGCGCGTACCGCCTGCTCGATCTCGCGTTGCGCGGTCACGCCGAACTTCTTGAGCAGCTTGCGGATCTCGAGGTTGAACAGTTCCTCGTCCATACGCCCTCCCGTCAGCAGTGGTTGTCTGTCACTCGCGCCGGCTCGGTTCCGACTGGCCCCGGGGCGCCTGCCCCGTGGCGCGCCAGAGTACGATGGCGAGCAGGATCGCGCCCACCGTAATCCCGCTGTCCGCCACGTTGAACGTCCAGAAACGTACTGCGCCAACGCCCACGTCAATGAAGTCCACGACGCCCGCGGGCGACAGGATGCGGTCCAGCAGATTCCCCAGCGCGCCGCCGCAGATGAGGCCCAGTGCCACCGCCATCGCGCGGTCGCGCGCGGCGGCCTGCGCGTACATGCGGAGCAGGACCGCCAGAATCACCAGCGTGATCACGATGAGCGCGATGCGCGACCACGGTCCCATCGACAGACCGAACACCGCCGCGGGGTTGTACGAAAGCGTGAATCGCACGGTGTTCCCAACGATGTCGTGCGGAACGAGCGCCGGGCTCAGCGCCGCCACGGCCGCGCGCTTGGTCGCGCGATCGGCAATGACAACGGCAATGAGGATCGGCCAGAAGAGGCGGCTCTTGGGTGACGTGTGCGACCGCCTTACGAGGAGGACTGGGCATTGCGATCCGCCTGCTCGATCCGGCGCTGCGCCTCCTGCCAGTCGATCACCGGCGCCACGTCCTCATTCGAGAGCTGGAGCGCATCCAGCGCGCGCGCCACGACGGCCTCGCCATTGGGCACGGCCCGTCCGAACTCCACCTCCGACTTCCGGCAGAGCCGCTCCTCGCGGTAGCGCTGATCCTCGGGGACATGCACCCCCACCCGATCCAGTCGCGCGTGCGTGCCCTCGTGCACGATGGACGACGCGATCTGCGCCAGGTTGAATTCGGGGTTGACGAGAAAGGTGAGCTCCACCACGCAGGTGCGCGACTGCGGCATGTACGCGGCGCGACACGGGTAGCGCTGCACGAGAATCCGGGCGAAGTCGTGCTGGAGCCGCCGAAAGCGCCACGGCTGATACTCCGCAATGAGATCCAGCGCGCCTTCGAGACGCTCGAGCACGTTCGCGGTGCTTATGTCGCTCCGGGTGTTGATCACGGTCACGGGAATGCCGCGGATCGTGCGGCTCGAGGTCAGCCACGTGCCCAGCGTCCCCGCGAGCTGTGAACGCCACTGGTCGAGATACATCCGGAACAGACTCGTCATGCCACCTCAGCCTTCCTTTTCCTCGTACTGGTCCTTGAGTCGCGCCACCACCGCGGGATCAGCGAGCGTCGTGGTATCGCCCAGCGCTCGTCCTTCGGCGATGTCGCGCAACAGGCGCCGCATGATCTTCCCCGAGCGCGTCTTGGGCAGGTCCGCGCTGAACAGCACGTCGTCCGGCTTCGCGAGAGCGCCGATCTTGCTCGCGACGTGATCGCGCAGTTCGTCGCGCAGCGATGGCGAGATCGTCACGCCTTCCTTCAGCGTGACGAACGCGGCGATGGCCTGCCCCTTGAGGTCATGCGCCTTGCCGACCACGGCGGCCTCGGCCACCGACGGGTGATCCACGAGTGCCGACTCCACCTCCATGGTGCCAATGCGGTGACCGGCCACGTTGAGCACGTCGTCCACGCGGCCCAGGATCCAGAAATATCCGTCCTCGTCGCGCTTGGCGCCGTCGCCGGGGAAGTACAGGTCCGGCCGGCCCGGCCACTTGGAGAAATACGTCTGCACGTAGCGATCCGGGTCGCCCCAGATGGTACGCAGCATGGATGGCCATGGTTTCGCGATGGCGAGCAAGCCGCCACCCACCTCAATGCGCGTGCCGTTCGCGTCGAGCAGATCCGCAACGACGCCCGGAAACGGAACCGTGGCACTGCCGGGCTTGGTGGCGGTGATGCCCGGGAGCGGCGTGATCATGATCGCGCCCGTTTCCGTCTGCCACCACGTGTCCACTATGGGGCAGCGCTCCTTCCCGATGGCGCGATTGTACCAGATCCAGGCTTCGGGGTTGATGGGTTCGCCCACGGAACCGAGCAGGCGCAGTCGCGACAGATCGTGCTTCGCGGGGAGATGGTCGCCCCACTTCATGAATGCGCGAATGGCGGTCGGCGCCGTGTAGAAGATCGTGACGCCGTACTTTTCACACAGCTCCCAGAAGCGATCCTTCTCCGGCCAGTCGGGCGCGCCCTCGTACATGAGGCACGTCGCGCCACAGGCGAGCGGGCCGTACACGATGTACGAGTGCCCGGTGACCCAGCCCACATCCGCGGTGCACCAGTACACGTCGTCTTCCTTGAGATCGAAGACGTATTTCGTGGTGGCGGCGCAGCCCACCATGTAGCCGCCGGTGGTATGCACGATGCCCTTGGGCTTTCCCGTCGTACCCGAGGTGTACAGGATGTAGAGCACATCCTCGGCGTCCATTTGCTCGGGCTCGCACGTGGCGCTCGCGTTCTGCATGAGGACGTGCCACCAGTGGTCGCGTCCCTCCTTCATCTGCGCGAACGCCTCATCGCCGCCCGAGCCCGGGCGGCGCTGCACCACGACCACGTGCTCGATGCTGGGCGTTTCCTCCATCGCCCGGTCGGCGTTCCGCTTGAGCGGAACGATGCCGCCGCGCCGGTAGCCGCCATCGGCGGTGATCAGCACGCGGGCCTCGGCGTCGTTGATGCGATCGCGCAGCGAGTCCGGTGAGAAGCCGCCGAACACCACCGAGTGCGGCGCGCCAATGCGGGCACAGGCGAGCATCGCGATGGCGGCCTCGGGGATCATTGGCAGATAGATCGCCACGCGGTCGCCCTTCTTCACGCCGAACTGGCGCAGCACGTTGGCGAACTTGCACACCTCGCGATAGAGATCCCAGTAGGTGAGCGTGCGCGCATCACCCGGTTCGCCCTCCCAGATGAGCGCGGCCTTGTTGCGGCGCGACGTGCGCACGTGCCGGTCGAGGCAGTTCACGCTGGCGTTGAGCGTGCCGCCGGTAAACCACTTGACCCAAGGCGGCTTCCACTCGAGCACCTTGCTCCACGGCGTGGACCATTCGAGGTCGCTGGCCATGGCGGCCCAGAACGACTCGGCGTCCTTCGCGGCCTGATCGTAGATCTCGGCGGAGTGCACCGTCGCGCTGTTCGCGAAGGCGGCGGGCGGCGGGAAGGTGCGCGTTTCCTGGAGCAGGACGTCGATGTCGGTCATGGTGCAGGGCGGTGAGGGTTCAGGGTGATTTATCCACGTAGAGGGCCGAGGGCTAGGGCGGCGCGCTCCGCTTCGCGTCGCTGCGCCGCGGGGAAGCGCCAGCCGGCCTTCGGCCGGCTGGCTGCGGGAAGCGGTCGCCTCCGGCGACCTGAGGGAACCGGCGACTGAGCCTTCGGCTCAGCGCCTGCGGGAAGCGGCTGGCGGGCCGGAGGCCCGCAGCCTGCGCGGGAATGGGGATTAACAACGGCGAGCGCAGGTCGTAGGGCGTGCCGCAGCCGCGCTTCCCGCAGGGCGCTCCCGGAGGGAGCCGCCCGCTTCCCGCAGTCGGCCGCAGGCCGACGCTTCCCGCAGGCGCGCAGAGCGCGCCGCTTCCCGCAGGGCACGGCGGGCCTTTGGCCCGCCGTGCCCTGCCCTACTTCTGCGGACCCGCGTACGTGCAGCCGATGACCTTGCCGTTGTCGGCATCCACGTTCACCTTTTCAACGACTGCCTTGTTCGCCACGTTGATATCAAAGGTGTAGATCGGGACGCCAGCCTCCGTGCCCGTCGTCTGGGACTTGAGCGTGCCGCCGCCTACCCACTTCACGGCGGTCTTTTCGGCGGCGGCCTTGCTGACCTTGTTGCCACTCGACTGCGCATTCGCGGCGACGGCGCTCAGCACGAGCCCACAGCCAACCAGAAGTGTATGTGCCACTGTCATGGTATCTGCTCCTCTCCGTGCACTCGAGGCGTCCTGGCCACGGGAGAGCGCAGTACAGGATGATCCGGATTGACTCCTCTCGTCACGGTTGTGTCCACCTGGTCCACCATCTCCCGGGCTGGCGCGGAGGTCGCGCGAACGCGGATTCCCGCCCATCCCGGGTGCGATAACCGTGCCAGTCGGGTCGCAATTGTATTGGTATCCATATGAATGTCTTGGCCTGACCCGTGTCCAAGCTGCTCGCCGTGCTCGGTTCCTTCGTGGGTGGTTCGCTCGGCTGGTGGCTGGGCGCGCACATCGGCACCATGACCGCGTTCATGCTGAGCCTCGTCGGCACCGGGCTGGGCATCTACCTGGGGCAGCGCCTGGCCACGCGACTCCTCGAGTAGCCGGCGCCTGGCGTCCACGTCAGTGTTGTTCTGGTCCATCCGTCCCGATTCCCGTTCGCGTGCCTTCAACGTCCCCTGTCCAACGTGATCATGCAGACTCGTCGTCAGATTTTCGCTCGTCCCGGCTCCGGCCGCACACTACTCCAGGCGGTTGCGCTGTGCAGCGCACTGGTCCTCGCCGGCTGCATCAAGGGCTACGACGCCACCGGCCCGGGACAACCGGCCGACATCGTCGGCAGCTACTCGCTCATCAGCGTCGACGGCGCGCCACTTCCGATCGACGTCAACTGGAACGGCATCCCGACCACGCTCCATGCCGACACGCTCGACTTTTTCGACGCTGGCGCCTTTGAAGAGGTGAACTCGCTCACGCTGCAGCGAGACACCGCGACCCAATTGCTGGTGAACTCCGGGACGGCGGTGCAGCTGTCGGGCGACAGCGTCTCACTCGGCACCGTCCTGGGCTCCGGCATCTACGCCAACGACACGATCACGGTGCGCACGACGGCAACCTACGCGTTCGGCACCGGTCGCCTGCTCGTCTTTGCGCGCTTCTGATCCGGCTGTGATGCCCTCGGCCATTTCCGCCACGCGCCCAGCCACGGCGTGCCTGCTGATCGCCACATGCGCCGTCTCTGCGGCGTGCGCCGCATCGCACACGCAGCCGTCCATGCCCTGGCCCATTCACTCCATGGACCGCCCTGTTCCACCGATCGTGACCCCGGGCGCCTACGTGGCGGACTCGCCGCCGCCGTCCGATGCGATCGTGCTCTTCGACGGTCACGACCTCGCCCAGTGGCGCGGCAGCAATGGCGGTCCCGCGAAGTGGACCGTCGCGAACGGGTACTTCGAGGTGGCGGCGGGCACCGGCGCCATCCAGACCGCGCAGGGCTTTGGCGACTGCCAGCTCCACATCGAGTGGGAAGCCCCCACGCCGCCGCACGGCGAGGGGCAGGAGCGAGGCAACAGCGGCGTGTTCCTCATGGGGCTCTACGAGGTGCAGGTGCTCGACTCCTATGACAATCGCACGTACGCGGATGGGCAGGCGGCGGCGCTCTTCGGTCAGTATCCGCCGCTGGTGAATGCCAGTCGCAAGCCGGGCGAATGGCAGACGTATGACATTGTCTTTCACCGGCCGCGATTCACCGCGAGCGGAAGTGTGGCAAGCCCGGCGCGCGTGACGGTATTCCACAACGGCGTGCTCGTTCAGGACAACGTCGTGCTCACGGGACCGACGGCGTTCGGCAAGCGTCCGCCGTACACGGCACACGCGGACGCGCTGCCGCTGTCGCTGCAGGATCATGGCTATCCGGTGCGGTTTCGCAATGTGTGGATCCGGAAGCTGGAGTAGGACGCAGGCAGTTCGCGCAACCGAATTTCTTTCTCGTGAGGGTTGAATGCAGAAGGCGCCGCAGCGGAAGACATACGATGTGTGCATCGTCGGCTCGGGCGCGGGCGGCGGCATGGCCGCCTACGTGCTCACACAGGCCGGCGCCGATGTCGTCATGCTCGAGGCGGGCGGCATGTGGGATCTCGCGAAGGACTCGGCCATGCTCGAGTGGCCATACGAGTCGCCACGACGCGGCGCGAGTACCCGGGATCATCCCTTCGGCGAGTTCGATGGGTGCATTGGCGGATGGGACATCGAGGGCGAGCCCTACACCCGCGCGCCCGGAACCAAGTTCGACTGGTGGCGTGCGCGCATGCTCGGCGGACGCACCAATCACTGGGGACGCATCTCGCTGCGCTTCGGCCCCGACGACTTTCAGCGGCGGAACATCGATGGGCTGGGTGACAACTGGCCGATCACCTACGCGGACGTCGCGCCGTACTACGACCGGGTGGACCGGCTCGTTGGCGTGTTCGGCAGCAAGGAAGGGCTCCACAACCACCCGGACAGCATCTTCCTGCCGCCGCCGACGCCGCGCTGCTGGGAGCTGATGATCAAGCAGGCCGCCGACCGGCTGCGCATCACGTGCATTCCGTCACGCCTCTCCATTCTCACGGAATCCATCCACGGGCGCGCCGCGTGTCATCACTGCGGCCAGTGCAATCGCGGGTGCAAGACGAACTCGAATTTCTCGAGCACTGGCGTGCTCATTCCGCCGGCCATGGCGACGGGCAAGCTCACGCTCGTCACCAACGCCATGGCGCGCGAGGTCACCACCGATGCGCGGGGACTCGCCACCGGCGTGAGCTATGTAAACAAGCTGACTGGCGCGGATGAGCACGTGAACGCCCGCGTGGTGGTGCTCGCGGCCAGCGCGTGCGAGAGCGCGCGGCTGCTGCTCAACTCGCGCTCGTCGCGCTTTCCCGAAGGACTCGCGAACTCGAGTGGCATCGTGGGGAAATATCTCACCGACACCACCGGGACCGACGTCGGCGGTTACATCCCGAAGATGGTGGACCACGTGCCGCACAACGAGGATGGTGTGGGCGGCGGACACCTGTACATGCCCTGGTGGCTCGACAACCGGAAGCTCGACTTCCCGCGCGGCTATCACATCGAACTGTGGGGCGGACTCGGCGTGCCGTCGTACGGCTTCATGGGCGGCATCCAGCGCTATCCGTCGGGCGGCGGCTACGGCAAGTCCCTCAAGGATGACTATCGCAAGTATTACGGCGCCACCGTGGGCTTTTCCGGGCGGGGCGAGATGATTCCCAATGAAGATTCCTACTGCGAGCTCGATCCGAGCGCCGTGGACCAGTGGGGTATTCCGGTGCTGCGCTTCCACTGGAAGTGGAGCGATCACGAGTACAGGCAGGTGAAGCACATGCAGGAGACCTTCCGGTCGCTCGTGGCGCAGATGGGCGGCGAGGTGTTCTCGCCGATGCCGTCAAAGGAGGATGGATACGGCATTGCCGCGGGCGGACAGATCATTCACGAACTCGGCACGACGCGCATGGGCAACGACCCCAAACGCTCGGTGCTCAACGCGCACGGTCAGGCGCACGACGTGAAGAATCTCTTCGTGGCTGACGGCGGGCCGTTCGTATCGCAGGCGGACAAGAATCCCACGTGGACCATCCTCGCGCTCTCGTGGAGAACGAGCGAGTACATCGTTGAACAGCGGAAGCAGGGGGTGCTGGTATGAGCGGGAATGGAGAAGCGGGAAAGAGGAAGAGGGAAGCGGGAAGCGGGAATGGACGCTCCGAGGGCGAACGCGGTGGGCTGAGCCGGCGGGCGATGCTCGAGGTCATGGCCATCGCTTCGCTCGCGACTGCGTGTGACGCGTCGCCGGCGGTGGTGGAGAAGGCGAAGAAGGCCGCACGCGACGCGTCGGCCGCGCGCGCGAACGGCGGAACGGTGACGCACAAGTTCTTCACGCCGCACGAGTGGGACACGGTGGAAGTCCTCGTGGATCTCATCATTCCACGCGACGAACGCTCGGGGAGCGCCACCGACGCGGGCGTGCCGGCGTTCATGGACTTCATTCTCGACGAGTACGAGAAGAACCGCCTTCCCATTCGCGGCGGACTCGCCTGGCTGGATCGCGAGTGCACGGACCGCTTCGGCGCGACGTTCCTGGACTGCACCGCCCCGCAGCGCGCCGCGGTGCTCGACGACATCGCGTGGCCCAAACGCGCGAAGCCCGAGCACAGTCAGGGCGTCGCGTTCTTCAATCGCTTCCGCGACCTGACCGCGTCGGGATTCTGGTCGAGCAAAATGGGCGTGGAGGACCTGCAGTACATCGGCAACGTGATCAATCCCGACTGGAAGGGATGTCCGCCGGAGGCATTGAGGAAGCTGGGGGTTGGGTGATCGGGGTCACCGTAACGGGAATCGGCAATCGGGAATGGGGAATCGATAAGGCAATCCGCCCCCTCCCGCAGCCCCCCTATTTCATCAACAGCGGGGAATCGGCCTCCCCCCATTCCCCATTCCCACGATTCCCCATTCCCGATTGCCGCTTCCCAAGGGCGGGGTAGCGGGGCGTGGAGCGATTCCCGTCAGCACCTCAATCGACTCGGACCCCACTGATCCCTGACCCCATCTCTGCCGGTTCCACGACGGTCGCGCTCACGCCCGGCCGGAACAGCACGGCGAAGATCACCAGGATGATCACGGCGCCCGCGGCGGGGACGAGCCAGATGGAGCGCCAGTCGTGCGTGCCGCCGGCGGTGCGGTAGGCATCCACCACGGGCCCCGAGAGCAGCGAGCCGATGAACAGCCCCACGCCCTGTGTGATGAAGGCGAGCAGCCCTTGCGCAGCCGCGCGGATCTTCACGTTGGCGCGCTGGTCCACGTAGATCTGTCCCGTCACGAAGAAGAAGTCGTAGCACACGCCGTGCAGGATGATGCCGAAATAGAGCATCCAGCTCAGCGAGCCCACGTTGCCGAACGCGAACATCGCGTAGCGCACGGCCCACGCGGCCATGCCGAGCAGCAGGATCCGCTTCACGCCGAGCTTGAGCAGCGCGAGCGGCAGGAGCAGCATGAAGCCGATCTCGAAGAACTGGCCGAGCGTCATCTTCGCGGCCGCATTCTGCATGCCGATCTCGTTCAGGAAGGGATTGGTGAACGTGTAGTAGAACTGCAGCGGAATGCAGAGCAGGAACGAGCCGAGGATGAAGACGGCGAACGCGCGGTCCTTCATGAGCGACAGCGCGTCGAGGCCCAGCACATCACGGGCAGTGAGCGTGTGACCGGCGGCGTGCGGCGGGGTGTGCGGCAGCACGAGGGAGAAGAATCCCAGAACGATGGACGCGCCCGCCGCGAGACGCAGTGGCACGGCGGTGGCCTCGAGCTTGAGCATCCCCACGATCAGACCGGCCACGATCCAGCCAATCGTGCCGAGCACGCGCACCATGGGAAATTCGCGCGCCGAGTCCTTCATGTGGTCGAAGCAGATGGAATTCGTGAGCGCGAGCGTGGGCATGTAGCAGAGCGCGTACACGATGAGCACCGTGTAGAACCCGGCGAACGACGTGAGCGTGCTCACGTACCAGAGGATCACGCCGCCGACGAGGCTCAGCAGCGCGAGGATCTTCTCCGTGGCGAAGAACCGGTCGGCCACCATGCCAACGAAGAACGGCGAGATCATGGCGGCAATGGCCGTGGCGCCGAAGGCGAGGCCCACCTGCGTGCCGTCGAACTTGAGCGACGTGCCGAGGTACGTGCCCATGGTGACGAACCATGCGCCCCAGACGAAGTACTCGAGAAACATCATCGTCGAGAGCTTGACGCGGGTTGCGGTCACTGCGGGATCTCCTGGGGAGGGCGTGGCGAGAGAAGTTATCGGATTCACGGCGGATGGCTACCCTGCGCGCGACGTGCGCCCGTCGGTCTCCGGCATGCGCCCTTCCGCGTCCGGCGTGCGCCCTTCCGTCCCCGGCGTGCGCCCTTCCATCCCCCGCGTCGCTGCTGCTGATTGGGCGGCATGAGCGCGAACATACTGGTGGAGGCCTGCGTGGACTCCGTTGCATGTGCGGAGGCTGCGGCGGCGGGCGGCGCCCGGCGCGTGGAGCTGTGCGCCGGACTGACGGAGGGCGGCACCACGCCCAGCGAGGGGATGATCGCCGCGGTGCGCGAGCGCATCGCGATTGCGCTGCACGTGCTCGTTCGCCCGCGCGGCGGGGACTTTCTCTACTCGCGCGACGAGTGCGCCGTGATGCGGCGCGACATCGACGTGGCCAGACGGTTGGGCGCGGACGGTGTGGTGCTGGGCGCGCTCTGCGCCGATGGAACGATCGACGCCGAGATGACGACGGCGCTCGTGGAGCATGCGCGTCAGCTCAGCGTGACGTTTCACCGGGCGTTCGACATGACGCGCGATCTGGTGGAATCGCTCGCGACGCTCGAGCGCATGGGGGTCGAGCGCGTGCTCACGTCGGGCGGCGCCGCATCGGCCCGCGCGGGCATTCCCGTGCTGGCGTCACTGGTGCGCCACGCCGGTGATCGCGTGACCATCCTGGCCGGCGGCGGCATCACCGGGGAGAACGTGGCGGAGATCGTCGCGGAAACCGGCGTCCGTGAAGTCCACGCGCGCGGTGCCGTGCGCGAGGAGAGCGCCATGCGCTATCGCGCGACCGGCGTGGCGCTGAGCCGCGCCGCCCAGCGGGATGAATTCGCGCGCGTGGTGACGAGTGCGGACTCCATCCGGCGGATCGCGCTGGTGCTGGAACGGCACCAATGATGCATCAGCGTGATGGTTGGCCGTGGCCAGACGGCCTCAACCTCAGGGAGGAACAGCCATGTCAGTCGCGAAGGTGACCGAGATCACGTCGCAGTCCCCCAAGGGATTCGATGATGCGATTGCGAAGGGAGTGGCCCGCGCCAACAAGACGCTGAAGAACGTGAAGGGAGCGTGGGTGAAGGGAATGAAGGTGGAAGTCGCAGACGGCAAGGTGTCGACGTACCGCGTGGATCTGAAGGTCACTTTCGTGCTGTCAGACTGAGTGGAGGAACCGATCATGCCAGACGATCCCACACCTGATTTTTCCGACGTGCAGGGAGGCAGTTCATCCACCGCGCCGGATGCGAAGGCGCCCGCGGAGCAGAGCTACACCGTGGCGCCGGGCGACACCATGCGAAAGATCTCGCACAAGTTCTACGGCGACGAGATGAAGTGGAAGAAGATCTGGGAAGCCAACAAGGACAGCATCAAGAACCCCGACCTGATCCGTGTAGGCCAGGTCCTCAAGATTCCGGCCGCGTGAGCGGACAGGAGACCATCATCATGTACGCACGAAAGACGACGTTCACCGCGCTTGCCGTGACGCTGGCCGCCCTGTCGCTGGCCGCGTGCAAGAAGAACCAGGCCGCATCCGCGGCCGACACGACGGCGGTCGCCGCCGCCAGTGACAGCACGTCCATGGCACCGGCGGCCGCACCCACGCTGTCCGTCGCCAGCGTGGACCTCGGCAAGTCACTCGGCGCCGACAAGAAAATCGCCGCGCCCACGAGCACGTTCGGGACGCGCGACACGATTTACGCCGCGGTGAACACCGAGGGCACCGCGACCGGCACCCTGTCCGCCAAGTGGTCCTTTCTGCAGGGCACGAAGGAGACCGTGATCGACTCGACGTCGAAGAGCATCACGCCGACCGGTCCCGCCACCACGGAGTTCCACATCACCAAGAAGAGCGCGTGGCCGGCCGGACAGTACAAGGTGGACATCTCACTGAACGGCGCGTCCGCCAGCGTGAAGAATTTCGAGGTGAAGAAGTAGGTCGCGGGCAGGAGCGGCCGCGAGCTGGAGAAGCGGCGGGAGTGATGACGACGGGAGCGCTTCGCTCCCGTTGTCGTATCTGGATGCCGTTCAGCGCGTTCTGCTGCGCGCCACCCGCGCCACCATGGACGGAAACTCGGTGATCACATCCAGCACGCGCGCCTGGCGCGCCGGACTGTTGAGCAGCACCAGCAGGCGGCCATCCGGACTCATCGCGTGATTCCAGGCGAACGTCGAGAGGAACGAACCCTCGATGAGCAGTTGCGGCTTGCCGGCGCGTACGCCGCCGGCGGTGGCCGAAATGCCGACACGATAGTAGCGAGAGCGGTCACGGTAGATGATCGCGTCGCCCCTGGGCGTCCAGAGCGGCATGTCGCCCCGCTCGGCGATGTGGTAGATGGCTCCCGTGGGTGGCACCGGAGAGACCTGCACCGATCCATCGTCGCCACCCCACGAGAGCCAGCGGCCATCCGGGGAGAAGCTGCCGGCGATGCCCACGCCGCCAGGCACCGGCGTGCTCGTGGTGTCCGGCCCGAGCGAGCGGATGTACAGGTTATGTCTGCGCCAGTCGGAGAAGACGAATGACTTGCCGTCCGGCGAGACGGTCATGTACGAGGCGTTCGCCAGATGCAGATCCGTCCACTGGCCCGTGTCCAGCGACTTGATCCGCGCGCCGTAGTTGAGAAACTGCACCGGATCGAACAGGCCGATCATGAGCTCATGACCGGACGGGAGCCAGGACGCGGGGAACGCGCGAAAGTTCCCATCCACGTGCACCGGCTGGCGCACGCCGCTGGCAATGTCCATGAGCAGAACCTGCCAGCCTCCCAGCGGATTGCGCACCTGCACCGCCAGCTGCGTGCCGTCGGGGGACACGCGCGGCTGTGTGTACGGACCGCGCGGAATGGGCAGCGTGTCGAGATGCCCGTTCGGTGAAACGAGCGCCACGTTCACGTAGAGCTGGTTGGCGCCCGGTACGTAGATCAGCGTGCCGTCATCGGCGAGCGCGTACTCCGCCGCGCCGAAGCCTGCTTCCATGCGCATCCCGGTAATCACCGGTACGGGTTCGCCGAGCACCGTGCGGTGCTCGCCGTCGAACGGCATGGCAGACAACTGGCCATCGCCCGTGCCGTACACCAGGTAGCCCGAGGGAATCCAGTGAGGGCTGGCGCCGAAGAGCAGATCCGACTGGCGCACGGAATCGAGCTGGAGCACCCCGCGCTGCGTGACGGCGAGCTCGGAGCCATCGCGCAGCGAGAGCAGTGCCAGTTGCCCCGAGCTGAGTTGTCCCACCAGCCACTGGCCGCCGGGGAGCACGGCCGGCGTGCCGAACTGCGTCGTGAGGTGCACGGTGGAATCGCCGGCGCCGCCGGACGCGGGGATGCGATGCAGCTCGAAACCGTTGCGCTCGAAGACGAGAATCCGATCCGCCGCCGGCCACACGGCTCCGGTGACGTCACTCACCTCGGCGAGCGTGATCGGATTGCCGCCGTCCGCCGAGACCTTGCGCAGCAGATTGCCGGACACGAAACCAATCCACGCTCCGTCGGGCGAATAAAACGGATTGGACGCGCCTTCCGTACCGGGCAGCTCGGAAACGGCGCCGCTTCCCGGTGAACGCACCATGAGCACCGAGGTGCTGCCGCGCGGCGCGACGTACGCGAGCTGATTTCCGCCGGGCGAGACGGCCAGGGCGCTGTACCACCCGCCAGGCTCGGACGGCCCGTCGAGCGCGACCGGCGCGTTGGCGGCGAGGTCGAAGTTCCAGCGCTTCGCCGCGGCATGCGGGGCGGAGCGCAGCAGCGGGAGCACGGCGACGCCGGCGAGCACTCCGACGAGCAGCCCAGCCGCGAGGCCAACCAGGAGCCCCATGGGAAGCCGGCGGCTTGCCTCGCGCCGTACTGTGACGGCGGGAGCGCCGGCCGCGAGCGCGCCGCGGAATTCACCGGCCGTGGTGAACCGGTCGGCGGGCAGCTTCTCGAGCGCCTTGCGCACCGCCGCATCCACGCCGGCCGGCACGGTGTGTCGCTGCGTGACGAGGCTGCGCGGATCTTCCGTCATGGCGCGGGCCACGATGGCCTGGGCCGTCGGTCCGGCGAAGGGAGGCTCGCCGGCGAGCATTTCGTAGAGCACGCAGCCGAGCGCGTAGATGTCCACGGCTCGGGTGAGCACGCGCTCGCCCATGGCCTGTTCGGGTGCCATGTACGCGGGCGTGCCGAGGCTCAAGCCGGTTTCCGTGATGCGCGCCGCTGTCTCGCCGCGGCTCGCCGCCAGCGCAATGCCGAAGTCCGCGACGAGTGCGTGCCCGCCGTGGATGAGAATGTTCTCCGGCTTGATGTCGCGGTGAATGACGCCCTGGTCGTGGGCGTACTGCAGCGCATCCGCCACCTCGCCGGCAATGCGCAGGGCCTCCTCCACGGGGAGCTGCCGTTCGCGCGTCAGGCGATCCCGCAGGCTTTCGCCCTCCACGAACGGCATCACGTAGAACACCGTCCCGTTCACTTCACCGGAATCGTGGAGCGGGAGGATGTGCGGGTGCTGGAGATGCGCGGTGGTCCTGATCTCGTGCAGAAAGCGCTCGGCGCCTACGATGGCGGACAGCTCGGAGCGGAGCACCTTGAGCGCGACGAAGCGGTCGTGCCGGACGTCGTGAGCAAGGTAGACGGTGGCCATGCCGCCGTGACCGAGCTCTCGCTCGACCTGATAGCGTTCAGCCAGCGCGGCAGAGAGGCGAAACAACTGGTCCTGTGCGGCCACGCCGACAAGATGCGGCGGGGCGATCGAGGCGGCCAGAGGGGCGCGGGAGAAGCGAGGAGGCGGCGGTGAGGAAGGATGCGGGGTGGAGGGGTGCGGTGGTGCGTTTGAGCATTGCGATGCGTTCCGCACTGGATGGAGGTGGACAGCCCAAGCGAGACGACCCGGAAAACACACCGCTCGAACGGATCACCGCAAATCCCGCGATTTTCGCCGGGAAACCGATTGTCCGCGGGCATCGCCTGGCGGTGGAGCATGTGCTCGGGATGCTGGCCGCCGGCGACGCGCCGGAAGCGATCCTGGCCGGCTATCCGTGGCTGGAGGCCGAGGACATTCGCGCCTGCCTGGCGTACGCACGCCGCCTGGTTGCGCACGAGCGGATCGAGCCCAGACTCTCCGATTCGACGGCGTGACCGAGCTGCTCGACAACGCTGTGCCCGCACGCGTCCAGTCGGGCACTCTGGGAGTGGCGCCGAGACGGTTGTGACCTGGACCCAGATATCGAGCGGCACTTGCGGCAGGCGGCGAAAATGCTCATCCCGTGTGACCAGCGTGAGCTTGTGCTGCCGCGAACTCGGCGATTCAGCGGACGTTCGCTGCCGCGCGCGCAGATTTCTCTGCCCCGTTGAACAGTTTGCCGAGCGTCACGGCGGAGGCGAAGACCTTCGCCGCGTGGGGTCAATTCCGGATCCTGAGCCGCCCCGTGGTGATCGCGGCCAACAACGAGCCGGCGACGATCAACGTCGGGAGCCAGCGCCCCTTCATTCAGGTCTCGCGCGCGCTCCCCACCGACAACACCGCGCGTGACCAGGTGGTGCAGTACGAGGACGTGGGCACCAAGCTCACGTAGGTGTCCCGAGTTTCCAGAACCTCAACGCCCCGAATCTCCGAACAATCCGGGGCGATTCAGTCTCGCTTGGCCCGACTGGTTGCGGGTTGATCTACAGAACGTGAATGTCGTCCACCGTTACTTTCACCCAACTGTCGTGCTGCAGCGTAATTCGAAGCTCGACGGTGAGGTCAGACTCGCCCTCTTCTTCCGTCCAGAGCGGCATGTCTACCGACCATCGACCTGGGGGAGGTACCAAGATTTCGATTGCGGTTAAACCGGAATATGCCTCCTCTGGTGGGAGAATGACGTGTCTGCCATACGCGCGAATAACCCGATCTATATCGTTCGCACTCATTCGAATACCTTGAGTTAGATTCTCAAGGCCGCGATAATCCCTCTGCGCGAGTAAGTTCATGACATATTTTGTGGCTTCTTTCAAAGCGTCTCTCGCAGTGGTCATGGCCGGTTTCCGGGGATTCGTGTCTGTGTGCTGTTGCTGACTCCCAGGCTATGGAAATACTTGTCGGCATATTCCACCACGGCGCGTGCATCCGTCGACTTCAGTCCCGCGATACGCAGTGCCTTGTAAGCGATTCGGCGTTCTGCGCCGTATGTCCCGCCGCCTGCCTGTTGCTGAACCCCAGTGGCTGCGCCGTGCGGCGTGGTAGCGTCATACGAAGGTCCTGGAAGCTGTATCCCTGGTGCCGCACCACCACTGTATCCTGAAATATTTTTCACTGCGGCATGCTGAATTATGTGGTGCGCATCCGTTAAGCCTTGGTTCTTGAGAGACGCGATCGTTGATACTTTTACGGCTTCGAAGGAAGCAGCGAATGCATCAGATGTCAGCTTGGCAGCAGTTGCAAGTGCTTCGCCGCCCGCTATGAATGCGGCGCCAGTGCCAGCTATTGCTACTTCGGTCTCTTGCACCGCCAGAGCGCATGCGACTGCACTCGCAGGATCGACGCACAACCCAAACGGGTCACTGAAGTTAACCGGGTCGCCGCCGTTGAAGCCATAGACATTGAGCCCGCCGGCTAAGCCCAAGGGGTCTTCCTGGGTGAAGCGCGCCGTGTTGGGATCGTAGCTCCGGTTGCGCCGGTAATAGGTGCCCGTCGCGTCGGGCTTGTCGACCAGCACGGTGCCCTGCCAGGTATGCGTGGCCTGCCCCGGCCGCGTATAGGGGAACTCGCCCCAGTCGATCCCGGGGAAGACGCAGCGGTACTCGGTGTCCGGATCGACGCAGAGCGCCGTGGCCCCGGGCGCGGCCGTGCCGCCGTAGACCACGCGGTCCACCCGCCCCTGGTGATTCCAGAGCCCCACGAGACTGAACGGCGCATAGACCTGCCAGGTCAGGGTCCCCGTGTGGAGATCGCTCGCGTCGGCGTAGTTGACCCGCGTGACGGCCACGGGCTGATCGAGCCCGGGCCCCGGCACGTCGAGCACGCGGCCAAAGAAGCGGTTGGCGTCGTAGAAGGCATCGGCCATGACCACGGAGCGCTGGCGATGGACGGCCAGGGTGTCATTCTCGACGGTGTCACTGGGCGTGGCATCGGCGGCCGGCATCTGGATCTCGGCCAGCTCGCTTGAGCCGCTCCAGACCGTGCGCCGCACCGTGGAGAGATCACAGTTCACTTCATCGCCCGAATTCCCGGCCCCGGTCTGATCGCTGCACCAGCGCCGGGCCCGGACCCACACCCGGCGGCCCAGGGCGTCGTAGCGGTATTCCTCGAACGCCGTGTGGCCTAAGCTGGTCGTCCCGCCCCCGCTCCGGGCGTCGGCCGCCACGAGCCGGCCATCCAAGGCGTAGTAGGAGACCCGCTCGTTGTACTGCGTGGGACTCCCCGCGTTCACCGTCAGGGTCGCATGCAAGTTCCCGGCGGCATCGTAGCGGAGCGTATCGGTGCGACTGCCATCCAGCGTCTCGCCCTTCAGCCGGCCGCTCCCCGCGTCGTAGTGCGCCGTGTGCGTGCCCAGCGTGCTGAAGCCGCCCGTGGCCGTGCTACTATAGGGCTTGTCCCACTGGTCTACGCTCTGCCGCGTGAGCCAGTTGCCCAGGGGATCGTAGGTGGCGGACTCCGTGGCCACGTACTGGACATACGGGTTGTAGCTCACCGCTTCGTTGTCGCTGGTGAGCAGTTGCCCGAGCCCGGTGTAGGTGGCGGTCATGCTCGAGGGATTGAGCAAGTCCTCGCCCAGGTTGGCGCTGTCGGCACTCGTGAGGAGGCGGCCCTCGGCATCAACCGTGTAGCTGGCCGCCCGGAGGAGGGTCGAGAGCCCGCTCTTGTCCTGGTGCGTCAGAAGGGCGCCATCGGCCGTGTAGGTGCGCGTCTCACGCAGCGGCGTGGGCGTGGGCCCATCGGGCGCGGCCATCCCCATGGCCGTATAGAGGCTCACCTCGCCCCGGGGTGTGTACTGGTACTGGAAGGTCTCGCCCGGCAGGAGCCCGTCAATCTCCTTGAGCCGCCCGGTGCCGTTCACCCCCGTGTCGTAGCTGTAGCGAATGGTATCCATGACGGTGCGCGCATGGCCCGAGAGGAGAAGCACGGCGGCCAGGGTGTCGGTCTGGACCCGGGGGGCCAGTTGCGGCGGCACGACGAGCGTCGTGAGCCGGCCGGCCAGGTCGTAGGCCGAGCGCGTGGTGTAGATGTGGTGCGTGAAGTCGCCACCTGACGCCAGCGCCTTGAGCGTGCGGAGCGAGTCGGTCTCCGTGGCGAGGGCGCCGGTGGCGAAGTAGGTGCGCGTGATCTTGGCGTCGCCGTTGTTGGCGTGCGTCAGCCGCCCGGCGGTGCTGCCCGTGGAGTCGTAGACAAAGACCGCGGTGTCGGCGAGCGCCGTGTAGCCGGTCTGTCCGGTGACGTTGGGATCCATCGGGTAGGCGTGCCGCCACTGATACGGGCTCCCCGCCTGGTAGACGCCGATGTCTTCCTCGGGGTAGACGTATTGCGGGACAATGCGCTTCCGGAGGCGGTGGAGCTTGTCGTACGTCTGCCGGATGGTACGACTGGTGTCGCTCCCGCCCAGACGTGTGAAGATTTGGTCGGCGTCGCCCACGCTGCTGTAATGCGTGGAGTCGGTCTTGCCATCGCTCGCGGTGGTCCGGACCACGCGGCTCGCCCAGTCGAAGCCCGTGCGCGTGGTGAGCGCGTTGATGTTGGCCGGATTGGGATTCATCGTGCGCGTCACCGCCGTGTCGCGCCCCAGAAGGTCGTAGTGGTGCGTGACCGTGACCGTCTGCGAGGCCACGCCGTTCTGCGTGGGGCCCGTGGTGCGCGTGGTCACCGCGCGGTCCATCACGTCGTACGCCGTGGAGTCGACGACGCCCAAGGGCGATGTGGTGCGAATCACGCGGCCCAGGGTATCCGAGAGCACCATCGTGACCGCGCCCCCCGGACTCGTCACGGTCTTGGGATTGCAGCGCGTGTCATAGACCACCGAGTCACTCGGCGTCAGCGGCGCCGTCATGGCGCGCACCATCTCGCAGGTGGCGTCGTAGCGGTACGTCGTCTCGTAGATGGCACTCGTGTCGGTGACGGCCTCACTCAGCCGGTTGCCGGTCGTGGTGTCGTAGGTCGCGCGCCAGACCTCCCCGGTGGGGCCCGTCACACGCGTGAGCTCGTCGAACGTGTTCTCGTAGGCGTAGCTGGTGATGGCGTTGCTCCCGCCATAGGGCGAGATCGCCGTATCGGTCACGAGCCGCCCCGACTCGTCGTAGGCCGCGGCCGTGGTGTAGCCATTGGGCGCGGTGACCCGCGTGGCGAGGAGGGGCCAGCGCGTGTCGGCCCGCGTGATCGTTGTCAGCTCCCCGATCGCATCGCGGATCGTGAGCGGCTGGCCAAAGCGGTCGAGCGAGACGATGGTCGTATCGGCGCCCGGTGCGATCACTTTGCTCACGACCGTAGCGGGGTCCACCACCGCGCCGCCCGTGAGCCCCGCGATCTCGGCGGGCTGGAAACTGGTTACCAGGGCATGCGACGCATCGGTCGGCACGGTCACCGAGGCCAGCGTGTTGGCCGTGCTGTAGCTGTAGGTTATCGTGTGGCCCAGCGCGTCCGTCTCGCTCGTGATGAGCCGGCTCGTCCCGGTGTAGCCGAAGCGGACCTTGGTGCCGTCCAGGTCTGTGATCGAATCCACCCGGGCCGGCGACTGGGACTCGTAGACCGTCACCGTGCGCGCGCCACTCGGCCCCGGCGGCGCCGTCACACTCGAGAGGTGCCCGCTCGTATAGGTGAAGTGCCAGGTGAGGTGCGCCGCCGTGGGCGGCACGCTGAGACTGTCCAGCCGCCCGCTCGACCAGTAGAAGTGGGTCGTCTGCCCCAGGCGGTTGACCGTGGCCACGTGCTCCCCGGCCGCATCGAACTGGATCTGCAACCGGCCCCCGGCCCAGCGTGTGTAGGTCCCCGCGCTCGTGTTCCGGGTGAGGCTGTCGGGCCCGTCGAGCGAGTCGGCCACGAAGGTCTCCGTCGGGCCCACCTGGTGCGCCAGGTGATAGACCCGCGCACTGCCGTCGCCCGCGACCCAGAGGCGCTGCGTCGTGTCACTGGGGAAATAGAGCTGCTCCAGGCCGGCCAGGGACCAGCCCGAGCCGAAGGCGCTCGTGCCCCGGGCCAGGACAATCGCCGTCCCGCTCACGCTCCGCGTCGTCTGGTGGCCGCCAATCGTACCGGTGAGTTGCAGCGTATAGGGCAGCGCCGTGGCCGCCTGCGAGAGGGCGAGGCCCGTGCAGCGCGCCACCACGCGGCGCACGCCCCCCGTGGGCCAGCCCGTGGTCGTCCACGACTGCGCGCAGCCGGGGAGCGTCCCCAGGGTGAGCGTGCCCGTCAAGGCGCTCGGTGCCGTGAGCCCGCTCTTCAAGTGCACATCGACGCCCACCTTGAACTCGGCCGCCCCGGGCTGGGCCGCCGTCTGGCTCGCATAGACCAGGACCGGCGTCCGCGCCTTGGCCATGCTCCGGGCACCCGGAAAGGCCGCGCTCAGGAGGAGATCGCCGCAGACCGAGGCGCCCGCCCCGGCCGCCACGGTGAGACACGTCGAGCGCTCGATCGCTGAGGGACTCGTGGCCAGCGTGGCGTAGAGCGAGTCGCTCGTATTAGGCACCGTCACCCGGGCAAAGCCCGTGCTCCGGTCCGTCACGGGACCCGTCACCACGCTCGCCACCAGCGTGACGCCGCCGGTGCCACCGGTTCCACCGCTCGCCGTGTGGTAGGCCACGCGCGCATTCACGGGCGTGTTGAGCGCGGGAACGACCACGCTGTCGGGGCCCGTGCACGTGGTCACCGGCAGGGCGCAGGTCCGCGTCAGGTGATAGGTCACCGGCGCCGAGTGGCCCACATCGCTCACCGTGAACGTGACCGCCGTATCCACGCCGGCCGGCATCGTGAGCGCCTCCTCGCCCGGGCTCACCGCCACGGCGCGATTGAGCGGCTCGACCGCGACCACGCCCGAGTCGGCCGTGGCCACGGGCGTCGTCGTACTGGCGAGCAGATCGACCGTGCCCCGCGTGCCCGCGCTCCCGCTGTTGAAGGGCACCGTGACCGGCTGCTGGCTGCCCGCGGCGACCGTGACCGTGCCCGGGATCGAGCCCGTGCACGTCACGGCGCCCGTACAGTGGCGCGTCACGGTGTAGGTCGCGCTCGTGTTGCCCAGGTTGGCCACGGTGAACGTGTAGCTCGTGTCCTTGGGCTGCGAGACTTCCACCGCCGAGGCATGCGGCCGCACCTGCACGGTCGCCGTCGGCGCAATGGTCACCGTGATGGTGAGTGCGGCCTTGAGCGTATCCACGCCGCTGGAGACCGGATTGAGCACAATGCTCATCTCGAGCGTGCCCGTCGCGCCGGCCGCCGCGGTCCAGTCCATGGGCATGCTCGCCGTGTCGCCGTCCGACGCCACGTAGAGGAGATTCGACTCCGGCTTGCAGACCGTCGTCGGCACCCCGGAGCAAGTGGCCACGACGTGGTAGCCCACATCGCTGGGCGTGGGATTCACCACCCGGAAGCTGTAGCTCCCGGGCTCGCCCGCGTAGCTCGAGCTGCCATCGCCGCAGGGCACGACGTGGATCCCGGACGGCGCCGCGCACCACTTGGTGACGGCGCGCCGGGCGGCGGGCCGGGCCACCGGCACCGGGGCCAGCGCGGGCGCCCGCTCGGCGGCATCGAGCATCGGAACGGATACCGGGCGCACCGTCGGCGCCCGCGCGATCGGCGCCGCCACCGAAACGCCCAGACTCACCAGCACCGCCACCACGCTCAGCATCAGCGCCAGCCGCGGCGCACTCCTGCGCGTTGCACGCACCGACCAGTCCCGGCCCGCCATCGTCTCCGCTCCGTCGCGAGAATGGCTGCCAACTTGGGGGCCCTACGCCGGCGCGCCATGCGCCGCCGTCACGATCATGAGCCGGTGGAAAACTGGTCGCGCCCGATTCGAAAAGACTCGCGAAATCCATCGATGCTCCTTGCAAGGTCTGCGTCCTCACCTCGCCGAGCCGGCGTCGCGGCTGCGCCTCCCCGACTCCTACCCATTCCACCACTCGCCCGGTATCATCGTCCATGCTGATCATCGCACTCCTCGCCTGACGGACCGGCACTCAGCTCCCTCCGCTCTCCGACCGCAGCACCCTCATGCCCCTGGTGGCCACTGACTTGATCCTCGCCGGCATCTCCATCGTCATCCCGACGCAATCGCTGCCGGCGTCGGCGAAGGGCTGCAGCTACGTGTATGCGGCGCTCCCCGAGGTGGAGAGCGCCGTCGGGTGACGGCGCGGACAACGGGTGCGACGCGGCCGACGCGCGCAACACGCGCGGTGATCCTCGCGCGCGGGCTTGGCACCCGCATGCGCCGCGATGACGCGGCCGCGGTGCTCGATTCCGAGCAGGCGCGGGTCGCGGCGCGCGGCATCAAGGCCATGATTCCCATTGGCCGGCCCTTTCTCGACTACGTGCTCAGCGCGCTCGCGGACGCCGGATATCGCGACGTGTGCCTCGTCATCGGACCGGAGCACGACGTCGTGCGCGAGTACTACACTCACGGCGTGACGCTCACGCGGCTCCGCGTGCACTTCGCCACGCAGGAGCATCCATCCGGCACCGCGGACGCCGTGCTGGCCGCCGAGGAATTCGCCGGCAACGAGCGCGTGCTCGTGCTCAATTCGGACAACTACTATCCCGTGCAGACGTTCACGGCGCTCGCCGGCATCGCGGGCTCCGGCGTCGCGGGCTTCGAACGCGGGCCGCTCGTGCGCGACGGCAACATTCCCGCCGACCGCGTGCGGCAGTACGCAATGCTGGTGGTGCGCGCGGACAACTCGCTCGAGCGCATCATCGAGAAGCCCGATGCGGCGACGATGGGGCGCTTTGGCGACGATGCATTGGTGAGCATGAATTGCTGGATGTTCACGCCAATGATCTTCCGCGCCTGCCGGCTGGTGCGCCCGTCGCCGCGCAACGAGCTGGAGCTGCCGGATGCCGTTCGCATCGCGATCACCGAACTGGGGGAGCGCATCGACGTGGTGCCCGTGACGGGCGGCGTGCTGGACCTCTCGCAGCGGGGCGACATTGCGGCCGTGAAGGCGCGGCTGGCCAACGTGATGGTAAGTCTGTGAGCGGCACGCCCGCCTTGCGTCTGCGTGCCGCGGGGCTGAGCGCTGGCGAGGCGACGCGAAAAACCGAACTGTTCGCGCGCGCCGGTCACGCGCTGCAGGCCATGACCCAAGCGCCCGTCGCAGAGCCACTCGCCTGGTTCGTCCCCGGCCGCGTGGAAGTACTCGGCAAGCACACCGACTACGCCGGCGGACGCAGTCTGCTCATGGCCGTCGAACAGGGCATCTGCCTCGTTGCCGCGCCGCGCCGTGACAGCACGATCCGCATCCGCGCGCTGGACAGCGACCAGGAGATCTCGTTCCAGCTCGACGCGTGCCCGGAGCCCGTGGCCGGCCACTGGTCGAACTACCCGATGACGGTGGCGCGGCGCATCGCGCGGAACTTTCCCGGCGCGTGCACCGGTGCGGACATTGCCTTCGCCGGCGATCTGCCGGTGGCCGCCGGCATGTCCAGCTCGAGCGCGCTCGTCGTGGCGGTCTTCCTGGCGCTCTCCCAGGTGAACGGGCTCGCCGAACGCGCCGAGTATCGCGCCGAAATCCACTCCGCGCAGGACCTCGGCGCGTACCTCGGCAGCCTGGAAAACGGACTCACCTTTGGCTCGCTCGCGGGGACGAGTGGCGTCGGCACCTTTGGCGGCAGCGAGGACCAGACGGCCATTCTCTGCTGTCGCCCCGGGATGCTGAGCCGCTATTCGTTCTGCCCGGTGCGCGATGAAGGAGAGGTTCCCTTCCCCGCCGGCCACACGATGGTGATCGGCGTGAGCGGCATCACCGCGGAAAAGGCGGGCGCGGCGCGCGAAGCGTACAACAGCGCGTCACTCGCGGCGCGCGCGGTGTGGGAGCGGTGGCGCGAGGTCACGGGCCGAGAGGATGAGTCGCTGGCCGCCGCTGCCACGAGTGCGCCCGATGCACCCGATCGCATCCGCGTCATGCTGGGTGGCGCTGGCCCCGGAAGCGACGCGGCGGCGAACGCCAGGCTGCTCGACCGATTCAACCAGTTCTACGAGGAGAGCGAGGTGATCATCCCGCGCGCAGCGGATGCGCTGCGGAGCGGCGACCTCGCCGCATTCGCGCAACTGGTGGAGCGGTCGCACGCCAATGCCGAGGTGCTGCTCCGCAATCAGGTGCCCGAGACCATGTGGCTCGTGCGCGCCGCGCGCGCGCTGGGCGCCGTCGCGGCGTCGGCCTTCGGCGCCGGTTTCGGCGGCAGCGTGTGGGCGCTCGTGCCCACGCCGAGCGCGGCCGAGTTCGGTGCCCACTGGCTCGAGCGCTACCAGCGCGCATTCCCGTCGCGGGCGCAAAGCGCCGCGGTGCTGGTGACCCAGGCAGGACCCGCGGCGCTGCGCGTCTGATGAGCGATGCACCGGAACGTGTCCGGTGCCAAGATCAGGTACACATTGCGCGTGTTTGATTAGGCACCTTTCAGGCGGAAACGTACCGTGAGCACATGCGCACTTGCTCACGCCACGCCGGAGATTTCATTGTATGGGTATGCCCGCCACGAACATCCAATGGACGGTGGAGATGCGCAACGCGCTGCCCGACGACGGCAGACGCTACGAAGTCATTGACGGGGAGCTGTTCGTGACGCCGGCGCCGCGGTGGACACATCAGGAAGCGATCGGCGCGCTTTACCTTATCCTCGTGCCTTACGTCGCTGCGCAGGCGTCCGCGCACACGATACTCTCCCCCGCGGACGTGGAATTCGCGGATGACACCGTGGTGGAACCGGACCTGTTCGTGGTCCCTCTCGTGAACGGGCGCCGGCCGCGCGACTGGCAGGAAGCCGGGCACATGCTGCTCGCCGTCGAGGTGCTCTCGCCCGGCACGGCCCGCCTCGATCAGGTGCGCAAGCGTGCGCTCTATCAGCGCGAGGGCGTGGACGAATACTGGATCGTGGACGTCGATGCCCGTGTGGTGCAGCGCTGGCGCCCGGGCGACGACCGCCCTGAAATGCTCAGCGACCGGCTGGAGTGGTTGCCGCCCGGCGCCCGCGAGTCGCTGGCCGTGGACCTGCCGCGCTACTTCGCCGAGGTCGTGGCCGATCGCTAGATTCCGTCCACCTCGCACCGGGCACGGACAACCCATGAAGTCGTCTTCGGTCATTGCGCTCGCCGGCCTCGCGCTCGCCGCGTGCGCCACTCCGCATCCCACCGCGCCTGCGCCCGCTCCGGCGCCGGCGCCGGCAACCGTGGCATCGCCGGTGGCATCCGGCAGCATACCGCGCTCGTCGCGCGCCAAGGCGCCGGCCGAGTGGCAGTTGCTCGACGAAACCAGCGACAGCCTCCCCGGACTCGGCGTGTTGCGTGCCGAGCGGGAACTCCTCTCCGGCATGCAGCCGCGCCAGACGGTGCTCGTGGCGGTGATTGACGGCGGCGTGGATACCGCGCACGTGGACCTCACGCCACATCTCTGGCGCAATCCCAAGGAGGTTCCCGGCAACGGCAAGGATGACGACCACAATGGCTACGTGGACGACACGTGGGGATGGAATTTCATTGGCGGCAAGGATGGCCGCGACGTCGAGCACGAGACGCTGGAGGTCACGCGACTCTTCGCGCGCTGCAAGGGCATTGCGCCGCTGAGCGTGGGCGGGCCCGATCCATCGGCCGCGCTGTGTGACACGGTAACCACAGAGTACGAGAAGAAGCGCGCCGAGGATACCCAGACGCTGGACAACATCAACAACGCCGCACGGGCACAGGATCGGGCGCTGCAGATTCTGCATGCGGCGCTTCCCGATTCGCTCACGCCCGAGCGCGTGGAGAACTTTCATCCGACCGACGCCCAGCAGTTGCAGGCCCGGGCCGTGTACCTGCAGCTCGCGGGATCGGGTCTCACGCCCGACGTCGTGGCCGAAGCGCAAAAGCAGTACGACTCACGTGTGCGGTACGGCTACGATTCCACCTACAATCCGCGCGGTATCGTGGGTGACGATCCGGCCAATCTCACGCAGCGCGACTATGGCAACAGGGATGTGATGGGTGCCGATGCGCTGCACGGCACGCACGTTTCCGGCATCATTGGCGCCACACCTGACGCCGCCGACAGTGTGCGCGGCATCGCGCAGTCGGTCCGCATCATGATGGTCCGCACGATCCCCGATGGCGACGAGCGCGACAAGGACGTGGCCAACGCCATTCGCTACGCGGTGGACAACGGCGCGCGCGTGATCAACATGAGCTTCGGCAAGCCGTACTCGCCGCAGAAGTCGGTGGTGGACGATGCCGTGAAGTACGCCGACGCGCACGGCGTGCTCATGATCCACGCGGCGGGCAACGACGGCAAGGACATCGACGCCGGCGGCAACTTCCCGACTCCCGTCTATCTGGATGGCGGCGTGGCGAAGAACTGGATCGAGGTGGGCGCGACGTCGTGGAAGGGTGGTCCGGCGCTGGTGGCGTCGTTCAGCAACTTCGGGCAGAAGCGCGTTGACGTCTTTGCGCCGGGCGAGGACATCCTGTCCACCATTCCCGGCAACAAGTACCAGCGCGACAGTGGCACGAGCATGGCCGCGCCCATGGTAACGGGACTGGCCGCGCTGATGCTCTCCTACTATCCGAACCTCAGCGCGGCGGACGTCAAGCGGATCATCCTGCAGTCGGCGAGCCGCTATCCGTCGCAGATGGTGACGAAGCCCGGTACGGGCGCCGATACCACGCTCGTGCCATTCGGCACGCTCTCGGCCACCGGTGGCATCGTGAATGCCTATGCGGCGCTCAAGATGGCGGGTAGCGACCAGGCGGGGAAGCAGTGATGCGCGCCGATGCACAGGTGGCGAAGTCACCTGGCGCCGCCGCGACGACGGCGGCTCCCGTGAGCCCGGCGGCGTCGCTCGCGCGCCGCGGATCGAGCATGACCGAGGAGATGGTGGGGTCGCGCATTCTCGTCATCGCGAGCGACATTCGTGCGCGGATCGCACGCGGCGAGCAGGTGTGCAATCTCACCGTGGGCGACTTCGCGCCCAGCCAGTTCCGCATCCCGGACATGCTCGCGCGCGGCATCGAGGAGGCGATCCGCAAGGGCGAGACGAACTATCCGCCGGCGAACGGACTGCTGGCGCTGCGGGAGAGCATCCGCACGTTCTACCGCACGCGCCTGGGTCTCGACTATCCCCTCGCGTCGGTGCTCGTGGCGAGCGGCGCGCGCCCCGGGATCTACGCGGCGTTCCGCACGGTGGTGGATGCCGGCGATCGGGTGGTGTTCGGCGTCCCGTGCTGGAGCGTGGACAACTACTGCCAGCTCGTGAACGCGGATCCCGTGGCGGTGGAGTGCGATCCCGCCACGGGCTTCCTGCCCACGCCGGACGCGCTCGCGCCGCACTTGCGCGGCGCGCGGCTGCTGGCGCTCAACTCGCCGCTCAATCCCGCCGGCACCGCCTTCGATGCAGACACCCTGGGCGCCATCTGCGACCTGGTGCTCGAGGAGAATGCGCGACGCGTGCGCGGCGGCCAGGGCGAGCGGCCGCTCTACCTGCTTTACGACCAGGTGTACTGGCTGCTCACGTTCGGCGGCACCGTCCACGTGAATCCGGTGTCTCTGCGGCCCGAAATGGCGCCCTTCACGTTTCTGGCGGATGCGATGTCCAAGCCGTTCGCGTCCACCGGGCTGCGCGTGGGATGGCTGGTGGGGCCCGAGGACCTCATTGCGCTGGCGTCGGACTTTCTGGGTCACGTGGGCGCCTGGGCGCCGCGCGCGGAGCAGGTGGCCACGGCGAGTTTCCTGAACGCGGCGGAGAGCGTGGACACGTACATGGCCGAGATGCGCCAGGGCGTGCAGAGCCGGCTAAACGCGCTTGAGCGGCACTTCGCCGCCATGCGCGCGAGCGGCCTGCCCGTGGAGACCACGTCGGCGCGCGGCGCGATCTATCTGAGTGCGCGCGTCGGCCTGAGCGGGCGCCGCACGCCGGACGGCGTCGTGCTCCGCAGCGACGAGGATGTGCGGAGCTATCTGCTGCGCGCGGCGGGATTCGCGGTGGTGCCGTTTCAGGCGTTCGGCGTGACGCGCGAGTGCGGCTGGTTCCGGCTGTCGGTGGGCGCGGTGTCGGTGGCGGAGATCGAAGCGGCGATGCCGCGGGTGCGTGCGGCGATCGAGGCGACGAGCGCGGGGTGAGGCGTCTCATGTCAGCCGAATCCGAAGACCGGACCGATACCGATCGTGCGGTCTTCGCACGATACCTGGACCTCGTCCGGAGTGTGCCGAAATCGCAGCGGATGATGCGAGCGCTGGCACTCTCTGCGCTCGCGCGCGAGATGACCTGGTGCGGCGCGAGACGCCACTCCGGGCACCTCGGGAACGACGCGGTCACCGAGCGCTTCCTGCAGCAACTGTATGGGCCGGATGTTGGCCGCGAGATAGCCGCTTTGTTGCAGAACGCCGAACGGTGAGCGAGGCCGGGGGCGCAAACGACTTGCTAGCTGTCATTGATGCAGTTGTCACGGTGTTCGAGCGTGAGGGCATCCGCTACTTCGTGACAGGCTCCTTCGCGAGCAGCATGCACGGCGAGTTCCGCGCAACGAACGACCTGGACATTGTTGCAACGCTCGACCCACCGCATCTGGCTTCTGCGTTACGTGCGCTGTCGCACGACTTCATTGTCGACGTTGACCAGGCGCGGGCGGCGATCGAGGCAGGCTCCAGCTTCAATCTCATCCACCGGATCGCATACATGAAGGTGGACATTTTCCCAAGCATATCCGGGTTCGACGCCGAACAGACTCGCCGAGCGGAAACCGTCTCTCTGCCTGGGATTGCCGGACCGTTTCGCGTTGCGACCAAGGAAGACGTGCTGCTCGCCAAGCTCCGGTGGTACCGACTCGGTGGCGAGACGTCGGAAGTGCAGCGGCGAGATATCCATCGCCTGATCGAACTGAATACTGGATCGTTCGACAACGATTACGTCCAGGCTTGGGCACGCCAACTCGCCGTCAGTGACCTGTTGGAGCGGTTCCGCGGATATCCGTGAACTACGTCATCTGACCCCTCCCTGTACGTAACACGACCGATCCCCGCCTGACCGCCGGCCCCGCACCTTGAAGCCACAACAAGGAGGGAGCCATGACGACGGTCAACGCGTACCACCAGACGCTGCACTTCGCATTCGCGAAGGCCACGACCGACCGGGCCGCCGGTACGATCGCGGCGAGCCAGGCTGCCGCGCTGGCACTGGGCACGACGCCCGAGTGCGTGACGCTGTGCCACGTGAACGGCATGCCCCCCGCCGTGGCGATCACCGGCGCTGTTCCGCGACGCGACGCGACGCTCGCGCTCTCGCTCTCGCATCGCGACGGGCGCGCCGTCGCCGTGGCCACGCGATCGGACACCCTGCGCCTCGGCGTGGACCTGGAGCGCGCGGACGGCCTGTCCACTGAATACGCGCGCTACTTCCTCACGCGCGCCGAGTTCCAGTCGCACGGCACGCTGACGCTCAACCAGCTGTGGGCGCTCAAGGAAGCGGCCTGGAAGGCGCTGGAGTGCGAAGCCAGCACGCCATACACGGCGCTCGAGCTCGGCTTCGGCGTGCACGGCAGCCTGCGCGAGATCCGGTTGCGGCAGCAGTGCGTGCCGGTGCGCGCGCTGGTCTTCAGCCCGTGGCGCCGCATGGTCTGCGCCGTGGTCTTCGTACCGGAGGTATCATGAGCGGCGCGCCCGGCAGGGCCGGCACGCCCACCGCGGCCGGCACGCCCACCACACCCGCCGCGCCCGGCATCACGGGCGTGGCCTACGCCTTTCCCGCCCTGTCGCGCTCCGTACGTGAGCTGGGTGAGCTGGGACAGCTGCAGAGCCCGAGCGACACGCTGGAATCGCTCGGCTTTGGCCGGGTGCACGTCGCCACCACGGAATCACCCTACGACCTCGCGCTCTGCGCGGCGCGCCGGCTGCTGCACGAGCAGAATGTGTCACCCGCGAGCGTCGAGCTGCTCATCTACGGCGGCCTGTCGGGCCGTGCCGCCTTCGACGCCGCGAGCACGGCGCCGCACGCGCCGGCTCCCATGTCGCGCTACAGCTACCCGGCCACGCGACTCCAGTTCGACCTGGGGCTCGCCAACGCCATGGTGTGGGCGCTCGATCAGCAGGCCTGCACCACGCTCTTTGGCGCCGTGCGCCTCGCGCGCGCCATGTGCGCCACCGAGGGGATGGCGCGCGTGCTGTGTGTGAGTTCCGAATTCACCGCGGCGGACGGCGCCCGCGAGGCGATCTTCAACTGCGTGTCCGATGCGGCGTGCGCGGTGCTCGTGGATCGCGACGCCGCGCGCAACCGGCTGCGTGGCGCGGCGCACATCACCAAGGGCTACTACTGGGACGCCGACGCACTGCGCAACGAGATCATCGCGTCGTACTTCCCCACCGCGCGCCACGCCGTGCACTGCGCGCTGCGCAACGCGGGCTGGCGGCCCGACGACGTGAGCTGGGTCATTCCGCACAACGTGAGTCTCCGGAGCTGGCAGATCCTGCTCGGACTCCTGGCCCTCCCGAACGCGCGCCTCTGGTCGCGCAACATCGCGCGCGACGGGCACACGCTCGCGGGCGACAACTTCATCAACCTGTGCGACGCAATGCGCGAAGGCGCCATCCAGCCGGGCGACCGGCTGCTCCTCTTCTCCTACGGATACGGCGCGCACTGGACGGCGCTCGCTCTGGAGGCATGACATGCACCAGCATCGTCCGACGGTCTTTGTCACGGGTGGCACGGGTCTCATTGGCCGTGCGGTGATCGCGCGGCTTTTGCAGCAGGATCCTGCGGTGCACGTGGCGGCGCTGGTGCGACGGCCGGCGCGCTGGCATTCGCTCGCCGCCAGATTGGGACCGCTCGCCGCGCGGGTGATGCCCATTCGCGGCGACATCACGGGCGACGGTCTCGCGCTCGGTAGGGGGGCACAGCACTGGCTGCGCCGCCGCGCATGCACGGTGATCCATCTCGCCGCGGACACCACGTTTACGCGCACGAGCGAAGAGTCGCGCGCCACCAACATCGATGGGACGCGGCACGTGCTCGAAACGGCGATCACGTGGCCGGGCGTCGAACAGCTGGTGCACGTGAGCACGGCGTTCGTGGCCGGCGAGCTGAACGGGCTCGTCGCCGAGCGGGACAATGGTGCCGGCGTCGGATTCGTGAATCCCTACGAGTGGTCCAAGTACGAAGCGGAACGCCTCGTGCGCGACAGTGCGCTGCCCTGGGTCATCGTGCGGCCCAGCACCGTGGCGTGCGACACCAGGGCCGGCGGCGTGACGCAACTCAACGCGCTGCACTTCGCGCTGCGCCTGTGCTACCAGGGACTCGCCGCACTCATGCCCGGCGCCGAAGACACGCCCATGGATACGGTCACCACCCGCTACGTGGCGCGCGCCATTGCCGCGGTGGCGCTGCGCGACGATCTCTCGGGCCAGACGCTGCACCTGTGCGCCGGCGTGCGCTCGCTCCCGCTTGGCGAGCTGCTCGATCGCACGTTCCATATCTGGGCCGCGGACGACGCGTGGAAGCGGCGTGGTCACGTCCGTCCCGCGCTCAGCGATCTCGAGACCTACCGCCTGTTCGCGAGCACGGTGGACGAGCTCGGCGATCCCGTGCTGACGCGGGTCACGCACGCGCTCGCGCACTTCATTCCGCAGCTCGCCTTTCCCAAGTGGTTCGACACGTCGCGCGCGGATGAGACGCTGGGCTTTCGCGCGCCCGCGGTGGCGGAGTACTGGCCGCGCATGGTGGCGCACCTGGTGTCGCGGGGATGGGATCACCCCTGCCGGCTCGTCGCATGAACGCGCCGGACTCACGAAACCGTCTCGAGGCCGAGCTCATCGCCTGGCTCAATCTGCGCCTGGCGCCGCCCGGCGTGCACATCACACGCGACACAGCGCTCTTTGCAGGCGGATTGATCAACTCGATCCGGATCCTGGAGCTCATCGCGTGGACGGAGCGCGCCATTGCACGCCGCATCGACGACGTGGACATCCAGATGAACAACTTCCGCACGCCCGCGCGCATCGCGGACGTGTTCGGCACGGGAGACGGTCATGCCGGCGCATGACGCGGTCGTCGCCGAGCTGGAACGGCGTGGGGAGCTGTGGCACCCGGTGCCGGGGCTGGTCGCGTTGCGCGGCAGCGTGCTCGCGCTCTACGAGCGGTTGGAGCGGGCCATTCAGGCCCTGGCGGCATCGCTGTCGCTGGAGCACTGGCGCGTTCCCCCGGCGCTCGGGCTGCACGCGCTCGGTCGCGCCGACTACTTCGCGTCGTTCCCGCACTGGCTCACGGTGGCCGCGCATCTCTCCGAGCGGAATGACCTGCTCGAGCGCGTGGCGGAGTGCGGAGGAGACGGCGATGCGCTGTGTCAGGCACTGATGCCGCCAGACGTCGCGCTCTCCCCCGCCGCGTGCTATCACGTATACGAGCGTCTCGCCGGCACCACGCTGCGGGACACGCTCACCGTGTCGGTGCAGTGCACGTGCTGGCGTCACGAGGGCGCCAGGCTCGCGCCGCTCCTGCGGGGCTGGGCCTTCACGATGCGCGAGGTGGTGTGCGTCGGCAGCGATGAGGCAGTGACGCACACGATCGAGCGCGGCCTCGAGGCCGCCAGCGAGTTGGCGGCATCGCTGGGTCTGGCCGCGACGGTGGCGCCTGCCGTTGATCCGTTCTTCGCGCCCACGGCGCGCGGCCGGGCGCTGCTGCAGCGCGTCAAGGAGCTCAAGCGCGAACTGCTGGTGCCGTACGACGGCGACGGGTCAATGGCCGTGGCGTCGTTCAACCGGCACGGCGAATTCTTTGGCGACGCGTTCGGCATTCGCACCGAGAGCGGCCAGCCGGCCGCGAGCGGGTGCGTGGCGTTCGGCGTGGAGCGCTGGCTGCTGGCGGTGCTGTGTGCGCATGGCACGGAGCCGCGCGACTGGCCGCGCGTGAATGACGTGAGTGCCGCGAACGCCGCGAGCACCGTGAGCGCCGCAAATACCGTGAGCAGCTCGACAGGAGTGCCGCAGCCATGACGCGCGCCGCCGCCACGGCCCGCCCCGCACGGCTCTATGCCCGCCACGCCGCCGCGGCGGATCGCGCGCGCTGGAGCGTGGAGCGCGACATCGCCTGGGCCGACATCGACGTCGCCGCGGCATTGGCGCACCCGGACGTGCTCGCGGCGCTGCGCGATGCCGCGATCATCGAGGCGTTCCACCCGGTGAATCTGCAGCGATTGCTGCATCTCACGTGGGATGACATTGACGCCGGCGTGGTATTCTCGCTGGAGCTGTACGAGGGATTCAAGCACTTCCACGCGCTGCGCTGGTACCTGGACACGGTGGGCTACGAACCGGTGCTCCGCGACAGCGATCTCGTGGCGGCGCGCCGGGAGGCCGTCCGGTGCGAAATACGCGAAGAGTCGCTCATGTCGCGTCTCGTGGAGTTCATGCTCTCCGAGCACCTGGCGTACTACTTCTTCCGCCGGCTGGGTGAACGCCGCGTCGAGCCGGTGCTCTCGGCGCTGCTCTCGCTCATCGCGGCCGACGAGGTGCGGCACGCGCAGGCCGCATCGGATCTGATCGCGAAACGCATCGCGGCCGACCCGGCGCTCGTGCCCGTCGTGCTCGATGCCGCCGTGCACTTCCGCCATTTCGGTGAAGAGGCCGTGGGGTCGGTACCGGTCGCTATGGCCGGAGATCCGCTGGCCATTCGCACCTTTGCCAGGCGCATTGAACGTCTCTGCGGCGTGCGGCTGGTGGATCACCTCAAGAGGTCGTTGTGAACCGCGCGGCGATAGCCGGTGCGCGGCTCGACCGGCTGTACTTTGCGCAGGTGCGGGAGGATCCCGCACTGGAGATCGCGGCCCTGGTGCCACGCGGCCGCCGGATCGCCGTCGTCAGCTCGGGCGGCTGCACGGCACTGTCGCTCCTGGCGTGCGGCGCGCGCGCCGTGACCGCGATCGACACGAACATTGCGCAGAACCATCTGCTGGAATTGAAGGTCGCCGCGCTCTGCCAGTTGCCGGCCGCGCCGGCCCGCGCATTTCTGGGCGCGACGGCCGCGCCGGCGCGATCGCGCGACGCGGCCTACCGCCTGCTGCGCAGCCGTCTGTCCGCCGAGGCGCGCGCGTACTGGGATGCTCACGACGGGGCGATCCGTCGCGGCGTGCTCGGCGCGGGCGTCACCGAGCGCTTCATCCGCATGCTGGTGCGCGTGATTCGCGTTGCGATTCACCCGGAGCAGCGCATCCGTCGGCTGCTCGCGTGCCGGTCGCTGCAGGAGCAGCAGACATTCTACGACCGGGAGTGGGACAGCCGGCGCTGGCGGCTGCTCTTTCCCCTGCTGCTCAACCGCCGCGCGCTCACGGCCACGTACGACGAGCGCATGTTCGCGTGCGCCGAGCGCCTCAGCCTCGCGACGCACTTTCGCGATGTGGTGCGCCGCACGCTCACCGAGCTGCCGCTGAGCACCAACTATTTCGTGCACCACATGCTCACCGGCACCTATCCCGTGGACGTTGACGGTGGCGTGCCGCCGTACCTCAGCGACAGCGGAACGGACCACGTTCGGGCGCTGCACGGGCGGCTGCACGTTGTCGATGGCTCGTTCACCGCGTGGTTGCGTCACGCTCCGGCCCACAGCATCGACGGCTTTGCGCTGTCGAACATCTGCGAGTGGCTCGGCGAGCGCGAAGTCGGCGAGCTGTTCACGCAGATCGTGCGTACCGCGACACCGGGTGCAACCGTGTGCTTCCGGAACTTCGTGGGCTGGACGGAGGTGCCGCGCGTCTGGCGCAGCGTGATCGTGGAAGACCGTGATCGCGGTGAGCGGCTCATCGCCTCGGACCGCAGCGCGGTGCAGCGGCGCATTGCCGTGTGCACGGTACAGGGGTGCGGGACATGACCGCGATGATGACCATCCCGGACGTCACGGTGCGCGAGGCGCGCTCCACTGATGGCCCCGCACTCCTGGCGCTGGCGCGCGCCTGCCCCATGCGCGGCGACATCACGCTGTGCGTGGAACGCGAGCCGGACTTTCTTGCACTCGACAGACTGCTTGGCGATCCATGGCAGGTGGCCGTGGCCGAGCGCGGCGGCGCGATCGTGGGCTGCATTGCCGTGGCGGCGCGCCAGTCGTACCTGCACGGGCGGCCGGCGCTCACGATGTATGTGGGCGACCTCAAGGTGCACCCGGCCCATCGCGACGGCGTCGCGGCCGATGCGCTCATCCGGCACGCGTCGAGCGTATGTGGCGGACTTGGCGGCGCGCACGTGCCCATGCAGTTCACCATCCTGGCGGGCAACAGGCCCATGGAGCGCCGCGTTCCCGGCGTGCGCGGTCTGCCGCTGTTCACGCGCTTCGCCACCCTTCGCGCGTACACGGCGCCGCTGCCGCGCCGTCGCCCGCCGCAGCAGAGTGACTGGAGCGTGACTCGCGCAAGCGCGCGTGACATCGAGGAGATGATGTCCCTGTGGCGGAGAGTCGCAGCGCGACGGAATTTCGCGACCGTCTTCACTGAAGAGCGCTTCCTGCGCTGGCTGGACGATGCGCCCGGCCTCAAGCTCGCGAGCTATCTCGTGGCGCGGGGGCACAGTGGGCGCATCGCCGGATTTCTCGCCGTCTGGGACACGGCGGCGCTGCACACATTGCGCGTGCTGCGCTACTCGCGGCGGATGAGCGCATTCCGGATGCTCCACAACGCCGTGGCGCCGCTGTTCGGGAGCGCCACGCTGCCACCGCGCGGCCAGCCGCTGCGCACCTGCACGGCGCTGCACCTCTGTGTGCCGCCGAGCGACCCCGGCGCGCTGCGCGCGCTCCTGCTCCGCGCGCTCGATCTCGCACGCGCCGGCGGCTGCACGGCGTTCACCGTGGGGCTCGATATCCGTGATCCCCTGTCCATCGCGCTGCGCGGACTGCTCGCCCAGCCGACCGTCGTGCACGCCTACGTCACGTCCCCATCGGGACGCTACGATGGTCCGCCGCTCGACGACGTTCCCCTGCACCATGAGGTGGCGCTGCTATGAATCGGAGATGGCGACTGGGCCGGAGCGACGAGCTCGTCTACCACGCCCGCTTCTACGGCGGCCTGCGCGCCGCGAACCGGGCGTATTCCGAAGCGCACGACATGGCGGCGGCGCCATTCCCGCGCCTCGTTCAGCTCCAGACCATCAACGCGTGCCAGGCGTCCTGCACCATGTGTCCCTATCCGCTGTTCAAGCGGGTGTTTCCCCGCGGCCGCATGGACGATGAGCTGTTCGACAAGGTGATCGGCGAGATCGCCGCGCATCCTGAGGTGAAGACGTTCGTGCCCATGCTGCAGAACGAGCCGCTGCTCGACCGGAAGCTGTTCGAGCGGATCGGCCGCTTCAGAGCGCTCACGCAGGGGCGCGTGACGGTGGAGCTCGTCACGAATGGGGCGCTGCTCACCGATGAGAACATCGAGGCGATCCGCTCCTGTGGGCTCGACGTGCTGGACATCAGTCTGGATGCACTGAGCCGTGACGTGTACGACAAGATCCGCATCGGGCTCGACTTCGATGCGGTGCTCGCCGGCGTGGAGCGCGTGTTGCGCGCGAATCTCGCGCACACGCGCGTGTACGTGCGCCTGGTGCGCGTTCGGGACAACGCTGCCGAAGTGAAGTCGTTCGCGCGCCACTGGCGCAAACGCGGCGTCGCCGTGTTCGTGTACACCGCGAACAACCGGGTCGGTGCGCTTCCCGATTTCGACGAGGCACTGCGCATGCCGCGGGCCGCCGTGTCGCTGCGCCAGCGCGCGGGGCGGCGCGTCGTGCGGGCGTGGCTGGGACACTGCCCGGCACCGTTTGCCAGTGCGAGCATTCTGCACGACGGCACGGTGCTGCTGTGCACACAGGACTGGGGCCGCCGGGAAGTGCTGGGCAGCGTGCGCTCCGCCACCCTCGCCGAAATCTGGAATGGCGAGCGAATGCGCGAGATCAGGCGACTCGTGCATCAGCGGCGCTACGAGGAACTCCCGTCGTGTCGCGAGTGCTCGCTGTGGAAGGACGGCTGGGTGTAGCATGGATCTTCCGCGCTGGGTCGTGCGCCACCGCGGCTGGATCGCGCTGGGCTGGGCGGCGTGCGCGGCGGTGATCGTGCCGTTCGGGCCGGGCCTCGAACACCGGCTCGACGTGGGCGCACGCGTGGATGGCAGCGAGTCCGCCGCGGTGGAACACATGCTCGCCACGCGCTTCGGCTCCCCGTTCGCGCGCTACGCGGTGCTCGTGGTGTCGAATGCGCCGCCGGGTGATTCGCCGGCGGGGCGCTCGCTCCTGCGCGAGATCACGGGCCGTGTGGGCAGGGCGCGCGGCGTCACCCGCACCTTTTCCTATCTGGACGGGGGCGACACGCTCTTCCTCGGGTCACGCGCCACCTTCGTCATCGTGGGGCTCGACCCTGGCCGAGGCGCCAGCGACGCGCTGATCCCTCCGCTCCGCGCCGTTACCACATCGCTGGCCGCGACGCTGCAGCCGCGCTACCCCGGCATCACGCTCGAGTGGACGGGAGAGGCACCGCTCAACTTCGATCTGCGGCGCACGAGTGCGCGCGACGCGCGGCGCAGCGAGTGGCGCGTGCTGCCGCTCATGCTGCTGATGCTCGGACTTGCGTTTGGGACGGCAGTGGCCGCCGTCGTTCCCGTGGCGTCAGGCATGCTGGCCATCGCGCTCGCCCTGGGCGCCGCCGCGCTGCTCGCCGCGTTCCGGCCGCTCAATTTGCTGCTCGAAAACGTGATCTCGATGCTCGGCCTCGGACTGGGCGTTGACTACGCGTTGCTCACGGTGAGCCGGTTCCGCGAGGCCATATCGACCGGACTTGGCCCCGAGGACGCCGCCATCGCCGCGGTACGCCATGCCGGCCACACCATCCTGTTGTCCGGTCTCGCGGTAGCGGTCGGCTTTACCGCGCTGCTCGGCATTCCGCTCAACGAACTCCGCTCCATTGCGGCCGGTGGACTCATTGTGGTGGCGTTCGGCGTGCTGCTCGCGACGACGCTGCTGCCCGGCGTACTCGCGTGGGCCGGCGCGAAGATCGAGCGGGGCCAACTGCCGCGGGCGCTGCGCGTGAGCGAGCACGCTGCCTGGTGGCGCGCGTGGGGACGCGTCGTTGCCGCGCGGCCGGCTGCCGTGCTGCTCGCGGCCGGGATTCCCCTGCTGCTGCTGTCGCTTCAGGCCAGGCGGCTGGACACCGGCATGCCGCGCGGCGACTGGCTGCCGCCGGACATGGAGTCGTCGCGCGCGCTCCACGAACTGCAGCGCATGGGCGATGGGGCGGTGATTCAGTCACTGCGCGTGGTAGTGGAGCTGCCCCCCGGCGCGAACGCGCTGCAGCCGGCGGGCTGGGATGCCACGCGGCGCCTGTCGAAGTACCTGCGGCACGATCCCGATATCGCGAGCGTACGCTCGCTCCCCGATCTCGCTCAGGGGCAGGAGCCCGGCGCCGATGTGAACGAGGAAATTCCGGCGAGCATTCGGCGCACGTTCGTGAGCGCCGATGGCAGGGCGGCACTGGTCGAAGCGCTGCCGCGCGAGGGCACTGACGCAGCGCGGCTCGCCGCGCTGGTGCGCACCCTGCGCGCGGTGAACGCGGAGGCCGTCACCGGCGTGCATGGCGCGCGACTGCGCGTTGGCGGGCTTCCCGCATTCAACGTGGACTACGAACGGGCCGTGGAAGGGCGCTTTGCGTACCTGGTGGCGCTCATCGTGTGTGGTACGCTGCTGGCGCTGGGCCTCGGATTCCGGTCCGTGCTCATCCCTCTCAAGGCCGTGGCGCTCAACCTCGTGTCGGTGGCCGCGGCGTTCGGCGCCCTCGTCCTGGTGTTCCAGGACGGCCACGGCGCGCGGCTGATTGGTCTGCCGGCGCCGGTGTCAGGTGTCTTTCCCGCCGTGCCCGTCATCGTGTTCTGCATCGTGTTCGGCCTGAGCATGGACTACGAGATCTTTCTCGTGGCGCGCGTGGCGGAAGCACGCCGCGCCGGATTCGGTGAATCCGCGGCGCTCGTCGAGGCGCTCGCCAGCACCGGCGGCGTGATCACGAGTGCCGCGGCAATCATGATCGTCGCGTTTGGCGCGTTCATGCTGGGCGATTTCCTGCTCATGAAGATGCTGGGCTTTGCGCTGGCCGTCGCGGTGTTCGTGGATGCCACGGTGGTGCGCATGGCCGTCGGCCCCGCACTGCTCCGCCTCGCGGGAAGCTGGAACTGGTGGCCGGCTGCGCTACTGCCTGGTGAACGTGAGCGCGACGCCGCTGTCCGCCCCGAACGTGTAGCCCGGGATTCCGGTGACGGGCTGGATCGTGCCCGTCAGATGTGACGAGTCCGGCATCGCGGCGTTCAGCCCCGCATCCGCCTGCGTGCCCTCCTGCTGATTGGCGCTGAACTGCACGTATGGGAATGACGGCAGCTCGCCCGAGAGGTGGTCGTAGCTCGCGGTCACCAGAAAATTTCCGGTGACGGCGGGGGTCATCACACTGAACGATCCCTGGCCCAGCGATGTGCAGACGGTCTCACCGAGCGCACCGGCGTTGGGATCGAAGCTGCAGCCGGCTGCCTTCAGGGTGAAGCTGATGTGGATGTCAGCCGTGTCAGCCGTCCACGTGCCGACGAGGAGCGTGTCTGCGTTCTGCGAGGGACTGGTGACCGTCTGGCACGCGAACAGGCAGGCGGTGAGGGCGAGAACAGACAGGGGTTTTCGCATCAGTAGGTGAGACGGCGGAGGTACTCGTAACTCGTGCGCAGGTCTTCCAGCGGATGCGGCGGATCGTCGTGCTCCACGAAACAGTGCCGGATGCCCGCCTTGTCGGACTGCGCCAGGATGGCGCTGAAGTCGATGGTTCCCTTGCCCACGTCCACCATGTCGCCGTTCTTCGCCATGTCCTTGGCGTGGATGAGTGGAAACCGTCCCGGATATCTGGCGATGTATGCCAGCGGATCGCCGCCACCCTTCACGATCCAGTAGAGATCCATCTCCATGCGCACCAGATCGGGGTCGCATTCCGCGAGCAGAATGTCGTAGGGGCGCTGGCCCTCCACCGGCGCGAACTCGTAGTCATGGTTGTGATAGGCGAACTGGAGTCCCGCCTTGCGCGCCGCCGCCGCCGCGGTGTTGAACATCGCGGCCACGCGTTTGTAGCCATCCACCGTGCGATACGTGTCGTCGATCCATGGGATGACCACGAACGTGTTGCCCAGCGTGGTAAGGTCCGCGAGTGTGCGGTCCCAGTTGTGCTGCGCGTCCTCGAGCGACACGTGGCTGGATGGCGACACGAGCGAATGTCGTTTGAGCATGCCACGCAGGTCGGCAGCGGTCCTGCCGTGCAGTCCGGCGAATTCCACCTCGCGATACCCGATCGCGGCGAGCGCCGCGAGCGTCCCCTCCACGTCCTTGTCCATGAGGTCGCGCACCGAGTAGAGCTGCACGCCAATGGCGCCGAGTCGGCCGACACCGTTTCCGGTTGTCACGCCCGCGGCATCCGCCTCCAGCACCGATGCGCCGGCCGCGCGCGCGCACGCGGCCGCGATGCCACCCGCGGCGAGCGCTCCGGCGAGCGTGCGCACGAAGGTCCGGCGGCTCACGCCGTTCTCGTCAATGGTCACGGCGCTCCTCGCGAGTCACGGCGCTCGTCGCATGAGCAGCGCGTCTGGATGCATTGGGGTTCCGGGAGCATGGGACGGCTCAAGCTACGGAACACCAGCAGCGCTGTAAAGCAGCGACGCCACGCATGCGGCGCGCCGCTGGCTGCCCGCCGCCACCCGCGCTGAGTACATTGCAGATAGCCTGCGCGCACGGCGCGCAGTGGCTCCGTTCAGGACCGCGTTCGCCTGGAGCGGGCGCGACAAGCCAAGAGCACGACATGCACATTCTCGATTCATTCGGAAGCCGCTCGACGCTCGACGTCGAGGGGACGTCGTACACGATATTCCGTCTCGACGCGCTCGCGAAGTTGCCCGGCGCCACCGTGAGCCGCCTGCCCTTCACGCTGAAGGTGCTCCTCGAAAATCTGCTGCGCGACGAGGACGGCGCATTCGTCAAGCGCGAGGACATCGAGGCGCTGGCCCGGTGGGACGTCGCGGCTGGCGTCGAAAAGGAAATCGCCTTCCGGCCGGCGCGCGTCCTGCTGCAGGACTTCACGGGTGTGCCCGCCGTGGTGGATCTCGCGGCCATGCGCGATGCCATCGCGCAGCTCGGCGGCGACCCCACGCGCATCAACCCGCTGCAACCGGCCGATCTGGTCATTGACCACTCGGTGCAGGTCGATGAGTACGGAACCGAGGCTGCGTTCCTCATCAACACCGAAAAGGAGTTCGAACGCAACCAGGAACGGTATGCCTTTCTGCGCTGGGGACAGAGCGCGTTCCGCAACTTCAACGTGGTGCCGCCCGGAACCGGCATCTGCCACCAGGTGAATCTCGAATATCTGGGCCGCTCCGTGTTCAGCGATGCATCGAACGGCGAGCGCATGGCCTATCCCGATTCGCTGGTGGGCACCGACTCGCACACGACGATGATCAACGGGCTCGGCGTGCTGGGCTGGGGTGTTGGTGGCATCGAAGCGGAAGCGGCCATGCTGGGCCAGCCGCTGTCCATGCTCGTGCCCGACGTCGTGGGATTCAAGCTGCACGGCAAGCTGCCGCCGGGAGCGACCGCCACGGACCTGGTGCTCACCGTGACGCAGATGCTGCGCAGGAAGAAGGTGGTTGGAAAGTTCGTCGAGTTCTACGGCGCGGGGCTGTCCTCGCTCTCGCTCGCGGATCGCGCGACCCTCGGCAACATGGCGCCGGAATACGGGGCCACCGTGGGATTCTTCCCCGTGGATGCGGAGACGGTGCGCTATCTCCGATTCACGGGACGCAGCGCGCATCAGGCAGCGCTCGTGGAGTCGTACTGCAAGCTGCAGGGGCTCTTCCGCACCGATGACACACCGGACCCCATCTTCACCGAGACCATCGAGCTGGATCTCGGCGCGGTGGAGCCGAGTCTCGCCGGTCCCAAGCGCCCACAGGATCGTGTGCCGCTCAAGGCCGCGAAGCAGATGTTCAATGACGCGCTGCTGGAGGAACTCGAGCGCATGGGCAATGGCACGACGGGCGGCGCCGCCGTGGCGAGCGCGTCCGCCGGCTCGACGGCCGTCGCGACGGCGAGCGCGACCGACACGTCACATGCGCAGAGCGGAGTCAGCGTGACGATGGACGGCCAGCAGTTCACGTTGCGCAACGGCGCGGTCGTCATTGCCGCCATTACGAGCTGTACGAACACATCGAATCCGTCAGTGATGATTGGAGCGGGGCTGCTCGCGCGGAAGGCCGTGGCCATGGGGTTGCGCGTGAAACCCTGGGTCAAGACGAGTCTCGCGCCGGGCTCCAAGGTGGTGACGGACTACTACGACAAGGCCGGCCTGACGCAGCCGCTGGATGCGCTCGGCTTCTATCTCGCGGGATACGGGTGCACGACCTGCATAGGCAACTCGGGTCCGCTGAGCGAACCCATCGCGACCGCGGTCGAACAGAACAAGCTCGTCGTGGCCGCGGTGCTCTCCGGCAATCGCAACTTCGAGGGCCGCGTGAATCCGCTCACGCGATTCAACTATCTCGCATCGCCGCCGCTCGTCGTGGCGTTCGCGATCGCCGGCCGCATGGACATTGACCTGTTCTCCGAACCGCTCGGCATCGGCACGGACGGCCCGGTGTTCCTGCGGGACATCTGGCCGAGCTCCACCGAAGTGGAGGAAACGATTCTCACGTCCGTGAAGAGCGAGATGTTCACGCGCCAGTACGCCAACGTGTTCGAAGGTGACGAGCGCTGGAAGGCGCTCGATGTGCCCACGGGCGATCGCTACACCTGGTCCGACTCGTCGACCTACGTGAAGAATCCGCCCTTCTTCCAGGGCATGACGGCGGTGCCGCCCGGCGTGCGCCCGATTGCCGGCGCACGCGTGCTCGCCCTGCTCGGCGATTCCATCACGACCGACCACATTTCGCCCGCGGGCTCCATTCCCGCCTCGAGCCCGGCCGGCAAGTGGCTGATCGCGCAGGGCGTGAAGCCATCGGGCTTCAACTCGTACGGCTCGCGCCGCGGCAACCATGAAGTGATGATGCGTGGCACCTTCGCCAACATCCGGCTGCGAAACGAGCTGGCGCCCGGCACGGAGGGTGGCTGGACCGCCACGGCGCCGGGAGCGCAGGCGGTCACCATCTTCGACGCATCAATGGAGTACCAGCAGGCCGGCACGCCGCTCATCGTGATTGCCGGAAAGGAGTACGGCACCGGTTCCTCCCGCGACTGGGCGGCGAAGGGCACGCTGCTCCTGGGCGTGCGCGCCGTGATCGCCGAATCATTCGAGCGAATCCATCGCTCGAATCTGGTCGGCATGGGCGTGCTGCCACTGGAATTCGTGAACGGCGACACGCGCCGCTCGCTCGGCCTCAGCGGCTTCGAGCGCTATGACATTCTGGGACTCGATGATTCGTTGAAACCACGCGCCACGCTCACCGTCCGCGCGACCGCCGCGGATGGCGGTGTGAAGACCTTCCAGGTCCGCTCGCGCATCGACACGCCGGAGGAAGGCACCTACTACCGGAACGGAGGCATCCTTCAGTATGTGTTGCGGCAGTTGGTTGAACGACGGTAGCTGGTTGCTGGTTGCTGGATTAACAGCGGTAGCTGGTGGCTGGTTTAACGACGGTAGCTGGTAGCTGCTCGCTGGAACAGGACCAGAGAGTGCACCTCAAACCACACATGACAGGCCCCGATTCGCGCCGCGAATCGGGGCCTGTCGTTCCACCCCATTCCCCATTCCCACGATTCCCCATTCCCGATTGCCGATTCCCCGACCCCCAATCCCGATTCCCGATTCCCGATTCCCTATTTCCCGAGCTGCTTCGCGATGAAGTACGTCCGGTAGACCGCAGTGGCGAACGCGAGCACGCCAATGATCGTGACGACCGTGAGCAGGAACGCCCCGGGCTCCCAGTGCGCGGCGCCGGTGATCGGACCATCGAGCAGCGAGGCAACCGCCAGCAGCACGAGCCGCTCCGCGCGCTGCATCAGCCCGCCCTTGCATTCCACCCCGACCTCACCGCCCTTTGCTCTCGCGTAACTCACCATCATCGAGGCACCCGATGCCAACAGCACGGCGAGCATGGCCCAGCTGTTCGGCTCGAAGTACACCGCCAGTCCCATGAACGCGAACATCTCGGCGAACCGGTCGAGCATGGAGTCAAGAAACTCGCCATAGTTCGAGCTGATGCCACGGGCCCGCGCAATGCGTCCATCGAAGATGTCGGCGAGTCCGCCGAGCAGAATGAACCAGCCGCCGATCGCCAGCGACTCCGTGGCATACGCGACTCCCGCCAGCAGTCCCATCACGCCGCCGAAATAGTTGAAGAAGTCCGGCGATATTTTCCACGTGACGAAGACGCGCTCGATCGGCGAGATGAGCCACATCAGCCAGTCGCGAATCCAGTAGCCGAGGAGAAAGGTGGTGGGTCGTCGTGCAACGTCCGCATCGATCTCGCGGCCGCGCGCCACAATGGCGTACAGCGGCATGGTGAGCAGGACGATCGCGGCGGCGATGAGGGCAACGTAGGTGGTCGGAGTCATGTCAGATGCGACGTTGAGGTCTTGCCCTCAAGTATCGAAGAGCCTTGGGCCAGAGAAATATGAGCGGCCAGCGGCGCTCACGGGCGGTCAATTCGACCGAGATGCCGCTGCGCCGAGCTATCTTGCGCAGGATGTATTCCTGCCAGTTGTCATAGAGGGCCATGTACTTCAGCCAGCGGAGCGTCGCGCGGATCTTGCTGCGGCGGAAGTACAGCGCGGCGCGCGCCCTGGCGACAGCGCCCGGCGGGTGCAAATCCATATAGACTTTCCCGTCGGTTGCGACTATCCTTTCGCTGGCAAAATGGGCGAGCAGGGCACCATACATTGGCACCAGTATATCTCGCTGCGCCGTGACGAGGTCATCCACGCGCTCGAGGCCTTCCGGACGTATCTCTGCGGCATAGGACGTCGCCAGGAGTACCCGACAGTAGCTTTCCACATCAAACCGCGATGGCAGATACGGGCGTCCCCACGACCAGGTGAGGGCGCGCGAACGCTGAAGAGCGTCCGTGAGGCGCGATTGATGCACCGCATCCTTCGTCCAGATCAACTGGACGTGCTGAAAGAGGCGGCCCAGCGCGAAGTGGTCTTTGGCGCGCGCTGAACAGGCTCGCAGAAAATCACTCAGTGAATAGATGGCGCACTTGGCCTCCAGCGGGGGCGACTCGTTGTGCAGGGTTATTGAAATCACATTCGGCGGCAAGATGCGATTGAGGAACGCCGCGGTCGCCGCGCGGTAGGATGGAGAGATCGTCGCCGCGAGGGACTTGTACGCGTCGGCATATCGCTCCACAATAACGACGTAATCGTGGGCGCTTTCGGGCCTGGCGTCGGAGCGCTGCACGTGCGATCCGTAATGCACGATGCCTATGGTGGATGGCCCGAAGACGCGTGCGAGATATTCGGCGAGCTGGGCCGCGCGCGGAGTGGGCGGGGGGGGGCCGCTCAGACCGCCCGCCAGGGCGGCGCGCAACTCCCGGTCAGCGAGCGGCAGTGGTATCTGCTGCACCTTATGGGTTGTGGTCCGACGATGGTGAACGAAGCTGCTCGAGCGACGCGACCATGTGTTCGTGCAGCGAATCAATGAAGGCGTCGGGATCGGCGTGGTCGGCCGGCGTGAACGGGCCGGAGATCACGACGCGCACATCACGGTTGGCGAAGCGCACGAGCGATTCCCGGACGGTGCGGGCGTGCGCCATGCCATCGGTCACGATGCAGTACACGGGACGCCGCGTTCCCGCGAGAACGATCCGCAGGCCGCCGCGCATGAAGCGGCCAATGGAGCCGTCGCGAGTGCGGTGTCCTTCGGGAAAGATGAGCAGTGACTGTTCGCCGCGGTCCAGGCGCTCGACGGTGGACGTCAGCATGGCGAGTTCCTCGCGCGACGGCGTACGCTTCTGGGACACGAAGGGAAAGCGCGCCAGCCGGCCGAGCGGGGAGATGCCCGGAATGCCCCACCGGTAGCGGTCACGGGTGAGGATGACGAGCTGCGGGCCGACGACGGCGTGGAGGGCGATGGGGATGTCGAGCAGCGACTGGTGGTTCATCACCACGATGCAGCTCTCCGCGGGGGATGGGCCCCGCATGGTAACGCGGACGTTCGCGATGATGCGGGCGAGCGCCAGGGTGATGCGGGCGTTCAGTTTGAGCCACGCGCGCACGATGGCGTTGCGATGGCGCGGGACGAGCAGGATGGCGGGCCAGATGACAAGACGCTGGCCCAGCCCGACGAAGCAGCCGAGGTAGAGCAGGTAGACCAGGAAGAGCAAGCCGCTGCGCAGCGTACGCCCCAGTTGGATGACACGGGAGTCGAGGCCGGCGCGAGGGATAAACAGTTCGGTGCTGTCGGCACTCAAGTGGAGGTCACCCATGGCAACACGAGTCGAAGCGCAGACGAGTGGTTCGAGCGTCTCCGACTACGATTACAGTAGTTTCTTCTACTCGTCGAGCGACGACCCGTTCGCGATTCTTGATCCATACAATGACTGGTTCACCAAGGCGATTCAGCAGGGCTACTACCTGTTCGCCCAGGCCATGTCTACGCCGCCACGGGGCCGCATCGATGTGACGGAAGGACTCTGTCACCAGCACGTCAAGCTTCTCAATCTATCATCCTACAACTATCTCGGCTTGTCGTACCGCCCCGAGGTCATCGCGGCGGCAAAGGCCGCGCTGGACCAGTACGGGCTGGGCGCCGCCGGCTCGCCCATCCTGAGCGGCACGATGGATGTGCACGTCGAGCTCGAGGAGGAACTGGCGCGCTTCAAGGGCAAGGAGGCGGTGCTCGTCTTCCCCACCGGCTACAGCACGAACCTTGGCATGATTTCCGGGTTGATGCGTCCGGGTGACTGGATCCTCGCCGACCAGAATGCGCATGCCAGCATCGTGGACGGCGCGATCCTCTCCAAGGCGAACGTCCGCTTCTTCAAGCACAACAGCCCGGGCGACCTGGAAAAGAAGCTCAAGCAGACGAGCGGCAAGCGGCTCGTCACCATTGAAGGCGTCTATTCCATGGACGGCGATGTGTGCCCGCTGCCGGAGATCGTGGAGGTCTGCCGGAAGTACGGGGCGCGCATCCTGCTCGACGAGGCGCATTCGGCGTTTGTCTACGGCGCGCACGGACGAGGTATCGTCGAGCACTTCGGTCTCGAGAACGAGGTGGACATCCACATCGGCACCTTCTCCAAGGCGCTCGGCGGCCAGGGCGGCTACGTGGCCGGAACGCGAAAGCTGTACAACTATCTCAAGGGCTTTGCCCGCTCCCGTGTGTTCTCCTGCGCGCTGTCGCCCGTGGTCGCCGCGGGCGTGCTCCAGTCGCTCAAAATCGCCCAGGCGGAACCCCAGCTCCGTGACCGGTTGTGGGAGAACGTGCGCTACATCCGGAGCAGCCTCGAGAAGGAAGGCGTCGATGTCGGCGACTCCACATCGCAGATCATCCCGATCATGGTGCGGAACGACCGGCGGATTTTCCAGTTGTGCCACAGGCTCTTTCAGGCGGGCGTCTATCTGCAGCCAGTCGTCTATCCGGCGGTGGCCAAGCATCGGTCGCGTTTGCGCGTGTCGATCTCGGCGTCGCACACCTTTGAACAGCTCGACGAGGGCGTCTCGATCCTCGTCCGGGTCCTTCGTGAAGAGGGGATTCTCCTATGAGCAGCAGCAACAAGAACGGTCTCGTGCAGTATCACTTCCGCGACGCCATCGGGGGATTCTTCGAGTTCCCCACGCAGAATGCCCGCGCGATCCTGCCGCCCGATCTGCAGCCGATCGAGCCGCATCACGGCTCGAGCGTGCTGTCCGTGATGGCGTTCGACTTTCACGACAGCCCCGTGGGTGAATACGGCGAGCTCATTCTCTCCATTCTCGTGGCGCCGCGCATCGAGCAGGGACAGCCCTGGCCGCGCGCCGCGTTCTACACGTTCCGGCTCGGCACCACCACGCGGGAGTCGCGCGAGCACGCGATCGAGCGCTGGCACCTGCCGCACTACATGCAGGACATCTCCATTGCCTGGGAGCGCGGCGATGGACACATCACCATTCATGCGACCGACCGCGGCCAGCCGATCGTGGACATGACCATCACCGAACACGAGTGGTCGCAGGTGGAGCACCGCTACCAGACGTTCATGACCGATGAAGATGGCGCGTACACGTCCACCATCATCATGGCCGGCCAGTTCAGCGAGAACGAGGAGGAGCGCGGCGGGATCGTCCTGCACTCGCAGGCCATGACCGAGCTGCTCGAGGACTGGGAGGTGGACGTCACGCCGTTCCGTGAACTGTGGATGAAGGACGGTCTGCAGACGTTCTACCCGCTGCAGCAGCTCGCCTCGTACGCGCGGCGATGAGCCGTAAGGTCTGCGTGATCATCAACCCCGCCTCGGGAAAGGGGCGGGGCGCGAAGGCCGAACCGCGAATCCGCGCCGCGTTCGGCGCGGTCGGGGTCACGGACATTCGCAGCACAACGGCAAAGGGCGACGAGCGACACGTCGCCCTTCGCGCAATCGAGGACGGGGTGGACACCATCGTGGCCGTGGGCGGCGATGGCACGTGGGGAAACGTGGCCAACGCGATCCTGGGCGCGCAGGCGCCCGTGCGGCTGGCCTTCGCGGCGGCGGGCACCGGCAATGACTTCGCCAAGACCGTGGGCGCGCCCGCGCTGGATTTCGCCGCCACCGCGCGACTCGCGGTGGATGACGCGGACATGCTGGTGGACGTGGGGCAGATCGAAGGAAAATACTTTCTCAACGTCGCCGGATTCGGATTCGACATCGCGGTCATTGAGGATGCCGAACGCATCACGTGGCTTCGGGGCAATGCGGTGTATCTGTATTCCGCGCTGCGCCAACTGTTCGGCTACCAGGGATTGACGGCGGGCGTGACCACGCCGGCGAATGAACCCGGCGCCGAACGCCGGCATCTCATGCTGATCGTCGCCAACGGGAAGAACTTCGGCGGCTCATTTCGCATCGCGCCCGCGGCGAGCGTCACCGACGGACAACTCGACGCCGTTTCCATTGCGGTTGCCTCGCCATTCCGCCGCATGAAGCTCTTTGCATCGGCCACCAAGGGGACGCACGTCGCGCTGCCGGAGGTGCGGATCGAACAGGCGCCCTCGTTTCGGCTGGCCTTCGCCGAACCACCGGCGTACGAGACGGACGGGGAGTACAACCGCGCGCGCTCCGCGATCCTCGAGGTGTCCTGCGTACCCGGCGCACTGCGCGTCGTGACGCCGGCGGCGGCAGTCAATGCGGCAACGGCAGTCAGCGCCGCAACGGAAGCCAAAGCGGCGACAGCAATTACTCCGGCTGTGGGGGTCACGCCGGCGTGAAGGCGATCCGGTTCGCCGCGCCCCTTCCCGCCTATCTCGCCACGCGCGTCGCCGGCGCGCTCTCGGATGCGTGGTACTTCGGACCGCACGCCTGCACGCGATACGGTGACATGCCCGAGCCGAAGCTGCCGGGCGATGAGTGGGTGCGCATCCGGACGCGCATGGGAGGAATCTGCGGCAGCGACCTGAACGTCATCACGCTCAGGGCCAGCCCGTCGACGTCGCCGTTCTCCTCGTTTCCCTTCGTGCTGGGCCACGAGAACGTCGGAGAGATCATCGAGGTGGGACGCGGCGTGCGCGCTCACGCGACCGGCGAGCGCGTGACGGTGAACCCCCTGCTCTGCTGCGAGCCGCGCGCGGTATCGCCGCCGTGCGATGCCTGTGCGGCCGGTGATCACTCGCGCTGCGCGCACTTCACCGACGGCGATCTCGCGCCCGGCATGCTCATTGGCACGACGCGCGGAGTGGGGGGAAGCTGGGGCGAACAGTTCGTCGCGCACGCGTCGCAGCTCGTGCGCGTGGACGACAGGATGAGCGACCGCGACGCCGTGCTGGTGGAGCCCTTCGCGTGCTCCGTGCACGCGGTGCGCGCGAACCTGCCGCAGCCGCGCGAGCGGGTGCTCGTGATCGGCGCCGGATCCATTGGCCTGCTCACCACCGCCGCGATCGCGGCACTCGCGCCGGATGCGCACGTCACCGTGCTGGCGCGTCACGCCTTCCAGGGCGAACACGCCGAACGCCTCGGCGCCGGTCGCGTGGTGAGCGCGCGCGGCGACTATACGCCCGCGCTCGCGGACGCCGGCGGGACGCGGCTGCTCACGCCGATACTGGGAAAACCCGTGGGTGTGGGCGGTTTTGACCGCGTGTTCGTCTGTATAGGAGGGGCCCGGGGGATGGACGACGCCATGCGCGTCACGCGCGCGGGAGGAACGATCGTGCTGCTGGGCAACTCGAGCACGATGAATGGACTCGACTGGACGCCGCTCTGGCTCAAGGAACTCACCGTGCGCGGCAGCCTGTGCTACGGCGTGCACCGGCATGGGAGTCCTGCCGGCACGGCGTTCGACGAAGCCGCGTCCCTCATTGCGCACCGGCGCGTGGAGCTCTCGCCCCTGCTCACGCACACCTTCGCGCTCGGCGACTATCGCGCCGCCGTGGCCACGGCCATGGACAAGGGGGAGAAGAAGAGTGTGAAGGTGGCGTTTGTGGTTGCTGGTGGCTCGTAGCTGGTGGCTGGTTGCGGACGTATGGACTTTTCCGGAGGTTGATCATGATTCGGACAGCAGGGTGCGTAGCGCTGGTGCTTTCGTGTGCCGGCCTCATGGCCTGTGGAGGGCGTCACGACGCGCCCGCCGCCGACAGTCACGCGGCGACGGCGGCCGCTCCAGCGGCAGCCTCGGCACCGGCCCCATCGTCGAACGAATCCGCCAGCGCACCGGTCACGCCAGCCGCTTCGGGAACTCCGGGCGTCGACGCGGTGATTCTTACCCAGCAGGACATCGCCCGCTATCGACGCGGCATGCAGGCGGAGCTGGAATACGTGCGCGCACGCGCCGTTGACGTGAAGAACGCGAGGTCGTCGTCGGATTCGTTGAACGCGCTGTTCGCGCTCTCGGATGAAGGGGGACGACGCCAGGCTGCGGTGAAGGCCGCCGGCGTGGATGCGGACCAGTTCAGGAGCATCGAGGACGCGATCGTCGCGGTGCTCGCGCGGTGGGGCAATCAGCGCATGGTGGAGAGCATGAAGCAGGCAGCGGACACCGCCACCATGAGCCCCGAGCTGCGGGCGCGCGCCAAGGAAGGATTGCAACGGCTCACGGAGGGGTTCGCTGACCTGCCCAGGGAGAACGTGGATCTCGTGCTGCCTCACGCCGCCGAGCTGGACAGCCTGCGCGTGATGCCCGCCGCGCTGGCCGTGAAGGTGGCGGAGCGGAGATAGCTCGAGGCGAGCGATTGGCGGCGTGCGAACGTGCGGTCTTCGACGTAGATTGTCCGCGGAATTCATTTACCAGAGGTCAACATGCTCATCTCCGCATTCGCGTGGCCACGAATGGCAACGGCCGTCGCGGCGGCTGGAACAGCGCTGATCGTGGGTGGGGCAGCGAGCGTCCGCGCGCAGGATGCGACCGTGCCCGATGTCGGCCAGGTCGCTCCCGACTTCACGGCACCTGGCGCCACGCGGTACGGCGTGCTGCGCGACTCGATCTCGCTCGCGGCGCTCCGCGGGAAGACCGTCGTGCTCGCCTTTTTCTTCAAGGCGCGGACCAAGGGCTGAACGGTCCAAATGGAGGCGTACCGTGATCAGTACGCCAAGCTGTTCAACGGTGGAAAGAACGTCGTGGTGCTCGCGATGAGCGCGGACCCCGACACGACACTCGCGGCGTGGGCGCACGAGGAAAGCTTCCCCATGCTCTTCGCGAGCGACTCGGGCGGCGCGGTCGGCAAGCGCTACGGGATCTTCAACGAGAAGTACAAGCTCGACACGCGCGTCGTGTTCGTCATTGCGCCGGACGGCAAGATCACCTATCGCGCCATGCCATTCCGTGAGCTCGCGGCGAATGCGTACACGGAGCTCGGGGCGGCCGTGGCGAAGGCGGGCGGGGACTGACCACCCTTCCCCGCCCTTCCCTTGGGAATGGGCAATCGGGAATGGGGAATCGTGGGAATGGGGAATGGGGATTTCCTGGAGAGGCAAGGGATTGCACCCGCGTGATGACACTGGTGGCCAAGGGAAGGAAATCACGGCAGGTGCGTTGCAGGGATGATGCGCGAGGTCAGGGCTGCTGAAATATTGGCGCAACGTTCAGCAGCCAGGCGAAATGAAGACGCGCGATTATCGGGACCTCGTCGTGTGGCAGCGCGCCGTGGATCTCGTGACGGTGAGCTATGAGCTTGCCGAGCAACTACCAGCTAGCGAGCAATTCGGTCTCACCGCCCAGATCCGACGCGCGGCGGCGTCGGTGCCCGGAAACATTGCCGAGGGCAATGCGCGCCGAAGCCGCGGCGACTACCTCCACCACCTTGCGATTGCGCGAGGCTCGCTGGCGGAGGTGTGCTGCCATGTCGAGGTAGCCTGCCGGCTGAACTACCTGCAGCCTGGCGACGTGCGGAAGTTCAAGGCGCTGTCAACAAGGACTCAGCGTCTGCTCTACAATCTCATCGAAGCGCTGAAGGTTCAGCCAGCGTCTCACCGCCCGCCCTGACTCCTCCCCATTCCCCATTTCCACGATTCCCCATTCCCGATTGCCCATTCCCAAGGGAAGGGCGGCGGGGCGTGGATCATTCCCCATTCCCGATTGCCAATTCCCAAGGGAAGGGCGGAAGGCGGGAGGCCCAAACCCTTGACGGCCAGCAGCCCGCACGGCACCCTACATCATGCCCGCGCGTTCTTCCCGTGCGCGACCGACGCGCGCCGCCTCGTCGTCCCAGAATGCCGCGCGTGGGCTGCTCGCAGCCGCGGAGCGTGATCTCCAGCAGATCATTCTGGATATCCACGACGGGCCGGTCCAGGACATCTTCGGTGCGTTGTCGCAGGTGCAGGTGCTGCGCCACCGCGCCGATCTCGCACACGCCGAGCGCTCGCTGATTCTCACGCGCGTGGCCGCATCGCTCGAGCGGGCCCTTGGCGAAATCCGCAACTTCATTGGCGCTTTCCGGCCGCCCGAGTTCGAGCGCCGTTCCATCGCCCCCATCCTCGAAGGGCTCGTCGTGCAGCATGAGTCCCTCACGGGAACCACCGTGAACTTTCACGTGGACGGCGATCTGCCGGCGGTGCCGCTCCCGCTCAAGATCTCGTTGTACCGGATTCTGCAGGAGGCGCTCGCGAATTCCACGCGGCACGCGGGCGTGCTCGAAATGGAGGTCGCGGTACGCTCGGATCGCGGTGACATCGTGATGGAAGTCAGCGATCATGGAAAAGGATTCGACGTCAACAAGGTGCTGGCGAGCGAGGTGGATGTCGGGGTGACCGGCGGTCACTTCGGATTGCGCGGCATGCGCGACCGCGTCGAGATCATGAATGGCACGTTGACCATTCTGTCCGGGGCGCGCGGCACCCGCGTGACGATTCGTCTTCCGGCAGCCTGAGGAGCGCTCGGTGATCACGGTGATGCTCGTGGACGACCATCCGCTGGTCCTGGAAGGACTGCGTGCACTCATCGAAGCCGAACGCGACATCCAGGTGGTCGCGACGACCACCGACGGAAGTTGTGTGCCGGACCTCGTGCGGCTGCACCGGCCCGATGTGCTGCTGCTGGATCTCGAGTTGGGCGCGACCAACGGCTACGACGTACTCAAGAAACTCCGCGCGGAAAAACTTCCCGTGCGCGTGCTCGTGCTCACGGCGTACGGCGATGGCGAATCCCTGCGCGCCGCGCTGGAACATCAGGCTGATGGCATTGCGCTCAAGACGGACTCACCGGGCCGCACGGTCGACGCGCTGCGCGCCGTGCACTCCGGCGTGCTGGTCTTTCCGCAGGCTGCCCGCCGCTGGATGCGCCGCACCACGGAGAAGCCGATCACGGGACCCGGTGCGCTCAGCGAGCGCGAACGCGAAGTGTGGGCCCTGCTCGCGTCCGGCCTCTCCAACGTGGCCATCTCGCGCGAGCTGAACGTGAGCCCGAGCACGGTGAAGTTCCACACGCAGAACCTCTTCCAGAAGCTCGGCGTGAACAACCGCACCGCGGCCGCGGTGGAATTCGAGAAGCAGATTCCGGCGGCGGCACGGAAGAAAATCTAGGGAAGCGGCACGCTCCGCGCGCCTGCGGGAAGCGCCCCGATGGCCTGCGGCCACGGGTCTGCGGGAAGCGGCGATAGCGCCTGGCGGCGCATCGCCTGTGGGAAGCGCTTGTCGGCCGCCGTTTCCCGCAGGCGCTGAGCCGAAGGCTCAGTCGCCGTTTCCCCCAGTCGCGCTGCGCGCGACGCTTCCCGCAGGTCGCCGGAGGCGACCGCTTCCCCGCGGCGCAGCGACGCGAAGCGGAGCGCGGCGCCTCACCCCGTCGTCCCGAACCCCGCGGCGATACAGTTCATGGACAGCAGCAGGTTCGACAGACAGCCCGCGCGCACGCCGGCGTCCCGATCGGTCCGGCGTACCTGGCGCAGCAGCTCGATCTGCAGCCGGTGCGCGCGGTCCAGCAGCTCGAGCCGGCGGCCCATGCGCTCACGAAACTGGGGGAATCGCTCGGCGATGTGACGTTCGCCGGTCACACGCAGTATCGCCGCGACCGTCCGGTCGTGTTCGGCGCGAATGCGCGTGAAGATGTCGTCGCGCGCGTGCGCGTCGTCCACCAGCTCGGCGTACGCGCGCGCCAACTCGAGGTCCACCTGCAACAGCGTCTTCTCTACCTCATCGATCACCAGCCTGAAGACCGGCGTCTCATCGAACATTCGCCGCAGTAGCGCATCGCCCCGGGCGCCGCGGATGTCGTGGAACGCCTCGAGTGCGCTGCCCACACCGTACCAGCCGGGCAGGATGTGCCGGTTCTGCGTCCAGGCGAATACCCACGGGATCGCGCGCAGATCGGCGAGCGATTGTGTCGCGGCGCGACGAGCCGGACGCGAGCCGAGATTGAGCAGGCCCAGCTCTTCCACCGGCGTGGCAGCCGTGAAGTATCCGACGAAACCCGGATGCGTGATCAGCGCACGATACGCTGCGTGCGATGCGCCGGAGAGCGCTTCCATCGCTTCGTCCGCACCGGGAACCGCACCGGGAACCGCACCGGGAATCGCACCGGGAATCGCACCGGGCGGTTCCGCCTCCAGCGAGTACGCCATCACGCTCGACGCGAGGAGCTCGAGCTGATAGATCGCGGCATCGCCAAAGGCGTACTTGAAGGACACCACTTCTCCCTGCTCGGTGAGCCGGAGCCGCCCCTGGATGGTGCCGGCCGGCTGCGCCGCGATCGCGCGATGCGTCGGCGCGCCGCCGCGGCTCACGGACCCGCCGCGTCCATGAAAGAACGCAATGGTGACGCCGCTCTCCGCCGCCACGCGAGCCAGCCGGAGTTGCGCCTTGTACAGCTCCCAGTTCGACGTGAGAAAGCCGCCATCCTTGTTGGAATCCGAATAGCCGATCATCACCTCCTGCACGCCACCCAGCGCGCGCACGGTTCGCTTCACGACCGGCACCGCGAACAGCTCGCGCATCACGGCCGGCGCACGACGCAGATCCTCGATCGTCTCGAACAGCGGGACGATCGGCAGCGTGCAGCTCTCCACGCCGGCTTCATCCACGAACAGGTCGGCTTCCCGGGCGAGGAGATACGCGGAAAGAATGTCGCGCACGTCCTCGGTTCCACTGATGATGAAGCTGCCGAACGCCCGGCGATCCGCGCGCGTGCGCAGCTCCCGGACCAGTCGGAACAGGCCGACCATCTCCTGCGCCGCTGGCGGAATCGCTCCCGCCTCCGTCACGGGGCGCCGGGGTGCGGCGAGTGCCGCGCGCAGCCATTCCGTGCCCTCCGGCGCAAGCGGCTCGCGCAGTGCGTCCGCCGCGGGACGCAGCCGCCGCACGTGCTCGCGCAGGTCCAGCCGGACCGTGGAAAACCGGAACGCCTCCACTTCGCGACGGAGCGGCGCAACGTACGCCCGCGCGATCGCGCCGCAGCGCGCGTCGCTCAGGCCGCGTTCGAGCGTATCCAGATCCGCGATCAGCGCATCGGCGGTCGTGTAGTGGGGACCGGTCCCGGCGTTGGTCATGGTCCCTTCGAGACGCAACCGCATGCACGCCACCCACTGCCGGAACAGCTCTCCCGGATTCCGGGACGCGATGCGCTCGCCGTCACCGCTGCTCACGAGCGCATGCCCCAGCGCCGCGCGAAAGTCGCGCGACGGTGTGATGGCGCGCTCCGCGATGCTCAGCGCCTGCACCAGCCTCGCCAGTTCGCGATCATAGCGACGCAGGCTCGCCCGCCGGTACTCGCGCACCGCCGCACGCGTGACGTCGTTCGTCACGTTGGGGTTGCCATCACGATCGCCGCCAATCCACGACCCGAATTCGACGATCACGGAACTGCCGAATGGCTCGCCGGGATACTGCGCGGCCAGCGCACGACCCAGGTTCTCGTGCAGCTCGCGCAACGCAGCGAAGATGGTGTCATCAAAGAAGTGGATGCCCCAGGCGACTTCCTGCTGCACCGTGGGCCGCTCGAGCCGCAGTTCGCCCGTCATCCACAGGAGGTCAATGTCGTTGCGCAACGCCTCCAGTGCGCGCGCTCGCTCCGCGGGCGTGCCCGCGCCGGACTCGAGCTCGACCAGCAGGCGGTAGATCGCGCGGTGCTGCTCAAGTACCGTGACCCGCTTGGCTTCGGTGGGATGCGCCGTGATCGTGGGCGTCACGCGCAGATGACCGAGCAGGTCGCGCACCGCGTCGGCCGGCACACCGGCGGCGCGCCACCTCGCGAGCACGTGCGCGAAGGTGCCGAGGAGCCGCGTCTCGTCCTGTTCCCGCTGCACCCGGCGCCGTGCGGACATCGCCGCGTGCAACTCGGCGATGCTGAGTAGCTGCGCCCACACGCCGAGCACCTGCAGCGCGCGTGCGATGGAGTCCGCCGTGCCGCCGGCATCGAGCGGCGCGCCGTCGAGCACTCCGGCCGCGTCCGGCGCGCGCTCACGCACCACCTCGCTCAGCAGGTCAAGCAGCAGGTCGCGGGCGGGCGAGTCCCGCGCGGGGAACTCCATGGCGGTTGCGCCCGCGGGAACCCCGGCGTGAGCCGGCAGCAGCGTGTGACCGGTCGCGGCCATTACGCCACCCGGTCCCCGGGCGATCCGCCGCTGAAGAACGCCACGAGATTGTCCAGCGCGCGATTGCCCATGGCGACGCGGGTCTCCTCGGTGGCGCTCCCCAGATGCGGCAGCAGGACCACGTTCTCCATCCCGAGCAGCGCGTCGTGCACGTGCGGCTCGCGCTCGAACACATCGAGTCCCGCGCCGGCGATCGCTCCCGAGCGCAGCGCGTCCACCAGGGCGGATTCGTCCACCACATCGCCGCGCGCGGTGTTGATGAGAAACGCATGCGGGCGCATCGCATGCAGTCGCGCGGCGTTCAGCAGATGATGCGTCTCCGGCGTGGCCGGACAGTGCAGCGACACGAAGTCGCTCTCGCCGAGCACCTCCTCCAGCGACGTGCGGCGCTCTGCGCCTGTCGCGGCTGCCTGCGCATCGCTCGCGTAGGGATCGACGAAGAGCACCCGCATGCCGAAGCCGTGCGTCGCGCGCCGTGCCACCGCGCCGCCAATGCGCCCCAGGCCGACCAGTCCGAGCGTCTTGCCGGTGACGCGTGCGCCCAGCATGTGCGTGGGACGCCACCCGGTCCACTCCCGGGTGCGCACGTGGCGCTCGCCCTCGCCCGTGCGCCGCGCCACCATGAGCAGCAGCGTGATCGCGAGATCCGCCGTGTCGTCCGTGAGCACGCCGGGCGTGTTCGTCACGACGACGCCGTTCGCCTTCGCCGCCTCCACGTCAATGTTGTTGAAGCCCACGCCGAAGTTCGCCACGATGCGCACGCGCCGGTCGCTGGCGCCGAGCAGCTCCGCGGTGATGCGGTCGGTGACGGTGGGCAGCAGGGCGTCCGCCTCGCGCATGGCGGCCGCCAGCGCGGCATCATCCATGGCGCGATCGCTCGGGTTGAGACAGGTGTCGAACAGCTCCTGCGCGCGCGACTCGACCGCCGCCGGAATCCGGCGCGTGACGACGAGTGTCGGTCGCGTATTCATGCGTGAACCGCCAGTCTCGCGGCGCGCCGGTGTCCCAGCGCTTCCGCCATCGCCGCTCCCAGCTCGGATGGACTCGGCGCCACGGTGAGCCCCGACGAGCGCATGATCTCCGCTTTCTCCGCGGCGCTGTCGCCGAACGCGTTGATGATCGCGCCCGCGTGACCCATGCGCCGGCCCGCGGGCGCGGTGAGGCCCGCCACGTAGCCCACGACCGGCTTGGTCATGTAATCACGCACGTAAAGCGCCGCTTCCGCCTCCTGCGGGCCGCCGATCTCGCCGATCATCATCACGGCGTCCGTCTCCGGATCCGTTTCGAAGCGCGCCAGCATGTCGACGAACGAGCTGCCGTTGATCGGATCGCCGCCAATGCCCACGCTCGTGCTCACACCCAGCCCCACGGCCTGCATCTGCGAGGCCGCCTCGTAGCCAAGCGTGCCCGAGCGCGACACCACGCCAATGCGGCCGCGCGTGTAGATGTGGCCCGGCATGATGCCCACCATGGCCTTGCCCGCGCTGATGATGCCCGCGCAGTTGGGACCTATGAGCACCGGTTTGCGCTCGCGCGAGTAGCGCCGCATGTAGCGCTTGACGCGAATCATGTCCTGCGCGGGAATGCCATCGGTAATGCAGACGATGAGGCGAAGGCCCGCGTCCGCCGCCTCCATGATCGCGTCCGCGCAGAAGGGCGCGGGCACGAAGATGCCGCTGGCCGTCGCGCCGGTGGCGCGCACCGCGGCCTTCACCGTGTCGAACACCGGAAGCCCGAGGTGCGTCGTGCCACCCTTGCCCGGCGTGACGCCGCCCACCAGGCGAGTGCCATACGCCAGCGTCTCGCGCGCGTGAAAGCTGGCCTTGTCGCCCGTGAAGCCCTGGAAGATCACGCGCGTGCTTTCGTCAAGCAGAATGCTCATCAGGCTGCTCCTCTCGTCGCGGCGGCCACCAGTGTCGGTGCGTCCGCGTTGTGCTGGTTCAGGGCGGCAACGGCCTTGCCGGCCGCATCGGCGAGCGTGTCCGCGGTGATGATGCGCAGTCCGCTCTCGCGCAGAATCGCCCGCCCTTCCTGCATGTTGGTGCCGGCCAGTCGTGCGACCACGGGCACCGGCACGCCGACGTCGGTGGCGGCCTTCACGATGCCCTGCGCCACCCAGTCGCAGCGATTGATGCCCGCGAAGATGTTCACGAGCACCACGCGCACGCGCGGATCGGACAGGACGAGCTGGAATGCGGCGGCCACACGCTCGGGCGACGCCCCGCCACCAATGTCCAGGAAATTCGCCGGCTCGCCACCGGCCTGCTTGATCATGTCCATGGTGGCCATGGCGAGACCGGCGCCGTTCACGATGCAGCCGATGGATCCGTCGAGCGCGATGTAGCTGAGGCCGTACTTGCTGGCCTCCGCGTCGCGCGGGTCCTCCTCCGCGTAATCCCGCAGCTCGCTCACGCCCGGGCGCCGGAAGAGCGCGTTGTCGTCGAACGTCATCTTGGCGTCGAGCGCGAGCACCTTGCCGGTGGAGGTGATGGCCAGCGGGTTGATCTCCACCATTGTCGCATCCAGATCGCGAAACGCCTTGTACGCGCCGAGCAGCGCCTTCACCGCCTGATTCACCTCGGACGGTTGGAGTCCCAGCCCGTACGCGATCTCGCGCGCCTGGAACGGCTGCATGCCCACGGCCGGCTCGATCACTTCACGCAGGATGGTGTCGGGCGAGCGCTGCGCGATCTCCTCGATCTCCATGCCGCCCTGCGGCGCCGCGACCACGCAGATGCGCTCCTCGCGCCGGTCCAGCACGAATCCCAGATAGACCTCACGCTCGATGGACGCCGCTTCCTCCACGTAGATGCGGTGCACGACCTTTCCCGCCGGGCCGGTCTGGTGCGTGACGAGACGGCGGCCCAGCAGTTCTCCCGCGGCCATGCGCACTTCGTGTTCGCTGGCGCACAGCTTCACGCCGCCGGCCTTGCCGCGGGCGCCCGAGTGGATCTGTGCCTTCACGACCCAGCGGGAGCCGCCGATCTCCTCGGCGCGAAACATGGCCTGTTCCGCCGTATAGGCGACGCCGCCCCGCGCCACGGGCACGCCGAAGTTCGCGAGCAGCTCCTTGGCCTGGTATTCATGGATATCCATGCAATCCTCGTTGAGAGAGGCGGTTGAGAATGGGGCGGCGATCCGGCCCGGCTACCGCGCGCCGATGGCGTCCGCCAGTTCGACGATATTCGCCGCCATGCGCGCCGACGCGGCGTCGATCATGCGACCATCGAGCTGGGCCGCGCCCCGGCCCTGCGCCTCCGCTTCACGCATGGCGACCTGGATGCGGCGCGCCCGGTCCACCTCCACACCGGAGGGCGTGAACAGCTCGTTGGCGATGTCGATCTGCGTGGGATGAATGGCCCACTTCCCCTCGCAGCCCAGCGCGGCGGCGCGCCGGCACGCCGCCGCGTAGCCGTCGGCATCCCGGAAGTCGCCGAACGGTCCGTCGATGGCGCGCAGCCCGTATGCGCGGCAGGCGACCACCATGCGCGCGATGGCGAAGTGCCACTGATCGCCCGGGTAATCCGGGTTCAATCCGCCAATGGATGTCGTGCGCGCGCGCACGCTGGCCGAATAGTCCGCCACGCCAAAGTGCATGGCCTCGAGACGGGGGCTGGACTGCGCGATCGCCTCGACGTTCGCCATGCCGAGCGCCGTCTCGATGAGCACCTCGATGCCGATGCGCGCGCGATAGCCGCGCGCCGTCTCGATCTGCGTGAGCAGCGCATCCACGAGATAGACATCCGCGCTCACGCCGACCTTCGGGATGAGCACCGTGTCCAGCCGATCGCCGGCCTGTTCGATCACATCCACCACGTCGCGATACATGTAGTGCGTATCGATGCCGTTGATGCGCACGCAAATGGTCTTGCCGCGGCCGCGCCAGTCCACGTCGTGCAGCGCCGCGATCACGTTGCGCCGCGCCTGCTCCTTGTCGGGCGGCGCCACGGCATCCTCGAGGTCGAGAAAGACGTAGTCGGCCGAACCGTCCGCCGCCTTCGCGAACAGCTCGGCGCGCGAGCCCGGTACGGCAAGCTCGCTGCGCTGCAACCGCACGCGCGCCGGATCGTGGCGGGTATGGCTCATCGCGCGGCGCCCACGGGTTCACGCTTCGGCGCCGCCGGCTTCGCCTGGGCATCGGGCGAACCGGCGGCCGTCGACTTCGTCAGGGGAGCAGCCGTACGGCGGAAATATTCCTGGGCGGCGGCCACACCGCTGCCCGCGCTGACGTCGAGGCCCACGTCACTCATGGCCATCTCCACGCCCGCGAGCGCGCCCAGCAGCATCAGCTCGTTCAGGTCGCCGAGATGACCAATGCGGAAGAGCTTTCCCGCCATTTTGCTCAGTCCCGCGCCGAGCGCGAGGTCATAGCGGCGATACGCCACGTCGATCACCTCGGCGGCGTTGATGCCGGGCGGAACCATCACGGCGCTCACGGTATCGGAATACCACTGCGGAGCCCGGGCACAGAGCGACAGCCCCCAGGCCTTCACCGCCGCGCGGCATCCGTCGGCGAGCCGGTGATGACGCGCATGGATGCGGTCGAGCCCCTCCTCGAAGATCATGTCGAGCGACTCGCGCAGGCCGTAGAGCAGCGAGAGCGCGGGCGTGTACGGGAAGTATCCCGAGGCGTTCGCCGCGATCATGTCGCCCAGGTCGAAGAAGACGCGCGGGCACTTCGCGCTCTCGCGGCGCGAGAGCGCCTTGCGGCTCATGCCGAGAATGCCGAGCCCGGCGGGGAGCATGAATCCCTTCTGCGAGCCGGTGATCGCGGCATCCACGCCCCAGGCATCCATCTCGAACGGGAGACTCACCACACCGCTCACCGTGTCCACGTAGAGCAGCGCCGGGTGGCCGGCATCGTCGATCGCCTTGCGCACGGCAGCGACGTCGCTCGTCACACCGGTTGCCGTTTCGTTGTGGACGATGAGCACGCCCTGGATCGTGTGCGTCGTGTCGGCCTTGAGCGCGTCGCGGATGCGATCCGGCGGCGCGCCCTCGCCCCATTCGACCTCCATGATGTCCACGTCGAGTCCGAGGCGCTGCGCGGTGTCAATGAAGAGATGGCTGAACTGCCCGTAGCGCGTCGCGAGCACGCGGTCGCCGGGCGAGAGCGTGTTGACGAGCGCGGCCTCCCACATCCCCGTTCCCGTTGCCGGAAAGACGAAGGCCTGTCCCGTCTCCGTGCGGAAGACCTTCCTGAGGTCGGCAAGGATCGAGCGGGACAACGCGGGGAACGACGACGAACGATGATCTTCCATCGCGTGATGCATGGCGCGAAGGATCCGGTCCGGCGTGTTGGTGGGACCGGGCACGAACAGAAAATTACGGCCGGGCATGATGAGCTCCTTGATATGCGATCAGATGAACGGACGCGGCATCGCGCCGCTCTCGCGAAAGTCGCCCCGATGGACGATCATTCGGTCCATGCGAATGACAGGCCAACACACGCGCGCGATCGGTTCCACCGGCGAGCCCGATCCCCGCGACGTGCTCACGCAGTTGTACTGGGCCGGTGTCCAGGCGGTCGCGCCCGGGCCGGCACTCGAACAGGCGCTGCAGGAAATTCCCGCGGCGACGCGCGGTCGCCGCGTCTGGGTCATTGCGATCGGCAAGGCGTCGTCCGCCATGGCGCTGGCCGCGGTGCAGACGCTGAACGCCTGGGGCAGCGAGATTGCCGGCGGCATCGTCGTCTCACAATCGGCCGAGCGCGCGCCGCATCCCGCGATCGTGTGCGTGACCGGTGACCACCCCGTGCCGGGACGGGATTCCCTGGCTGCCGCATCGCGACTCGAAGACGTCGTGGCGCGCGTGGCCGGGACCGATGAAGCGTGGGTCCTGCTCTCCGGCGGCGCCACGAGTCTCATTGCCGCACCCGATGGTCCGGTGCGCCCGGATGAGCTCACGCAGCTCTTCGACCTGCTGCTCGGCTCCGGGCTCGACATCGACGCCATGAATCTCATCCGCAAACGCTTCACCCGCTGGGGCGCCGGACGGCTCGCGCTGGCGCTCGCACCCGCTCGAGTTCGCAACTTCATCATCTCCGACGTCATTGGTGACAAGATCAGTGTCATTGGATCGGGTCCGTGCGTGCCGGACCAGTCCAATGCGGAATACGTGCACGGCCTGCTCACATCCGCCGGACTCTGGGACCGGCTGCCGCTCATGATCCGGCGCCGGCTGCTCGCCGCGGAGACGGACCCGTCGCTCGAGACGCCCAAGCCCGGTGACGCCGCGTTCCGCAAGGTGGAACGCCGCATCATCGCCAGCAATCGCATGGCGCTCGACGCGATTGCCGCCAGGGCCCGCGCACTGGGAATGGAGCCGCGCCTGGTGAGCGACGCATTGAGTGGAGAGGCGTCGGCCGCCGGTGATGCACTGGCCACTACAACGCTAAGCTATTGCCAGACGGACGTTTCCTCCCTATCCGGAAGGTCGGGACTGCCCTGCCTCATCTGGGGGGGAGAGACCACCGTAACGCTCGGGGAGACCACTGGCGGACGCGGCGGGCGCTGCCAGGAGCTGATGCTTGCCGCCGCGCGCTCGCTCGCCGCGCAGCGCGCCGACGGTCGCGTGACACTGCTCGCCGCCGGCACGGATGGCCGCGATGGACCCACCGACGCGGCGGGCGCCATCGTGGATGGCACTACATGGGAATCAATACAACGGGCCGGGCGCGATCCGACCGGCGATCTCGGCGCACACGACGCCTACGCCGCGCTCGACGCCGCAGGCGCGCTCCTGCGCACGGGACTGACGGGGACGAATGTGATGGACGTCGTGGTGGCTGTCTGCGGATGACGCGGCGCGCTCCGCTGCGCGTCGCTGCGCCGCGGGGAAGCGCCGCGCGAAGCGCGGCTGCGGGAAGCGGTCGCCTCCGGCGACCTGAGGGAAGCGGGCGACCGCCTGAGGCGGCGCCCTGCGGGAAGCACCGCGCAATGCGCGGTTGCGGCACGCCCCACGTCCTACGCCCGAGCCTTCGATTCTCCGTTCCCGATTGCTGATTCTCAAGGGACGGGTGGCGGGGCAGGGTCTCGCAGCCAGCCGCAAGGCTGGCGATTCCCGCAGGTCGCCGGAGGCGACCGCTTCCCGCGTCCTCAGAACCGCGGACCCTCATCGGCCGAGGGACCGTAGATCGCCGGCACCGGAACATCGAGCAGCCGCAGATACACCGTGAGCTGGCCGCGGTGATGGACCAGGTGGTTGATCGTTTGCCGCACGACATCACCGCGCCGCGACGTGAAGAACACCTGATCGCCGCGCACCAGCGACCACGATTCGTCCAGTGCGGCGTCGGGTGTCGACTCGAGGGCGGCGCGCGCGGCGCGAACGTTCGCGTCGAACTGCCCGAGCAGCGTCTCCGTGGTCTCGAAGCTGTAGCCCGGAGACGCGGCCATATCCAGACGCGGCGACTGCAGGATCGTCGCCAGCCATCCCGGCATCCCGGCGATGAGCTGCGCGAGATGCCCGAGCGGAAACGACTTCGCATGCGGCTTCCAGGGCCCCTTGTCGCTCGGCACGCGCTCGATCACGCGCCGCGTGGATACCATTTCCTGATCGAATTCAGGGAGTAGAGCCTGGCCGATGGTCATGGGCGAATCTCCGGTGCAGGGCTGGTGAGCGCGGCCCGTCAATTTATGACGCATCGCGGAATCCGCCAGCGAGCAGGCGGTTTGCGCACTGCTCGTCGTGCACTTCAGCGTGCACCTCAGTAGGCACCTCAGCGTGCACCGCCCGCCGCGCACCTCGTAGACGCGCAGCGGAATGCTGTGTAGACTCTCCGGCACCATGCCCAGCGCACCCTTCACTGTCGGCCTGATTCAGGCCGCTGTCCGTGACAGCGCCGCCGCCACGCTGGATGCCACCGAACGCGGCATTCGCGAACTCGCGAACCGCGGCGCGCAGATCATCTGCCTGCAGGAACTCTTCAACGCGCCGTACTTCTGCAAGGTGACGGACGCCGAGCGCTTCGACCTCGCCGAACCCATTCCTGGTCCCGCCGTGGCACGCATGCAGCGCATCGCGACGGAACTCGCGGTGGTCATCGTGGTGCCGATCTTCGAGAAGCGCGGGCCCGGGGTCTATCACAACTCCGCCGCCGTGGTGGACGCCGACGGCACGCTGCTCGGCGTCTATCGCAAGATGCACATCCCCGACGATCCACTCTATCACGAGAAGTACTACTTCACGCCCGGCGAGATCTATCAGCACGACGAATCGCGCCCGCCGTCGGGCTTTCGTGTGTTCCGGACGCGCTATGCCACGATCGGCGTGCTGATCTGCTGGGACCAGTGGTACCCGGAGGCGGCGCGCATCACGAGTCTCATGGGCGCGGAGATCCTGCTCTACCCCACCGCGATCGGCTGGCACCCCGCGGAACGAGCCGAGTGGGGCGCCGCGCAGGCTGACGCGTGGCGCACCGCGCAGCGCGCGCATGCCATCGCGAACGGCGTGTTCGTTGCCGCGGTGAATCGCGTGGGCTTCGAGCCCGAGCCGGGCACGGACGGGATCGAGTTCTTCGGCCACTCGTTCGTCGCTGACCCGTTCGGCCGCATCCTTGCCGAAGCGGGCACCGAGCCGGCGCTGCTCACGGCAACATGCGATCCCGCGCTCATTGAATACACGCGCCGAAACTGGCCCTTCCTGCGCGACCGGCGCATTGACGCGTACGGGCCAATTTTGAGTCGATATTTGGGATCCGGAAATGAGGAATAGGCGGCCCCTCACCGCCCTTCCCGTGGAAACGGGCAGTCTGCCGCTGCCAACGGCCCCTCCCCGGGGAATGGGCAATCGGGAATGGGGAATCGGGGAGGCAATCCGCCCCCTCCCGCCCCACCCCTATTTCATCAAACCCAGGGAATCGGCCTCCCCATTCCCCATTCCCACGATTCCCCATTCCCGTTTGCCGATTCCCAAGGGCGGGGTGGTGGGGTGAGGAACATCTTCCCCCCCGAATTCTCCCCCCACGCCGCGACGTGGCTTGCGTGGCCGCACCATGAGCCGGACTGGCCCGGCAAGTTCGCGCCCATTCCCTGGGTGTACGCGGAAATCGTGCGCGCGCTGCACGTCCATGAGCGCGTGGAGATTCTCTGTAACGACGAGACCGTGCGCGCGAGCGCAGAGCGCATGCTCGGCGCGCACAGCGTGGAGCTGTCGCGCGTTCTCCTGCACATCGTTCCCACCGACCGCGTCTGGCTCCGCGACTCGGGGCCAACCGCCGTGCTGGCGCCCGACGGCACGCTGTCGTGGGTTGCGTGGGCGTTCAACGGCTGGGCGAAGTACGAGAATCACACGCTCGACCGCACGATCGGACACATCGTGGCCGAACTGAGCGGACTTCCCCATGTGCATGCGGTGCGTCCCGACTCCGGTGAACCGCTCGTCCTCGAAGGCGGCGGCCTCGAGACCGATGGCGCGGGCACCCTGCTCGTGACCGAGGAGTGGCTTCTCTCGGATACACAGGTTCGTAATCCGGGCCTCGATCGCGCAGGCTACGAGGCGGCGTTCCGGAAGTACCTGGGCATCGAGCGCACCATCTGGTTGGGCGAAGGGTGCGTGGGTGACGATACGCACGGACACATCGACGATGTGGCGCGCTTCACCGACGCGCACACCATTGCCCTCGCGTACGAGCCCGATCCCGCCGATGCGAATCATGCCCGCTCGGCGGACAATCTGCGGCGGCTCGAGCTGGCGGCGCGGAATTTTCCCGGCGGATTGCGCGTGGTGCAGCTTCCCTTCCCGCGGCCGGTGATGATGGACGGCCAGCGGCTGCCGGCGAGCTACGCGAACTTCTACGTCGCCAACGACATCGTGCTCGTGCCCACGTTCAATGACCGCAACGACCGCGTGGCGCTCGACACGCTGGCCGCGTGCTTCCCGTCGCGCGAGATCATCGGCATCCACGCGGTGGATCTGGTGTGGGGGCTCGGCACCCTGCACTGCCTCACGCAGCAGCAGCCGCTACCACTCGCGCGATAGCCGGCCCACTCACGCGCTCGCGCGCAGCGCCGCGATCACCTCGGCGTCCGTGGTCTGCTCGAATTCCGTGTACCACTCGCCCACCCCACGGAAGTCCGGCGGCATGGCGACGCAGATGACGTCGTCCGCGTCCTGTCCGATCAGGATGCGACCCTCGCGCGAACAGACCGGCGCGGCGAAGATGAGCAGCGTGGGCCGTTCGTGGCGCAGCGTGGCGAGCGCCGCCCGCGCGGTGACGCCGGTCGCGAGGCCATCATCCACCAGCACCACGGCGCGATGCGCCACCGCGAGCGGCGGGCGCGAGCCGCGAAAGACGCGCATCCGTCGCTGCGCCTCCTGTACTTCGCGCTCGGTCACCAGCTCGAGATACTCGTCCGGCACACCCAGGGCGGCGATGATGTCCTCGTCGAGTACGCGGGTTCCATCCGGTGTCACCGCGCCAATGCCCAGCTCTTCCTGTCGCGGCGCGCCCAGCTTGCGCGCCACGATCACGTCCAGCGGCGCGTGCAGGGCGCGCGCGACCTCGCGCCCGACCATCACACCGCCGCGCGGGATGCCAAGCACGAGTGGATCGTGCGCGCGGATGTCGGGGTGGCGAGCGAGGATCTCCCGGGCCAGTTGACGCCCTGCGTCCGTACGATCCTGGAAATACATGCGCGACGGGTCATCCCGCTGGCGGCACGTACCGGGTGAACCAGTCCGCGGCCAGCCGCGCGACTTCATCGAGTGCACCCGGCTCCTCGAACAGATGCGTGGCGCCGGGAATGATCACGAGTTCCTTCTCGCACGAGAGCATGTCGCCCGCTTCCGCGTTGAGTGGAATGACGGGAACATCCGCACCGCCCACGATGAGACGCGTGGGCACACGCACCCGTGCGAGCGCATCGCGCGCCAGATCGGGACGTCCGCCGCGTGAGACAATGGCGAACACGCCGGCGTCGAGCGAGGCGAGCAGCGCGGCCGCCGCGCCGGTGCTCGCGCCAAAATACGCAATCGGGAGTCCGGGCGTGCCCCGGTCGCTGGCCAGCCACTGCGTGGCCTGCAGCACGCGCTGCGACAGCAGTTCGATGTTGAATCGCAGCCGCCCGGTTCGCGCATCCTGCTCGTCTTCTTCCGGCGTGAGCAGATCGAGCAGGAGCGTCCCGAAGCCGGCGGCGTGGAGCGCCTGCGCCACGCGCGTGTTGCGCGTGCTGAACCGGCTGCTCCCGGTGCCGTGCGCGAACAGCACGATGCCACGCGGCTCGGCGGGAAGCGTCAGGAATGCGTGGAGTGTGGCGTTCTCCACGGGTATGGTCACGTCCCGGGTGGGCGGCTCGCTCTCGACTGGCACGTGATGGTTCCCCCCCCGGTCGCGCCGACCGATCAGATGTGGATGTACGCCCCCAGCCGCAAGGCGGTGCGATTCACATTGTCGACGAGAATGCGCCGCACCTCGAGATAGCCGAAAAAGCGCTGCTGACGAAGGATTGCGACATCCGTGCCGCCGAAGTACTCCCAGCCCACTTTCGTGCCCTGATACAGTTGGTGCGCCGCCTCGGATTCGGGGATGCTGCTCCCCAGAAAGTGAGGTCCCACCGCGCCGCCAAAGAATGGCGACACGCGGCCGAACTGCACCACCCGGTAGCGCAACTCGCCCTTGAAGCTCAGATCATGGAAGGCGCCGGGCACTGGATGCCCCAGCGCATCGGTGCGATCCACCTGCGCATGGAGGTAGTTGCCGCCCAGCACGACACGCAACCGCGGCGTGATGACCGATCCGACGTCCAGGTCGGCGCCCAGATCCCAGCCGTTCCGGGCATGGTCCACCCAGGTGTAGCTGATGTACGAGCCAACGCGGTCCACACCCAGGTGCGCCTGCTCCTCGGTCTGCTCCTGTGCGAGGGCCGTTCGCGACACCGCCGGCAGTGCGGCAAGCGCGAACAGCGCGCACGCCGCCCGTCTCCATATCCCACGCATGCGGATGCTCACCATTCCTCCCTGGTCCGGGTTCGTGCGCGCGCCCGCGCGCGTCAGCGTGTGACCTTCTGCGGCACCGGACGCCCGACCAGCTCCTGCACGAGTCGCGGCGCGTGATACACCATGCCCAGTGCCTCGATGATCGCGCGCGAATCCACGCTCACGGACCGCGCAGCATCATCGGTGAAGATAAACCGGTTGGGGAGCGATTCGATGTTCTCATCGAAGATGAGCCCGACCAGTTCGCCGTTCCGGCTGACGACGGGACTGCCGGAGTTGCCGCCGATGATGTCGTTCGTGCTCACGAAGTCCAGCGGCGTGGCCAGGTCCAGGCTGTCGCGCGCCTGCATCCAGCGCTCGGGCAAATGGAATGGCGGCTTGTCGTCGAAATCCGCGGAATGGCCGAACATGCCGTAGAACGACGTCCTGAACGGCGCGATGGTCCCATTGTATGGGTACCCGCTGACGGTGCCATCAGAGATGCGCAGTGTGAACGTGGCATCGGGCGGCAGCTTCGTGCCATAGACCGCGAACAGCGCCTGCCCCACCTTCGCGGCGTTCGCGGACATGACGTCATCCAGCCGGCGCACGCGCGCGCCCGCGGCGCGATCGAGCGGGTCGATGTGACGCGCGAGCACGATCAATGGATCGGCCGACGCCGCGACCGCCTTCGCCCCGCCCTCGACGAGCGCCTTCCGGGCGTCCACCGAACCAAGATGCGATCCGTTGATCAGCGCTTCGGCCGCGACCTCCGGGCTGCGCCCCGCGAGCGCGGCGCGCATGACCGGATCGTTGGCGGGCAGCGCGCGCCTGGCATCGGTGAGATACGCCGCGAGCGCGAGCTTTTCCTCCTCCGGATTCACGGGAGTGTCCGATTCCAGACCCGCGCGCACTTGCGCGAGCCCCTTGCCACGATAGCGGGGCAGCCGCGCGCTGTCGGCCTTTGCGCTCTCCACGGGGAGCTCCACGGTCTCGCCCGCCCAGTTGAGCAGTTGCGAACCAAACGGCGGAGCGGGGCTGAAGCCGTGATACGCCGCCGCCGCGGCCATTGCGGTGCGCTCTCGCTCGGCGGTTGCAATGGCGTCCCAGGCGCCGCCGTACCTGGCGCGGAGCTTCGGGTCCGCATTCACGCGCGCGCGGAGGTCATGTTCGAACGCCGCCTTGCGCGCCATGATGACGGAGTCGAGCAGCCCGGAGCGATAGCCCGTCACGGCCTTGATCGAGTTCTCGATGCCGAAGATCAGGTTTTCGTTGGCGCGCTGCGCTTCGCTCGACTGCGCCGAGATCTCCCGGGCGACCGAGCGACCGCGCGCGTACGCGGCCAGCGTGAGCGGATATTGCACGTCGCGCAGAAACTGCATTTGCGCGAGCGTGAGCAGGCGACCCGTGGAGCCCGGATTGCCCACGACGAAGACCAGGTCGCTGTCTTTCGGACCGGTCATGCTGACGTGCAGATAGTCCTTCACCTTCATGGGCGCATCCTTCTCGTATACGCGCAGCAAGGCCATATCGAGGTCATAGCGCGGAAAGGTGAAGTTGTCCGGATCGCCGCCAAAGAACGCGGCTTCCTCCTCGGGCACCATTACGAGCCGCACGTCGCTGAAGCGCCTGTAGCGATAGAGCGAGTACATCCCGCCCTGATAGAGCGTCACGACCTGGCAGATGAGTCCCGTGTGCTCCTTGCACTCGCTCTCGATGCTGTCGATCGCGGCCTCACGTTGCGCCACCTGCGCATCGGTCGCCTTCGCGGTCACGGCACCGCGCACGCGACTGGTGACATCCTGGATGGACTCGAGCTGATCCACGTAGAGCGTGGCGCACTTCCGTTCGTCGGCCAGCGACGCGGCAATGAAGCCGGTGGCGCTGTAGTCCGTATCGCGCGGCGAGGCGGATGCCACGCACGCGCGCGCACAGTGATGATTGGTGAGCACCAGCCCATCCGCCGACACGAACGACGACGAGCAGCCGGGCAGCCGCACGGACGCCAGGCGCACGTGGTCGAGCCACCCGGAGTCCGGCGTGAAGTTGTAGGTCTTCTTCCAGTAGTCGAGCGGCGGCGCGTCGAAGGTCCACATGGTGCCGGCTTCCTTGTGGTAGGTCGCCGGGCCCAGCGGCGCTGCCTTGGCGGCGCTCCTGGGCGCTGTAGTCCGCTGCGCGAGCATCGGCGCGGACAGACACGCGCAGAGCAGCACGGTCAGCGTAGTCAGCGTGGTCAGCGTGGTCAGCGTGGTCAGCGTGGTCCGCGTGATGTCGCGAACGAGTGGATTCGCCGGGCGTTGCTCTTGCATGACACGATTTCCAGTAGGTGTGAAGGGCGCGTGGCCTGTGCCAACTTCGGCATGCGTCGTCCGAAGCGGAAGGAGCGCGATCGGCGCCTGGTGTGGGCCATGGGAGCGCTCCACTTCATGGCCACGATCCCGTCATCGAATCCCATTCCCTTTGACGCCGCGATGGATTAGGATGGGGCGAATTGCCGCCTGTTGGCCAGATCAGCCGCACGGAATTTCGGAAGCCGGCATATGACACGTACGCCAGACGCATGCAGCGAGTGATGCGATCGGCCCTCGCGCGACTCTTCGCCGTGGGCATGTTCGCCGTCGTGCTGCCGGCGACGGCGCGGGCGCAGTTCGCCCCGGCCGACACCGCTCCCGTCGACAGCACAAAACCGTTCGCCGCCTTCAGCCGGTCCGCGCTCTCACTGGGCGACTCCATCGTCGCCGTGGCGCGCGGCCAGATCGGCAAGCGCTACATCACTGGTGGAAAGTCTCCGTCGCGCGGCTTCGATTGCAGCGGACTCGTGCAGTATGTAGCCGCCGCTCTGCACATCGCGCTGCCGCGTACGGCGCATGAGCAGGCGCACGTGGGCGAGGCGCTCCCCAGGGATACGTCGGAAATGCGTCCCGGCGACCTGGTCACTTTCGGCAGAGGCAAGGCCGGCATCTCGCACATCGGCATTTACGCGGGCAACGGCCGGTTCATTCACGCCAGCGTGGCGGCCGGACGAATCATCGAAACCAACCTCCTGCGCCCGTGGGCCGCCGGCAAGAAGCGCTGGCGCGGCGTGAGGCG
>DASUKE010000039.1:0-13544 GCA_036278895.1 Gemmatimonadaceae bacterium
GGCGCTTCCCCCCAGGGCGCCGCCGCAGGCGGTCGCCCGCTTCCCGCAGCCCCGTGGCCGCAGGCCACCGGGACGCTTCCCGCAGTCGCGCTTCGCGCGACGCTTCCCGCAACAACAGCACAGCCCCCGATGAAGCCTTTGGCTTCATCGGGGGCTGTGCTGTTGTTGCCTACCCGATCAGTCTCCCGCCATTGCCGCTACGCCACCCGATTCATGCCGGCGTGCGGCACCACGAGCCTCACCACCCTTTCGGCCAATGGCCGACATATGACTGCGATCCTTGCTGACCATCTGGCCGCCCTTCCGTCCCGCTTCGCGCGCCTCATCCGGCGAGAATTCATGCGCCGTGCCCTGTGCATGGGCCGCACGGCCACCCTTGCTCGCGATCTCGCGCTGCTTCACGGCATCCATGGCCGCGAATCCCCGGTTGCTCCTTCCGTTCGTGTTGCTGGCCATCATTCCAAACTCCCGCGTGTAGGGTCGTGTGGGCGGCGGCTCGTAGGCTCGGGGAAACGGTTCGCGTCCCCGGGCGCTTCCGCAGCGCCGCCCGACACCGTTCAGGCATGCAATACGTGTTCCTCTACATTATATGGGACTCAATAGACCGCAACGGAGATGGCCATTCAATTTTCTTTGTGCATCAGCTTCCGGTCACGAGTCCCCGATGACGAATCGCGGATCGCGAGATGCGAACCGCCGCACCCAGGTCGGCGCTTGCGCCGTCCCTGTGAGACGTTACCATGGACGCGTCTCGACGGTCCTCCTGATCAGGACCATCAAGGAAGGCCACCATGCCCCACATTCGCTGCTCGCACGCGCTGCGCCGGCACACGTTCGCCCTAGCGTCGCTCGTCGTGCTGCTGGCCGCGTGTCACGATCGCCCCACCGAACTCCTGCAAGGACCGAACCCACCATCTCCACCAACCGGGGAGTCGGCCGATTCCGCTGGCGTCATCATCGCATCGGTCTCCACCACCGGCGCCGATCTCGATCCTGATGGATATACGTTCACGGTGGATACTTTCGTTGAGCACACGGCGTCGCTCGACTCCACCGTCGTGTGGGACAGCATCCCGAAGGGAACCCATAGCGTCGCACTCTCCGGACTCGCTGCCAATTGTTCCCAGGTCGATCCGCTGCCGGATTCGGTCACACTGACGGGACGCGACACCGCGATCGTGGCCTTCCACGTCGCCTGCGTCGCGCGCTCGCTGGCTTTCGTCTCCAATCGAAGCGGCAAATACCAGATCTACACGATTCACAGTGACTCGTCCGGCCTCGCGCAACTCGGCGACGGCCAGTACGACGATCAGTCACCGTCGTGGTCGAGCGATGGCGCAAAGCTCGTGTTCAGCCGCCGTCTCACGCCCGACACGACCGCCATCTACATCATGAACGCCGATGGCTCCGGCGCGACGCTCGTCACGAAGGCGGCGGGGCTGGAGTGGCTTCCCACCCTGTCACCCGACGGGAGCCGCATCGCCTTCCAGTTCATTGGCGACGGACAGATCTCCGTGTACGGCGTGAACCTGGATGGCAGCGGTCTCGCGAAGCTCGCGGACTCGGTGGGTTACGCCGACCGCCCCACCTGGGCGCCCGACGGCTCGCGCATCCTGTACAGCAGCACACGCACCGGCGTGTCGCAGCTCTACGCCATGGACCCGGACGGCGGCGACAAGACGCTCGTGACCACTCCCACGGCGCAGGCCATGGCGCCGATGTATTCACCCGACGGCCATCGCATCACGTACGTGGGACAGGACGCCGACGGCACGAAGCGCGTCCACATCATGAACGGCGACGGCACCGGCGACTCCACCATCACCGACGGCTCCACGCTGGTGTTCCAGCCCGCGTGGTCGCCGGATGGACTCAAGCTCGCGTATGTCGAGTTGCCGAGCGATGGGTCGAACAACTACGACATCTACATCGTGAACGCGAGCGGCGGCGGGCGCATGCGCCTCACGAGCGCGCCGGCCGTGGATGTGTTTCCGGTGTGGAAGCCGTGATACCACGGTCGCTGGTGGCTGGTTGCTAGTTGCTAGTTGCTGGGCGTGGGATCGTGGTGGGTGCCACGGATAAGGCGAACGGCGTGGCGCGTGACGAGCCGAAGGGGGCGCAGCACGGAATAGAGTGCGCGCAGGCCGACGGGGAGTGACACAATGGACACATCGGCCAGACGTGGAGAGGTGAGCAGCTCCACGCCGTAGCCAATGCGGTGTCGGAGCTGGTCGCGCACACGCCACTGAAATCGCACCAGCTCCGGCATGGGGAGCGGCTCGTCGGCGAAGAGGCGCGCGCAAATGGTCGTCGCGAGCTCGCGGGCGGCGCGCTCCTCGCTCGGCGGCCAGGGCGCACGATCCGGCACGATTCCTCCGCTCAGATCGTGCGCGAGCCACACGCCGAGGGTGAGCATTCGCGCGGCGCCCAGATCGCGCGCCATGTGCGCGGCGGCGCGCCAGTCGAGCGAGCGCGCCGCACGCGTGACCGCCGCCACGTCACGGATCCAGCCGAGTTGTGTCCAGGCATGCTTGGAGCCATGGATGCAGAGGTACACGAGCTGCGCTTCCCACGAGAGCGCGGACACCTTGCGGCCGAGGAGCGCCACGTTCTGTGCGTGGCGCCACGCCCAGCCGTCATCCGCACGCGCACCGGCTGCAGCATCATGGCGGCCGAGGCCCCAGTGCAGCTCGAGCATCGTGCCATCCTGATCATTCGTTAGCGCCTGATGGTAGTCGGCCGCCCGGTAGGCCGCGTCGGCGCCACTGTTCTGCTCGAGCGGCGTGAGTGCGCGGTAGCCGGCTTCGCGCAGCACGTCGCGCGCGCGCGGCACATTGGCGCGCGCGATGAGCAGATCGAGGTCGTAGAACTGGCGGAGCGTGACGTCACCGTACGCCAGGATCGACAGCACCGGCCCCTTGAGGGGAATCACGGGGATGGCCGCCGCCTGGAGACAGTCGAGCAGTTCCACGAGGCGCTGCGTGAGCATGACGTTGCGGAGCGCGTTCTCATCGGAACGCGCGCGCAGGACGTCGAGAATGTCGGGAGGGACGTCACCGGCAGCGCGATCTCCATCGCGGGCCAGGTGACGATAGACGGCGGGGACTACGGTGTGACGGGCGGCGGCGGCGAGGAGCCAATCCCAGTCGAATGCGGATGGTACGCCGGCGGCGTGATCGTCGTCGCGGCATCCGCAGGCGCGCAGGATGAGACGCGCTTCGGGGCGCGGGGCTGGCGCGTGGCCAGTGTGTGCGGCGGCGTCGCGCGTGGGAGGATCAGCGGCGGATGAGATTGATGATCGCCGCCGTGGATCCTACGAGGCTCGCGATGGGAACGAACACGTTGCGGAAGAAATGCGAGCTCTCCGTCACGATGATCTGATCTCCCGACATGACCGGAGCATTTGCCCACGCAGCATCGGCGTGCGTGAGATCGAGCGTGTATTCCTTCCCTTCGCGCCACAGTCGCACCTTGTCCAGGCGACCACCCGGGAGTGGTCCGCCCGCCTGCGCGATGGCCATCGAGATGCTCGTCTCGCGCGGGAGCTGGTAGACCTGGGGAGTCCGCACCGCGCCGTTCACGACCACACGGAACATCGGCTCGACCACCACTTCCGGATTCGATTCAAACTGCGTGAGAAATTTCTGGAGTCGCTGCTGCACTTCAGGAATGGGAATACCAGCCACCGGCACGGACTGATAGAGCGGGTGCAGCAACGCGCCGTTCACTCCCACGACGAAGTCGCCGCTCATCGTTGTGTCCTTCCACACGGAGATCCGTACCTTGTCGCCTGGCTTGAGCACGAAGGTGCTATCTGATGCGACTGGCGTTGAATTCGTGGCGCCGGCGGAATCACCCGACGCGGGAGCACTCATCGCGGGCGTTGGTACCGGCGGTGGCGCATGCCCCGGCTCCGCGGTGACAGGGAGACAACCCGCCATCACCACGAGGGCCGCGCCGCACACGATTGATCTCACGAAGGAACGGCCTCCGGTCCATAGTAGTCGTAGTAGTAGTAGCCCTCGTACTCCGAGACCTTGTGATCGGGATCGTTCAGCACCGCGCCCACCACGCGGATCCCGATCGTCGTGAGACGGTGAATCGCATCCAGTGCGCTGGCGCGCTCCGTGTGGCCGGCACGGAGTACCAACAGCACGCCGTCGCTCACCTTGCCGAGGATCAGCGAATCGGCGGCCGCGTGAACCGGAGGCGTGTCGAGCAGCACCACGTCGAAGCGCTTCTTGAGCGAGGCCGCGAGCTCGTGCATGCGCTCACCGCCCAGCAGCTCCGACGGATTGGGCGGCAGCGCACCGGACGAGATGAACCAGAGCCCATCCACGAAGGTGGGCCGCAGTATGTCTTCCTCGGCGGCCTGCCCCATGAGGTAGTGCGTGAGCCCCGGGTCGCGCGGCGTCCGGAATACGGCGTGCAGGCGCGCCCGCCGCAGGTCGCAGTCAATGATCGCCACGCGCATTCCCTGCTGCGCGAAGGTGACGGCGAGATTCGCCACGGTCGTGGTCTTCCCGTCCTGCGGCGACGGACTGGTGATGACTATCACGCGAAGCGTCTGCACGGCCTGCGAGAATATCAGGTTCGTGCGCAGCGTGCGGAATGCCTCGGCGCCGCCGGAGCGCGCATCGAGCACCGTGACCAGCGACTCGCGACTCGATCTGGCACCGTCGTGCCGTGCGGCAATGCGGGTGAGTGCACTGCCGAGGGGCAGATTCATGCTGCCGACGCGCACATGACGCATCTGCGTCGCACTGGCGATCTGGGGAATGATGGCCAGCCCCGGAATCTGCAGCAGATCCTCGATGTCATTGCGCCCGCGAATCGCCGTATTGAAGCGATCGGCGAGCATGGCGGCGCCAATGCCGAAGAGCAGCCCGAACACGATGGCGATCCCGAGCTTCGCCTTCCGACCTATCCCAATGGGCGCGTACGGTGCCAGCGCCAGGTCCACGATCTCCACCTCGCCTTCTTCCACAGCTTCCGAGATGCGCGCGATCTGGAAATCCTGGCGCAGTTGATCCGCCATGTTGTTCAGCGACTGCACCTGGCCCAGCAGTCTCGCCTCACCCGCCGCAGTGGCGGGAAGCTTCTTCAGCATCGCCGCGTTGCTGGCACGCACCTGGTCGAGCGCGGCGATGCGGGCATCGAGCGACACCACCTGCGACTTCACGGCATCGCTCAACTGGTTTTCCTGCTCGCCAACCAGCGATTCGAGGCGCTGCACATCCGGATTTGTCGCCGCCCGGGCGAACCGCCCCGTAGTCATCGAGTCGAGCGCCGTCTGATACTGCACGAGCTGCTGGTACGATGAAGCCACCACCGGATTGCTGGCGATCTCGGGCGATGCCACGAGCGCACGCAACGCCTTGCGCCGGCTGGGTCCATCATCGAGTGCCAGGTCATCGAGCAGCGATTGCGAGACCTGGCGGCTCGCGGTGAGCTCCTGCCGTTTGACGTCGAGGTCGAGCAGTCCAGTCTGCTGGGTGTTCACGACGGCATCCGCGGAGCTGTACACCTTGTTGTTCGCGCGATACTCGCTGAGCCGGCTTTGCGCGATCTGCAGCAGCGAATCCGTCTGCTCGAGCTGGGCCTGCACGAAGATGCGGCGGCGGCGCGACTGCTCCTGCGCGCGTTCAGCGTTGTCCTGCTGAAATACCTTGACGACCGCGTTGACGACCTGCTGGGCCACGTAGGGGTCGGTCGCGATGTACGAGACGTCTATCACGTCGGTGCGGTCGCGCTGCCGCGTGCGCAGTCCGCTCAGCAGCATGTCAGCGGCCGATCGCCTGTCGACGGTGTAGATCGTTCCCGACTGCGACGCGGACGGACGGGCCATCACGGTAAATGTCGCGCCGCTGGACTGAATGGGCGACCCGTAGGCCGCGCGGCGCGTACCGCTCGCATCCTGAACGGTTACGGCCTTGGCGCCGAAGGTCAGGAACACACTGTCTCGCGGAGCATGGGGCGCGATGGATACGTTCGTGAGAATGGATGCCGGGAAGTCGACCGGCAGCACGCGGAGCCCGAGCGTCTGCGAATCCACCACAGCCTCCGCGACACCGCGGCTGCTCAGCACCTGCAGCTGCGACGCAATGGGATCAGCCCAGTAGCCCATCATTGATGCGACGGGCGTGTTGTCGATGTTTCCGGCGAGCTGCTGGCGCTGGTCCATCAGGCGAATCACCGCATTTGCCTCATAGAGAAGACTCTGATTGTGGATCACGTATCCAGCGGCTAGCACGGTGAGCGTGAGCACGGCGAGCAGCAGCACCAGATGCCGGCGCAACACAGCCACGGCCTCGCGGACGCCCATGGTCCTCATTCCCGCGTCGGTGGATTCGACATCGCGCCGCTGTACACGAGCAGCCGGAATCGCGGCCGGCGCCAGGCGCGGAGGCAGCTCAGGCAGCAGGTGCGAGCCGCCGGCGGGAGGAGTATCGGCATCCATGGACTGCCCGCTATCCCACGAGAGGAAGTGAATGCGCCCGCGCGGCCGAATACGCCACCTGCACGACGGTCGCGACGCGCTCGAGATCAGCGGCGGTCATGTTCGATCCGGATGGGAGACACAGTCCGCGCTCGAAGAGATCATCCGCCACTACCCCGCCAACGACCGGATACGCCGCGAACACCGGCTGGCGATGCATGGGTTTCCATACGGGTCGCGCCTCGATGCTGTCCGCGTCGAACCGCCGGAGCAGCTCATTGCGATCCGCACCGAATTCCGAGGGAGAGACGAGCAGCGTGGTCAGCCAGCGTGTGGCACGTCCCCACGCTGCTTCCGGCATGAACTCGATGCCCGGAAGATCACCCAGCGCCGCGGCATAGAACTCGAAATTGCGGCGGCGCGCCGCAACGCGGTCGGGCAGCACGCGCAACTGGCCGCGACCGATGGCCGCGAGCACGTTGCTCATTCTGTAGTTGTAGCCGATTTCCGAATGCTCGTAGTGCGGCGCCGGGTCGCGCGCCTGCGTGGCCAGCTTGAGGGCGTGCTCCACCAGTCGCGCGTCATCGCTCACCAGCATCCCGCCGCCGCTCGTGGTGATGATCTTGTTGCCGTTGAACGAGAAAACGCCGGCGCGGCCGAACGAGCCCACCGCGCGCCCCTTGTACGTGGCGCCGAGTGCCTCGGCGGCGTCCTCGATGAGCGGCACGTCATACCGCGTGCAGGCAGCGATGATGGGATCGAGGTCGGCGCTCTGCCCGTAGAGGTGCACGAGCACCACCGCGGCCGGGAGCCGTCCGGCACGCGCGCGCCGGTCGAGCTCCTCGGCCAGGAGCGCCGGGTCCATGTTCCACGACGCGCGCTCGCAGTCGATGAATACCGGCGTGCCGCCCAGGTAGAGAATGGGATTCACGCTGGCCGCGAAGGTGAGCGCGCTGACGAGCACCTCACTCCGGGGGCCGACGCCCACGAGCTGCAGCGCGAGGTGGAGCGCAGCGGTACCCGAGCTGAGCGCGAGCGCCCGACCACCGCCGAGCGCGTGCGCGAACTCCTGCTGGAACGCGTCCACCTGTGGCCCCAGCGGCGCGATCCAGTTGGACGCGAACGTCTCGGCCACGTACTGCTGCTCCAGCTCGCCCATGTGCGGAGGAGAGAGGTAGATGCGTTTCAGGTTCGACTGCGTCATGTGCTCCGTGTTTCCATGATGACTCTCGCCGGTACTCCGGCCACGCAGGCGCCGGGTGGAACGTCGCGATTCACCACCGCACCGGCACCCACCACCGCTCCATCGCCCACCATGATACCGGGGAGTACCACGGCACGCGCTCCGATCAGGCATTCGCAGCCCACGTGCACGCCGCCCGTGAGCGCCGAACCAGGCGCGAGATGCGTGCCATCACCGATCAGGCAGTCGTGCTCCACGATCGCCCCCGAATTGACGATCACCGCGAGTCCGGCGCCAGCATCCGCATTGATGATCGCGCCCGCGAACACCACCGTACCGTGACCCAGCCTGGCTGACGGACTCACCACGGCTCCAGGGTGCACGAGGGCCGGCAACAGGTCGCCTCCTGCATCACCGACGCGGCGCGCATGCCGGACGCGGGCGGCATTGTCTCCCATGGCGAGCGCGATTGCCGTGGCGCCACCCGGGAGTATAGCACCAGAGCGCAGCGCATGGCACAGGTCGTCTTCCCATATGACGACCCGGGCACCACCCGGTTCCACCTGCGTGCCCAGCTTGCGCTGGTCCCGATCCGCAAAGCCGCCCACTTCCCACCCGGTGGCGCGCACGAGGTCGGCCACGACCTTGCCGTGGCCGCCGGCGCCCCAGATGAGCACCAGTTCAGTGTGCATTGCCGCGAAACGCGTCCATGGTGACGTGTCCATCGTGGGCAATCCCGTCCTGGCGCCACACGTGCCCGAGCGTGCGCACCAGGATCCTGAAGTCCAGCGGCAAGCTCAAGTGGTCCACGTAGTACACGTCTAATATGAACTTCTCCGGCCACGTGAGCGCGTTGCGGCCGTTCACCTGTGCCCATCCGGTGATGCCCGGGCGCACCGCGTGCCGGCGCTGCTGCTCGGCCGAATAGAGCGGAAGGTACTCCATGAGCAGGGGACGCGGACCGACCAGACTCATGTCACCCCGGACGACATTCACCAGTTCCGGAAGCTCGTCCAGACTGGCGGCGCGCAGCAGGCGGCCCAGCGGAGTGAGTCGAATAGCGTCCGGAAGCGGTGCGCCATCGGGACCGATGGTGTTCCGCATCGTGCGGAACTTGAAGAGCGTGAAGGGCTCGCCGTGGAGACCGGGGCGGACCTGGCGGAAGATCACCGGACTGCCGAGACGCCAACGGACAGCGGCGGCAATGAGCAGCAGGAATGGGCTAAGACACAGCAGGGCGAGCGACGCCATCACGATGTCGATCGCTCGCTTCATGGACGCGTAGGGCACGGGGAAAATATACCACTCGGGCCAGGAACCGTAGCGACACTGGCTACTCAGGTCAGGCTGACTGCGCGTCCCCAAAGGCTCGGCTGGTACCCTCCACGGCGCACTGCATACTTTGGCTGCGGTGATGATTGAAATTTCCGGCCCCGGATTTTGATTTTCCTCAGTCCACGGCTCACGGTCAACAACACCTCTGGCATTTTCGCGGCTCTGCCGCCAAGCTACGGCGCGTGACGAAACTGGCGGCTCAGAGCGAATACTTCTCCACGCACCACCTCCGGGCGGATTTGCGGGGACGTTCCGTGCGTGGTGGGGTCGTGATGATGGCCAACCAGGGGGCGTCGTTCGTCCTGGGCATCGTCTCGGTGGCGGTGCTGGCGCGGCTGCTGACGCCCGCGGATTTCGGCCTGATCGCCATGGTGACGGCGATCACCGGCGTTGTGACGATGTTCAAGGATGCGGGACTGTCGATGGCGACGGTACAGCGGGAGACGGTCACTCACGAGCAGGTATCGACGCTCTTTTGGATCAACATCGCCCTGAGCATCGCCCTTGTGGTCATCCTGGCGGCATTGGCCCCGGTGATCGCCTGGTTTTACGGCGAGCCGCGCCTGATCTGGGTCACGCTGGCCTTTGCCGGGATCTTTTTATTGGGCGGCTTGAGCATCCAGCACGAAGCGCTACTGAGGCGGCAAATGCGCTTCACGGCATTAGCTGCTATCAGCACCGGCTCCATGGCTGTGGCGATCGCGGCCGCCATCTCAGCGGCGGCCCTTGGGCTAGGCTACTGGAGCCTGGTGATCCAGGTGGCCGTGAGTGCAGCTGCGAACGTAGTGCTGGTATGGCTCAGCTGCGGCTGGCGGCCGAAGCGAGCGGTGCGTGGCTCGGGAGTGCGGCCGATGCTGGCGTTCGGCGGCAACTTGACCGCCTTCACTTTCATCAACTATTTCGCGCGCAACGCCGACAATGTGCTGGTCGGCTGGTGGTGGGGGGCGGGGCCGCTGGGGTTTTATTCGAAGGCGTATCAACTACTGATGCTGCCGATCACGCAGATCAATGGTCCGATGTCGTCCGTCGCCCTGCCCGCGTTGAGCCGCCTGCAGGATGATCCGGTGCGCTTCAAGCGATTTTACTTCAAGGCGATCGGTCTGATGGTGTCCTTGGGGATGCCGCTGGTGGCCTTTTTGTTCGTCGAAGCACGGGATGTGATCCTGCTGGTGTTGGGTCATCAATGGCTCCCGGCCGTGCCGATCTTTCGAGCGCTGGGGGTGGCTGCCTTTGTGGGGACGTTCAATGTGGCCAGCGGGTGGGTGTACACGGCATTGGGTCGGACGGACCGAATGTTGAAATGGCAATTGATCATGACGCCATTAACACTCGCATCCTTTGTCATCGGATTGCCATGGGGCGTCCTGGGTGTTGCGATCGCCTTCAGTGCAGTCAATGTCGTCATGAGACTGCCTGGTTTACTTTATTGCTATGCTGGAACGTCCATCACGTTGCGCGAATTTATTTTGGCGATTTGGGAACCCGCCGTCGCATCGATTGTCGCGGCGGCCGCCACATACCTGATTATGGCGATATGGACCGCCGCTAGTGCGTTGGTTGCGACTTTATCCTCGCTGGTGCTGTTCTCCACTGTGTATCTTCTGCTGATGGTAACAACCGCTGGTGGCCGCGCCATGATCTTTGAAGTGCTTCGCTTTGTCCGCGATGTAAGGCAGCGCGCGGAAGGGCCCGGCGTGATACCAGAGGCATAGGAAGATTCCAAATTCAATATTGCGGCTAGGCAAGGCTCGATTGCGGAGCGCATTACGCGCGGGATACGTTCGGTCGCAATCCAGCCTGAATTGCCTCCGTCCTCGTTATGCCGCAATGAACCGCGACGGCCAGATCGATCTTGAATACCCGGATCAGCGCCTCGTGGACATGCAGCTCTCGAAGATGAAGCTGATCCACAATGCTGATTTCCTGCCAGACTGGTGCAGCTTCTCCGGGACATCGTTCGAGGCCTCACCGCAGGCGGAGTTCGCACGCGCATACCTGGAATCGGACGAGCGCTTTGATTTCCGCTCCACGCGTTATTACCAATTGGCCGAACAGGGCCGGCTTCCCTTTCCCTGCTCTGGCCCGCGAGCCGCAACCCTCCGCTCGCAGGACTTCATCTATCTGATTCATCGGTTGCGCACTGTTGGATACCGGCCCAACGAATTCGGCCCGATCAGCGTTACCGAGTGTGCCGATGGGTCATATGCGGTGGTCAACGGCAAGCATCGAATGGCGGCATTGCTCGCGCTCGGGGTTGAGTGCGCAGCGCTGGTCCTGGCATTTGATAATGAAGTGCGGGAACTATACCGCCTGCGGGCCGAAAGAGCGTGGCCGCGGCGCTGCTATCAAAAGAGCTTTGCGTTATTGGATAGACTCGGCCGTCCATGCGCCGAAGCACAGCGGGTCGACGCTCTGATCGGCCGAATGAAAGCCGCCAAAATGGAAACCTGGGCGGACATCTATCATCCGCTCCCATTTCGAGAGTTTCGGAACCTGACGACACAAGTCGCGCCTGAGACACCTTACCGACGTCTGGCGCTTATTCTCAAGCATGCAGGAAATGTCGGCGGAGCGAAAATCCTGGACCTCGGATGCAATCTCGGATTTTATTCCTTTTCGCTCGCCAGGCGTGGAGCGGAGGCGATTGGTGTCGAAATCCGGGAAGACTACACCGGATTCTCCACGGAAGTCGCGGACATATATAAGCTACCGATCCGCTTCATCAATGAGCCGTTGACACCTGAACTGCTGGATAGGGTGGGGCCAGTAGACATCACCCTCTGCTTTTCCATGCTGCAATGGGTGATTGATCAGAAAGGGATGGACTACGGTTGCCGGTTGTTGCGACGGATTTCGCAAAAATCACGAATGCTCTTTTTTGATATTTCTGTCAATGCCGGCAAGGCGTGTCTCAAATGTCCGTCTGGAGAAGAAATCGTATTCGTCGACAAGTTGTTGCGGGACAACACGGAGTTTTCGCATATCGAGTATATCGGTCGCGTCCATCCATACGGGACCGACGTTCGCCATCAATTCAAGTGTGAACGGTAAAGTAGTCCGAATCGTCCGTCACACTCGCCGTTTTCGGATCATCCGAGACGGCCCTTCGCTTCCGCTGTGATGGCCCACCGTGACACTTCAAGCAGCTCCTCCAGCCGAATTGGCGGAGGCGCGCCAGTGCGCACAGCGTTCATCCACGCTGTGACTTCCGCCATGTGTCCCTTGTCCATGCGCCGCGCACGTTCGTTCCAGGGCATCGCCCCGTCATAGCCGAGCAGGCGGCGCCAGTTGTCAATCGCGGCAGTGCGGCCGTCCCAGAAGCACTCGATGCGCTCCTTGGGAAATGCGCGAGCGCCATTGGACAGATAGTGCACCACAGCGGTTGACCCATCGGCGAAGGCGAGCGACAGATGGGCGATGTCATTCACGGCGCGGCCCTGGCGATCGCGGGCCGACGTGACCTGTATGTCCGTGATGGACGAGCCGGTGAGGCAGCGCGCCAGGTCAATGAAGTGGCATCCCTCGCCGACTATCCGCCCGCCTCCCTGCTCCGCATCGCGCGTCCAATGATCGGACGGGATGACGCCGGCGTTCACGGTGATGACCAGGGCGAGCGGGCCGGCGCGCCCCGAGAGCCTCGTTCTCAACTCGCCGGTGAGTGGTGCAAACCGGCGGTTGAAGCCCACCATGAGCAGCCGCCGGCTCCGCTCCACTTCGCCCGCGATCTCATCCAGCTCCTCGCAATGCAGCGCGAGCGGCTTCTCGACGAACACATTCTTCCCTGCCCGCAAGGCACGCAACGCGAGCGACGCATGTGTATCGTGGCGAGTGAGTACGAACACAGTGCTGATCTCATCGTTCGCAAAGATCGTGTCGAGATCGGTGGTGACGTGCTCGAAACCGTACTTCCCGCCCGCAATCGCTCCACTGGCGCCGGAACTCGAGGCAATGGTGTGCAACCAGGCACCGCTCGCACGCAGCGCCGGAAGCAGCGTGCGGACGGCGAAGTTGCCGGCGCCGATCACCGCGACCGCCGGATGCGATGATCGAGCGGCCTCCACAGCCGGCGCGTTCGGCGCTGCCGTCCGTGCGATGGTGTGCGATTCGCGCGACGGCACCGCTCCGGCGCGATCGGGATACGTCAGGATCACGCCCAGGCTTGGCGCCGAGCCGCTGATCACATCGTACGCCTCATGCGCACGCTCTATGGGAAACCGATGCGTGATGAGCGGAGCGACATCCAGCCTGCCCTCCGCCATGAGCGCCAGCACCGCCTCGAAGTTGCGCTGCTCCGTCCAGCGCACGTACGCCAGCGGATAGTCCTGCCCGGCCTCCTCGTAATTCGGATCGTACCGTCCCGGACCATAGCTGCAGCTCACCGCGAACGACAGCTCCTTCCTGTACAGATCATCGCGCCGCAAGTTGAGCCCCGCGGTGCCGACGAGCACGAGCCGCCCGCGCTTGCGCGACATTGCCGCCGCTTCGTGCGCCGGATCATCACTCTTCGATGCGAGCGTGAGGAGCACGGCGTCGGCGCCCGTGCCACCGGTGAGCGCGAGCACGCGCTCCGCCACGTCGCCCTCGGCA
>DASUKE010000040.1:0-50395 GCA_036278895.1 Gemmatimonadaceae bacterium
AGGCAGGCCGACGGCAGGCAGAAGGGGCAGCCCATGGGCTGCCCCTTCTGCCTGCCGTCGGCCTGCCTCGCTCAGGACTTGCCGAACATCTTCCCCAGCAGCTGTTCGCCCATCTGCATGAGGCCACTGGTGGCGCCGGCGCCGGCGTTGCCTTCGAGCACCCCGGCCAGATTGCCCAGCTCCGGATGCTGCTGCGTGACCGACGCTGTCTCGTTACCGAGCAGCCCGGCCAGTCCACCGGCGTTGAGCCCATTTTTCTGCTGCGCCTGGCCGAGCGCACCCATGACCAGCGGCGCTACGGTGGCCAGCACGGTTCCGACCTTGTCACTGCTCATGCCCGTGGCCTGCGCGATCTGCGACTGGACGGCTGCCTGCTTGTCACCAAGGACGTGCCCGAGAATTCCCTGACCGTCCGCCAGATTCGGGTTCTGGACCGCGCCCTGCACGTTGTTCAGAATGTTGCCGCCAGCATGATCGTTCTGCACCGCCGCGTGCAGATCAGCTGCTCCTTTCGGACTCGAAGCATTTCTGGCGAGTGCGGCGAGCAGCAGCGGCATCCCGATCGCTACGGCACTCTGCACCGTCTTGGGATCGGCGCCGGTGTGTTTGGCAATCGCATCAGCAATTCCGCTGGTTCCGAGACTGCCAGCGAGCGTGTCGAGAAGTCCCATGAGAGCTATTCCTGATGAGAGTGAAAAGCGAAATCCTGTCAATCAGCGTCCGGACTCTGGAACTTGAAGACGGCGGCGGCTACCGCGCCGCCGACGAGCGGACCCACGATATAGTACCAGACCTGCGCAAACGGTTGGTGCCAGACGAGGCCTGCAAGAGCTGGACCGACGCCAATGGCCGGATTGAAGGCGGCTCCCGAGACGCTTCCCACCGCCACGGTGCCGGACAGGATGGTGAATCCGATCGCCAGTCCGTAGTACGAATTGCCCGTCGTCCTGCTCGAGGTCGCGGTCTGCAACACGACGAGGCAGAGCGCGAAGGTGAAAATGAATTCGGCAATGAGAATGGCGAGCACTGAGGCGTGCGGCGACGGCAGTACGACGAAGGCATGACGCAGCACATACGTGGAGACGAAGCCTGCGACCACTCCGCCCAGGAGCTGCGCGATCCAGTACGGAATCACTTCCTTGCCGGGCAGCTTGCCGCGCAGCCACACGGCCAGGGTGACGGCCGGATTGTAGTGTCCGCCCGAGATGTGCCCACCCATGTACACCATGAACATCAGCGCGCTGCCAATCGCGATCGCGGCGAGTGGCTGACTCACCGTGACCGTCAGGCACACGGTCACCACGAGAAAGAAGGTGCCGATGAACTCCGTGAGGTAGCTCCGCATCATGGGCCGTCCTTGAGAAGGGGCAGGGCAGCGCGCCTTCGCGCGCGAGAGACGCAGTTACGGAATTCTCAGCTCGCTCGCCACCACGTGGGCGCCCGTGAGCCGCTCCTGCAGCCGTGGCGCGGTGGCCTCCGTCGCGTGCAGAATCACATCGAATGGCATCGCTTCCGACCCGGGCGCGTCTCCGCCGTGCTGCCAGTATTCATGCACCCGCGCGAGCAGCGCGAGGAACGCCTCCAGATCGTCAGGATCGGCACGGGCCAGTACGCTGGGCGCGTCGGTCACGACGAGAACGTACGAGTCTCCTGGCAGCCAGTCCAGATCTGTCAGGCAGTCTTCGATCGCATTGAAGTTCCCGCCAAAGTAGTACGGAAACTGCAGCGCTGCTCCCATCTCGTCGCACAGCGTCGGGACTGTCTGCATGTGCCTGCCGCGCAGCACACGCATCACGAGCGACTCGCTCGCGCGTCGCTCGAGCGACCATGCCCAGTCCGTGAGTTCCGGAAGGTCCGCGACGATGCGGTGCAGCCACGCCGCGCCTGCCGTGAAGCGCTTCTCTGAAGCCGTCATGGTGATCGCGGCATGAACGTGCGATGCCTCACGGTCCAAACATACCGGACCTGATGGCGTGCGACCACCGCGTCAGGCAGCGTCCGGCACGCACTTGCCACGACCGGTGCACGGAGTGTAGCGTATGGGCCGTTGATCATGCGTCGGACCTCTCCCTTCGCCCTCGCACTGGCGCTCGTTCCGGCGCTCGCCCGCGCACAAGCTGATACGAGCACGCCACTCGCGCCCTGCGATGGCCGCATCGTGTCCGCCATCGAGATCACGCGCGAGCCGCCGCCGCTGCTCTCCCGGTCCACGTTCGCGCGGCCCATCGTGGCCGCCGTCCTGCAACACGTCACGACCAGGCCCGAGGCCATCCTGCCCTTCATGCAGGTGAAGGTGGGCCAGCGGTGCTCGGAGTTCAGACTGGCGGAGTCGGGGCGGGTGCTGCGTGCCCAGCCCTACCTGGCCGATGCCACGGTGCGCGCCATTCCGGACTCGAACAATACGGTGCGCGTCGAGGTCTCCACCGTGGACGAAATTCCGCTGGTGATCGGGATGCAGTTGCGCGGCACCGCCGTCTCCTCGTTCCGCTACGGCAACTCGAACATTCTCGGGAACGGTATGTACGGCGCCCTGTCGTGGCGGCGCGGGTTCGCCTATCGCGAGGGCTTCGGCGCCCGCTACGTGGACTATCATCTGCTGGGCATGCCGAATACGCTGAATTTCATCGCGGAGCGCTATCCGGTTTCCGCTCATTACGAGCTCACCGTCTCGCACCCGTTCTACACGCCGTTTCAGCAGACCGCGTGGTTCGCCGGTTATCGCCACCTCGAGAATTACGATGGATTCCTGCGTCCCGATGGCTCCGCGCTCTCGCTGTCGGTGCATCGCGAGCGCTATGATCTGGGGGGAGTCGTGCGACTCGGTGGCGGCGCGGTGCGATTCTTCGCGGGACCCCTGTACACGCATGAGAACATCGTCCCCGCTCCCAATGCGGTGGTGCTCTCGGACACCGGCTTCGCCAGTGATCCCGATTCCACGCTGCACGGGCGCTACGCGTCCGTGCGCGGCGGGCGATTCGGCGGCGTGTTCGGACTGCGGGCGCTCACCTTTCGCACAGTCACCGGATTCGATGCGCTGGCCGGTGCGCAGGACGTGGGTCAGGGCGTGCAGCTCGCGACCACGCTCGCGCAGGGCATTGGTGGCGGCCAGCGCGGCGATCTGTGGAGCACGGATGCGTACGCCGGCGTCGTGAGCGGCCATTCCTATCTCGCCATTCGCACCACCTGGGAATCGGAGCGCCAGCCGCAGTTGCACCGGTGGGGTGACGTGGTCGGCAGCGGACGGCTCGCCTGGTATCACAAGCCGACCGACCACCAGACGCAGATCTGGAGTCTCGAGTTCGCCGGCTCGTGGCGACAGCAGACGCCGTTCCAGCTTACCCTGGGTGATCACGACGGCGGCGTGCGCGGCTACAGCGACTCGCGCATCGTGGGCGGCGCGCGTCTCGTGCTGCGTTCCGAACATCGCTGGCTCCTGGGCGGATTCACGAAGTTCGACAACATCGGCATCGCCGCGTTCTCCGATGCCGGACGCATGTGGGCCGGCAACGTGCCCTATGGACAGAACGCCTCCATTCGGGTCAGCGCCGGCGTGGGTCTGCTGCTCGCGATTCCCAAGCAGTCGCGCCGTCTCATGCGCGTGGACTTTGCCGTGCCGCTGGTGCCGGACCCCAACGCGCATTACGAGCTGCGCTTCTCCATTTCGAGTCCGTTCAGCACGCTCTGGAGCGAGCCGGGTGCGATCGCCCGCCTGCGCTCCGCCACGCCCGCCACCAACATCTTCAGCTGGCCGTAGCACACGGCGTTCGTGCATAAAGGAAAATTTGTGCGCGCGCATCTGGTCGCTCTCACGGTGCCGCGTTAGTCGTTCGGCGTCCTGGCAACCTCACGCGTCCTGGGCAATTCAACATGGAGTGACCATGTCCACACGGTACACGCTGGTGTCGGCAGTCGTGGCGGCGGCGCTCGCGCTTCCCGCGCTCGCCTACGGACAGGCGACCGCGACGACGATCTGTAAGGACAGTACCACGTCCACGGCGTCTGGCCGGGGCGCCTGCTCCGGGCATGGCGGGGTGGACCGTGCGGCGACGAAGGCGGCCCGAGCGGCGGCAACGTCTCAGAAGGCTGCGTCCTCCAAGGCCGCTTCATCCGCCGGGGCCAGCTCGACGGCGGGTGCGGCAGCCGCCGCGATGGTGACGTGCAAGGATGGTGCGACGTCGAAGGGCGGTCGCGGCGCGTGCCGTGGTCACGGCGGCGTAAACAAGGCCGCCTCGGCGGCGAGCGGCACCAGCGCGACGACGAATCCGGCGACCAGCGCGGCGACGACGCCGGCCGCGCCAGCATCTCCTGCCGCCACACCCGCCTCGCCCACCACAGGCACCGGTGCCACGCGCGCCAGCCGGGAAGCAACGAGCGGCATGGCGGCCGGCAAGTCGAGTGCGAGCGAGAACAATGATCCCGCCGGCGCGATCGCCCAGTGCAAGGACGGCCTGTACTCGCACGCCACGCATCGCAAGGGCGCCTGTTCGCGCCATGGTGGTGTCGCGAAATGGCTGACGGCGGGCGCCTAGCTGGCCCGTCGCACGATTACCGGTGAATGCGGAACGCCCGCGGTGCCGCTGCCGCGGGCGTTTTCGCGTAGCGGTCCCCCTTCCATTCCGGACCGGTCGCGCGCAACTTCTCAGCCACCATGCGTCCGCCGCGGCATTGCGGGCGCGTTTTCCCATCGTAGCTGGAGAACGGCAGTGTACTGGATTCCCATCTCCTTCTTCGCGCTCGGCGCCTGTCTCATCGTCTTCGCGTTTGCCACGGGCGTCGGTCTGCGTCGATTCACGCTCGCGATCGCGCTCTTCATCCTTGGCGTCATCTCCATGGGCGGGTCCCTCGCCTACGGCTATCACCAGAGTGCCACCACGCACGGTCTCCGGGTCGACGTTCCCAACAGCAACAAGTAGCTCGGCGCGCAGCCTGGCGCGACTGGTGTGGGTCGGACCGGCGGGGCATCATTCGGTGAAATGATGCCCCGCGTTCTCGAAACGCGCCGCTACTGGCAGGAGAGCCGGTCGCCGCGCTACAGCCTGCTCTTCGCCGTGCCGTTGCTTGGCCTGTACGAGACGCTCGTCGCCATCCTGCCGCGCTCGGAAACCCGCGGCATCCGCAATGGCGCCGATGTCCTCCTCGAGTCCTTCTTCCGCTTCATCGCGGGTCCCCGCGGGCCGCTGCTCTTCGGCGCCGTGCTGGTGGGCGTGGGCGGTTGGCTCATCGTGCGTGACGCGCACGCGCACGGCTGGCGGCTGCGCGGCTGGCTCTTCGGCGCCATGCTCGCCGAGGCCGTAATCCTCGCTCTGGCATTGGGTCTCGTCGTCGGCGTCGTCACCGCGCAGTTGCTCGGAGCGACGCACCTGCTTGCCATGGTGCAGGTGCAGCGCTTCGACCTCTGGACCCGGGTCATGGTGTCCCTCGGCGCGGGGCTCTACGAAGAGCTGCTCTTTCGCGTGCTGCTCGTCTCGGGGCTCTTTCTGCTCGCGCGCGACGCGCTGCACTGGCGCCCACGAGTGGCGGGCGTCTTCGCCGCCATCGTGGGCGCGCTGCTCTTCTCGGCGTTCCACTACGTGGGTCCGTACGGCGACCAGTTCGCCGTGTCGTCATTCACCTTTCGGGCCATCGCGGGACTCGCGCTCAGTGCCATCTACCTGCTGCGCGGCTTTGGCATTGATGCCTGGACGCACGCGCTCTACGATCTACTCCTGCTCTTCGCCCGGTGACGCTGGTGCGGGTGGCTCCGCCGTGCTCGGGGTGATCTGCGGCTGGCCGGCTTTCTTCAGGACGGCATTCACCCGGGGCAGTCCGGACGCCATCTCGCGAGTGAGCAGCGCGAGCTGTGTCTGAAGCTGCGCGGTGAGCGTGTCGAACACCACATAGCTCTGATCGGTGGGGCGGGCGTCCGCGCTGGAAACGGTGCTTCCCAACGCGGCAATCTTGTTGTTGAGTCGAATGGGGTAGTTGAGGGGATCCTCACCACTCCGATTCTGCGTCTGGTAAATGGCCTGCTCGATCGGCGCCAGCGCGGCGAGGAGCCGGTCGGCCGCGGCGGCAAACGCCTTTGGCGCGTGGAGCCGCCGCTGGTCGATCTGGTAGCGCATGTTGCGGATGGTACGGACCGCGTTGTTTGCCGCGCTCAGGGTATCGCGGATCTTCATGAGCAGTGCGAGTTGCGCGTCGAGATCCTGCTGCGTCGCGGGAATGCGCGGGTCCTTGCGGAGCACGAAGGGCTGCGTCTGGGATTGTCCGTCCACGGTGAGTCGCACGGAATACTTCCCGGGCGTCGCCAGCGGTCCACGCGTGCCCCCGGCCCACATGATGAGATTCCGGAATCCCACCGCATCGGGATAGCGCAGATCCCACGCAAAGCGGTTGAGGCCCGCCTTGTTCGGCACGCGCGTGGGGCCGGCGCGGCCGCGACGCGGGCCGCCGGCGCTCCGCGCTTCCGCCGCCTCGAGCGCGCGAATCGAATCGCGCGAGAGTCCCGCACGCGCGAGACTGTCGGTGCGCGCGCGCTTCACGCTGTCGGCGCGCACGCTGTCGGCGCGCCCGGCACTGTCGAGCAGACTGGAATACTTCCGGATGACCTTCCCCGATGCGTCGAGAAACTCGAGCGTCACCGTCCGTCCGGGCTGCGCCAGCGTGTAGTACACCATGGCGCCGGCTGGGGGATTCTGTCCCTCGGCCGCACCGCCAAACCCGCCACCCCATTCCACGCGGTACGCATCGCGCGGCGCGAAAAGATGGGCAGGCGCCGCGGCGACGCTGCTCGAGAGCTGACGCAACGCCGAGAGGTCGTCGAGAATCCAGAATGAGCGGCCATGCGTCGCCGCCACGAGATCGCCCTGCGTGACCTCGAGATCGTGCACGGGCACGGGCGGCAAGTTGCGCTGCAGCGATTGCCAGTGCCCGCCGTCGTCGAAGCTGACCCAGACGCCGCGCTCGGTGCCGGCGTAGAGCAGGCCGCGCCGCTCGGGATCTTCACGAATCACCCGCGTGAACTGATCGCGCGGAATCCCGGCGTCGATCCGCGTCCAGGTGGCGCCGTAATCGGTGGTCTTGAAGAGATAAGGCTGGTTGTCGTCCAACTGATAGCGATTCGCCGCGACATACGCGGCGCCGGCGTCGAAGTGCGACGCGTCAATGATCGAGACACGCGTCCACTCGCCGAGATTCTTCGGCGTCACATCCGTCCAGTGGGCGCCGTCATCGCGCGTGATGTAGATGCGGCCATCGTCGGAGCCGGTCCAGATGGTGCCGCGCGCCACCGGCGACTCGGCGATCGCGAAGATCGTCGCGTAGTACTCCACGGAGGTCTGGTCCTTCGTGATCGGACCGCCCGACGGGCCGAGTGTGGCGGGATCGTGCCGGGTGAGGTCGGGGCTCATCACGTCCCAGCTCTGGCCGTCATTGCGCGTGCGGAAGAGCACGTTCGATCCCAGGTACAGCGTCTCGGGATCGTGCGGCGAGATGAGCAGCGGAAACGTCCACTGGAAGCGATACTTGAGGTCCTGCGCCGAATGCCCCATGGGGTTGTCGGGCCAGGGGATAATGTCCCGCTGCTGGCCCGTGTTCATGTCGAGTCGCGACAGATAGGCGTAGCTCCCGGCATACACGATGTTCGTACTGTCCGGTCGCACCTGGATGTAGCCGGATTCTCCGCCGCCAGCGTCGTGCCACTGGCTGAGATCTATGCCGCCCGGCCAGCGACTCGGACCGCACAGCGTACTGTTGTCCTGCTGTGCGCCGCACACCCGATACGGGAAGTCCGTGGTGGTGGTGACATGGTAGAACTGCGCGGTGGGATAGTTCTCGTCGCTCCAGGACTTGCCACCATCCGTGGAGATGACGGCACCGCCATCATTGCTCTCGATCATCCGCTTCGCGTCGTTCGACGCGATCCAGAAATCGTGATTGTCGCCGTGGGGAACACGCATGGACCGGAACTTCTTTCCCCCATCGGTGGAGTGCCAGAACTGGACGTTCACCACGTACACGCCGTTCGAGTCCTTCGGATCGGCGAAGATGCGCGTGTAATACCACGCGCGCTGGCGGAGATTGCGGTCATCGTTCGTTCGCGCCCACGTCCGTCCACCATCGTCGGACCGGAACACCCCGCCCGAGTCGGCTTCGACGATCGCCCACACGCGATTGGAATTGGCGCGTGACACCGCGAGGCCAATGTCGCCGATCACCCCCTTGGGCAGACCGGGATTGCGCGTGAGCTCCGTCCAGTGTTCGCCGGCATCCGTGCTCTTGAAAATGCCGCTGCCGGCGCCGCCGCTCACGAGAAGCCAGGGCTTGCGCCCCGCCTGCCAGAACGCGGCGTAGAGCGTGTTCGGATCGTTGGGATCGAGCGCGAGATCGCTGATGCCGGTGGAATCGTTGCGGAAGAGAATTTTCTTCCAGCTCTTGCCGCCATCGGTGGTCTTGTACACGCCGCGTTCGGGATTCGGTGCCCACACATGGCCGAGCGCGCCCACGTACACGACGTCAGGGTTTCGCGGATCCACTCGCACGCGGGAGATCTGCCGGGTATCGGCGAGTCCCACGTGCGTCCAGGTCTTGCCGCCGTCAGTGGTCTTCCAGACGCCGTCCCCATTCGAGACGTTGCCGCGGATGTCGAACTCGCCGGTGCCGACGTAGACGATGTCGGGGTTCGATTCGCTCACCCCGATTGCCCCTATGGTCCCGCCGAAGTACTTGTCGGTGACCGGCTGCCAGCTATGACCGCCATCGGTCGTCTTGAAGACGCCGCCGCCGGTGGTGCCCATCCAGTATTCGTTGGGCCGCGTGTCGGAGCCCGCTACGGCGACGGAGCGGCCGCCCCGATACGGCCCAATGTCGCGCCACTCGAGCGCGTTGAAGAGCGTCGTGTCATAGGGAGCATACGCACCCCGCGGCGCGGCAGCGGCCGCACTCGTGGTGGATGGGCTGACCTGCTGTGCGTGCGCGATGCCGGCGAGGCAGCATGCGGCGAGCGGGAGCAACGGCACGATACGGCGAAGGGTCGCCGGCGCCAACGAGTGTGGGAGCATGACGGAGTGCGGAGGAGCGGAAGGGAGACACGAGGAGGAACCCGATGAAAGGAACGGAATTCCGGCTCATCGGGCAAGTCGGTCCGTCTCCCCCGCGCCTCACTTCCTGATCGTCGTCCTGCAGCCGCTCTGCGCCGCGAGGTAGGCCGACTCGAGCACGGCCGCCACGTTCAGCACGTCACGGAGTGCGGCCTCCGATTCGCCGCGATCCATGGCGTCCGCGAAGGTCCGGAACAGTCGCGAGAACCAGGCGGCGTACGAGGCCTTGTTCAGCTCCGCCGTGTAGTCGAGTGACATGGACTGGCCGTCACGCTCCAGACGCAGGACGCCGCCGATCCATTCGATGGTGCCGCGCTCGCCGATGAAGCGCACGCGGTTTTCCCGGTGGTGCGCGCCCCAGGTGAGAAACATCACGCCGAGCCGCGAGGGATATTCGAAGAGCAGGTGCGCGCTGTCCTCCACGTCATAGTCGGTATGACGGAGCTGTCCGGTCCACGCGCGCACCGCATCGGGCATGCCCGCATTGTCGAGCATCTGGTAGATCAGATGGGTGCCGTGATCCAGCAGCACGCCGCCGCGACTCTGCTCCGAGCACGCCCGCCAGGGCGTCGCCGTCGGGCTGATGCCCCGGTCCGCCATGAGTCGATAGACGTGCATTTCAGCCAGATGCCACCGACCGATCATTCCGGCACTGAGCCAGTGGCGGATCCGGTCCCAGACCGGGTTGTAGCGGTGCTGATGACAGGGCATGACCACGCGCGCGTTGGCCCGCGCCGCGTCGGCAATGCGATGCGCCTCGGCGCGCGACAGGGCCACGGGCTTCTCGCACAGCACGTGATAACCCTGCTCGATGGCCCAGATCGTCAACTCGAGATGCGATGCCGTTGGCGTGCAGATGTCAACGAACTCGAGCGGTCCGACGTTGCGCAGCGCGTCGCGCGTCGCGAAATGGGGAACCCCGTCAAGCGGCACCGTCTCGCGCCCGCCGTCGACCGTCGCGACGATCTGCAGTCGCGATCGCACGAGGGGATCACGCGTGAGGCCCGGCAGATGCGACTCGCGGGCGATGCCGCCCAGACCAATCAGTGCGCCGCGATAGAGTCGCGGCGCGCGCCTCGGGCCAGAGTCGTCGGGCGCGCCGTCGGCCAGCGCCGGCCGTGCCGTGGCGCTCATGACCGGACCACCCGCTCGGATGCTTCGAGCAGCACATCCTTGAGAATCGCCAGCCCCTCCATCGCGAGCGCTTCCGGAATGACGAGCGGCGGGTTGATGCGGACTTCGGGGTTGTAGATCATCGCCAGTACGCCGCGCGACAGCGCCGTGTCGAAGATCCAGCGCGTGAGAGTCTTGTCGAGCAGGGTGCGCGTACCTGGTACCACCAGATCCATTCCGATCATGAGCCCGCGCCCCCGTACGTCGCTCACAATCGGGACGTCCACCTCCCACTGCTGCATCTCCGCGAGCATCTTCTCACCCAGAGCGCGGCTGTGTTCCACGAGCTGCTCCTCGAGAATCGTTTCGAACGTGACGCGCGCGGCCGCGGCGGCCAGCGGGTTGCCGCCGTAGCTGGACGAACTGCCGCTCGGATTGGCCCAGGGCTTGGCGAACGCCACCGGCTCGCGAATCAGCAGCCCGCTCATCGGGAAACCGCCGCCGAATCCCTTGCCCACGGTCATGATGTCCGGCACGATGCCCTCGTGCTCCACTCCCCACATCCGACCAGTGCGGCCGAACCCGGTGATCATCTCGTCCGCGATGAGCAGCGCGCCCAGCTCGGTGGCCAGCTCGCGCAGCGCCCGGAGAAATCCCAACGGCGGCACGATGTTGCCCGCCGTTCCCTGGATCGGTTCGACGATGATCGCGGCGATGTCGTTCGCCGTCTCGATGGCGATCTTGCGTCGCAGGAAGTCCACGCAGGTCCAGTCGCAGGCGGGGAAGGTCTTCTCGAACGGACAGCGTGAGCACGACGCATAGGGCGAGGAATAGCGCCCCGGCATCAACGGGCCGAGGCCGTGCTTGAAATTGCTGCCCAGGAGGGGAAGGACGCCGGCCGTCTTGCCATGGAACCCGCCCCAGAAGCCGACGAATTCGGTGCGTCCGGTGTGTGAGCGCGCCAGTCGCAGCGCGGATTCCACGGCTTCGGCGCCGCTACTGTAGAACTGCACGCGATTGATGTCGCCTGGCGCGTGATCGGCCAGCAGCTTCACGAGCGCGGCGCGGTGCTCCGAGGTGAAGCTCCCGACATGGATGCGGGCGATCTGCTTCTGCATGGCCGCCACGTACTTCGGGTGCGCGTATCCCAGGCTGGCCACGCCGATGCCGGCCATGAGATCGATGTAGCGATGGCCGTCCACGTCGAACAGCAGCGCTCCCTCGCCGTGATCAATACAGATCTTGCTGAAGAGCGCGAAACTCTGTGCCCCGGGTGCAAGGTGTTCCTGCTCCGAATCGAAAATCGCTCGCGACTTCACACCCGCTTCCCACGTGGGCGCAATCAACTCCGGCACGGATACCTTCCATCGAATGGTCACGTCGTCGTGGCTCGTGCCCTCCTGGCACGGCCTTCAAGGTAGGGAGGCTAGGGGTTCGCGGCCAGCGCTGGGAAGGGGTACAAAGGCTTCTTTGCGACGCCGTTCACGCCGGGTCACGTAACGCCGGGACCGGTGTGGCGGTCCTTGAGACAGGCACCCGATTGCCCGGAGCCACACCGCCGGGCTACACTGTGTAGCATCCGCCGTCGCGTCCTACGTCGCACGCCTTACTCCACCGGAACCACACCATGCCGTTTCGCACTCCCAAAGTCGCTGTCGTCGGCGCGCTGCTCCTGCCGCTTGCCGTTGGTGCCTTTTTCCTGGAGTCGGTTCCGGCCCGATCCGGCGCGCGACTCTTCGATCAGGTCATGGGTCTCGTCTCCGATCGCTACGTCGACAGCGTGGGTTCGCAGGAACTCTATGAAAAGGCGGCGCGTGGACTCGTCAAGGAGCTGCAGGACCCGTACGCGGCGCTCTACTCTCCCAAGCAGCTGCAGCAGTTCAATCTCGCCACCGGCGGCCACTATGGGGGGCTGGGGATGCTCGTGGAGGACCAGCACGGCATCGTCGTCGTGAACCGCGTCTATCCGCATACGCCAGCCGAGGGGGCCGGCGTGCGCACCGGCGATCAGATTTCCGCCGTGAACGGCAAGTCGACGCACGGGTGGGAACTCTCGCAGGTGACGGACGCACTCAAGGGAACGCCGGGGACGCAGGTGCAGGTCGGCTTCACCCGGCCCGGTGTGGACGCGCCCATCGGGGTCACGTTCACCCGGGCCATCATTCACATCCCGGCCGTGCCGTTCAGCCTCATGCTGGATGGACGCATTGGCTACATCCCCCTGCTCCAGTTCAACGAAACGGCGGGAGACGAGCTCTCGCAGTCCGTCGAACGGCTCACCAGCGCCGGGGCCAAGGGGCTGGTGATCGACCTGCGCGGCAACGGCGGCGGCATTGTGGATCAGGCCATTGCCATCTCGAATCTCTTTCTCAAGAAGGGTTCGGAGATCCTCGTCGTGCGCTCGCGCGGCGGGGAGGTGCAGAAGTACGTCGCCCAGAACGAACCGGCCGTGCCGAGCGTTCCGCTCATCGTGCTCGTGGACGGCTATACGGCATCCGCCAGCGAAATCGTGGCGGGCGCCCTGCAGGATCACGACCGCGCGCTCATCCTGGGCACGACGTCGTTCGGCAAGGGACTCGTGCAGTCGCTCTTCCCGCTCGACGGCGGCTGGGCGCTCAAACTCACCACGGCGAAGTGGTACACGCCGAGCGGGCGGTCCATCCAGAAGGAACGCAAACTCGTTGACGGCAGGCTGGTCGAGGTAGTCCCCGATTCCATGGAGACCGATTCCATGCGGCGCGCGCGGCCCAAATACAAGAGCGACGCGGGGCGGGTGGTGTACGGTGGTGGCGCCATCTCTCCCGACGTCGTCGTGCCACCCGATACGCTCTCGGGCGTGGAGCAGGAGTTGCTGCGCGCAGTCACACCCAAGTCACAGGACTTTGCCGTCACGCTGTCCACGTTCGCGTTCGCCCTCAAGGACTCGGTCAAGCCGGATTTCACGGTGAGCCCGGCGTGGCGCGCTGAATTCTATCGGCGTCTGCAGAGCGCCGGCGTGCCCGTGGACCGGGCGCTCTACGACTCGGCGTCCACCGAAGTCGACCGGTTGATCGGTGACCGAGTGGCGCGGCTGGTCTTCGGCGACTCTACCGCCAAGCGGCGCGAGCTCAAGGACGACGTGCAGCTCGAGCGTGCGCTGGAGATCCTGCGCAAGGGCGAGACGCAGCGCGATCTGTTCGCCAGCGAACACCAGTAGTGCGCATCCTGCTCGTGGCTGGCGGCGCCCTGCTTGCCGCCAGCGCAGGAGCGCAGGTGGTCAAACGCAATGCGGCGACGCTGCCGTTTCAGGCTGGCGTCATTGCGATCGATGCGCGCAGCGACGCCCATGTCCTGATCGGGGGAGCAACCGGCGACAGTACCGAGGTTGTCGTCCTCCGGAGACTCGACGCCCGACAGTGGGCCGATTCCATCTCCCATCTGCTGCGACTCCATCCGCGCGCATCGCGCAGCGAGCGCGTGTTCCGGGTCACCGTGACCGACACGGCGACCGGAGCCGGCGTGACCTTCAGCCGGCACGTGCTCGGAAAAACGTCCAGCTACCGGCTCTATTTCGCGAACGCACGCTACGGCGGCTTCCGTTTCGATCTCCAGGCAACGGAGGCGCGGCTGTTCCTGGACAAACTGAACACGGGCATTCGTCTGTCCCGCACGCTCTCACGGCCGGCTCGCCCGCCCTCGGCGCGCCGAAAACCGCCCCGCTGAGGTCGCGCGTCAGCGGCTCCAGCCGTTCGCGCGGTCCGCGCGCGTGCCATCCGGCATGGGGGGCTCGACGCCGTCTTCGAGAACGGAGAGCTCCGCGATGTCGGCCACGTCCGCGCGGACATCGGCCAGCACCGCGGCCGGTGGCACCAGGCCGTCGCGTCGCTCGTGGATCCGGTTCGCGAGCACGATCACGAACAGATCCTGATCGGGGTCGATCCACAGCGACGTGCCGGTGAATCCCGTGTGGCCGAACGCATGCTCGCTCATGTGCTGTCCGCAGCTTGCACCGCCCGCGCAGGTTTCCCAGCCCAGGGCGCGCCAGCCGGCGCTCCGTCGCGTGAAGAGCGCAACCGTGGATGCTCTCACGATGCGGTGGCCAGCGTAGGTGCCACCGTTGAGCATCATCTGCGCGAAGATGGCGAGATCGTGCGCCGTCGCGAAGAGCCCGGCATGACCCGCTACGCCGCCCAGCGCCGCCGCCGTCTCGTCGTGTACCTCGCCACGCAGTTGGCGCCGGCGGCGCGAGGAGAACTCGGTGGGCGCGATGCGCGCACGGCGCGTGCGCGGCGGCCGGAACATGGTGTTCGCCATGCCGAGCGGGCGGAACACGTTTCTGTGCACGAACTCGTCGAGTGGTTCATGGCTGACAGCCTCCACCACGAAGCCGAGCACGTCGGCGCCGACGTCGGAGTATACCTGTACAGTGCCCGGCGCATGCTGCAGCGGCGTGGACAGCATGAGGCGGCGCACCGCGCTGCGCGACGTCATGCCCCGCGGAATCTCCCGCCCCGCGGGCAGTCCCGAACGGTGCTCGAGTAACTGGCGGATTGTCACGCGACGCCGCTCGCCGCCACGGAACGCGGGCAGGTAGCGCGCCACCGGATCGTCGAGCCGGATCTTCCCGCGATCGTAGAGCACCATGATCGCGGTCGTCGTGGCGACGACCTTGGTCAGCGATGCCAGGTCATACATCGTGCGCGCCGGGTCGACCGAACCGCTCCCCGCGCCCCAATCGAGCGAGCCGTAGCCCCTGGACCAGACTACGGCGCCATTACGCCCGACCACGATGGCGGCACCGGGAAAACCCTGCGCGTGTACGCCCTTCGTCGCGACGTGGTCGATCATCGCCAGACGCTCGCCGGACATGCCGACCGAATCCGCTGGCAGATGGACGAGCGGACAGTGCGACGTGGAGAGCAGGCACGTGGCGAGCAGGGGAAGCAGCATGCGCCAGGAGTGGTGAGAGGCAGGGACCGCGTGGCCGGCCTGGCAGGCCGTGACACACGGCCCGACGAGCCGGGGCGCGTTCGCGCAACGGCGGGCGCGCCACTCCTACTCTATGTCGCGCACCTCAACGCGCCAGATTCCCGTCCCGCTCCACCTCGAATCCTTCACCCTCCCAGGCGCCCATGCCACCCGCCAGGTTCACGACATCCTTCACACCGCCGGCCAGCAGCACGCTCGCCGCCATGGAGGAACGTCCGCCCCCCTGGCAGTGCACCAGAATGGGGCGGTCGCGCGGCAGTTGCGCGACTCGCGCAGCGAGATGCCCGAGCGGCACGAGCTGCGCTCCCGCAATGTGTCCTTCGTCCCATTCTGCCTGGGTACGCACGTCTAGCACGGTGATCTCGCCGCGCGCCAGCCGATCGCGCGCCTCGCGCGGCGCCATCTGGGGCACGGTCTCCAGCAGACGGTCGCTCTGCAGCCACAGCGGCAGTACGTCGTCGCCAAAGTATCCGGATACACGGTCCAGCCCGATCATCGCGAGTTGTCGTGCCGCGCGTGCGGCCGACCCGAGGTGCTCTTCTCCGGAGACGATCAGGTACAGGTCACGGTCGTAGGGAAGGAGCCACCCGGCCCACGTCGTGAAGGATCGGTTGAGCGGAATGTTGATGACCCCGGGCACGTGGCCGGCGGCGAAGTCTGCGGCATGACGGGTGTCCACAACCAGTGCGTCCCTGGCGAGCACCTCGCGCAGCCGCGATGCGGGAAGCCGTTCGGGAGGATGGAGCTCGCCGAGCAGTCGAGGTCCATCGCGATTTACGCGCTTCATTTCCGCGAAATAGCTGGGCGGCTCGGGCTGGCCGGCGAGCACCAGCGACACGAACTGCTCGACGCCGCCGCTCTGAAACGCCCAGTTGAACATCTTCTCGTAGCCCAGCGTGGTCTGCGGTACCGCACCGAGTGCCTTCCCGCACGCCGACCCGGCACCATGACCAGGCCAGAGCTGGAGATAGTCGGGGCGCGTCGCGAAGCGTTCGAGCGACGCGTAGAGCTCGCGCGCACTGCGCTCCATGGTGCCGGCCATGTGCGCCGCTTTCTCCAGGAGATCCGGCCGGCCCACGTCGCCGACGAAAATGAAATCGCCGGTGAGTGCGCCCATGGGCCGATCCGCAACGGCGCGATCGGTAACAAGAAAGGTGAGGTGTTCCGGTGTATGTCCCGGCGTATGAATGACATCCACGCGAACATTGCCAATCTGGATGAAGCTGCCTTCGCGCAGCAACTCCGCGCCTTCCCGCGCGGCGAACGTGTACTGCCAGTCGCGTCCGCCCAGCGCGGAGAGCAGGAGCCTGGCGCCCGTGCGCCGCGCCAGCTCGAGACTGCCCGACACGAAGTCGGCATGAATGTGCGTCTCGGTCACGCAGGAAATGCGCATCCCCTGCGCCGCCGCGGCGTCCACGTACTGCGCCACGTCCCGATTGGGATCCACGATGAGCGCTTCACCGCACTCGTCACAGCCCACCAGGTAGCTCGCCTGCGCCAGCGCGTCGTCGTAGAAGCGTTTCAGCAGCATTCCTCAGCCCCGGATAGAGATCGAACCGTCAGCCCGTGGCCCCGTGCCGCCGGGCGTATTCGCCGGCGATCATCGCGAGCTCCGGGCTGCGCAATCCCGCCGCCTGTGCGAGTTGGAAGGACTCCGCGAGCGGCCGATGCTCGTCGAGCGCGAAGTAGGGAAGTAGCAGCGCCCCCACGCGATTCGAGGTGGCGCAGTGCACCAGGACCGGGCGCCGCGCGGGATCTCCGACCAGAGTGCGGAATGCGTCGAACGTCTCATCGCTCAGGGTCGCCTGGGTCACGGGGAGCAGCACGTACTCGAGGCCCGCGGCCCGGACGGCCGCCGGCTCATCGTACCCGCGCGGCTCGTCCGCCGCGCGCAGGTCCACGACGGTGCGGTACCCCGCATCCGCCAGCGCACGCCACGCGACTTCCGCCGGCTGGCCGGCGGTGGCGATGTCGCGCACCGGACAGGCGCTCTGCGGAATGGTTTCGAGCACGGCGCGCAGCGCGCGTTCATCGTGAGGCATGTTCTCGCTGTGAGTCAGGACGCATCAAGATGGCATCAAACGCGGCGCCTGTGAACGGGGCATGTTGTTTCACGCATGGCGCTCGTGCATCATCCGCCGTCATGCGCGCGCTCTTCCTCTCGCTCGCCGTTGCGGCGCTCACCAGCACTCCCGCGCGCGCACAGCAGATCACGTTTCCCGCGCTCCCGTGGCGGAGCGTCGAGACGAAACACTTCGTGCTGTACTACCCGGCCGCGGCGTCGGCGTGGACCCTCGACGTCGCGGCGCACATCGACGCCGTCTACGATCAGGTGTCGGCACTGGCCGGCAACGAACCGGACTCGCGCGTCACCGTGATTGTCGAAGATCCGAACAATCTCTCCAATGGTTTTGCCCTGCCATTCCTGAGTGCACCGCTGATCTTCTTCTGGCCCACACCGCCGTCCCCGGCGAGCGGGGTCGGCGACAATCGTGGCTGGGGCGAAATGTTGTCGGTGCATGAGTTCGCGCACATCGCGCATCTCACGCGACCGTCGCGCAATCCCTGGCGGCGCTTTCTCACCGCGCTCTCGCCGGCGGATCTCGGGCCGCTCGCGCTCAAGGCGCCACGCTGGCTCAGCGAGGGCTACGCGACGTACGTCGAAGGCGTGTTGACGGGCACGGGACGCCCGCACAGCGCCTGGCGCGCCGCGGTGCTGCGCCAGTGGGCGCTCGAAGGCCAGCTTCCCACCTACGGGCAGCTCGATGGCGACCAGCGCTTTCTCGGTGGGTCCATGGCCTATCTCGCCGGCTCGGCGTATCTCCAGTGGCTGGTGGATCGCTCGGGAGATTCGAGTCTCGTGCATTTGTGGCGGCGCATGAGCGCGCGCACGGACCGCTCTTTCGATGCGGCGTTCGCGGGCGTGTTTGGCGGGTACCCGGCGGTTCTCTATGGGCGTTTCGCCGCACAGGTGACCGCGGACGCGGAGCATCTGGTGCACCAGGGCTACGCGGACCTTCCCGCCAGCGCCCGCGATTCGGGGCAGGGAACGCTTGTGCAGGCGCTGGAATGGAATACGGGCGCGCCCGCGATCTCGCCAAATGGACGGCTCATCGCGATGGTGCGTGCGGTGCGCGACAGACCGTCGCGCGTCGTCGTGCTCACTACGGATCCGGACACCGCGGCGGAGTCCGCGGCGGCTCGTGCCCGATTGCGCATGCTGCGCCTGGATCCGCAGGACGTCGCGGCCGTTGACTGGCTGCCGCCGCCGCGCCACCTGGTCGCCATGCTCCAACCCCATGGTGGCGTTCCCTACGACGCGCCGCGCTTCATGCCGGATGGACATCGCCTGCTGCTCGTGCGTGCCACCGGGCGGGGCGATGGCGCACATCGCAACGACCTCTTCATTTGGGATTTTCGGTCCAATGCGGTGCGGCGGGTGACGCATGCCGGTGGCCTGCGCCACGCCGATCCGGCGCCGGACGGCGAGCACGCCGTGGCCGATCGCTGCGTGGCCGGAATCTGCGACGTGGTGCTGGTCGATCTGCGCACCGGGCGACTCGACACGATTGCGCGTGGATCGCCGCGCCTCGTCTATTTCCGCCCGATGTATTCGCGCGATGGCCAGCGCATCGTGGCAAATGTTCAGGATCATGGGCACTGGCGCGCGGCACTGCTCTGGCCCGACAGCGGCGTCCAGCGGCCGCGTTTCATCGGGCCCGACGACGACGCCAATCGCTACGATGCGGTTTTCTCCGCCGACGGCCGCAGCGTGATCGTCGTCTCCGACGCCAGCGGAATTCCCAACATCGAGCGCGTGGACGTCGCGACCGGCACGACCGTGGCACTCACGCACGTCACCGGGGCAGCGCTCGCGCCTGCACCGGACTGGGTGCACGGCGGCGTGTACTTTCTCCGGCTCCACGCACGCGGACTGGATCTCGCGGTCACGCAGGACACCGCGATCCACGTTGCGCCGCTCGCGGCCGGTGCCGGTCTCGCGCCAGCCGCTCGCGTCCCGCTCGCGCCCGGCGACTCGTTCGCTGCGCGGCCGGTGCCACCTGGCACGCCGTACGGATTGGGCCCGCGCCGCTATCGCGTGCTGCCCACGATGAACCTCGCGGCCGAAGGCAAAACCTTCGGGCTCACACTGGCGAGTACGGACCCCATTGGCCGCTTCACCTGGCTCGCGCAGGGAACGTACGGCGACCAGGGAACCTGGCGCGGCGCCTCGTTCTCCGGCGAATGGCGCGGCAGCGTGCCGTCACTCGGTGCGCAATTCTTCTACGCCGAGGATCACGTGTCGGCCCAGCACGGTGGCGTCGCGACCTCCGGCGTACCGGACATGGACTATCTCGGCGTGCTCGCCACCGCCACCGTTGATCAGGATCTGCTCACGACTGCGCGCCGGCTTCGCGTTGGGGCGTCAGTGGGCCGCCTCCGTCATCGGCGCGACTCGAGCAGCGCGCGACTGCTCGGCTTCGCCGAGTATTCCGTTGCCGCGGTGCAGACGAGCGACGAGTGGCGCTTTCTCGAGCGCGTTGGCCTTCGGGGCGATCTTGGCCGCACGGCAGGGAGATCGTGGGCCCGCACATCCGGCAGTACCGAACTCACGCTCTCGCACGGCTCGCTTGCTGTGCACGGCGACGCGGCGATTGGCGTGGTGAACAGGGATGCCGATCCGGCGGAGCAGTTCGCGATTGGCGGAGCCGCATCGCCGCTGTTCGACTCGGACGTGCTGTCCCAGCGCATCACGATGCCGGCACTGCCGCTCGGCATTGCCACGGGCCGGACGTTCGCGACCTACCGGGTATCCCTTCCGTCCCTGGTCCTGACGCCGTATTTCTGGGCAGCGAGTGCTGGCGAGTCACTGGGACACTGGCACCGCGTCGTTGGCCTGGAGTGGACGTTCGACATCAACGGATTCACCCCGGCGCGCCTGCCCGGTGTACAGGCGCGAATCGGCGCCGGCTACTCGCTGGACGAGCCGTTCCGGAAGAAGGCGCGGGTGTACATTGAACTCCGCTATCGTCGCTGACGGCGCGCCTCATGCACTACACCAATGCAGGACTTCTTCGAGAGACTCCATGAATATCGATAAGCATGTGCTCCAGGGATTTGCCGCGGTGGGCGCGCTCGGCGTTTGCGTCGTGCTGCTCGCACTGCTCGCGCTGGTCATCTTCATCAGCCTGCCTGGCGGAATCGACACGACGGAGGCGTTCATCACGTGGGTGAGCGTCGGAATCATGATTCTGCTGATGGTGGCTGGCCACCTCGTGTACGCCCGAACGCTATTCCTGGCATCGCGCGGAAGGCGGTTCGGTCTGTAGACGGCCACACCGTTACTTCACTTCCTCCCTCCTCGTCATTGCGGTGAGGAGGGAGGCCATGACAGACAGCGTCGAAGCACGGTGGGAACGCCATAACGAAGCTGGGAAGCGACTGCTCGGCGCAGCGGAGTTCGCCGCAGCGGAACAGGCATTCATTGCCGCCGTGCGTGAGGCCACGCTGCTTGGCGCGGACAACGAGCGACTTGCCACCAGCCTGAGCCATCTCGGACAGCTCAAAACCCGGCAGAAGGAGTTTGCCCAGGCAGAAGCGCTCTTTCGCCGCGCGCTGGCCATTCGCGAGCGTGTGCTCGGCAAGGATCATCCGTCGCTCATTCCCGCGATCAACAATCTTGCCTCCGTGCAGGCCGCCGCGGGAAACGTGGCGCAGGCCGAGCCGCTCTTCCGGCGCGCCCTCGAACTGAACGACCGGGCATTCGGCGAGCAGAACGCCGCCGCCGCCGCACCCCTGAACAGCCTCGCACGACTCCTCTTTCGCCGGAATGACTACGCGGCCGCTGCGCCGCTGCTCACACGGCTCCTCTCGATCAAGGAAGAGGCGCTCGGCGCCAATCACCCCGAGGTCGCGGCGATTCTGACCAGTCTTGCTCGTGTACGCACGGCGGAGAGTGATCATGCGGCGGCCGAACAGCTCGCCCGCCGAGCACTCGCCATTCGCGAACAGACGGAATCCGCGAACAGTCCCGTCATTGCGACGAGCCTCGATGCACTGGCCGAGGTCTGCGCCGCGCGCGGGAAGCCGGATGAGGCCATGCAGTTGCGTGCGCGCGCGCAGGCGATCCGCGGGCCGGCAAAAGAGGACGCCACCGGCGTCGCGAGTCTGCCGCTGCACGCGCCGGAGCCGGTGGCGGATCGAAAGCTGACACCGCCGTTCGTGCGCCAGGTCTCACGCGCGCCGCGACGTACCCCGCCGCCGCGAGACAGCCTGCCCTGGATCCAACCGACTGCGCCGGTTGCGCCATCCGCTCCCACGACATACCGGGCATCGGTGGCACCGGCCGCGCCCGTCGCACCGCTCTCGACGAGCGCACCGCTCGCGCCACCTGCACCGCTCGCCGCAAGCGCACCACTGGCGCCGGCCGCGCCGCGCGGGACACGGATGTCACCTGAACTCGGGACCCGCCGTACATCGGCACCCGTCTTTGCGCCGACGACGATGAGCACCACCGGCTCCATGAGTGCCATCATGGTGCCGCTGGGTGCCGCGGACATCTTCACGTCGCAGGGCGCCATGGCGTCCCGGTCCAGCTCTACGGCGGAGCTGGCGCAGCACGGCCACGTGGAGCATCAACCCGCTACGGCACCTGTACGGGCTGCAGCCACGGCGGTGGCGGTGGATGACATGGAAAGCCCGGTGCAGGAGCACACCGCAGACTCTGTCGCGGAGACCTCGGACCGCGGCGCCGAGCCCTCGTTCCGGTTTCGGCGCACGGGATTGCGCATGCCGCAGTGGCTCTCGGATCCGCGCCGGCCATGGCTCAAGGCGGTGGCGGGCACATCTGTTCTCGTCATTCTGGGTGCCAGTGCGTGGGCCCTCACGCCGCACGCCTCCTCGGCGCACGTGGTGACGCCGGCCACGTCCACGGTGCAGAGCGAGCAAGGCGCGACGCTTGCCCCTGCCCCACAGCCCGCGGCCCCCGAGCCGTCGGTCCCCACCGAGGCCGACCGCATGGCGACGGCCACCATGCCGCAGCAACACCTCGACGCACCGCGTTCAGCGGATGCGCACGCGAGCGCCACGCACGCGGCGTCTGATTCCCATGCCGACCGGGGTGATGGGGACTCCGTCGTCCTGCCGCAGCTGCCGAAGATCAGGAACGTTGACAAGGTGACGAACGCCATTGGCGAACGAGCGACGAATCGCGTGGACTCCCTCAGCCGCACCGTCACCATCAAGCCACCCACCTTCGGCAAACCGTAGCGTCGCCGCAACTCTTTCCATCTCCGGCGTGCGGGGGTAGCGTTGAGACATGACCTCCTCCGCTGCGGGAGAATTCATGTCGGGTGGTTCGGGCCTTGGTGATGCATCAGCGGCGGCAGCCGGCGTGCCGGTATCTGGCGATCCGCTGCTTCGCGCGGTACGCGCTCTGTCGCACGACAATTTCGAGGTGCTCGGCGACATGGGGCGGAACACCAGCGACCGGGTGACGCTGCTCGCGCGCGAGCTGGCTTCGACGAATCTGGTCGCGCTGTGCCTCCAGCCGCACGGCGATGAATTCCGGCTGGATGTCATGCGGGCGCTGGACGAGAGTGTCCCTGCCGCGGAGTTGAGCTGTCCGGACTGCAACGCGCCGCTGCATCCCGGCGTCCACTTCTGCCCGCGCTGTGGCGCCGATGCAACCGGCGTGGTGATGCCGGCGGCCACGCTCGGCACTTCCGAGGATGCACTGCTCGATGTCGTTCGCGATGCGGCGCGCGGCGCGTACGAGGTGCTCGGCGAGATGCCGCGCGCGGATGGAGCGGGCTCGATCTTCTTCGCGCGTGACCTCTCCACCGGCGCCATTGCCACGTTGCGCCTCCGACGCAATGCCGCGCCCGAGCCCGGTGCGAGCGCGTACTCCCTTCGGGTCACCAGTGTGGTCAAGCCGCTCGTGGCGGCAATTCCACCGGCCGTACCAATCGAGCATCGCCCGGCCTTGGCGCAGCCCACGCCGCGCCGCGCGACGCCGCAGGAAATTCTGGTGCCACTCTCTGCGCCGGTTGCAGAGGACGAGTCGCGTCCGGCGCGGCGACCTTCGCGCGAAGTGATCGTGGGCGGTGCGCTCGCGACGATCGTCGCAGTGGGATTGGCGGGCTATGCACTCTGGCGACATGCATTGCCCGATGCCACGCGCGCCACTGCCACACTCACCATGCGTGATGCGCGACCTCGTGCCAGCGGCGCTGCACCGTCGAATCCGTTGGCGGATTCGGCGCGCATTGAGGTCGCGGCGGATCTCCCGGATCAGGCACGCGTGACGGTGAATGGTGCGCCGCTGCCATCGGGGATCATTACCGTGGCTCCTGGTCGCTACACGTTTCGGGTCACGGCGCCCGGCTTCGTCACCACGACTGAAGAGGTCAGCGTGAAGGCGGGCGAGACGCTGGCGTGGACGCCGCAGTTGAGGACGGAGAAAAGCGTGCAGGCGGCACAGCCCGCTCCGCGTCGTCGCGCGACTCCGCCGCCCACCACGGTGGCCACCACGGTGGCCGCCGCCGCGGCTGCTGCTGCCGTGGCGCCAGCAGCACCGGTCGACGCGGCGACCTGCGCCGCGATGGTCACCGCGAAGGATTGGGCCGACGCCGTACCGGGCTGCCAGCGAGAAGCCGATGGCGGAAACGCGACATCGGCCAGAATGCTGGCCCTGATGTATCAGGCCGGCAACGGAGTGACGCGCGACACCGTGCATGCCGCCGCCTGGTTCCGGCGAGCCGCGACGCTGGGCGATGCCGAAGCACAATTCCAGACGGGCCGAGCCTACGAGCGTGGACTGGGCACACCCGCGAACTTCGCGGAAGCGCTGGCCTGGTATCGCAAGGCTGCGGTGCAGGGCAATGCGCGCGCGGAGAATTACCTGGGCTGGCTCTATGGAGCCGGCCATGGAGTGCCACGTGATGACGCCGCGGCGGCGCGCTGGTTCCAGCTCGCCGCGGCGCGCGGTGACGCGCAAGCCGAATACAATCTGGGCTTCATGTATGCCAACGGACGCGGCATCGCGCGTGATGACCGGCAGGCGGTGTTCTGGTTCCGCCGGGCGGCACGTGCTGGTTATCATGATGCCATCGCCGAACTGCAGCGCCGTCACATCTCTCCGTGAGCCAGAATCGATGGATCATCAGGTCGTTCCGATGCCAGCGACGACATGACCGCCGCTGAGGCGCCCGCACCGATCACCCCGCCGCCCGATCCCATCGCCTACTTCCAGTCGCTGCTCGCGCAGGCCCGAGCCGTTGATCGCGCGGTGCTGCCGGAACCCACGGCGATGACGGTAGCGAGTGTCGGCGCAGACGGACATCCCTCGGCGCGCGTGGTGCTGCTCAAGGCCGTGGACGCGCGTGGCTTCGTCTTTTACACGAATCTGGAAAGTCGCAAGGGACGTGAGCTGCTCGAGCGACCCTGGGCGGCGCTGTGTTTTCACTGGCAGCCGCTCGAGCGCCAGGTGCGCGTGGAGGGGAGTGTCACGCGAGTCGCGGACAGTGAAGCGGATGCCTACTTCGCCTCGCGCGAGCGCGCCAGTCAGATCGGCGCCTGGGCGTCACGGCAAAGCGCGCCGCTCGCGAATGATGCCGAGCTGGCGGCGCGAGTGGAACAGGCGGAAGCGCGATTCGCGGGAGCGGATGTGCCACGCCCGTCATACTGGAGCGGGCTGCGCGTCGTGCCCGCACGCATGGAGTTCTGGCGCAATCGGCCATCGCGGCTGCACGAGCGGCTCCTCTATGAGCGCGCTGGCGACGCCTGGGCGGTGCGGCACCTCTTCCCGTGACCGGTTGACCCTACACGCGCCGCGGCGCATCACGTAAACTTCGCGGCCTATGGCAACGCACATCGAAGCGGCGCCGACAGCAACGGCGGCGCCCTGGACCATCGACGATTCCCGCGCGCTCTACAATGTGGAGGGGTGGGGAATCGGTTTCTTCGACATCGACGATCGGGGGCACATGGTCGTGCGCCCCGATAAGTCGCGCCCCGAGCGCGCGCTCGATCTCTATGAGCTGACCACGGATCTCGCCGAGCAGGGCGTCGGGCTTCCGGTGCTCCTGCGCTTCTCGGATATCCTGCGCTCGCGGATCGAGACGTTGAGCACCCGATTCCAGCGCGCCATCGCGGAGTTCGGCTACGAGAACGGCTATACCCTCGTATATCCGATCAAGGTGAATCAGCAGCGGCACGTTGTCGAGGAGATCGTGCAGTGGGGCGCGCCCTACGGCGTCGGTCTCGAATGCGGCAGCAAGCCCGAGCTGCAGGCCGTGCTCGCGCTGAGCGAGTCGGTGAATCACATGATCGTGTGCAACGGCTACAAGGACGAGGAGTTCATGCGTCTCGCCCTGATGGGCCAGAAGCTCGGCCATCAGGTCTTCATCGTGATCGAACAGGTCGCGGAGCTCGACACGCTGCTCCGCGTCGCGGACGAAATGGACGTGCAGCCGACCGCCGGCGTACGCATCAAGCTCGCATCGGAGGGATTTGGGCGCTGGGCCGAAAGCGGCGGCGAGAAATCCAAGTTCGGGTTGAACGCGAGCGAACTGGTCAAGGTCGTGGACCGGCTGCAGTCCGCCGGCCGCCAGGACGTGCTCAGGCTCATTCATTTTCATCTCGGATCGCAGATCACCGACATCCGCTACATCAAGTCGGGGTTGCAGGAGATCGCGCGCTTCTACGGTGAGCTGCATGCGGCCGGCGTGAACATCACGCACGTGGATGTTGGCGGCGGCCTGGGCATCGACTACGACGGCTCTGGCTCCACGGTCGCGGCCAGCGTGAACTACTCCATGCAGGAGTACGCGAATGACGTCATCTACACGCTCGCGGAATCCTGCCGCGAAGCCGGCCTGCCCATGCCGCACGTCATCTCGGAGTCCGGTCGGGCGCTGACCGCGCATCACGCCCTGCTGCTGATCAACGTCATTGTCGTGGACAGCCATCAGGACATCGTGCTTCCCGAGGTCGGCGAGGACGATCATGCGATCCTCCACGACCTGAAGGAGGGCTACGAAACCGTCTCGCACCGATCAGTTCGCGAGGTCTACCACGACGCGATCTTCCTCAAGGACCGCGCGCACGCCCTGTTCAACAGCGGCGTCCTGTCGCTGCGCGGGCGTGCGCTGGCGGAGCAGCTGCATGCCGCCACGCTCAACGCGGTGGCGCGCATCGCACAGAAGGATCGCGAGGAATACGCCGACATCATCGAGGATCTCGAAGCGCAGCTCGTGGACCGCTACTTCTGCAACTTCAGCGTGTTCCAGTCGCTGCCGGACAGCTGGGCCATCGACCAGCTCTTTCCGATCATGCCGATCCACCGGCTCGACGAGGAGCCGACGCGGCGCGGCACGCTGCAGGACATAACCTGCGATTCGGACGGCAAGATCGACCGGTTCACCGGCGGGCGCAACGGCCATCCGAACCTGGCGCTGCATCCCTTCCGCCTGGGGGAATCGTACATCCTGGGTATCTTCCTCACCGGCGCGTATCAGGAGATTCTTGGCGACCTGCACAATCTCTTCGGCGACACCAACGCCGTGCACGTGCGCCTCTCGCCCACGGGCTACGAAGTCACGGATCTCGTGCATGGCGACACCGTGACCGAGGTGCTCAACTACGTCCAGTTCCGCGCGTCCGATCTCCTGACGCTCTTCCGGCGCAAGGTAAGCGCCGCCAAATCGCTCTCCCGCCAGGAAGCGAACACGTTCATCGCCGACTACGTCGCCGGCCTCGAAGGCTACACGTATCTGGAGGGGGACTAGTAGCTGGTAGCTGGTAGCTGGCGATCAATAGGGTCAGAGTCGATTGAAGTGCTGACGGGAATCGACAATCGGGAATGGTGAATGGTGGAAATGGGGAATGGTGGGAATGGGGAATGGGGAGGCCGATTCCCTGCTGTTGATGAAATAGGGGGGCGGCGGGACGGGGCGGATTGCCTTCTCGATTCCCCATTGCCGATTCCCGTCAGCACTTCAATCGACTCTGACACCATCGAAAATCAGTCGACTCTGCCCCCGTTGATCCATGCCCCTCCTCGGCGTCCTCGTCGTCACGCTGGTCGCGACCAAACTGCTCGGCGAGCTGGCGCAACGCATTGGCCAGCCCGCGGTGCTCGGCGAGCTGCTCGCGGGCGTGCTGCTTGGCGCGTCGCTGCTCGGCGTGCTCCAGCCCAATGATCCGGTCATTCATGCGTTGTCCGAGATCGGGGTGCTCGTGCTGCTGTTCGAAATCGGGCTGCACACGGACCTGCGCTCGCTGCTTGGCGTCGGCAGCACCGCTGCGGTCGTGGGACTCGTCGGCGTCGCGGTGCCGTTCGCGCTCGGTGCCGGCGCTGCCCACCTCATGGGTCTGGCCGCGGTGCCCGCCATTGTTTGCGGCGCCGCGCTCACCGCCACGTCGATCGGCATCTCCGCGCGGGTGCTCTCCGACCTGGGACAACTCGAAACACGAGAAGGGCAGGTGGTGCTCGGCGCAGCCGTGCTGGATGACGTGGTGGGACTCATCATCCTGTCGGTCGTGAGCGCGCTTGCCAGCGGTGCATCCGTGAGCGCGATGGGAGTGGGGCTCAGCACCGCGGCCGCCGTGGCGTTCATTGTTGGGGCACTGGTCATCGGCAGCAGGATTGCGCCGCCCCTCTTTCGTGCGGCGGTGCGCCTTGAAACCGAGGGGAGTCTGGGCGTGCTGGCCCTCGCGTTCGCATTCTTCATGGCATGGCTCGCCGCGAAGGCCCAGTCTGCATCGATCATCGGTGCATTCGCCGCGGGATTGGTGCTCTATCGAACCCCGCAGCGCAAGGCCATCGAGAGCAAGGTGACGACGCTGGGCCACTTCTTCGTGCCCATTTTCTTTGCGGCCGTCGGGGCAGCGGTAGATGTCCGCACGCTGGCGAGTGGACAGGTGGCGCTGACTGGGGGCGCACTCATTGTCGTTGCACTCGTCGGGAAATTCGTGGCCGGCTATGCGCCGTGGTGGTTCCGCGGAAACAAGGCGCTGGTTGGCGTCGCAATGATCCCGCGTGGCGAAGTCGGCCTGATCTTCGCGCAGATGGGTCTCGAAACCGGCGCGCTCGACGTGAGTCTCTTCAGCGCGATCGCCATCATGGTCATGGTGACGACGTTTATTCCACCGCCCATTCTGACCCACCTGACCAGGCGCCGGCCTGCCGCCGTCCCCCTTCCCAGCGCCGAGGAAGGAATTGACGATCTTGTGGTTGGCGACGGGTAGGTAGTCTGCCGTTCAACCGCAGTAGCTGGTACCTGGATGCTCGCCCCTGGAAGGGAGTTCGGAATCCAGCTACCAGCTACGACCCACCAGCCACCAGCCACCAGCCACAAGCGTCACTTCCCCCTCCCCTCGAAGCGCTTCGCCACTTCGCCCCAGTTCACGACGTTCCACCATGCGGCGAGGTAGTCGGCGCGACGATTCTGATACTTCAAATAGTACGCGTGCTCCCACACGTCCACGCCCATGACCGGATAGCGGCCCTCCATCAGCGGATTATCCTGATTCGGCGTGCTCTCGATCTTGAGCGCGCCCGATCCATCGGCTGTCACCCAGGCCCATCCGGAACCAAACCGGCTGGATGCCGCCGCATTGAACTGTTCCTTGAACTTCGTGACGTCGCCAAAGGAACGCTTGAGCGCGTCGGCGAACGATCCACCCGGATCGCCGCCGGCCTTGGGGGCCATGATCGTCCAGAACATGCTGTGATTCCAGTGGCCGCCGCCGTTGTTGCGTACCGCTGTGCGAATGCTCTCCGGTACGGCGCTGAGGTCGCTGATGAGTGCATCCAGCGACTTGCTCTGCAGCGCCGGCGCCTTTTCCAGCGCCGCGTTGAGATTGTTCACGTAGCCTTGATGATGCTTCGTGTGGTGAATCTCCATGGTGCGCGCGTCGATGTTCGGTTCGAGCGCGGCGTAGTCGTAGGGCAGCGGCGGAAGTGTGAAAGCCATGGGTCTTTCCTCCGGAATTATCGTACGAACTTCATGGGGCGCTCCCATCGGTCGATACCGACGGCGCGCGGCGCTGCCGCACCCAGCCGATGAGTCCCGGCAGGAGCGAGAGCAGGATCACGATAGCGATGACGATATCAATATGCTTATCGACGCCCGGGATGTAGCGGCCCAGGAAGTATCCGATGAAGAGCATGCTCCACACCCACCCGAGTCCGCCCACCACGTTGTACGCAATGAAGTGCCGATAGCTCATGTCGGCAACACCCGCCACGACCGGAGCGAACGTCCGGATGATGGGCATGAACCGTGCGAGCACGATCGTCTTGCCGCCATGCTTCTCGTAGAACTGATGGGCACGGTAGAGGTGCTTCTTGTTGAAGAACCAGGAGTCTTCCCGCGTAAAGATGTGCGGTCCGGCCGCATGCCCGATCGCGTACCCCACCGAGTCCCCCACAATCGCGGCCACGGACAACACCCCGCCCAGGACGTAGACGTTCAGGAATCCCCGCGATGCCAGCAGTCCGGCGGTCACCATCAGGGAGTCGCCCGGCAGAAAGAATCCGATCAACAGGCCGGTTTCCGCGAAAATGATCAGGGTGATCGCGGAGTAGCCGCCCCAGCGAATCAGGGCGGAAACGTCGGACAGGCGATGCCACAGATCGGCGAGGCCGTGCATGAAGCTCCGTGGGGACTGAAGGTGAACGGGCGATGCATGAACATCCCTAACCGCGAGGCGCGGGTCAACGGTGCGCCGGCCCGGCCTTGGCGCGCACGTGACGCCTGCCATTACCTTCCACCGGCGCGACGGCATCCACGCTCACTTGCACACCATGACCGCTGACGCGTCTCACCCGCTGCACATTTGCGTGGTGGTTCACACGCACTGGGACCGCGAGTGGTACCAACCGGTGGGACGATTCCGCCAGCGTCTCGTCGCGCTGCTCGATGAGCTGCTCGATGAGCCGGAATCACCGGGCGCCGCATTCCTGCTCGACGGACAGACTGTGCTGCTCGACGATTACCTGGCGGTGCGCCCCGAGCGACGCGATGCGCTCCGCGATGCGTTGCAGCAGGGCGCGATCGAGGCGGGCCCGTGGTACGTGCTGGGCGACGAGCTCATCCCCTCCGGCGAGGCATTGGTGCGCAATCTGCTCGAGGGGCGCCGCGTGCTCCAGCGACTGCACGCCGTCGCGCCGCCCGTACTCTACTCGCCCGACGCATTTGGCCACCCCGCGATGCTCCCGGCGCTCGCGAGCGGTTTCGGATTCCCGCTGATCATTCTCTGGCGCGGCTACGGCGGTCCCGCGTGGCCTCCCGGTGACTCGGTGCGCTGGCGCGCGCCCGACGGGTCGACGGTGCTGCTGTATCATCTGCCGCCGGATGGCTACGAATTCGGCTCCACGCTGCCCGAGGACGACGGCGCCGCGGCGTCGCGCTGGGCGCGCGTGCGCGACGTGCTCGAACCACGGGCCACGCTCGGCGTCGCACTCCTGCCCAGCGGTGCCGATCATCACGCCCGGCAGCGTGGCGTAGCCGCCGGGGTCAGCGCCCTCGCGCGCGCCGCGCGCCCGGCGCTCGTCAGCCGCTGCTCGCTGGCCGAATTTGCCGGGCGTGTCGTGCGGCGCGCTGCCGATGCCACGCTGCCGGTCGTGCGCGGCGAGCTGCGTGATTCGTATGGATATGCATGGACTCTTCAGGGTACGTTCGCCTCGCGCGCCGCGCAGAAACGCCGCTACGTCAGGGCCGAACGCATGCTGATCCGCGACGTCGAACCATGGGCCGCACTCCTCTGGGCGCGGCGCCAGCTCGATCAACGCCCGCTCGTGCAGTCGGCGTGGCGGACGCTGCTGTTGTGCCAGCCCCACGATACGCTCTGCGGATGCGCATCCGATCTCGTGGCACGCGCCATGGATGCGCGGCTGGATGACGTCGAGGTCCAGGGGCGCGGTCTCCGCGAGGATGCACTGCTGGCGCTGGCCGGGGTCGACCCTGATGCGGCGCATGGCCATCGCGCGGAGTGGCGCTCCGCGGTTCTCGTGCGCAACCGGTGCCCGCGCCCGCGGAGCGGTGTCGCCGACATTGAAATCGTGCGGGTCGTGCGCCCCGCGCCCGTGGGACCCGGTTCAGCCGGATTTCATGCGGTGGATGCACCGGACACGCCGTTCGTGCTCCGCAACGGAACGGTGCCGCTGCAACTGCTTGGCGAGTCGCGTCGCCACGACCGCGTGGAGGCGCCGCGTCATTATCCGGTCAACGATGTGGTGCGGGTGACACGCGCAGTCGCCTGGGTCGATGCCGCGCCGCCCTATGGGCTGACCGCGCTGAGCATCGATACGCCGCGAACGGCATCGCTCGCCATTCCCGAATCTCGTGCCGTGCGCGCGGGCACACACTGGATGGAGAACGCCGCGCTGCGCGTGGAGATTCTTCCCGAGGGTGCGGTGCGCTTCGCATCGCGGGAGACATCGTTCACCTGCGAGTCGCTGATCGGATTCGAGGATGTGGGCGACGTGGGAGACCTGTACACGCATTCGCCGAGAACGCCCGTGGTTGGGCCGGGCACGTTTCTGGGTGCGCACGTAGTGCATGCGGGCCCGCTGCGTGCCGAATTGCGCGCGTCGTGGCGGCTGCACATTCCGGTGGACAGCTCCCGCGACGGTCGCGCGCGCACTGCGCGCGCGCTCACGGTGCACGCGTCGCTGCAGCTGGATGCTGGCGCGTCGTTCCTGCGCGTGCATGTCTGGGGCGACAATGGGTGCGCCGACCACCGGTTGCGCATCGTCTTCGCTACCGGCCTCGCCGGTGGAACCGTACAGGCAGATGCCGCTTTCGCCATCGTCGAGCGGACGGCGGTGGCCGAGCCACCGCACGCGGCGGAAACGCCGCCGCGGACGGCACCGCTCGCGCGCCACAGTACGGTCGTCGCGCCGGACCGCGCGGTGACGATCTATTCGGACGGGCTCGCCGAGTACGAAGTCACGCCGTCGGGTGACGTCGCCATTACGCTCCTGCGCGCCGTGGGTGAGCTCTCGCGTGCGGATCTCCCCGAGCGGCCGGGTCACGCCGGATGGCCTCTGCCCACGCCGGACGCGCAGTCGCTCGGGCCGTTCCAGGCCAGCTTCGCCATTCTGGCGCATGCAACCGGCGACGCGACGGTGGATCTCGTCGAACGCATCGCGGACGATGTGCTGCTGCCGCTGGAGGGCAGCACGCTCCGCTCGCTCGTGACGGTGCCGGAGGATGTGATCGGTATTGCGCTGGAAGGCGACGGCCTCGTGTGCTCGTCCATCAAGCAGGCGGAGAGCGGCACGGACATTGTGCTGCGCTGCGTGAATCGGCGTCGTCTCGAAGTACCCGGAAGCTGGCACGTCGGCTTTCCCGTCGCGGTCGCGCGACGCGCGCGTCTGGATGAGACGCCGCTGCACGAACTGGAGGTGCACGGCAATCGCGTGAACTTCCGCGCCGGCCCCGGGGAAATCGTGACGGTGCTCGTGAGCCCTGAGGGCGACGCATCGGCGGGCGCCGCCTTCATCCCCGCGCCCGAATCGTGATCGTCTCTTCGCCGGCCAGCCGGTCGCGCAGCGCATCGCCCAGCAGCGTGCATGCCAGCACCGTCAGGATGAGCGCTACGCCCGGCGAGAGCGCAACCCAGGGAGCGGTCACGATAGCGTCGCGTCCCCCCGCGATCATGTTCCCCCAGCTTGGCTCGGGCGGCTGAATGCCAAGGCCCAGGAACGAGAGGCCGCTCTCCAGCAAAATGGCGCTGCCCACGCCGAGGGTGATGGCCACCGTGGCCGCACCCAGTGCGTTCGGCAGTACGTGTCGCCAGAGGATGCGGCCGGGTCGTGCCCCCAGCGCCATCGCTGCTTCGACATAGCTCTGGGTGCGCACGCCAAGCACCTCGGCGCGCACCAGTCGCGCGACCCCCATCCAACCGGTCGCCATGAGCACAACGACGACCATCGTCGCGCCCGGAGCCCAGAGCGCCGCGAATACCAGCAGGAGTACCAGCCTCGGGATGGCCAGGAGTGCATCGCCAATTGCCATTGCCACACGGTCCAGCACGCCGCCACGCCACGCCGCCACGGCGCCCACGAAAATGCCGGCTCCGCCCGCCAGCAGAGCGCCCAGCAGGCCAACCAGCAGCGAGACGCGCCCGGCGAGCATCATTCGCGTGAACAGGTCGCGTCCGAAGCGATCCGTGCCCAGCAGGTGGACGTGACCGCCGCTGTCGCGCGCGAATGGTGGCAGGAGTCGCGTGACGAGCACGTCGCCAATGGCTCGCGGATCCGTCGGCGCGACGAGCGGCACCAGCACGGCGCCGATCACGAGCGCCGCAAGCAGCGCGGTGGCCCAGCGCACGCGCCACGTCGTCGGCCACCGGCGTGGCATCAGCTTCGCCGCCTCGGGTCGAGGGCCGGCAGTGCCAGATCGCCCGCAAGATTCGCGAAAATCACGAGCGCCGCATAGAGCACCGTGGCCCCCATCACCACGGGATAGTCTCGCGCGAGAATCGAGTTTACCAGCAGCCGTCCCATGCCGGGCCAGGCGAACACGGTCTCCACGAAGACCGATCCCGCGAGCACGCCCGGCAGCGCCAGCGCAAAGAGCACGACCAGCGGAGCGAGCGCGTTGCGCAGCACGTGATGCAGGTACAGCGTCGCGCGGCTCACGCCCTTCGCCCGCGCGGTCTGCACGAACGCGAGACCGGTCACGTCCGACACGAGGGTGCGCGAGTAGCGCGCAATGCCCGCGGCTCCGATCGCGGTGAGCGTACAGACCGGCAGAATCGCATGCCGCAGGAGGTCCGGCAGCGCGCCCCACCCCGATACGCCGCCGGCAGGATCGCGCATGCCGAATGCCGGCAGACGCAGCGCGGGCGGAAATCCCCATCGCGCCGCGCCATAGGTGAACAGCGCCACCAGTGCCAGCGAGAGCCAGTAGCTCGGCGCCGCGTACACCGCGGTGGACGCCACGGTGAGCGTGGTGTCCACCCGCCCGCCCCGCTGCGCCGCCTGCACCGTTCCCACGAGAATGCCCACCAGGAACGTCAGCAGCAATGACGACAGGCCGAGACCGAGTGACACGGGCAGCGCGCGCTCCAGCACGACCGACACGGGCTCCCGCGTGACGAAGCTCTCTCCCAAGTTTCCTTCGAGCAGCGCGCGTCCCCACCGCGCATATTGCACCGGCAGCGGCCGGTTCAATCCCAGCGCTGCGCGCGCCCGTGCAACGTCCGCCGCCGAGGCGGACGGTGCGATGAGCAGCGCCGCGGGATCGCCCGGCGCGGCACGCAACAGGACAAAGGTGAGAGTGGCGACGATCCAGAGCAGCAGAATCGACTGGGCCAGACGGCCGACGAGCACGCGCATCGCGTGATGATGCGCGGCGGGCGGATCGCGTCAACCATCGCCGGCCTCGCGGCCCTGTCGGCGTGGGGAGCGGGCGCAGGATGCTCGGCGGCCCGGCGCGATCCGGGCACCGTAGTCTATGCCTCCGGCGCCGATCTCGAGTCGGCGAATCCCCTCGTCACCGTGCACCCGCTGGCGCGCCAGATTCAGCGGTACGCACTCTTCGTGACGCTGGCTCGATACGATGACTCGCTCCAGGCGGCACCGTATTACGCAAAACGCTGGTGGTGGTCAGCCGACCGGCGCCAGCTTTCGTTTTCGCTCACACCCGGCCTCGCGTGGCAGGATGGCGTCCCCACGACCGCGCGTGATGTCGTGTTCACGCTCGACGCGGCGCGCGATCCCGCCACAGGGTACCCGCGCTACGCGGACCTTGCGGACCTGGAGCGAGTGAACGCCGTGGACGATACCACGGTCACGCTGCACTTCGCGCATGCGCAGCCGCATTTTCCGCTCGTGTTGTGCGAGCTGCCCATCGTCCCCCGTCACGTGCTCGGCGCTGTGCCGCATGCCGCGATGCGCCGCGCACCTTTCGGGACGCACCCCGTCGGCAACGGGCCGTTCCGGTTTGTCGAGCGTCGCGCCGGCGAGCGCTGGGTCTTTGCCCGCAATCCGGACTTCCCGGCCGCGCTGGGCGGCCCGCCGCGCATCGCACGGCTGGTGGTGGTTGTGGTGGACGAAGCATCCACGAAGTTCGCGGGTCTGGTGAGTGGCGAGCTGGATGTGGCGGGCATCGCGCCATTCATGGCGGAGCTCGTTGCGCGGGACCGGGCGCTGCGCGTGCTGGAGTACCCGGTTCTGCAGGCGAATGGCATCATCTTCAACGTTCTGCGCGCGCCCTTCAACGACGTGCGCGTGCGCCGGGCCATTGGCATGGCGATCAATCGAAAGCGCGTGATCGCCGCCGCGCTGGCTGGGTATGGCACCCCTGCGGCCGGGCCGGTCCCGCCCGATCACCCGTATGCCCTGCCGGCGAGCGCGTTGCCGGACCGCGCCCTGCTCGATACGGCGCGCGCCGATTCGCTGCTCGACGCCGCGGGGTGGCGCCGCGATGCGACTGGAATGCGGGCGCGCAATGGCCACGCGCTCTCGTTCCAGTTGCTCACGGTGGGCGGTGCCGATAACGCGGTGGAGGAGCTGCTCCAGGCGGATCTCGCGGCGATCGGAATCCGAATGGAAATTCGCCAGCGGGAAATGGCATCCTTTCTCGCCGAAGCGCGCGCCACGCCACGCCGCTTCGATGCGCTCTTCACGGGCATTCCGGGCGACGTGTCGCTCTCGTATCTCTCGGCCATGTACGATTCACGGCAGGCTGGCGGGGCGCTCGACTACGCGGGTTTTCACACCGCGGTGCTGGATTCGCTTCTCGAACGGGCACGCACGGCGCCCGAGGGCCCGGTGGCGCGCGACGCCTGGTACGCGGTGCAGCGCGAGCTCGCGCGCGACGCACCGGCTGCCTGGATCTATCACTCGCGCGGCCTGCAGGGGCTCAGCCGGCGATTGCTTGGCGTTCGCATGGATCTGCGCGGTGAGCTGGTGACGTTGCACGAGTGGCGCGTGACGGACTCGACATCCGTGGCGACTGGGCGATGACCCTGCTGCTCGATGCCGAGGCGCTCGCGCGGCGACGGATCGCGGCGCAGTCCGCGCTGGCGCCGCTCACCGCGTCATTGCGCGCGGATCTGCAGCGCGTGATCGACGTGGGCATCGCCATTCCGACCCGGAAGGCGCTGCTGTCGCGCAACGGTGGCCGCTGCGCGGCGCACGGATGCGCGCTGGAGTTCGATCCGTTCTCGCCGCGGGAGCACCGCTGCCCGGTGGGCGGCGAACTGCACCGCGGCGAGCGGCACGATCGCTGGTGGATCACGTTCTATCAGCTCTGGCTGGCTGAGCGCGCCGTGCACGGAGCGGCGTTGCACGTGCTGTGTGGCGATGCCGCCGCGGGCGCGCTCGCGCGCGACGTTCTCGAAGGCTACGCCGAGCAGTATCTGCGCTATCCCAATCAGGACAACGTGCTCGGGCCCTCGCGCCCGTTCTTCTCGACGTACCTCGAATCCATCTGGCTGCTGCAGCTCTGCGTGGCCCTCGATCTGCTCGAAGCGAATGGCGAGCGCGGCGCCCTCGGCCCGACAGTCCGGGAACGCATTCTCCAGCCCAGCCTGCAGCTCATCACGTCGTTCGACGAGCATCTCTCCAACCGGCAGGTCTGGAACACGGCGGCAATCATCGCCGCGCGCACGCTGCTCGGCGAGCGCGACGCCGCCAGGGACGCCATCACGGCACCGACCGGTCTGCTCGCGCTGCTCGCCGGCGCCCTGCTGCCCGACGGCACCTGGTACGAAGGCGAGAACTATCACTTCTTTGCGCATCGCGGGTTGTGGTACGCGGTCGTCATGAGCGAACGGCTCGGCGTGCACATCCCTGCGCTGCTTCAGGAGCGGTTCGAGTCGGCTTTTGCCACCCCGCTCCTCACCGCGCTGCCAGACTTCACCTTTCCCGCACGCCGCGATTCCCAGTACGCCATTTCGCTCCGCCAATGGCGCTTTGCGGAATCGTGCGAGCTCGGACTCGCGCGACACGAGGATCCGCGCCTCCTCGGTGCGCTGTGGGAGCTGTACGAGCATTCACCGGTTCCCCATCGAGACACTGGCCGCTGGCGTTCCACGGCGGAGTCCGAGCGCAACGAGCCGGCGTCTGCCCTGTCGCGCGCCGACCTGGGATGGCGTTCGCTGCTTTTTGCGCGCGAAAGTCTGCCGCGTCTCGAGCGTGTGCCGATGCGGTCCGCGCTGCTCGAGTCGCAGGGCATCGCGGTACTGCGACGCGACGCCGGTCGCATCTACACGGCGCTGGACTACGGCCACTCCGGTGGCGGCCACGGGCACCCCGATCGTCTGAATCTGCTCGTTGCGGTGGAATCCGAGCGCTGGCTCGACGACGTGGGAACGGGCTCGTACGTGGATCCCACGCTGTTCTGGTATCGGAGCACGCTTGCCCACAACGCGCCGCTCATCGACGGCCGCTCGCAGGCCGTGGTGCACGGCACCTTGCGCGCGTACGAAGAACGCGGCGCCGTCGGGTGGATCGATGCCGCCGTGCCGCGGAACGGCATCGCACCCGGTGTGGATGTGCGCCGGTCCCTGGTGGTCATGCCGGACTATCTGGTGGATCGTGTCGAATGGAGCGCTGACCATGTCGTGCGTTTCGCCCTGCCGTTGCACATCGACGCCGAGCTCGAGGGCATCCCTCCGTTGCATGAGGCGTCCTTCGACAGCAGCACGGCGCGCGAGGACGGATTTTCGTTCATTACGGCCGCCAGCGCCGCGCCCGTGGATGCCGCGGCGACTGTGCGCCTGCTGCGCGGTGGGATCGCTCGCGCCTGGGCGACAGTGAGTCGTGCCGCGACCTGGTGGCGCCTGCGCGGTCCTGGCGCACCCGGGAGCGCCGCCGCCGACTTCGTACTCGTGTGCGCAAAGGCCGCCACCGGTGTCATCCACGCCGTCTGGGACCTGAGCGCCGGCATTGCGCACGTCGAGATGGTGGGCGAGAGACTTTGTGTCGAGACGGTGCGCGGCGAGCGGCACGAACACGCGCTGCGTGGCGCGCAGTGGGAGGTCGCGCTCGACTGGGCCGGATCGCGAAGCAGCATTACCCTTGATGGATCGCGCACAGGCCCGGTGCCCTCGCCATCCGCCCCATCCCCTGACGCGCAGGCGCCACCCGTGGTGCTGTCGCGCGCGACCGACGCACCGCTTCGCTTCGATCTTGGTGCGGATGCGTATCGCAGGTCCGAGCAGAACTGGGTCGAGGCCGGACGCCCGGTGGCCGCGGTGCATCTGAACGTGGACGACGCGAATCTCATCGTCACCGTAGCCGTCCGGAAATCTCCACTCGTTTTCCGCGCCGCGAACGCGCCGGATCCGGAGCTCGACAACGAGAATCCCGACATTCACAGCGATGGCGCGCAGCTCTATCTGGCCGCCGCGCGCTGGAGTGCGCCGGCCGGCTGGCTGGCGGTACCCGCGCCTGACGGAACCCTTCGGATGCACCCCGTGGACGCCATGCGAACCGACATCCTCTGCGTCGGATCGTGGGCACCCACGCCGGCGGGCTACACCATGCGCTTTGCCATTCCGCTCGCCGCCCTCGGCGAAGCGGTCAGCGAGGCGTTCGGCCTCGAGGTCGTGGTGAACGATATGGCACCGGGCCGCGCTCGGCGCCGTGGCCAGTTGGTGCTGAGCGGTGCGAGGGGGGAGACCACCTATCTGCGGGGCGATCGCGAAGATGCCGCCCGCTTTCTCCGCTTTCGACTTCCTGATGGCTGAGCGGCATGGCTGAGCCCCCACTCTCGCGCGTACGCGTCGTGTTGTGCGAGCCCCGCGATCCGGTGAACGTGGCGGCCGTCGTTCGTGCCATGAAGAACATGGGCGTGACGCAGCTCGATCTCGTACGCCCCGCCGGCTATGACCCCGCCGACATCGAGCGCGTGGCGCACGACACGCGTGACATCGTGTCGGCCATTCGCCACTTCGATGCGCTCGACGCCGCGCTTGCTGACTGTATCTATGTCGCCGCCTTCACGGCGCGCCGCCGCGCCGCCAAATGGCGCATGCTCGAGCCCCGCAGCGTGACCACCGCCATGCTCGCGGCGGCGCAGCACGGGTCCGTCGCGCTGCTTTTTGGCCGCGAGGACCGCGGTCTCGCCAATGACGAGCTCGATCGTGCGCACACGATCGTCACCATTCCCACCACGTCGCACGCATCGCTCAACCTGGCGCAGGCGGTGCTGATTGCGCTCTACGAACTCCACGTCGCCGTGCCTGACGCCTCTCGTGTGCTGGCCCCGCCGCGCAAGGATGCACCGGCCGCGACCGCGGCGCAGTATGAACGGCTTTTCCAGGATGTGGATTACGCCCTGCGGGCGCTGGATTTTTTCCGTACCCGCAATCCCGAGCTCATTCTGCGGACCGTGCGCTCGCTCGTGATGCGCGCCGCTCCGGACGCACGCGAAGTCGAGCTCGTGCGCGCCATGGCCATTGAGGTCGTGCGCACCACGACGCGTCTGTCGCGAGGCGCTTGACTCGTCGTGCGGCGTTTGACTCGTCGCGCGGCTCTTGACTCGCCGTGCGGTGCTCCGATACTTCGAGTCATGTCGCTCCCGTTCGCAACCCAGCGTTCCAGCGCGGACTTCCGCTCGCGTGCGGCCATGGTAATCCCCGGCGGCGCGTCCACCGGCAGCAAGCGTCCCGCTGCGCTCTACGGCCCGGACACGACATTCGGTCCCGCGCACTTTGCCAGCGCTTCGGGCTGCCGGCTCATCACGCCAGATGCCGAGGAAATCGTGGACTGCACCATGGCGCTCGGCGCGGTCGCGCTCGGCTACGCCGATGAGGCGGTGACTCAGGCGGTCACTGATGCGGTCCGCGCGGGCAATGTCGCCGGTCTCTCGCATGTGCTCGAGGTGCAAGTGGCCGACCGGCTGCGTGATGTGATCCCGTGCGCCGAGCAGGTCCGTTTCCTCAAGAGTGGCGCGGAAGGCGTGGCGGCCGCGGTGCGCATCGCGCGCACGCACACCGGTCGTTCGACAGTGGTCGGCTGCGGCTACTTCGGCTGGCTCGACTGGTGGACGCCGGTGGCCGGTGTGCCGGCGGGCGCGCACGCGGACTTTCATGGCGTGCCGTTCGATGACATCGCCGCGCTCGACGCTGCCGCGCACGCTGCCGGCGACACGCTCGCCGCCATCGTTCTCGAGCCGGTGATCGAGCGGCTGCCGTCGGAGAGCTGGGTGCTGCGGGCGCAGGAACTCTGCGCGGAGCTGGGTGCCGTCCTCATCTTCGATGAAATGAAGACCGGATTCCGGCTGCGCACCGGGGGCTATCAGGAGTTGTCGAAGATCACGCCCGATCTCGCGGTGTTCGGCAAGGCGCTCGCCAACGGCTTCCCGCTGTCGGCGGTGGTGGGGAAGGGGGCGGTGATGCGCGCCGCCGAGGACACGTGGATCTCGTCCACACTCGCGAGCGAGGCGTCGGCACTGGCCGCCGCATGGGCGGTGCTCGAATGGCACGCGCGCGGCGAGGTGTGTGAGGCGCTCGCCGGGGTGGGAGCGGATATGCGCGGCGCGGTCGAGCGGGCCATCGGCGCGTCGGCCATTCCCGGTGTACACGTGCGCGGGCTCGATCCCATGTGGCTCATTGATTTCGATCGGGACGACCAGCGCGCGCGCTTCAGCGAGCTGGCCCTGCAGCGCGGCGTGCTGTTCAAGCGTGGCGCGTACAACTTCGCGAGCACGGCGCACGACGACGACGCCATTGCGGCCATCGAGACGGCGGCCAGCGAGGCGCTCGTGCAGATCCGGGACGAAGCGCGTGGCGAGTGAGCAGGCCGCGCCACTGGCTGGCGCCGGCCCCCTCGTGGACGTGCACGCGCACTTTCTGCATCGCGCCTGCGGGCGCGCCGACTGGGAGGCGCGCAACGCGGCACGCCTTCGAGCCGGCACACGCATGGGCATCTCCGTGCATGTTGCCTCCATGCTCGGCACCTTCGGCTTCACGTCGCCCACGTATTTCCCATCGCCACGAGACGTGACGTTCGGAAATACCGAGATGCTGGCGCTGCAGGACCGGGAGCCGGCGCGTGTGCGCAGCTACGTCACCGTGAATCCGAATCATACCGCGCACGCCCTGGAGGAAATGGCGCGCTGCGCCGAGCGTGGCGCGGTTGGACTCAAGCTCGCGGCCAGTCGTCGTGCGGATGATCCGCTGCTCGATCCGCTCGCCGCCGATGCCGGCCGGCGCGGATGGCCCATCCTGCATCACATCTGGCAGCATCGCACGCGCGAGTGGCCGGCCCAGGAGATCTCCGACGGCGTGGATCTCGGCCGGCTCGCACGGCGCCATCCGGGCGTATCGTTCATCCTGGCGCACATTGGCGGCGGCGGCGACTACCGCCACACCTTCGCGGCCGTGGAGGACATCTCCAACGTGTACCTCGATCTCTCGGGCAGTGGCGTGGATCGTGGCATGCTCGATGACGCCATCCGCGCGGTGAGCGTCGAGCGACTGCTCTGGGGCAGCGACATTACCATGGAAACCGGACTCGCCAAGTTGCGCGCGCTGGCGGCGGCGGGCGTCACACCGGAAGGCATGGCCCACATTCGGTGGCGCAACGCGGCGCGTGTGTTTCCCCCGGATACCCTGGTGGCTCCGCGCGCCGCACTCGCCGAAGGCGGCACTATCGTGGCGGAGCGTCGCTGAGTGACGACCGACGTCAACACCTTCATCGGTGGCTTCCCGTTTCGGCACGTGCCGCATCCGGACGCGGATGTCCTGGCGCGCGTGCTGGAGCGCGAGGGCATCACGTCCGCCTGGGTCGGCCATCTGCCGTCCGCGTACTACCGCGACCCCGACGCGGGCAACGAGGCGCTGTTCACGGCACTCGCCCCGCACCGCGGAGTGCTGCACGCAGTTCCGGCGGTGCGTCCCGACTGGCCGCACTGGGAACGGACGCTGGCGGAACTGATGCAGCGCGACGCCATGGCGATTCGCGCGTATCCCGCACAGTGGGGGATGGGGCCGCACGCGTCGCCGATGATGGAGCTCGCATCGGCCTGCGGCACGCTGAACGTGCCGCTGCTGCTCACCGTCCGCTTCGAGGACCTGCGACAGCGACACTGGATGGACAGTGCAGGCGATCTTTCCGGCGCGGCCATCCGCGCGATCGTGCGCGCGGATGATCGGGTTCGTGTGCTCGTCACGTGCGCGGGGCGCGCGCTGATCGAGGAAGTGCACTGGGGACTCACGCCAGAGGAGCAGGCCCGACTGTGGTGGGACATTTCGTGGATCTGGGGCCCGCCCGAGGATGAGCTCGCGCATCTGTTTCGCACCATTGGTGCGCGGCGATTCGCCTTCGGCAGTGCATGGCCCTTGCGTCTCATGCAGACGCCGCGCGCGAATCTCGAGCTGCTTCCGGATGACCTGCGTGATGCTCAACTCGCTGATGTCACTTCACTGCGCGACGTGATCGCACAACGCTAGTGCGTCCCCTTGCGCCACGCGCCCGGTCGAAACAGATTCCGCCGCGTTCCGCTCTCTGCGTGTGAAGTCTCACGCGACGGGCGAAGTTCCGCCCCTATATCCCGATAGGCAGCGATGACGAAGAGGAGGAAGCGGGTTGTAGTGCCAGGGCTCGCCGCCCTGGCGGTGGTTGCTGTGCTCCTGTCCGCATACACCGGAGCCACGCAGCAGCCTGACACCGTGATAAAGGATCGAGGATCGTGGGGGTACTCCGCCGGATCGTCGCCGCAGGGACGATCACCGATTCAGCCGATCGCCTTTCCGCACCCCACGCACGTGCAGACGCTGGGGATGAACTGCCTCTACTGTCACTTCTCCGCCAACAAGTCTCCTGATCCGGGCATGCCCGCCGTGGGAACGTGCATGGGCTGCCACCTGGTGATCGGTCCCAACCGGCCGGCCATGAATGGACGCCCGGCGCGCAAGAGTGAAGGTATTGCCACGCTGCAGAAGTACTGGGCGCAGAAGAAACCCGTCCCCTGGGTTCGGATCCATCACGTGCCGGACTACGTGAACTTCGCCCACATGCCCCACATCAACGCGGGCGTCACCTGCCAGACCTGTCACGGACAGGTGCAGCAGATGAATCGCGTCTATCAGTACGCGTCGCTCAACATGGGATGGTGCATCAACTGCCACGTGGGCAACGTGAATCCGAAGTGGAAGGCCCGCTACGACTGCAGTGTCTGTCATTACTAGGAATCGTGAATGAGTGAGAATCCCACGCCGTCGGGCGTGCGCCGACGCGAGTTTCTGAAAATCCTCGGCGCCGGTGGTGTCGCGACCGCGGCCATCGGGTGCAGCTCGGATCGCGTCGAGAAGCTGATCCCCTATCTGAATCACCCGGACGAGACCGTGCCCATGGTCTCGAACTACTACGCCTCCACCTGTCGCGAATGCTCGGCGGGGTGCGGCGTGCTGCTCGAGACGCGCGACGGCCGGACGTTCAAGCTCGAGGGCAATCCGGACCATCCGCTCAATCGCGGTGCGCTCTGCGCGCGCGGCCAGGCGGCGGTGCAGGGTCTCTACAATCCGGATCGCTATCGCGGACCCATGATGCGCAATGCGAGTGGCAGGCTCGTCCCCACGACGTGGGACGCGGCGCTCAAGCTCCTGGCGCAGAAGCTCGGCGCGGTGCAGGGCAGCGGCAGGGCGGGGAGCGCACTGTTTCTCAACCGGCACGAGAGCGGCAGCTTCCCCGCGTTCCTCGACGAGTGGCTCGCCGCCTACGGGATGCCCGCGCACCTGAGTGTGGATCCCCTGGCGGACAACGCGGTCATCGCGGCGAATCGCCAGTCGTACGGCGTGTCGTGGCCCTGGCTTGCCTTCAGCGCGGCCCGGCTCATCGTCTCCATCGGCGCGGATTTTCTGGATGCCTGGGGCGCCAATGTGCCCCAGCAGCTGGAATTCGCCGATGCGCGCGCGCGCCTCGCCGATGCGCCGCGCTTCGTCTACGTCGGACCGCGCCGCTCGCTCACCGGATGCAACGCGGATCAGTGGATCGCCTGCCGCCCCGGCAGTGAACTTGCGATCGCCAATGCGCTCTCCGGCAGGGGCTCGCTCGACGACGCGGCGACAGCGAGTGATGTGCCCGTTGCCACGCTGCAGGCTCTCAAGGCCGAGCTGACCGGCACGCGCCCCCCGCTGGTGCTCTCGGGTGTCGCCGCGGGCGACGCCATGGAGCTGGCGCTCGTGGTGAATGAGTTGAACAAGCAGCTCGGCGCCGTTGGAACGACGGTGCTCCCCGATCGCGCCATCACGAGCTTCGACGGCATCGCCACGGATGCGGATGTCAACGCGGCCATCGATGCCATGCGGGCGGGCCAGGTGCCGCTGCTGATGATCCGCGGCGCGAACCCCGTGTTCACCACGCCCAGGTATGTCGCGGTCGCCGATGCGCTGAAGAAAGTTCCATTCAAGGTGAGCTTCTCCAGCTATCCGGATGAGACCGCGGAGCTGTGCGATCTCGTCCTTCCGGATCACCATGCGATCGAGTCCTGGGGCGACGCGCAGCCCATGGCGAACGTCATCTCGGTGCAGCAGCCGGGCATGGCGCCGGTATACGACACGCGGCAGACGGCGGACGTGCTGATCACGCTGGCGAAGGCGAACCCGGGTATTGCATCGAAGTTCGCGGCGCCGAACTACATGCGCTGGCTCATCGATCGCTATCCCGGCGGCAGCACCGCCTTCACGCTGGCGCTCGAAAAGGGAGTGGGGACGGGTGCAGTCGCCGCGTCCCCGGCACCCCGGCGCCCCGCAGTCACGCCGAAGGCCGCGACGCCGATCGGCCAGACCGCCGGCGACATGTACCTCGTCGTCTATCCGTCCGCAGCGCTCGGCGACGGCAGCGGCGCGAACAAGCCCTGGCTGCAGGAATTTCCCGATCCGGTCACCAAGATCTGCTGGCAGTCATGGGTCGAGATCAATCAGCAGACGGCGGTGAAGCTGGGCGTGGATACGGGCGACATTCTCCGGGTCGAGACGGCGCAGGGCGCCGTGGAGGCACCGGCATACGTGTTTATGGGAATCCACAAGGACACGGTCGCCATACCGTTCGGACTCGGACACACGGCGTACGGCCGATATGCCGCCGGCATTGGCGTGAATCCCGGCGACGTGCTGCCGGCTGGATTCGACGCGAAGTCCGGAGCATTTGCCTGGACTGCGACGAAAGCGACGGTGACGAAGACCGGTGCCTACACGCCGATCGTCACGACCGAGGGATCGGCGCGCCAGCACGGCCGCGGCATCGCGCAAGCGCTCACCGTGCAGGAGCTGGCTGATCTGGCGGCCGGTCGCGAAAAGGAAAAAGTGGAAGCGATGCCCGGCATGCCCAACACGGAATATCTGCCGGGGCTGCGCTCACCCATGGCGGCGGACGCGCAGGGCGTCGTCAGTTCGGATATCAAGCACAAGGAACAGGGGATGTATTCCCCCGACCACTGGAGCGGCATGGCGAAGCGCCGGTGGGCCATGACCGTGGATCTCGCGCGCTGTACGGGGTGCCAGGCCTGTGTCACCGCCTGTTATGCGGAGAACAACATCCCCACGGTGGCTGCGCCATATCAGGAGGTCCATACCGCGTTCCTGCATGGTGTAGCGGGCGGCAACATCCTGAAGGGACGGGAGATGAACTGGATCCGTCTCGAGCGCTACTGGGAAGGCGGCGAGGATGGTGGCGACTTCGAGGCGCGCTTCGTTCCCATGCTGTGTCAGCATTGCGGCAACGCACCATGCGAACCCGTCTGCCCGGTCTACGCCACGTATCACTCGCCGGATGGACTGAATGTCCAGGTGTACAACCGTTGCGTGGGCACGCGCTACTGCTCCAACAACTGCCCATACAAGGTTCGCTACTTCAACTGGTTCGGCTATGGCGAGCCGGCTCGGCCGCAATATGCCTGGCCGGAGCGCCTGAGTTGGCAGCTCAACCCGGATGTCACGGTGCGCGGCAAGGGCGTCATGGAGAAGTGCAGCTTTTGCGTGCAGCGTATTCGCGAGGCGGAGCATCGGGCCAAGGCCGAAGGACGCGCGGTGCGGCCCGATGAGTTCACGACATCGTGCGCGCAGGCGTGCCCGTCGCGCGCCATCACGTTTGGAGACGCGGCGGACAATGACTGGACGGTCGCGAAGCTGGCGCTCGATCAGCGTGGCTACCACGTCTTCCAGGAACAGCTCAATACCTTCCCAGCGGTGGTGTACTTGAAGAAGGTCAATCACCCGGCGCCTGCGGCGTCGGCCGGGGCGTAGGGGCGGCAATGGCGACAGTGACACGGCCGGATGAGGATGTCCTGCGGCTTGGTCCGAACATCCCGCACGCCAATATCCAACTGCCCGGAGTGGCGGAGTACGAGCAGGTCACCCGGGAAATCCAGCGCACTCTCTATCCGACCAAGCTCTGGTTCGCGGGGTTGTCCTTCGCGATCCTGTGCATGCTCATCGGGGCCGCCACCTGGGCGTGGCAGGTCTACATGGGGCTTGGCGTTGCCGGGTACTCGCCGCCCGTCATGTGGGGCGTGTACATCGTCACCTTCGTCTTCTGGGTTGGTATCGGGCACGCCGGCACGCTCATCTCCGCCATTCTCTATCTGTTTCGCGCCGGCTTCCGGACGACGATCTACCGATGCGCGGAGGCCATGACGGTCTTCGCCATCATGACCGCCGGGCTCTTCCCGATCCTGCACCTCGGCCGTCCGTGGAAGTTCTTCTGGCTCATTCCGTATCCGAGCTGGCGGCTCATCTGGCCGCAGTTCAAGAGCCCGCTGGTGTGGGACGTCTTCGCGATTCTCACGTACCTCACCGTCTCCTCCACCTTTCTCTACATCGGACTGCTGCCCGATTTCGCGGCACTGCGGGATGCGGAACCGCGGCCGCTGCGCAAGCACATCTATGGAGTGCTGTCGCTCGGGTGGCGCAACTCCGAACTGGAGTGGCGGCACTTCGCGCGCGCCTATCTCTTCCTGGCCGCCTTCTCCACGCCGCTGGTGCTGTCGGTTCACTCCACGGTGTCCTTCGACTTCGCGATGGCGGACACGCCGGGATGGCACGCCACGCTCTTCGCGCCGTACTTCGTGGCGGGCGCGATCTTCTCCGGCATCGGGATGGTGTTCACGATCATCATCCCCATCCGGCGGTGGTTCCATCTCAAGCACTACGTCACGCTGAATCACCTGGATGCCGCGGCCAAGCTCTGTCTGTTCACGTCGCTCGTCGTGGGCACAGCGTATCTCACGGAATTCTTCATTGGTTGGATCGGCGGCAACTCCATCGAGCAGTCCTACTGGTGGAACCGCGTGTTCGGCCAGTGGTGGTGGGCCGCGTGGGTCATGCTGACCTGCAATTGCGTGCTGCCGCTCACGCTCTTCGTCCAGAAGCTGCGCCGCAATACCACCTGGCTCTTCACCCTCTCGATCTTCATCAATCTCGGGATGTGGTTCGAGCGATTCGTGATCTTCGATCCCTCGCTCTCGCATGAGTTCGAGCCCTGGCAGTGGACGCGCTATGCCCCGACGTACGTGGACTGGGCCATCCTTCTTGGCAGCTTCGGCTGGTTCACGATGTGGTTCATGCTCTTCATCAAGAACTTCCCCGTGGTCGCCATTTCCGAGGTGAAGGAGATCGTGCCGCCCCGCCTGCGCACGCCGCATCCGGTGGAAGGCATCGAGGTCACCGGCATGCATCTCGAATTCGAACCCGAAACACCGGGGGAGCGCGACTGATGCAAGGCATTGTCGGAGTCTTCCGCGAGCTGGATGCGACGGTGGACGCGGTGCACGCGCTCAAGAAGTTGCGCGCCGGGAACATCGACATCTACACACCGGCACCACGGCACGAGCTCGAGCACATCCTGACGCACCGGGCCAGCATCGTGCGTCTCTACACGCTTATTGGCGGCCTCGCCGGCGCGACCTTCGGGTACTGGATTCCGATCTGGATTTCGGACTACTGGCCGCTCGTGGTTGGCGGGAAACCGGTCCCGTCGTGGGTTCCCTATACGATCATCAGCTTCGAACTCATGGTGCTCATCGGATCCCTGGCCACGGTGGCGGGCCTGTTCATCACGGCGCGCATTCCCCGCATCACCATGACCGTGGGCTACGACGAACGATTCAGCAACGCAAATTTCGGTGTGTGGGTGGAATGTCCGCCCGACAAGCAGGCTGATGTCACCGAGACCCTGAAGCAGCACGGAGCGACGGAGGTGCGCGGTGAACGCTAGCCCATGCCTGGCGCGCCGCACGCTGGTGGCACTCGCGGCGTCGCTGGCGCTCACCGGATGCTCGTGGTTCACCGATTTCAAGCAACAGCCCAAGGTGAAGCCCTGGCAGGCGCAGTATGCCGGCAACGACACCACGCCCATGCGCGGCAGTCCCGAATTCTCGGTTCCCATCACCGGCGATCCCGTGCCGGCATTCGTCGTATCGCACGAACCGCTGCCGGCCACGATCGATTCCATGTCGTCGCTGCCCAACCCGCACGCGCCCACGAAGGAGTCGCTCGACAACGGACGGAAGTATTTTCAGATCAACTGTGAAGTGTGTCATGGACGCGCGGGCAAGGGAGATGGGACGGCGGTGCAGTACGGCATGCCGGCGCCGAGTCTGCTCACCGATATCACGAAGAACCGAACGGATGGCTACATCTACGGCATGATCCGCAATGGCCGCGGCCTCATGCCTACCTACGACCGCATTGAGGACATGGATCGCTGGGACGTGGTGAACTACGTACGCGCCCTGCAGGGAAAGATTCCGGGAGTGGTCGCGGACACCTCGCCGGCCGGCTATCCGGGCGAGAACGGCACCACGGTGCCGACCTATACGCGAACGGCACCCACGCTCCCCGCACCGTACCGGGTGCGCGACATGGACGCCCGGCGGAGCACGGCCGACGGGGATCGCACGGACACGCCCGCGGATTCGGCGGCGGCGCCGGCGCAGCACGGTGACACGACCCACGGCGGACCCGTGCACCCCGCGGCGCCCCGGGGAGCACGCCCGTGAGCCAGCATTCCGACCTCGACATGCCCAGCCGCGAGGCGCTCGTGGCGGCCACCTCGGCACCACTGCCGCGCTGGGTGACGCTGGTCAGCGGAATCTTCGCGATCATTGGCGTCATCGTGTTCATCATTGGGGCCATCGCCGGCAATGACCGCGTCTGGCACGCGCTGCACTTCAACTGGCTGTTCTTCGCGTCCGTCTCGCAGGCCGGCGTCGTCATGGTGGCGGTGCAGCGCATCACCACGGCACGGTGGTCGCGCCCGATCGTCCGCTTGCTCGAAGGGTACGTCGCGTTCCTGCCCGTTGCGTTCCTGCTGCTCATTCTCATTCTGATCGGCGGCAAGCACATCTTCCCGTTCTGGCAGCACGCCGCGCCGGTGCCGGAGAAGCGTCTCTATCTCTCCGTTCCGTTCCTCGCCATTCGCGACATCGTGCTGTTCGGCATTCTCACGGCGATGAGCGTCTGGTACATCTACACGTGCGTGCGCCTCGACGTGGGTTTGCTCCCCGAAGGGGGCGCGGCGTGGGCCAGGGGCATTCGGGAACGCATGCGCCGCGGCTTCGGCGAGGAGCGGCGCGAAATCCACTCCACGCATTCGCTGCAGGGACGGATCTCGGTCTGGCTCGTCGTGCTCTTCAACTTCTTCTACATCGTGCTCTCCTGGGATCTCTCCATGTCCCTCGACATGTACTTCCAGAGCACGATGTACGGCTGGTGGTTCTACATGGGCGCCTGGCTCGCGGCGATCATGTCCTGGTCGCTGCTCGCCATGTGGTGGCGCCGCTATCTCGGGGCCGACGACTACATCACCGAGCACCACTTCCACGATCTCGGCAAGCTGGGGTTCGCGTTCACCGCCTTCTGGGGATACCTGACCTTCGCGCAGTATCTCGTGATCTGGTACGGCAACATGCCGGAAGAGACGCACTGGATGCACCTTCGTCTCATCTATCCATGGATGCCCGCCACCATGGCGGTCGTGTTTCTCGTCTTCGTCTTCCCGTTCTTCGGGCTGCTCTCCCGCGCCGCGAAGGTCTACCTGCCCACGTTCGTGCTGTTCGCGGCGTGCAGCGTGGTCGGCATGTGGCTGCTCCGGTACATCGAGGTGTATCCGTCACTGCACTACGAGTCGCCGCACGCGGTGTTCGGCATCTGGGAGATCGGCGTCACGCTCGGGTTCCTTGGCATCTGGGGGCTCTGCTATCGCGCCTTCATGGACGCCTTCCCCCGCATGCGCACGACGCTCATGACGTCACCCTATCGCGACGAAG
>DASUKE010000041.1:0-121912 GCA_036278895.1 Gemmatimonadaceae bacterium
AAGGGGCAGCCCATGGGGCTGCCCCTTCCGCACCTTCCACATCCGTCGCGCGCAATCAGCGTCTTTAGGTCTCCGAGATCTCCTAGCTCCAGAATCCAGCCAGCGCCAGGCCGTCAGGCGATTCGCGGAGTTTTTCGAAGGCACGTTCGCGAATCTGGCGGATGCGCTCGCGTGTGACGCCCATGAGTGCGCCGATCTTCTCCAGCGTCATGGCTTCCGATCCTTCTTCCATGCCGTAGTAGAGGTAGAGAATCCTGCGTTCGCGGGGGGTGAGATACTTGCGGAAGGATCGGTCGATGAACTCTCGCATCAGCGTGAAGTCGGTGTTCTCCTCGATCTCGCCACCGTCCACGCCAATAAATCGTTCCCCGAGGGTGGCGGCCTCACGATCGGATCGGTCGACCGGCGCGTCGAGCGACACTTCGGTCGCTGACATCTGCCGGGCGGAGCGGACCGTCGCCGGCGTCTCCTCGATGAGCCGGCCGATCTCATCATCCGTGGGGTCACGCTTCAGTACCTGTGCCAGCACCGTTTCGGCGCGCGCGAGCTTGATGAGCTGCGAGTTCTGATTCAGCGGGATGCGCACCGAACGGGTCTGTTCGGCCAGCGCCTTCAGTACAGCCTGGCGAACCCACCACACGGCGTACGAAATGAATTTCACGCCCTGGTCGGGATCGAACTTCTTGACTGCCTTGAGCAGCCCCTCATTGCCAATCGCCACGAGCTCGCTCAGATCAAGACCGTGTCCCTGGTACTTCTTCACGTAGGAGATGACGAACCGGAGGTTCGCCGTCACCAGTCGTTCGGCGGCTCTCTCGTCGCCCTTCTGCGCGCGGCGAGCGAGGCGTCGTTCTTCTTCGGGATCGGTTATGAGGGGGAGCTTCTGAATGTCCTGCAGGTACTGATCGAAGGCGGTGGAGGGAGAGGAACGGAAGAACCCTTTGGATCGACTTTCGGCCACATGCTCCATACTCGCCCATTTCCTCGTCTGGAAGGTGGACGAACCGAGACACGGCTCGCTGGAAAATCACGGGGGTGGGATCGGCAGCATAATGCGCATGGCGAGATCGGTCAACAGCCACAAATCGTGCCGCGACATTGCACGTCGCGTTCAGGCATCGGCGCTGCCTCGGCCCGGGGGTCAGAGCAGATCGATATCGTAACTGTCAAAAGATATTTTTGCAGGTCATGCGCCTGTATCTCAAACCATGGTAGATCAGGCGGCAAGTCGCAGTCGATGAGTCCAAGTTATCCGCAGACAATTGTTTAACAGCTGGCTTGCAGTTTGACGGTTATCCCGGCCTGAAATGCTCAGCAGCCCGGTCAGGAGGCCACCGGCGGCTTGTCGATTCGCGTCCGGCCCCGGCGAGCACGACGGTAGAGTGCCGTCAGTGATGCCGCCAATACCGCGACAGCACAGAGCAGCACCCATACCAACGAGACGTCCAGCAAGTACGCGGCGATGGCCACGCCGATCACCAGGAGGGTGATGCCAACGGCGTACACGTCAGCGGGCGCGCGACGCAACATGACGCGAAACATCAGGAGAGCACCGCGAGCACGTCGGCATCGGAAACGGGGATGGCCCAGCCGCACGCTTCGCCGGCCATCGCGCCGAGGCGGGCCGGGAGCGCATACTCCACGATTCCGCGACGCGATTTCTTGTCGGACCCGGTTGCCGCGAGAATGCGCGCCGCGCCCAGCTCCGCGGGACGCGTCGTTGGAAGTTCCGCGCGCGCGACGATGTCGCGCAAACGGTCGGCGGTGCCGCCGCTCGCCACACCAACGCGCTCGGCGAGCGCGCTCTCCAGCACCATGCCGATGGCGACTGCCTCGCCATGCAGCAGCTCATAGCCACTCTCGGCCTCGATGGCGTGGCCGAGCGTGTGGCCGAAGTTGAGGATCTTGCGCACGCCGCTTTCGTGTTCGTCGCGTTCCACGACGCTGGCCTTGATCTCGATGCTGCGCACGATCAGGTCGTACATCTCCGCGCCCGCCGTATCGCGCATGACGGCCGGAAGCGCATTCGTGATGCGCTCGAGGTAGGCCGCGTCGGCAATGGCGCCATGCTTGATGGCCTCGGCGAGCCCCGCGCGCAGCAGTCGAATGGGCAGGGTGCTGAGCACGTTCGGATCGGCAACGACTGCTGACGGCCGGTGGTAGGCTCCGACGAGATTCTTCCCGTGCGGTGTATCCACCGCGGTCTTGCCGCCAAGGGCCGCGTCGATCATGGCGAGCAGCGTGGTTGGAACCTGCACCACCGGGACACCGCGCATGAAGGTCGCGGCAACGAAGCCGGCGAGGTCGCCGACCACCCCGCCGCCGAGGGCAACGATGGTTGTGTCGCGACCGTGACCGGACGCGAGCAGCTCGTCCGTGATGCGCATCCAGCTCTCCCGCGTCTTGTGCGCCTCGCCCGCTGGCAGGGTGAGCGTGCTCACGCGATTGGCGCCGAAGGAGCGCGTCACGCGATCGGCGTACAGCGGACCGACCGCATCGTCGGTGATGATCGCAAAGCGGTGTGCATCGGCAACGTGGCGCGCGATGTCGCCCGTGCGGTCGAGCGCATCGGACGCCACGAGGACGTCGTATCCCGGAAAGGCTATCGTGGGCACTGGTACGGACGGTTCATCGATCGAGCGATGCGCTCACCACGTGACCTCCGCGGCGCCGGCGCGGCGGTTGGCCACACGGGCGAGCATGAAGAGCAGATCGGACAGCCGGTTGAGGTAGCGGACGACAATGGGCGGAATCTCGACGGTCTCGCGCAACGCGATGACGTGACGTTCGGCGCGGCGGCAGACCGTGCGCGCCACGTGAAGCGCGGCAGCCTTGGGCGTGCCGCCCGGAAGAATGAACGCGGTGAGCGGGTCGAGCTCCGTCTCGCAGTCATCAATGGCGCGTTCGAGCTGCGTGATCCGATCGTCGTCGATGCGCGCCTTTTCCAGCTGCTGGCGCACCTTGTCGGGTTGCGGCGTCGCGAGCAGCGCGCCCAGCCCGAACAGGTCGCGCTGCACGGGTGCGAGTACTTCATCAATGCGGGGCATCATCTCGATGGATCGCGCGAGGCCGAGCGCCGCATTGAGCTCATCCACGTCGCCGTAGGCCTCGACGCGCGGGTGGTCCTTCGGCACGCGGCCACCGCCGAACAAACCGGTATCGCCGCGATCGCCAGTCCGGGTGTAGATCTTCATGCGCGGAATATACGGCGTCCGCGCCATGGCGTCGCTGCTAGCGGCCGCACTCGGCGCGCCGCCCCGCCGCCTGGAGAATGGTGGGGGCGAGCGCGTTGGCCACGATGGCGGCGCCGTGATCCGTGAAGTGCACGAAATCCGCGAAGTTGTCGCCGGGCGCCCGGGCGAGCGCCATGGACACGTCGGAGACGAGCACGTTCGAATCCGCCGCGGCGCGCATGGTGGTGACACGGGCCGTGTCATCGAACGCGATGATGACGTTGCCGGTTGCCCGCGGCGCGAACCGCTCCCAGGCCTGAATCAGCGCGGCACTGTCGGCGCGGGGACGCGAGAAGGCCGTGGCATGCGTGGCGAGCACCGGCTCCGCACCGATCGTCCGCACCGTGCCCACGAGATCGCGCAGATCGCCGTCGAAGCGGGCCAGCCGGGTTACGGGGATGCTGGTGTAGCGCCATCCGGCTGGATGCTGCCGAAGCGTCGCCTGTACGCTGCGACGACGCAGCCACGAGAGCAGCGGTCCCGGCATGAGCGACTTCACTTCGTCGCGGAGCGCATCGAGCGACCGTGGGTGCAGGACGTTCATGCGCGGCAGCTCGTTCGACTTGCCGGAGCTGTCCGGCGTGGCGGCCGCTGGCGCCCGGACATCGAGATACTGCGCCGGCGATGGATAGAAGACGACGATGTCGGGGCGCAGTCGCGCCAGTCGCGCGCGTACATCCTGGGAGACCGTGGGGAGCGTCATGCCCGCGAACGCCGCGTTCAGGACCTCGAAGCGGACCGGCGTACGTCCCGGGCATGCGCCGGCGTGCAGCCGCGCGTTGAGCGTGTCCTCGAGCTGGCGCGCGTATTCCTGGTCGGGCGATTCGTAGAGGCCGAAGGTCTCCGACGCGCCGGTAACGATCACACGCACGCTGCCCGCCGGTTTCGTCACGGGTACGTCCGGTCCGCGCAGCCCCAGGCTGTCCATGATCCACTTTCGGTACTGCGCGTTTGGTCTGCCGTGCGCGCCCGACGCGTCGCGCACCATGAGATCTTCCTCCGCCGTCACGGTGGAGAGGATCGGCATGCGAAACCGCACCCAGTCCTGCAGGCGCGCTGTCATCTCGAAGCTGATGCCGAAGATGGCCAGGAGGCCGGCCACCTCCACCGAGCGTGCGACCGCTCGGGCGAGCGCGCCGGTGCGCGCGAGTCCGGTGTCTGACATGCCGCGTGCGCCAGCGGGAATGGCGCTCAGGTCCGCGGCGGATGCGTTGGCGGCGAGGTCCGGCTGTGTCATGATGCGTGCCGATCAGAACTGGAAGTACAGAAAGGGCGAGAATGGCGAGCCCACAATGAGCGCGAGCGACGCGCCGAACGCGGCGGTCAGCACCACGCGGCGCCGCAGTGTGAAGGCGTGCTCCATGTCATACACGTTCGGGCCGATCATCCCCCACCAGGTTGCGATCGCGAGCAAGCCCACCGCCAGCACCGGCTGTTCGACGAGCAACCCGCCGGTCGGGACGAACATGGTATGCAGGAGCGACATGGCCATGCCGAACGACGTCGAGCGAAAGAGCACCCAGCCGACAACGACCAGCACGAACATGCCCACCTGGCGCGTGCCACGACTCAGGCGATCCCATGGTCTGCCGTAGCGCTTGTAGAGCGCGAGCAGGGCGCCGTGATACGCGCCCCATCCCACGAACGTCCATGCCGCACCGTGCCAGAGCCCTCCGATGAGCATGGTGAGCATGAGGTTGCGATACGTCTGGTATTCGCCGTGCCGGTTGCCGCCCAGGGGAATGTAGAGATAGTCGCGCAGACAGGTGGAGAGCGAGATGTGCCAGCGCTTCCAGAACTCGGATGGGTCGAGCGACTTGTACGGGGAATTGAAATTCTGCGGAATTCGGAGACCGAACAGGTAGCCCAGGCCGACCGCCATGGTGCTGTAGCCGGAGAAGTCGAAGTAGAGCTGGAAGGTGTAGCCGAGCATGGCGAGCCAGGCGCCCGCGGAGGACAGAAGGTGATAGTGCGCCAGGGCGGGGTCCACGAACGCCGCGAGGCTGTCGGCGACCACGACCTTTTCGATGAGGCCGACAATGAAGAACGAGATGCCGCGCGTGAGCCATCGTGTACGGCTCGTCGCGCCAAGCGCTTCGAGATCCGCTTCGATGGTGCGAAAGCGCACGATTGGACCCGCTACGAGCTGGGAGAACAGCGATACGTACGCGGCGAACTCGAAGAAGCTGCGAGTGGGTGTGATATTGCCGCGATAGCTGTCGACGATATAGCTAATGGTGTGGAACGTGTAGAACGAGATGCCGATTGGCAGGATGATGTTCAGGTGCGGGACCGTGACCTGCTGGCCGAAGAGCTGCAGCGCCGAGTGAAAGGTGTCGAGCCCGAAGTTCGCGTACTTGAAGAAGCCGAGCAGCGCGAGGTCGGTCGTGACGGGAATGACCAGACAGAGCTTGCGATGCCGGGGGTCGGTCCAGCGCAGGAAGCCCAGGCCCGCGAAATAGCTCACGAGCGTGGAGAAGAGCATCAGCAGCGTGAACCACGGATTCCAGTATCCGTAGAACACGTAGCCGGAGATGGCGAGCCAGATGTGGCGTGCGCGCGTGGTGCGCAGCCCCCAGAAGCCGAGATACGTGACTGGGAGGAACGCGAAGAGGAAGACGACGCTGTTGAAGAGCATGCGACGGATAGCGGAATCGGTGCGCTGGGATCAGCCGCAGCGCGATTCGGCGTGCAGGTGGGTGTGCCGGCGCAGATGCATCATGCGACACCGAGGAGGCGATGCCAGAAGCCACGACGCCCGGAGCCGCGTGGGCGGCCCGATCGAGGCACGTGACGCAGGCCGTGGCGAAACGCCGAAAATCTCGTGTTCTCCTCGGTGAATGTCGCCGGTTCGAAGGTGGAGGGGAAGAGCACGGCGAGGTGCTCCTGCAGCCGGTCGGGTGACGCGACGACCGATTGCGCCTCACACCACTGGTCGAGTGCGGCTCCCATGGCTGCCGCGGATGGCCGGCGCGCCGGATCCCGATCGAGGGATCGCACCAGCACTTCTTCAATGGCCCTGGGAACTGAAGGCGCCACGGCGCGAATGCTGGGCAGCGGACGATACGTGACCTCGTCGATCAGTAGCTCGGTGGAGCTCTCGGCGAACAGCGGTTCGAGAGAGAGCAGCTCGTAGAGCACCACGCCCAGCGCGAAGACATCACTGCGAGCGTCCACGTCGAGCATCAGAATCTGTTCGGGGCTCATGTAGTGCTTCTTTCCGAGCATCAGCGACGGAGTGGATGCCATGGGGTCCGCCGAAGTCTTGGCCTTGGCGATGCCGAAGTCCGCGAGTTTGATATGACCGTCCCAGGTGGCCATGATGTTGTTGGGCGACACGTCGCGATGGACGATGTCCACGCGTTTGCCATCCGGCCCGGCGAAGTTGTGCGCGAAATCGAGCGCACGGCAGACGCGGCTGGCGATATAGGCGGCGAGGACCGGCGGGATGAGGCGGTCCAGCTCACGGTGTCGCTCGATCACGTTGCGCAGCGTGGGCCCCTTTATGTATTCCATGGCGATGTAGTACTGTCCTTCCACCTCGCCAAGCTGGTAGATCTGCACGATGTTTCCATGGACGAGGTTGGCGGAGAGCTTGGCCTCGTCAATGAAGAGCTGAAGCCAGGTGTTCTCCCTGGCGAATCGCGGGTGAATGACCTTGAGCGCCACGCGTTTGGCGAATCCCGCGGGGCCGAGCTGCTCCGCCTCGTACACCGTGGCCATCCCGCCCTGCGCAATGCGGCGCACCAGCCGGAAGGTGCTGGTGTATTCGAGCAGGTGGTCGGGAGGGGGCATGCTGGTGGCTGGTGGCTGGTGGCTGGTAGCTGGTAGCTGGTATTGGACTTGGATCACTTGCTCATGACAGACGAAATTCGAGACATCACGATCATTGGCGGCGGGCCGACGGGACTGTTCGCTGCGTTTTACGCCGGAATGCGCGGGGTGAGTTCGCGTGTCGTGGATGCCCTTCCGGAACTGGGCGGCCAACTCGTGGCGCTGTATCCCGAGAAGTACATCTTCGACGTCGCCGGCTTCCCGAAGATTCTGGCCAAGGAGCTGGTGCGCGGGCTCGCCGAGCAGATGGCGCAATTCTCGCCGGCGGTGTGCCTGAACCAGCGTGTCGTCGCCCTGGAAGAGGACGGGGAGACCTTCACGCTGGTCACGGAAACGGACCGCTTTCCGTCACGTGCCATTCTCATCGCGGCGGGGATTGGCGCGTTCGCGCCGCGGCGCCTGCCTCAGCCGTGCGCGGGCCCGTGGTACGACCGGGGGATTTACGATCGGGTGACGGACCCCGAGCGCTTTCGTGGCCAACGCGTGCTGATCATCGGCGGCGGCGACTCGGCGTTCGACTGGACGCAGCAGCTACTGGAGCGCGCAGCCGAGGTCACGCTCATGCATCGGAGTGATCGCTTTCGGGCACACGCGGCCACGGTAGGAGCGGTGCAGGACGCGTGCAGTGCCGGCCGCGCGCGCGTGCTCACCTTCCATGAGCTCGTGGATGTGCACGGGAACGGCGAGCACGTGCGCGGGGTGACGATCAGGGACATCAAGGGGAAGACACAGCAGCAGCTCGACGTGGACGCGATCCTTCCGATGCTTGGATTCGTGAGCGACATCGGCCCCATGGCGGAGTGGGGATTGAATCTGGAGAAAGATGAGATCGCGGTGACGAGCACCATGGAGAGCGGCCGTACCGGCGTCTGGGCCGCGGGTGACATCACGACGTATCCGGGCAAGCTGAAGCTGATCGCCACCGGCTTCAGTGAGGCCGCTATTGCCGTGAACCAGGCCGTGCACTGGATCTATCCGGAAAAGAAAGTGACGCCGGGCCACTCGTCCAACATGGCGCTGTTCGGGCAGAAGGATGAATGATTTGACTACGGTAGCTGGTTGCTGGTTACTGGACGCCCCACGCCCGTCCAGCTACCAGCCACCAGGAACCAGCTACCGTCGTTAAACCAGCATCAATCAAACCCCACCCTTGGATCCGCGGCGGCGTAGACGACGTCGGTGACGAGATTCACGAGCACGAACACGACGCTCAGAAAGAGGACGGTGCCCTGGATGGCAGGGAGATCCCGCCGGCTGATCGCGTTGACCACGTAGCGGCCAAGTCCGGGCCAACTGAAGACCGTTTCGGTGAGAATGCTGCCCGTGAGGTAGTAGCCGAAATCGAGCCCGAAAACGGTGATGACGGGAATGAGCGCGTTGCGGAGTGCGTGGCGCCCGAGAACCATGGCGTCGCGCAGTCCCTTGGCGCGCGCGGTGCGAATGTAGTCACCGCTCAACACCTCGAGCATGGAGGAGCGGGTCATGCGCGCCAGGAACGCGATCGAGCGTGTGCCAAGTGCGAGCGCGGGGAGCACGAGGTACGCGAATCGGCCATAGCCGGACGGCGGAAGCCAGCGCAGCATCACCGCGAATACCAGAATGAGAATCAATCCTACCCAATAGACGGGAAAGGAAATTCCCAGGTACGAGGCGCCGAGCGCCAGCCGATCGAACCAGCTCCCGGGCCGCGCGGCGCTGAAGACACCAATGGTGATGCCGACGACGCCTGCGAGTATCATCGCGGCGACGGCGAGCTCCAGCGTCTTGGGAAAGCGCTGGCGGATATCCTGCGCGATCGGCCGGCCAGTGATGTAGGACTGTCCGAGGTCGCCGCGCAGCACCCCGCCGGCGTAGTGCAGAAACTGCTTCGAGACGGGCTCGTCGAGCCGCAGTTCTTTCCGGAGCCGCGCGATGGTTGCGGCGTCCGCCCGCTCACCAACCATCTCCATGACGGGATCGCCCGGCGCGACGTACAGGAGCGCGAAGACGACGACCAGTACGCCGGCGAGCGTCGGAATGGCGAGGAGGAGGCGGCGAAGGAGGAACGATGCCATTCGTTACCGGGAAGCGCCGCGCCGAGCGCGGCTGCGGGAAGCGCCCCGGCGGCCGGCGGCCGCGGGGCTGGGGGAAGCGGGGCCTTTGGGCCCCTGCGGGACGGGGCCTTCATCCAGTACGGGGGGCGGGCGGGTGGGGAGCACTTTCCCGCAGCCGCAGTCAGCGCGGCGCTTCCCGCAGGCGGCCAAAGGCCGCCGCTCCCCGTCACTTGCCTATGCTGACCTTCTCGAAGCGCTGCCCATTGAAGATCACCGGGACCTGAAAACCGTGAATCCACGGCTGGACGGCGTACAGCTCGTTGTAGAAAAACAGATAGATCATGGGCGCGTCGGCAAAGGCCATGGCATCGGCGCGCCTGTACATCGCGGTGCGCGCGGTATCGTTCGCCGTGGTGCGCGCGGCGGAGACCAGTTTGTCGAAGGCGGGATTCTCGTAGAACGAGACATTCCCGCCGACACCGCGGTTCACGCCGTGCAGCAGGGGATAGAGAAAATTCTCGGCGTCAGGGTAGTCGGCGTACCAGTCCTTGAGCATGAGGTCCACATCACCCTTGCGGGACGCTTCACGCGCGGCGGAGTTGTCGCGCTGCACGATGCGGACGCGTATCCCGACGGCCGCGAGATACGCCTGGATGGACTGCGCGACGCGGGCGAAGGTCTCGTCCTGTCCGAACCAGAGATCCAGCGCGAAGCCGTTGGGATATCCGGCGGCGGCGAGCAACTGCCGGGCGCGCGCGGGGTCGTAGGGATACGGCGCGCGCGCGGTATCGGCGCCGTCGAGCGACGGCGGAATCACTCCGGCCGCCAGTCGGCCGCGCCCGCCGAGGAGCTTGTCGAGAATCGTGCGCACATCCACCGCGTAGTTCAGTGCGCGGCGCACGCGTGGATCCTTGAGCGGACCGCGCGTCGTGTTGATCGCGACGTACCAGAGCCGGAGTGCGGGTGCGGAGACGAGCAGTGCCTTCCGCTCGTCCGTCTGCTCCCACTGTGACGTCTCGGCCTCAGGCACGTAGAGCAGATCCACGTTGCCGCTCTCGAATTCCGCCACGGCCGTGCTGGGTTCCGGGATGATGCGCATGAGGAGGGAATCCGTGAGCGGTGGTCCGCCCCAGTAGCGCTCGTTGCGCGCGAAGCGGACATAGTCATCGTGCTTCCACTGCACGAATTTCCAGGGACCGGTTCCGACGGGGTGCTGTCCGAAGGCGGCGGGCGTCGAATCCGGCACGATCGATGCTACCGGCATGGCCAGGAGCTTGGGAAAGATCGCGAGCGCCGTGTCGAGCGTGATGCGAATCGTGCTGTCGTCCGGAGCGGAGAGCCCGCGGATGTCGGGCGCCTTGCCATCAGCGAAGGCCATGGCACCGCTGATCGGATAGAGGGGCCATCCCCGGCCGCCTTTCGTGCGCGGGTCCAGCACTCGCATGAAACTGTGAACGACCTGCCGCGCGACGAACGGGGTACCATCGTGAAAGGTCACGCCGTGGCGCAGGTGGAACGTGTAGCTTTTCCCGTCCGGGGACACGATCCACCGGTCGGCGAGCGCCGGCTCCAGTTTGGCGTCCGCCGTGAAGCGTGTGAGTCCGTCAAAGACGTAGGACACCGCGCGTCCCGTCGGCACATCGGTGGAGAGCGCGGGATCGAGCGAACGCGGATCGTAGCGATCGCGCGAATCAATGATCGTATGCCGTTGCGGGAGGGCTTCACCGCCCTTGCACGCAGCCAGCGCGAGTACGGCGACGACGAGGAGGGGACACCGGGACATGAACGGGAGAAGCTCGCTGGACGGGAGGAGAGCGGCACCGTCGCGAATGTTGACAGCGCGGGCGGGACGAGTGAACTTACCGGGCCTCAAGTGAAGCGTCAATCGTGAGTTACGTCCTGTGCGTCGACGATCACGAGGACATGCGTCTCATGCTGCGGGAAGTTCTCGGCTCGGCGGGGCATGAGGTTGAGCTCGCTCCCGACGGACTGTCCGCGCTCGCGTCCATCCAGGAGAGAGAGCCTGATCTTCTGGTGCTGGACCTCGTCATGCCGGGGATGTCGGGCATCGAAGTCTGTCGTGCGGTCAAGCGGAATCCGTTCACCGCTCGCATTCCGGTGCTCATGCTCACGGCGCGTGACGACGTGGCGAACAAGGTCGAAGCGTTCGAGGCCGGTGCGGACGACTATCTCGCCAAGCCGTTCGACCCGCGTGAGCTGCGCGCGCGCATCGTGGCGCTGCTCAGAATTGTCCGCCGCGAAGGGGACCGCAATCCGACCAGCGGTCTTCCAGGCGGCAAGGCGATTGAGGACGAGATTTCGCGGCGGGCGCATCTGCGCGAACGGTTTGCGGTGTGTTACCTCGATCTCGACAATTTCAAGCCGTTCGCTGATACCTTTGGCTTCACCGCGGCGGACATGGTCATTCGCGACATGGGGCAGGCCATTCGGGGCGCGGTGGAGGCAGTGGGCAGTCCGCATGACTTCGTGGGGCACATCGGCGGCGACGACTTCGTCGTGGTGACCGAGGGAAATGGCCGCGCGGTTGCACGCGAATGTGCGGTGCGATTCGTGGATGTCGCCGTGCGAGCGGTGGGGCGGGAGGCGGTGGAGCGGGGTCACTTCATGGGCATCGATCGCAACGGACATGCGCGCGAGTTCCCGATCGCCCGGCTCTCCGCCGCCGTATTGGAGGTTGATCCGGACCACTGGATTTCGATGAGCCACATTGGCTCGCTGGCCGCGGAAGTGAAGCGCCGCGCGAAGCAGCGAGGCGCGGGCACCATTCTGGTGCAGGCGGTGTAATCGGGCTGCGTGGCCATGTCCGGATGACCGGAGGCTTTCGTGGATTTTTTCGAGGGACACGATGGGTGACATGGGGAAGCGCCGCGCGATGGAGCCGGCTCGTTATTTCTATCGCCGCGAACCGGACGCGGGAGAAACGCTGGCCGCCATCGCCGCCGGAGCGGGGTTGGGACTGCTCACGTTCTACCTGGCGCGCCTCTGGCTTCAGCGCACGCCGCTTCTCCTGCCGGACGATAGCCAGGGCGCATCGCGCGCGGCGCCGGTGTCGCGCAGGGGGTCAGAGACCGGGTTGCCGCGCGCGTGATGCGGCGGCTCGCGCTCGTGGCCGTCCTGCTGCTGGCACCCGGCCTGGTGCACGCGCAGGAGCTCGCCTGCGGCCCCGATGGACGCGAAATCGTCGACGTGGATTTCAGCGGAAACCTGCGCTTCAGCGGCGGCGAGCTGGAGAATGCCATCGTGACCACGCCGTCGAGCTGGCTCAGGCGCGTGCTGCACATTCCCGTTGGCGCCCAGCATTGCCTCGATTCACTCGAGCTGTTGCGCGACGAGGTGCGGTTGCGGCTGTTCTATCGCCTGCGCGGGCTCTACAAGACGACGGTTGACGCCGCGGTCACGGCGAAAAGCCCGACCGACAGCGACAAGGTTCGGGTGCAGTTCAACCTCGTCGAAGGGCCGCCCGTCATCATCGACACGCTCGACGTGAGCGGGCTGGACTCCGTGCCACGCGGCATACGCGACCGCGCGCTCCGTTTGCTCACGCCGTTTCGCAACCGCATCTACAACAAGCTGCTGCTGCAGTCGGCGACGGACTCGGTCGTGACGCTGTTGCAGAACACGGGCTACGCCTACGCCGCGGAGCCGCTGCGTGACATCAGCGTGGACAATGCCACGGACCGCGCCAGCGTGAGTCTCACCTTTCTGCCCGGCCATCGTGCGCACATCGCCCAGGTGAACTACTCGCTCCAGGGGAACGAACCGAATGAATCGCCGAAAATCGATTCGACGACCGTGCGCCGACTGCTGTCATTCCACAAGGGTGACCTCTACCGGCAGCAGGACCTGCTGATTTCCCAGCGCGACCTGTACGGGCTGGAGACCTACCGCCACGTGGACGTGGAGCTGCTGCCGGACAGTTTGCAACCCAGCGACACGGCGCTCACGGTGCTCGTGCGGTTGGGCGAAGCCAAGATGAACTCGATGCGCGCGGGGGTGGGCTGGGCCTCGCTGGACTGTGCGCGGACACAAGCCCGGTACACGGACCGCGATTTTCTCGGTGCCGCCAAGCGCCTGGAGCTCGACGGCCGCCTGTCCCGCATCGCGCTGTGCACGCCCGAGGTGCGCCACGACGTCATCAGCAGCCGCGCCGGCCTGAACTATTACGTGAGCGGGACGCTCCGCTTTCCCGCGCTGTTCGGTCCGCGCAACGTGCCGTCGCTCACGCTGTTCAGTGAGCGGACCTCGGAATTCCAGACCTACATCCGGTACACCCCCATTGGCGGTGCCGCCCAGCTCACGCGCGATCTGAAGCCACGCGTGTTTCGCCCCGGGCTGCCGCTCACCATTGGCTACCGCATCGAGTACGGCCGCACCGATGCCGACCCGGCCGTCTTCTGCCAGATTTTCAATCGCTGCAGCCTGGCCGACATCGCGCGGCTCACGCGCAACAGCTATCTGCAGGTGGCGAGTCTGGCGCTCTCGCGCGATCGGACGGACAATCTGCTGAATCCGTCACGCGGGTCGCAGGAGCATGTGGAGTTTCGCCACGGCCTCACGGCGCAGGACACCGGCGGCGCCGCGCAGTTCAGCCGGCTGTTCGCCGACGCTGCGCTGTACCGCCAGCTTGGCGTGAACACCATGCTCGCCGCCCGGCTGGAGGGGGGAACGGTCGTCGCGGGGTTTTCCTTCCGCGGAGCGACCGACTTCGTGCCGCCACAGGAGCGGCTGTATGCCGGCGGCCCGAACAGCGTGCGCGGCTACAATCAGAATCTGCTCGGGCCGATCGTGTACATCGTGCGGTCGTTCTCCGACAGCCTCACGCCGAGCGGCGGTCACATCTATCAGGCCCGGGACACGGCCACTGTCGCGCAGTTCTCGCCAACCGGCGGCAACACCCTGCTGGTCGGCAATCTCGAAATACGCCGCCGTTCTCCGTTTCTGAGTGATATCCTGCAACTCGCGGCGTTTGTGGATGCCGGCGTGCTCTGGAACCGCCCCAAGGAAACCGTCTCCTGGAGCAGCGTGCGGTTCACGCCGGGCGTCGGCATACGCGTGCAGTCGCCGGTGGGACCGTTTCGTGTGGATGTGGCGTACAATCCGTACGCCCTCGCGGAGGGCGCGGCATACTTCTCGGATCCGAATACCAACGTGCTGCGCTGCGTGAGTCCCGGGAACACGTTTGACCGGGGTGAGATCACCCCCGGTGGCGAATGTCCGAGCACGTTTCGCGCGGCGAAGCGTTCGTCACTGTTCAGCCGGCTGACGTTCAATTTCAGCATCGGCCAGGCATTCTAGCGCATGTCCCGCCGCCGGATCGTCGCCATCGTCGCCGCGAGCGTCATCGCGCTGCTCATTGTGATCGTGGTGAGTGCCGTCATGGTCGCGACGCACACCGACTTTGGCCGCACGCGACTGCGCAGTCTCGCCGCCGGCTACCTCTCCCGCGCGCTGAAGGGCCGCGGGACGATCTACCTTGGCCGGATCGAGGGTGGCCTGTTCACCGGCCTCACGATCGACTCGCTCGAGCTGCGCGACGCGGACGACTCCCTGGTCCTCGCCACCGGACCGGTGCACGCCGAGTACAATCCGAACGATCTCATTGACAAGCGTATTCTGCTCTCCCGGCTGGAGATCACGCGTCCCCACATCAATCTGCGGCGCCACGCCGACCGGAGCTGGAACTTCCAGCGGATTTTCCCGCCCGGTCCGAAGAAGCCGCACCCGCCGCAGCTCCAGTTCGGCGACTATATCGTGAGCGACACCGTGATCATCCGCGACGGGACGGTCACGATCACGGAGCCGTGGGCGCCGCCGGACTCCCTGCGCGGCGCTCGCGCGGACAGCGCCGTGCGCGTGGCACTCGCCTCGGACGAGCATGAGATCCGCCGAACGAGCGAAGGGCTCAAGCTTACGCGTCGCTGGACGGGTCTCGAGCTCCGGTCGCCGCGCATCCGCATTGCCGATCCGGACCATGCGGGTCAGGAATTCATCGTCGGACAGCTCGATGTGAACGAGAGCGATCCGCCCTTCCGCATCCGCAACGCGCGTGGCCCCATACGCCTCCTGGGCGATACGGTGTGGCTGCAAATTGCGCATTTCGATCTGCCCGGTTCCACGGGACGCGCGAGTGGCCGAGTGTCGTGGGGTGGCGATCATCCCATCGCATACGCGGTGCACGTCATCGGCGACTCGGTGTCACTGGCCGACATTCACTGGGTGCACCCCACCCTGCCCACGTCGGGCGGCGGATCACTCACCCTGGACATTCGCAACGAAGCCGGCAATCCACAGGTGCTGGACTTTGCCATCAGCCGAATGGATGTCCGGACGACGAGGTCACGGCTGCAGGGTGGCATGACGTTCGGCGTGGGGGCGCCGGTCCTGATCGTGAAGGACGTCGTGCTGGATGCGGAGCCGTTGAATTTCGATCTGTTGCGCACGTTCAATGGCGGCACCTTTCCCGCGGATTTTCAGGGGACAATCACGGGGACCATCCGTGCGCGCGGCGGACCGCTGAATCGGTGGATGGTGGACAATGCCGATCTGACGTTTCGCGACGCACACGTTCCGGGCGCGACGACCAGCCTCACCGCGCGCGGCGGCCTCGACATCCTCGTGCCGTCGAGCGCGACGTTCCGTGCGCTGGATGTCAATCTGAAGCCGCTCGATCTGCGCACGCCACGGTTCCTCTTTCCGTCGTTTCCGCGGCTGCGCGGCACCATCACCGGCACGGCGCGGCTGGACTCGGTGTGGACCGATCTGCGATTCAGTCAGGCGGATCTCACGCACCACGATGCCCCGGGTCCGCCATCGCATTTCACCGGCAGTGGACGCGTGACGTATGGCGACACCCTGCGCTTCGCGCTGAATCTCCAGGCCGCGCCGCTCTCGTTTACGACGATGGCGCAATCGTATCCGGCGATCCCGCTGCGAGGATCGTACACGGGGCCGCTGCACGCGTCCGGCACGATGGCTGACCTCGACCTGTCGAGTACGCTCGCAGGCGCAGCCGGCGATCTGTCGGTGGATGGTCACTTCGATTTCGCGGCGCCGGGCTACGCGGCGCGCGCCACGGGCAGCGTCACGAATCTGAACGTCCGCACGCTCATGGAATCGTCGCGGTATCCCGCCACGCAGCTCATGGGAACATTCCGAAGTGACGTACGGGGCGACTCCATTGCGAATCTCGACGGATCAGTGCTCCTCGCGCTCGATCGGTCGCGCGTGGATTCCGTGCGCGTCTTCCCCTCCGTGGCCGCGTTCACGTTTGGTGGCGGGCGGGTGCACGTGGATTCGCTGCGCGTAGAGACGTCGGCGGCGAATCTGTCCGCGGCTGGAGGACTCGGGCTGGCGGCGGCCACGTCCGACTCCCTGGCATACACGCTGATGGTTGATACGCTGGGCGGGTTGCGTCCGTACCTGCATCCACGCCGGTCACCGCGCGGCGCCGCGGTGCTCGCGCTGGCGGATCCGGCATCCAGCATCGACCCCGAGCAACTGGCCGCCGTGATCGCCGATTCGCTCGGCGGGCGCATCGTGTCCAAGGGAACGCTCACCGGAAACATTGACACTCTCCGGGCGGATGGGACGCTCACGGGCGAGGATCTCTTCTTCGGCGGCGATCTGGCGCGGCATCTCTCCGGCGCCTATCACTTCCGCGGACTGCCAAAGGCGCCGGTGGGGATGCTGAAGGCACAGCTCGATTCCGTCCTCTTTGCGGGGATGCATCTCTCGCCGGTATCGGCGGCGCTGAGCATGAGTGACCGATCGACCGGCACACTGGGTCTGGATTTCACGAGCGCACTCGCCGGCGATGCGTACCAGGCCGCGCTGCTGCTCTCATTCCAACGCTTCACGGATTCGCTCGTGCTCGTGCTGGACACGGCCCGCGTGAGCTTCCCGGATCATGCCTGGTCGCTCGCCGCTCCGGCGCGGGTCGTGAGCGACAGCGTCGCCACGAGCGTGGATTCGGTGATCGTGCAGAGCGGCGGCAGCAGGATGGCCACATTCACGGGTCGCTTTCCCGTGTCCGGCGATGTGCGCGCGACACTCCAGATGGACAGTCTGCCGCTCCATGATCTGGGAATGCTCGCTCAGACGACCGTGCCGCTTGGCGGAACGGGCAGCGTGTCCGCCACGCTCAAGGGAACGCGCGCCAGTCCCATCATTCACTTTTCCGGACAGTTCGGCGATGCCCGGTACGGAGAATTCCATCTCCCGGTGTTTTCCGCGAGCGGCGACTATGCCGACCGGCGATTGAACGCGGCCCTCGAGCTCTATCGAAACGGGAAGCAGGTGATGACCGGCACCGCGTCGCTCCCGATGAATCTCGCGCTCGAAAGCGTGCCCCAGCGCATGCTGGAGGATTCGCTGCGCGGCGCCGTGCACGCGGACAGCGTGGACCTGAACATTCTGGAGACGATCTCACCGCAACTCACGCACGCGACTGGCACGACCACGACGGACATGCTCATTGGCGGCACGTGGACACACCCCACGCTGAATGGGCAGTTCCGGATCAACGACGGCGCGGTCACGCTGGCAAAGGCGGGGATCCGGCTCCGCTCGGTGAACGCGAACATCCGGTTTTCAGCCGACAGCATCCAGATCAACCAGTTGCAGGCGTCGAGCGGCAGTCAACCGGGAAGCCGGATGTCCCTCACGGGATCCATCGTCACGCCGAACCTGCGGGAATCCCGCGATTTCGGACTCGATCTGAAGGTGGCCGCCACTGGTTTCGAAGCCATCAACCAGCCATCGCTCGCCCGGCTGGATATCAGCGGCGGGCTGGAGCTCACGGGCACGCTGGAGCGGCCGGTGCTGAGCGGCAATCTGATCGTGGATCGGGGCAGCCTGCACATCTCCGACATCAGTCAGAAGCAGGTTGTGAATCTCAATGATCCCGAGTTCTACAATATTGTGGACACGAGTCTCGTGGCCAATCAGGGACTCGTGCAGAAGCTGCCCCCCGAGCTGGAGCGCGCCGTGGAGAACCTGCGCGTGCCGAGTTTCTCCATCCGGATTGGCGACGATGTGTGGTTGCGCTCGTCGGAAGCCAACATCAAGCTCGCGGGCAGTGTGGATCTCACCAAGCTGGGGAACCAGCGGCTCGAAAGCGGCACGTTGCGCGTGAGCCGCGGCACCTATCGGCTGAACCTCGGTCTGGTGCAGCGCACGTTCCAGGTGGACAGCGGGTTCGTGACATTCTATGGAGATCCAAACATTCCGGCCGAGTTGAACATCTGGGCGGCCTACACGGTCCGGCAGGCCAATCGCGAGAACGGGCAGGACGTGACGATAGTCGCGCACATTGGTGGCACGCTCACGCAGCCGCGCCTCGAACTCACCAGCAACGAGCGAATCCCGCTCTCGAACACGGAGATCCTGAGCTATCTGCTGGTGGGACAGCCCACGTTCGCGTCGGGTTCGGATGCCGCGAGCACGGACGCGCTGCAGTCGGCGGCCGCCGCGCTGCTGCCCAGTGTCGGTGCGGTGCTGGAGCGCGCGCTCACCGACCAGATCCGCTTCATTGACTACGTGCAGGTGCAGACCGGCGGGACCGGGACGCAGGCGCTGTTCTCGAATACGGGTGCGTCCAACGTGCTGTCCGGCACGCGCATTGGACTCGGCAAGCAGATTGGAGAGAAGACGTTCATCACCGCGAACGCGGGGCTCTGCCAGCTCACCGGCGCGCAGGCCGGTACGTCGTTCGCTTCTTCGCTTGGCGTCACCATCGAGCAGCAGCTCGCGCACGGATTTTCCGTGGAGGCCAGCGTCGAGCCGTCGTCGGTGGCGCTGCAGTGCCGGCCCGGGCTCACGAACATTGGCAACCGGCCGCCGCAGTACGGCTTCGATCTGTTCCGCGAGTTCAGCTTCTGAGTTCATCCGTTCTGCTCATCGCCAATCCGGCGGCGCGCCGTGCCGCGCGGGTGGTCGCGCGGGTGCGCCGTACACTCGGCGAGCTGGGCGTGGCGTACGAGCTCGTACTGACCGAGCGCCCAGGGCATGCGCGTGAGATCGCGGCCGCGCACGCCCCGGAGCGCGGCCTGGTGTATGTCCTTGGCGGCGACGGAACGGTGATGGAGGTCGTGGGCGCGCTCGCGCACACCGGGACGCCGCTCGGGATCATTCCGGGCGGTACCGGGAATCTCGTGGCGCGCACGCTGGGTGTTCCGCTGGATCCGGAGCGGGCGGTACGCTGGCTCGCCGCGGGACGCGCCGTGACGATGGACCTCGGACTCCTGGATGGCGGCCGCTACTTCGCCTTCGCCGCCGGCGTGGGCGTCGACGCGCGGATGATCGCGGAGACCGGTGCCGCCGCGAAGCGGCGCTTCGGCATTCTCGCGTACGCCACGACCGCCACGCGCGCTGCACTGCAGTGCCGAACGGTGGCGACACGCGTCACGGTGGACGGCGAGCAGTTCGCGGGAAGGTCGGCAGCGGCGCTGGTGGCCAACATGGGAAACGTCCTGAATGGACTCATCATGCTCGGCCCCGACATTCAGAGCGACGATGGTCAGCTCGATCTGTGTCTGTTCACACCGCGCGGGACCGCGGAGGCAGTGGGCGTCGCCTGGCGGATGTTTCGCGGCGGGCTGAAGGACGGGCCTGCGATGATGTTTCGCCGGGGCAGCATCATTCGTGTGGAATGCGACCCGCCCCAGCTCTTCCACGCCGACGGCGAGCTGCTGGGCAGTACCCCCTTCGAAGCCCGTGTCCAGCCAGGAGCGGGGACGTTTGTTGTGGGTGGTGGCTGGTAGCTGGTAGCTGGTGGCTGGTAGCTGGAAAAGGCGGGAGGGGGGAGTACCAGCTATCATCCACCAGTTGCCAGCGACCGACTGCCGTCCTTATACCAGCGACCAGCGACCAGCGACCAGCGACCAGCCACCAGCCACCAGCCACCATCATGGAACCTGACACGATGACCTGCCGCTCGTGCGGCAAGCCGGAACGAGCATCGGAGGGATATCCGTGCGCGGACTGCGGGACGTTCATCTGTCTGCCCTGTACGCTGCGCGGCGTGATCCGGTGCGCGCCGTGCGCGGCGAAATCCGAGTCGCCGGGGAGCCCTGCGTGAGTGACGTGCAGGTGGTCCGGCCTCGCTTCATGATTGGTGAGCGGGTGTGCACCGTGCTCGGCGAAGCCTGGTTCGACGGATCAGGCAGGACGTGGAAAGGGCGGCTCGTGTTCATCCCCCTCGATCGTTCATTGTCGCGCAACCTGGCGTCCAGCGCCGTGGCACGCGGCGCGCGGCGCAGCGACGTGGAGCGCCAGTTGCGCGAGACGAGCGATCGCGTGATCGACAAGGCCTTTCGCGCGATCATCGCGCCACGTCAGCCGGCCCGCCGTGGGCGCTGATTTTACAGCGCTCGGGCTGGCCATTGGCCATGCAACGAATCATGCGGGTGGCACGGGGCTCACGGTGGTGCGCGGGATCGCTGACCCGTTCAGAGCGGCGGCCGCCATCACGGGACGAGCCACCGGAACGCGCGAACTCGATGCGCTCTCGCCCCATCACCTCGTGGACCGCGTGGACGCGATTCTCCTCACCGGCGGCTCCGCGTACGGACTGGCCGCCGCGGCGGGCGCGATGCGCTGGATGGAAGAGCGACACCGGGGGTTTCCGGTCAGCGGCGGGGTCGTGCCCATCGTGCCGGCGGCGGTGATCTTCGATCTCGCGCCGCTGGGGGAATTCACGGCGCGCCCGGACGCGGCAATGGCGTATGCGGCGTGCGAGCAGGCGCGCCCCGTACCGGTGGAGGAGGGCAGCGTTGGCGCCGGCACCGGCGCGACCGTCGGAAAGGCCGCGGGCGCTCGGCGCGCCATGAAGGGCGGGTTCGGGTGCGCGGTCGAGCAGGAGGGTGACGTCATGCTCGGAGCCATGGCGGTGGTGAACGCCCTGGGCGATGTGCGCGATGCACAGGGACGCATCATCGCTGGTGCGCGCGCGGATGCGGTGAGCGGCGCATTCCTGGATGGCGAACGTGCGCTTGCGCAGGGGAACGCCGCGCGGATTCGACCGGAGCGCGGCGTCGTGACGGCGGAGAATACGACGCTGTGCATCGTCTCGTCGAACGTGGCGCTGTCGCGCGTGGAGCTGGCCCAACTGGCACAGGCGGCATCCGCGGCGCTCGCGCGCCGCATCACGCCGGTGGGAACCAGCTTCGATGGCGACGTCATCTTCGCGACCGCGCCACTGGAGGGTATCACGGCTCCGCTCCTGCAGGTGGAGACGCTGGCCGTACGTGTGCTGTCCGACGCCATTGAGCGCGCCGTGCGGTTCGCCCGCGGGCGCGACGGCATTCCCGGCCTGGCTGACGGCAGCAACCCGTGAGCGATCAGATCAGGCCGGCCGATCAGGTCACGCTGGTGGTGGATGCCGCCGTCGCTCCGCTGCAGGCCGAGCCGCGCGCGGGGAGCGAGCAGGTATCGCAGACATTGGCGGGACACCGGCTGACCTGCATCGAGCGGCGCGATCCATGGCTGCGTGTGCGCGCAACCGACGGCTACGAGGGGTGGTTGCATCAGGGCTACCTCGCCGCCGGGAGCGCATCCACACCACGCGACAGCGATGTTACGGGCCGGATCTCGCTCGGCTGCGTCGTGCGCGAGCGTACCGGACGCGTGCGCGCGCTCCCGCTCGGCGCAGTGCTGGACGGTGATGCGGCAGTCGTACGTGGGGACGTCGTGGCGTCCGGCACGCGCGCCGAGCGCTTCCCGTGCGATGGCGCGGCGATCGCGCGGAGTGCCGTCGAGCTGTTCGAGGGAACGCCATACGAGTGGGGTGGCGTCACGCCGTGGGGAGCGGACTGCTCTGGCATGGTGCAGGCCGTGTTCGGGCTGCATGGCATCCCGCTGCCGCGCGATGCCCGGCAGCAGGCCGAACATGGGACCTCGGGACCGGATACCCTCGAGCAGCTCGGCGCGGGAGATCTGCTCTTCTTCTCCGATCGCGCGGATGGTCGCATCACGCACGTTGGTATCGCGCTCGGCGCGTTGCGCATGGTGCACATCGCCCTGGGGCGAGGCGGCTATCGCATCGAGCTGCTCACAGACGAGGGTGATGCATATGTCACCGCGTTGCGCGAACGGCTGCGGTTGACGAGACGACTGATCCAGCCAGGACAGTCACGCGGCTAGCGCGGCGGCACGCGCGGGCCCGGCCCGATGCCGCAGCGTCCCTGGCCGTCGTCCTCAACTCACCATGCCGCCCGAGGGAATAACGCTCTCCGCGCGGACGTGCAGCTTGACGTCGCCGTGCGACACGCCATCGAGCGCCACCTGCATGGCGTAGGTGCCCGTGCTGTCGAGCGGCAGATCAATGTTGGCAATGAGAGGGAAGTCCATCTCCGTGACTGCCGCGGGCGGCTGCGCGACGTTCAGCTCGCCATTGGAGGTCCACAACTCGTTGCCGGCGGGATTGACCCAGCGGAGCGTGATGGTGTGTGCGCCCACGTCGGTGCGCGTTCCCTTGAGGCGCACCACGAGACAGGCGCGGGGATGGATCGTGGGCAGGCCGGCCACCTGTACGGCGTCGAACACACCCAGGATGTTGAGCTTGCCTTCCTGAGACAGATTCGCCGCGTCGGCGAACAGCGCAAAGGACAAGTGCATACGCAAAGGTAGAGAAATCCGGAGATCGCGGCCAGCCGCTGCCGCGCGGTTTCGCGAGGCCGTAGTTTTCGGCATGGCTTCACCTGTTCAGACGACCATTGCGCCCGGTCGTGTCGAAGTACCGGCACGACCGGGCATTTCGCGCACCGACGCCCTGCTGCTCTGCACGGCGCTCGTGTGGGGCGTCAACTACACGGTCGTCAAGTACGGGACCACCAGGCTGGATCCGCTGGCGTACAACGGCGCGCGCATCCTCATCGCCATCGCGATCTTCGGCGTGATGGCGGTACGGCGTCCGGGCCGCCGTCCCATCGCACGCTCGGATGTGATCGCGTTGCTGGCGCTCGGGCTGCTCGGTCACGGCGTGTATCAGTATCTGTTCGCGGAGGGCATCGCACATACGCGCGCGGGGAGCGCGGCGCTGGTACTGGCGGCAACGCCCGCGTTCACGGCGATCATTGGACGGGTCCTGGGCATCGAGCGCATCCGCCGCCGCGGTGCGGCGGGCATCGTGCTCTCCGTCGTTGGCATCGCGACGATCGTGTACGGTGGCGCGAGGCATCAGTCGGGTTCGCCAACGCTCTACGGCAATGTCCTCATCCTGGCGGGCGCGGTGTGCTGGTCGGTGTACACGGTGCTGCTCAAGCCGTTCACCGCGCGCGTGTCGCTCGTGGACCTGTCCGTGATCACGCTGGTGGGCGGTGGCATTCCGCTGGTGTTGTACTCCATTCCCGCCATGGTGGCCACGTCGTGGATGCACGCCGGCTGGCTCACGTGGGGCGCGATCATCTACAGCGCAGTGGGCTCGATGGTGCTGGGCTATCTCTTCTGGTATCGCGGCGTGCGGGTGCTGGGTCCGACCAGCACCGCCATCTACTCCAACGTCCAGCCGGTGATTGCGCTGCTCGCGTCGTGGGCGCTCATTGCCGAGGTGCCGACGCTCTGGCAAGGGCTCGGCGCCGCGACCATCATCGCCGGCGTTCTCCTGACTCGCTCGTGAAGCTCGTTCTCTTCGACATTGACGGCACGCTGCTGTGGACCGACGGTGCCGGCCGTCGCGCGATGACCGCCGCACTGGAGCATGTGTTTGGCGGCGCGGGGCCTACGGACTATCGCTACGATGGCAAGACCGACCCGCAGATCGTGCGGGATCTCATGCGCGCCGCGGGACACTCCGACGCCGCGATCACGGAGGGGATGGAGCCGCTCGTCGGATTCTACCTCGCGCGGCTCGAGGTGGAGCTGGCTTCGGGCATGCACACGCACGTCTTCGAGGGAGTGCTGCCGCTGCTCGACGCGCTCGAGGCGCGCAGCGACATCGTGCCCGGACTGCTCACCGGAAATCTGCGCGCCGGTGCCGCGCTCAAGCTGCGTTCGGCGGGCATCGACATCGAGCGCTTTCGCGTGGGCGCATTCGGGTCGGACCATCATCACCGTCCCGAGTTGCCGGCCATCGCGCAGCAGCGCGCGGCGCAGGATCTCGGGCTCGAGGTGCCGGGGAGCCGCATCCTGGTGATCGGCGACACGCCAGCCGACATCGCGTGCGGCCGCACGCTCGGCGCGCGCGCCATTGCCGTGGCCACGGGGCGCTATTCGGTGGCCGAACTGGCCGGTCATCATCCCTGGGCCGTCTTTCCCACGCTGGCGGATACCGCGGCCGTCATGGAGAGCATCGATCGTGCGTGAGGTGGAGCTGAAGGCCGTGGTGGACGACTGGGAGGACCGGTGCCGGCGCGTGAGGGAGGGCGGCGGCACGCTCGTGTTCGCGGGTCGGCTGGAGGATCGGCGGCTGGATACGCCAGCGCGTGACTTCGCGCGGCGCGAGGAGGTGATTCGACTCCGGATTTATGGCGACGGGTCGGCGAGCAGGGCGGAGCTGGGGTGGAAGGGGCCCACCGATTATGCCAGCGGGTACAAGGTGCGCGATGAGATCCAGACCGCTGTTCCCGAGCCGGATGTCATGGCGCGGATCCTCGAGCGCATTGGCCTGGTCGTTACCCGTGTGATTGATCGCGAGATCGCGCAGTACGAGGTCGCCGGTGCCATGGTGCGCTTCGAGCGGTATCCCCGCATGGATGATCTCGTCGAGGTGGAAGGGAGTCCGGAGCACATCGAGCGCGCCATCGCCGTGCTCGGTATCGCGCGCGCTGCGTTCACGTCGGAGCGCCTGCCGCAATTCGTGCGACGCTACCAGGAACGCACCGGACAGCAGGCGGCATTGTGCGACGAGGAGCGTGACGGCATCATGCGCTACGATCTGGAGGACGCGTGAGATGAGCGACGCGGCGATCCCGGTGCGCGCGATGATCTCGAGGCGTGTGGGTGGGCGCGATGTGTCCATGGAGGCGCTCGTGACGCTCGAAGCCGGAACGCTCACGCTGGCGACCAGCCGCGGCCGCGTCACGCTGCCGATCACGGTGCTCAGCGGGGCGCGGGAGGAGAACGGCGTGCTGCTCGTGTATCGTCGCCAGGGCGACGTGGTGCGCATGGGCCCGGCCCTGGAACTTGGTGCCCTTGCCCTGGAACTCGAGCGGCACGTGCACACGCTGCCCGAGCTCACGCGTTCCCTGCGAACCCTCGGCTCGCGCCGCGCGGCCGCCAGTCCGGAGCATGACCGGTTTTTCGCGCCATTGATTTCGGCGCGGCGCGCGGCGGAAGGCGGAGGCTCGACCACGATGACACTCGACGCGTTCAACGCGCCCGGATTGCGCGCGTCGCTCCTGGGCGCACTGGCGACGTTCGCCGCGGAGCGCTATCCGGATGAGCCGCCGGAGCGGCGCGCGCTGGAAGCGGAGCTCGTGGACGACGTGGCGCCACTGCTTGCACGGTTGGATGCGCTGGATACGGCGCGCACCGCACTCGATCAGTCGCCCGATGCGAACCGCTATGACGCCTGGCGCATGTGGACGGCCGCCCTCCAGGGCGTATTCGAGTGCGCGGATGAGGTCTGGGAGACGCTGATGGCGGTGCTCGATCCGGCGCGCCGTGGCCGGCTCTCGCGATGGCGCCGCCTCATGCGGCGGACCCGATCCGGTCGAGGTCGCGCGCGATGATCATCGGCATGGGCGTGGATCTCGTGGACATCGCGCGGGTCAAGAAGCTGCTCGCGTCAAAGGGAAGCCGAGCTGTCGAACGGCTGTTCACGCCCGCTGAGGCCGCGTATGCGATGCAGCGCGTCCATCCCTACGTGCATCTGGCGGCGCGCATTGCCGCAAAGGAAGCGGCGTTCAAGGCGCTCTCGGGCACGGATGCGGCACGCGGGCTGAGCTGGCGCGAGATGGAAGTCGTGCTCGATGCGTTGAGGCGCCCTTCGCTCGCGCTGCATGGGAAAGCAGCGGTCCGCGCCGACGAGCTGCAGGTGGCACATGCCTGGTTGTCGCTCTCGCACAGCGAGGCGACGGCGGGCGCGGTGGTCGTGCTGGAGCGGCGGGATGGCGTCGCGGGCTGGTAGCGGCTCTATAGTAATGCCGATACATTCAGTCGGAATGAATGTCAGCACCATCCTCAGCAATGCGCTCGCTGCGGCGCTGGTCGTCGCCGGGTCAGGAAGCCTGCGTGCGCAGGAGAGTCCCGCCAGGCGACTTTCGAGCATTGTTGGGGTGGCTGTCGAGGAGTACTCGAAGGGCATTGATGCAAAGGGCCGGCTGATCTCCCAGCAGGAATACCAGGAGACGGTCGGCTTTCTCACTGATGCCCAGGACGTCGCGACGCGGCTGCGGGGCGACAGCGTGATGACGGTTCGCGCGGTGCTCGATACGCTGGTGGCGGCGGTCCGCGCGAAGGTTACACCCCAGGAGTTGAGCGCCATTCACCTGCGCTTCGCCCTGGCCCTGGGAGGGGAGGGTGCGCTCGAACTGCCCACGCAGGTACTGAGTCTTGCGGACGGGCGTTCGATCTTCGAGCGGAGCTGTGCATCGTGTCACGGCGAGAGCGGGCTGGGCGACGGGCCTGCCGCCCGGGAAATCCATCCGGCCCCGCCCGCCATCGGCAGTGCAGACAGCATGGCGGAGACATCGCCGGCTCTGATGTATCGGGTGATCTCGGTTGGCGTGCCACGGACGCAAATGCCGGCGTGGGGTGCCACGCTCACGGCTCAGCAGCGATGGGAGGTTGTGAGCTACCTGCAGACGCTGCATTCCACGCCCGCCGAGCGGGCGGAAGGTGAAGGGCTGTTCCTGCAGCGGTGCGCCGCCTGTCACGGGAATACCGGGTTGCTCGATGGTGCCGCGACGCGTGCGCTCGTGCCGTTGCCCCCGGAGATCGCCTCGTTCGCGTGGCAGGCCGAGCGAAGCGACGCGGAGATCGCCGCCGCTATTCGAAACGGGATTCCGGGCAGCACCATGCCGCCGGCGCGGGATCTCGCGGATTCGGAGGTCGCCAGGATCGTGGCTTACGTGCGATCGCTTCCGACCCGGCGCGGCGTCATTCCGGCAACGGCATCGGCTGACACGGGCGCTGACGCGGCCGCGAAGAAGGTACTGGGGCTGCTCGACCAGGCGCTCGCCGCCGCGCAGACGGGACGCATGAGCGACGCGGGTGATCGTGCGTTCGACTCGTACATTGCGTTCGAGCCACTGGAAACGGTGGCGCGCGCCAAGTCGCCGGGGCTGGTGGCCGCCATGGAGCAACGCTTCGCGGACTTCAAGGGCGCCATTCGCACGAACGATCTGCGATCCGCGCAACGGTCGCGTGACGCCATCGAAGCAAGTCTGCCATCCGTGGTGGATCTCACCCACACATCGAACGGGGGCTGGGGCGCATTCTTCCAGTCATTCCTGATCATTCTGCGTGAGGGATTCGAGGCGATCCTGGTCATCGGCGCCGTGGTGGCATTTCTGATCAAGACGGGGAACCGTGACCGTCTCCGATCCATCTGGGTCGGCGCAGCGCTGGGTGTCGTGGCCAGTCTGCTGACGGCGGTGGTGCTGCAGACGGTGCTTCGCGCCGTGCCGGCGAGCCAGGATCTGCTGGAGGGGATCACGATGCTGATCGCCGTGGCCGTGCTGTTCTCGGTGAGCTACTGGCTCATCTCCAAGGTGGAGGCGGCGCACTGGCAGCAGTTCATTCGCGAGAAAGTGACGACGGCGCTGCAGCATGGTGGCGGACGGGCGCTGGCGTTCGTGGCATTTCTCGCCGTGTATCGGGAGGGCGCCGAGACCGCGCTTTTCTTTCAGGCGCTGTTTGGCGAAGGCGCACACATGATCGTGCCGCTGTCGCTCGGCATCGTGACAGGCGGCGTGGCGCTGGCGATCATCTTCATCCTGTTCTATCGCTACGGCGTGCGCATCCCGTTGCGTCCGTTCTTCGCCGTGACGAGCGTGCTACTGTACTACATGGCGTTCGTGTTCATGGGCAAGGGCATTCGCGAGCTGCAGGAAGTGAATGCACTGCCCACGACGCTGCTGCACGGATTCCCGCACGTGGCAGCGATGGGAATCTTTCCGACGGTGGAGGGGTTGAGCGCGCAGCTCCTGCTGCTGCTGCTGTTCATTGCGGCGCTGCTCAAGACGTTCTGGCCCCGGCGGGCCGTGACGCTGCCCACGATTCCGCCGGATGCGTCGCCCGCCGCCGTGGTGGACCAGCATGTGTCGTCGGTGGAACAGACGGTCGCGCGGCTGGAGGCGCGGGTGGCCGCGCTGGAGAAGCAGGTGGAGGGGCGCGATCCCGACGACCCGCATTCGCTGACGGGCCGCAAGTCATCCGGGATCAACGTGCGCGAGTAGCTCGCGGCGCGGTACCGCCGGACGCCGCGCTACGTCATGCCCTTCAGCAGCCTGTTGACGTAGTGCAGGTATTCATCGAACTGGACGTAGATCGCGTGGCGCGGCGACTGGAGATACTTCACACCGCCGGTGAGATCGGGGCGCGGACCGGCGCGGAGTGCGTGAAACCACCTGGCGCGCTCCGGCGCATCCACTTCCGCTCTCAGCAGCGCCGCCACGAGCGCGGCCTGCCTGCTCACGACCGGGAACGCGGCGCCATCCGTCTCGAAGAGGCCAACGATGAAGAGGCCGCGCTGATCGGGGAACACGTTCAGAAACGGCATCGGTGCGCCGCCGTGCAGCGGTACGAGCGCGGGCTCGAGCACCGGGAGCGTGGCGCGATACCCCGTCGCGTACACGATGAGGTCGAACGCTTCCTCGCTGCCGTCGGCAAAGCGCACATGATTGCCGCTCAGTTCCCGCACATCCGGCTTCGCGCTCACGTCACCGTGTGCGAGATGATGGAGGAGCTGGGTGTTCATGATGGGGTGCGTTTCGAGCACCTTGTGGTCCGGTTTGGGCAACCCGTAGCGGCGCAGATCACCCACGAGTACGCGCAGCAGCCCTGTGAGCAGCGGTTGCGCGAGCCACGCGGGCAGGTGCGGTCCGCTCCGGAAGAAGGCATCCGTAGGCTGGCCGAAGATGTGCTTGGGCAGAAAGTGGTAGCCGCGCCGCAGGCTGATCACCGTGCGGTTGGCGGTGACCGCTGCGTCACAGGCGATATCGCAGCCCGAATTTCCCCCACCTACGATGAGCACGCGCTTGCCGGCGAACTCCCCGGGCGCGCGATAGTGAAGCGAGTGCCTCGCGTCGCCCGTGAAGTGCCCGGGATACTCGGGAAGGATGGGGTCCCAGTTGTGCCCGGTCGCGACCACCACGCCGCGATACTCCCGTATAGGCCCGGACGCCGGCTGAACGTGCCAGGCACCATTGGCGGGCGTGACGCGCGCGACGGCGGCGCCGAATTCAATGCGTGAGCGCAGCTCGTACCGGTCGGCGAACGATCGAATGTAGGCGAGGATCTGCGCGTGGCCCGGATAATCCGGGTAGTCCGCCGGCATGGGAAAGTCGTCGAAGGCGGACTGCGTGCGCGACGAAATGAAGTGCGCGGACGCATACATGGGCGACCCGGGATTCGCCGGGTCCCAGATGCCGCCGGCGTCGCTGTGGCGCTCCAGGATGTCGAACGGAATACCGGCCTGCGCGAACGCGCGCGCGGTGGCGAGCCCTGAGGGGCCAGCGCCAATGATGCAGAATTTTTCGCTGGTTGGCTGCATGGTGCGGTCAGAGGACCATTCGTGGCACGAGCGGGTTGAGCTGGTACGAAGCTATGCGCATGCCGGGGTGAGCTGGAAGGGGAATGCGGTTGCGCGCTGGCCGCGCCGCCCGCCGTGCGCTATCATCGCGCGACCACCCACCACGGAGACTGATCGTGACCGATGCAAGCAGCGCGACGTGGTACCGCTGGACCGACATGCCGAAGGAGCGGGTGTCCGACTCGCTCGATCGGCGGCTCATCACGGGCGATCGGATGATGCTCGCGCACGTGTACCTCAAGAAGGGATCGATCGTGCCCAAACACGCGCACGACAACGAGCAGCTCACCTACATTCTCGAAGGCGCACTGCGTTTCTGGCTGGGCGATGCGGGCGAGCGTGAGCTCGTCGTCGCGGCGGGCGAGGTGCTCTACATTCCATCCAATCTGCCGCACAAGGCGGAAGCGCTCGAAGACACGCTCGACGTGGACGTCTTCTCCCCACCGCGCCAGGACTGGCTGGACCACAGCGACGCCTATCTGCGCGGAGAGCGCTGAGCATGGAGCTCGGACTCGAGAACAAGGTCGCGCTCGTCGCGGCGGCGAGCCGCGGGCTGGGATTCGCCATCGCCGCCGAGCTGGCGCGCGAAGGCGCGTCACTCGTGATGTGTTCGCGCAAGGGCGCGTCGCTCGAGCGGGCGACGCAGGCGATCGCCGCGCAGACCGGCACGCTGCCAGTGGCCATTCCGGCGGACGTGTCGCGACCCGACGACGTGGCTCGACTCGTGGATGCGGCGATTGCCCGTTTCGGCCGTATCGATGTGCTGGTCACGAACGCCGGAGGACCGCCGGCCGGACCATTCGAATCACACGACGCGGCCGCCTGGGACGCGGCCTTCCGCCTGACGCTCGCCTCGGCGGTCGAGCTCACGAGGCGTGTCCTCCCGGGCATGAAGGACCGCCGGTGGGGCCGGATCATCAACGTGACATCGATCGCGGTGAAGCAGCCGGTGGATCAGCTCATTCTGTCCAACAGTCTCCGTGCCGCGGTCACGGGGTTCGCGCGCACGCTGGCGAACGAAGTGGCCCCGTTCGGCATCACCGTGAACAACGTGCTGCCGGGCTACACGCGCACCGAGCGTATCGACGAGCTGGCGGCGGCGCGGAGTGCGCGCGAAGGCATCAGCGCCGATGCGGTGCGCGCGGAATTCGAGCGGCAGATTCCCGCGGGCCGGCTGGGTGAGCCACAGGAGCTGGCAGCGCTCACCGCGTTTCTCGCGTCCGAGCGTGCGGCGTACATCACCGCGCAGTCCATCGCCGTGGATGGTGGCTGGATTCGGTCGCTCGTCTGAGAGCCGGCGCGGGCACGAGCGGACACCGGCACGTCGTGATCGTGAAGGCGGCTTGCGATCTGTCCGCGGCGCGCCTATTCCGCCCGCAGCGTGATGATCGGATCCACCGCCGCGGCGCGCCGCGCGGGAATCCAGCAGGCCACGGCCGCGACGCCGAGCAACAACACGATCACACCCAGATACGTGATCGGGTCGAGCCGGGAGATGCCGAACAGCAAGGTGGCGAGACTGCGCGTCGACAGGACGGCGCCGCCCAGGCCGATCAGCACACCGAGCGCCGCGAGCGTCATTCCCTGGCGCACGATCAGAGTGAGAATGGCCCCACGCGATGCGCCCAGCGCGGCGCGCACGCCGATCTCGCGCGTGCGCTCCGTGACGCCGCCGGCGAGCACGCCGTAGATACCGATGGCGGCCAGGGCGAGGGCCGCGAGCGCGAATGCCTCGAAGAGCGTGAGCGCGAAGCGACGCTGGGCAGCCGTCGCGGCAACGAGCGCATCCATGCTCGCCACGCGCACGATGGGTGAGCTCCGGTCCACGGACCAGACGGCTTGCTTGATGGCGGGGATGAGCGCCGTCGCGGATCCCTGCGTGCGCACCACGAGCGACTGCACGTTGTCCACCCACGCCCACTGACCGGACGCAACGTAGAAGTCATTCTCATCGCCAATCGCCAGCGACGCCTGTTTCACGTCACCCACCACGCCCACGATCACATCCCATGGGTGATCGGTGCGACCCGCTTCCGGACCCAGGCGCACGCGCTGGCCAATGGGATCCTGACCCGGGAACGCGCGTCTCGCAAACGACTCGTTGATGAGGACCGCTTCCATCGTGCCAGCCCGGTCGAAATCGGTGAGCAGACGCCCGCGCCGGAGCGGGATGCGCAGGGCCGCGAAGTACGCCGGCGTCACCATGTAGCGGAACGCGCCGTAGTCGGCGTTGGGGTCATCGCTCGGCGCCGACTCGAACTGCACACCGTACTTGTCGAAGTCGCCACTGAGCGGCAACTGGCTGGTGAAGGCCGCGGCCGTCACGCCGGGAACATGCTCCACCGCGTCGAGCGTCTGCGCAAAGTACCGGTATCGTGTGCTGTCGCCGTCGTGCAGGTGGCTGGCGGCTTCCACCTGCATCGTCACGACGTGCGACGGATCCAGTCCCGGCGCGACCGCGAAGAGACGCTCCAGGCTCCGCAGCAGCAATCCCGCACTCACGAGCAGTACGAGCGCGAGGGCGACTTCCGCGACGACGAGCACGTTGCGTGTGAGCCGGTGGCCGCCGGAGGTGCGCTGCGAACCCTGCTGCAATCCGGCGTGCAGGTCGCTGCGCGATGCACTGAGTGCGGGCACGAATCCGACCACGAGGCCGACGAACGCGGTAATGCCCAGCGCGAACAGGAAGACGGCCGCGTCGAGCCGGATCGCGTTCACCCGAGGGAGACCCGGTGGGCTGAGCGCCACCAGGGCGCGCACGCCGAGATCGGCGACGGCCAGACCGAGCGCGCCACCCAGGACCGCGAGGAGCAGACTCTCGGTGAGGAGCTGGCTGATGAGCCGCCGTCGCCCGGCTCCGAGCGCGGCGCGCATGGCGAACTCGCCGCGCCGCTGCGCACCGCGTGCAAGCAGAAGATTCGTCACGTTCACGCATGCAATCGCGAGCACGAGAAGGACCGCGATGAGGCTGGCGACGAGCGCGGGCCTCACGCCCGCGGTGACATCCGCCTGCAGCGCGTGCACGATCACACCGTGATCGAGACTGGCCCATGGCGGTCGCGGAAATTCCGGCACCGGCGTGTGCGCGATGGCCTGGAGCTCGCGCGTGGCCTGGTCAGGGGTGATGTCCGGCGCGAGTCGCCCGACGAGTCGCATGTGGTGGCCCCACTCGGGTCCATCGAAGGAGGCGTTCGCGCCGTACTGTCGTGGCGCCCACACCTCAGCCGATGGCGTGAGCACGTTCTCGAAGCCGCGCGGCATGACTCCAATGACGGTATATGGATCGCCGTCCAGGGTGACCTGACGGCCGAGGACCGCGCGAGCTCCGCCGAAGCGGCGCTGCGCCAGGCCGTCACTCACGATGGCGACCCGGGGGCCGTGAGGCTGGTCGTCAGCCGCGTCGAAGTCCCGGCCCAGCGCCGGCGGCACGCCCAGCACCCGGAAGTACGTCGCGGTCACCCGCTGGCCCGAGAGTCGTTCGGGCTCGGCGGTCCCGGTCAACGCCGGCTGCCAGGCATCCACCGCGGCCATGGTGCTGAAGGATCGGCTGCGCGCCGCGAGCTCACGATACGTGCCAAAGGTGACGTCGATGGGTGAGCCGTCGGTTCCGAAGTCGGACATCATCAGGATGCGGCCGGCGTCGGGATACGGCAGCGGCTCGAACAGAATGGGGTTCACCGCACTGAAAATCGCGGTGACGGCGCCGAGTCCCAGGGCGAGCGTGAGCACACTGACGATGGTGAATCCCGGATTGCTGCGCAGGCGGCGCGCGGCAAAGCGCAGGTCGGCGACGAACGTGCCGACGGCGTTCTCCCAGCCGGAGGAGCGCACCTGCTCGCGCACCACAGTCGAGCTGCCCAGCTCCAGCCGGGCGGCGCGCTGCGCATCGGCGGGCGAGAGCCCGCGGGCCACGTGCTCGGCAGCGAGCTGGTTCAGGAAATCAGTCACTTCATCCGCGAGATCCTGATCCGCGGCGCGACGATGTAGGAGCACGCGCAGGCCGTGCGTCATCTGACGCCAGAGCGACATGGCGCTACCCTTCGACGTTGAGGAGGCGGGCCACGGCTGACGCACGGCGCTTCCAGTCGGCCGACTCCACCTCGAGCTGCTTCCGGCCGGCGCGCGTGAGCCGATAGTATCTGGCCCGGCGCGCATTTTCGGTCTGCCGCCACTCGGCGTCGAGCCAGCCGGCGCGTTCGAGTCGCTGGAGGGCGGTGAGCAGGGAGCCGGCATTGATCCGGAACACCCCGCGCGAGATCTGCTCGACGCGGCGGGCGATGCCGTAGCCGTGCATCGGCTCGAGACTCAGCGTCTTGAGGATGAGCAGGTCGAGCGTGCCCTGGATGACATCGGTGTTCGGCTCGTCCACGAGCGCTCCGGGTGGGTGGTGCGGAAGACGATACGGTCTCTCATCTTGATTGTCAAGATATGACGATCAGCAGAAGAGCGCGACAGTGTGGTGTCGCGCTCGGGCGTTTACCGCGGTCTGCGTGAACCCGGCGATGCTGACGCGTCCGGCGCCAGCGATCGCATCAGCTCAGTTCACGCGCTCCACCACTCCACATGCGACCGGCAGCGAGGGGACGTATGTACCGTCGACGAACGCACCATGGAGTACCATTGTCTTCAACTCGAGATCTGACGGGCTGAACGCCAGATCGGCGGACGCGAACGACGCGTGATACTGAATGGACCCCGCGGAGTTGGTTGGAGTGGGAAAGGGCGTGAGGTTGAGCTGGACCGGTCCGTAGAACGGAAGCCCTTCGGCGAACGTGAGCACTCCGTCGTCACCTGCTGCCGAGGGCGGCGGACAGGTGGCGTCCGTTCCATCGGTGAAGCCGTGGATGTGCTGCACGTGCTGCAGGTCGGGAATGTGACCCACCGCCTGCAGTTGGACGACGAGATCGCTGCCGCGGACCGCCAGCGTCGCGGTTCCGTGCACGCCGGAATTGTTCAGCGGCGCGAGGCTGACCCGGAAGATGGCAACGGCGGGACCGCTCTGGGCTCCCTGTATCTGTGCTCCGGGTGGTTGAGAGACATTGGTGCTGGCCGAGGCATCGGTGGGCTGAACCGGCTCGTCGTGACATGCCGCGGCGAGAAGCAGAGCCGGAAGGAGCGTGGCGATAGACAGTGCGCGTGACTTCATGACCGCCTCCGGGAAGAAAGCCTGGCGGGTGCAGGCTGCGCCCGCCGTGGACTACACACGATCCGATGAAGTCAGTACAAATTGCCTGGCGGCAGCCTGAGTTCCGTGGGCCGCCTCGCCCATGACGTCCGGCGGCCCTCGCGCACTGCCGTGCCCGGTGGGATATTCTCTCCCCATGCGCGAGACCGCACGTCGACTCCTCCTCCTCTTTTCGGCGTTGTGCCTGCCGGTTGCGCTCACGGCCCAGGCAGCCGTGCCCGTGACGATCCAGGGGCTCGGCTCCATCGCCTTTCCGGTCGTCTCGCATTCCAGCGCGGCGGACACGCAGTTCGTACGTGGCGTACTCCTGCTGCACCTCTTCGAGTACGACGAGGCGGCGGCCGCGTTTCGCCATGCGGAGCGCATCGACCCCGCCATGGCCATGGCGTACTGGGGCGAGGCCATGACGTACACGCATCCCGTGTGGGATGAGCAGGACCTTCCGGCAGCTCGCGCGGCGCTCGCGAAGCTCGCACCCACCGCAACGGCGCGTGAAGCGATGGCCGTCACACCACGCGAGCGCGGCTACCTGCGCGCCGTCGACATCCTGTACGGCGATGGACCAAAGGCACGGCGCGATACGCTGTACGCGCAGGCCATGGGTGCGCTCCTCGCCGCCAACCCGCGCGACGACGAGGCCCGCGCGTTCTACGCGCTCTCGCTGATGGGGCTGAGTCAGGGCGTGCGGAACGTGCCCACCTACCTGCACGCTGCCGCGATCGCCGAGAGCGTGTACGCACGGAATCCGCGGCATCCGGGCGCGGCGCACTACTGGATTCACGCGCTGGATGATCCGGACCATGCCGCCGCCGCGCTCCCCGCCGCCCGGGCGCTGTCGAAAATCGCGCCCGACGCCGATCATGCGCAGCACATGACCTCGCACATCTTCATGGCACTGGGCATGTGGCCGGACGTGGTTCGTGCCAACGAGAACGCCATGCGCGTGGTAGATGCCGCGCTGGCGGCTCACGGACGCGGTCCCAGATTCTGCGGGCATTACAACTTCTGGCTCGAGTACGGATACCTCGAGCTGTCGCGAGTGGACGACGCTCGCGCCCTGATGGAGCGGTGCCAGCGCCAAGCCGAGGCGGCGCGGACGGCCGCGAAAGCCGGCCAGTACGATCCCGACAATTCACCAATGGCGTCGGCCGTGACGATGTGGAGCCGCTACGTCCTGGACTCGCAGGACTGGTCGGACACGGTCGCACAGTGGACGCCATCACTCGCCGGCGCGGCGGCGCCGCACGCCACCTGGGAATTCACGCGCGGCTTTGCCGCGGCGAAACGCGGAGACACCGCGACGAGCCGAATCGCGCTCGCCGCATTCCAGCAGGACCGGGCTCAGTTGTCACGCAATATCGCCGGTGAACGGGAACCCGACCCCAACGACGCGGAGTACCTGAAGCGGCTCGGTGTTCTCGATCTGGAACTGCAGGCCCTCACCCGGTTCAGCGGGCAGAGTGCGGACACCGCCGCCGCCCTGACATTGCTGCAGCGCGCGACGGTGCTCGAGGATTCCATGGCCTATGCGTTCGGGCCGCCCAACGTAGACAAGCCGTCGCACGAGCTCTACGGCGAGGTGCTATTCACCATGAAACGCTTCGCCGCGGCGGAGCACGAATTTCAAATGGCGCTTGGCCGTGCGCCGGGACGGGAGTTGGCGCTGCGCGGCCTCGCGAGCACGCAGGCCGCGATGCATGCGCGGCGTTAGCCGTCAATCACCGGGCGCCGTGTTCAGCTCCGCACGACGCCGCCGAGCGGCCGCACGTCCGCGCCAGTAGATCAGGCCGCCGATCAGCAGGAACACGGCAGTCCCTCCCACGACCTTTGCGAGGAACAGGACCGCCTGCTCGCCGCCTTCGGGCGGGATTCCGGCCAGGATCATCGCGAACGCGGTCATGAGCAGACCGCACATGCCAAACACGAACGCCGTGAGCCGCCCGCCGGGAAGGCGCGCGTATGCGCCTCGAGCCGCCGACGACAGGATGGCGGCGTTCGCCGTCGCGCGGGTTCCCACCGCGAACTGGAGCAGAAAGATCAGGAACAGGTACAGGTAGGGGATGAAATACAGCAGGATGTTCGTGTCGAGCAGAATCAGATAGGCGCGCTCCACGGTGGTGCCCTTCCCGAGCAGGGAGATGACAAGCAGGACGCTCGCCAGCATCGCGGGGACGATCATGGCGATGTACGGCGTGCCATACCTGGGGTGGAGTTTGCCGAACGCGCGCGGGAAGTAGCGATCCAGGCCGATGACGAACGCGACGCGTGCGGGCCCGACGAGCCACGCGCCGACGCCACCGAGATTGCCGATGGTGTACATGGCCGCTGCGGCCGCGGCAAGCCAGCCGAGCCCCGGCGAAATGCGCGTGGCTCCGACCGAGACGCCCTGGATGAAGCCCGCCGCGAGATTGACGTGATCGCTGGGGACGAGCCACAGCATCGCGCCGGAGCCAAGAATGTACGCCAGGGCGATGAGCGGTGCAGCGATGATGACGGCGCGCGGCATCGTGCGTGCCGCGTCCTGCACCTCGTCGCCCATGGAAGACGACAGTTCCAGCCCGGCGAAGGCGAAGGCGATGGTCGCCCAGAGATTGAGCGTCGCGAGACTGGACAGATTGGGTGTGAGCGAGGCGCGAGTGATCGGCGTCGCCGGCGGCCCGTGAAACACGGCGACGCCACCCAGTGCGATCAGCATGACTGCCGGGAGATACGTACCCAGTGCGCCAATGTTCTGCAGCCACTTGCCGCGGCCGGTGCCAATGACGTTGACCGCCACCGCCGCCCAGAGGGCGATCAGCGTCGCCGACAGAACATACGTGCGATTGTCCGCCAGGCCGCTCTCGCCCCGGCCAATGGCCCAGGTGGCGATGACGGCAGTCGAGATGAGGAGATTCGGATAGAACAGGACGTTGTTGATCCAGTAGCACCATCCGCAGAGAAAGCCGTGACCCTCGCCAAGCGTCTCGCGGGTCCAGGTATAGATCCCCCCTTCACTGGGGTACCGCGCCGAGAGGGCGAGCACGACCAGCCCCTGCGGGACAAAGAACAGGGCGGCGGCGAGGATCCAGAGTACGAGCGTGCCGGGACCTGCCCGGGCAGCCGTGGCCAGCCAGCGCAGGCCGAGCACGGCCACGAGATTGAACAGCACGACATCGCGAAGGCGAAGCACACGACGCGGTGCGGCCGACTGCGTGGCGTCACTCAATGGGAAGGCCCCGGGGCAATGGGAGAACCGCGTCGACGGGAACGGTCGAGCGAACCACCGCCGCCGCGATGGCGATGTGGGTTGCCGGACGAGGGACAGGACAACCTAGCGTCAAACCCGGCCGTGGCAAGACGCACCCGTTGCGGGAACGCCGACGCATGCTGAAGCATGGGAGCGCTGGCTCGTACGGCCGTTTCGCACCCGTGATCGGTCTGCGCTACCTCACGTCCTTCCCCCGTCTCGCGTAACGAACGCCATCAGCGCTTCCGCGCCGGATTCGGCGCCGCGGGCGCGGCGTGGCTATCGGTCCACTTCTTCAGCCACGCGTTCACGGTGTCGTGCCACTGCACGCTGTTATGCGGCTTCAGCACCCAGTGATTCTCATCGGGGAACGTGAGAAATTCGCTGGGAATGCCACGGCGCTGCAGCGCCGTAAACGCGCCGAGCCCCTGCGTGATGGGAATGCGGAAATCGTGGCCGCTGTGCACCACCAGCATCGGAACGCGCCAGTTCTTCACGTGATCCATCGGATTGAACTGCTCGTAGCTCTCCGGATGCTCGTACTGCGTCCCGCCATTCTCGTGCTCCTCGAACCACAGCTCGTCCGTGTCGTAGTACATCGCGCGGGTGTCGAACACGCCATCGTGATCCACGAGACATTTCCACGGCTGGTTCCACACGCCCGCAATCCAGTACGTCATGTAGCCGCCGTAGCTGGCGCCGAGCGCGCAGGCGCGACCACCGTCAAGAAACGTGTACCGGCTCAGTGCCGCGGCCCAGCCACGCTTGAGGTCCTCGAGCGGCTTCCCGCCCCAGTCGCCGGAGATGGAATTCGTGAATGCCTGTCCGAAGCCGGTGGATCCGTGAAAGTTGATAGTTACCACCGCAAAGCCCTGGCCGGCGTATGTCTGCGGATTCCAGCGATAGCTCCAGCCGTTGTCCATGGCGCCCTGCGGGCCGCCGTGAATGATGAAGGCCACCGGGTACGTCTTCCCCGGCTGAAAGCCAACCGGCCGCACCACGTAGCCTTGCACGGTCTCGTCGTGCCAGCCCTTGAAGGTGAAGAACTCGTAGTCCCCCATTCTGGCATTGGCCAGGTCGGTCGCGTTGAAGTGCGTGACCTGCTTCAGTGTACCATGGCGCGATCCATTCGCGCTGAGATCGAGTGTGTACAGATCCGCGGGGTGCTTGAGATCATCGCGGGCAAGGAGGAGCGTGCCGTTGGCCAGCGAATAGTCGCTCACCGTACCGTCACCAACGAGCCGGCTTACCGCGCCGGTCGCCGCATCGATCGCGAAGAGGGCATGCTGGCCCTCGTCGTCGGCCGTGGCGTACAGCGTCCTGCCGTCGGCCGAGATGGACAGCCCGCCCGGCGAGCGATCCCACTTCGGATCCACCTCGTGCTTCGCGCCGGTGGCGAGGTCCATGGCCATGATCGCGAAGCGGTCGGACTCGAAGCCCGGCGTTTTCATGGCCAGGTAGTAGAGCGTCTTGCCATCGGGCGCCGGCACCGGATACGCGTCCCACGCCGTATTGGCGGTGGTGAGGTTGCGCGGTGCAGCGGCGCCGTCCACGGGCACACTGTACACATCAAAGTTGGTTGACCACGGCTCAGTGGTGCCGGCAATGCGAACGCCGAAGTACACGGTCAGGCCATTCGGCGAGAACGCGACCTCGCTCAAATCACCAAACGGCTTGCTCGGCACATCGCCGTCGACGCCGCGGCTCAGGAGCATTGGCTCCGCGGGCACCTGTCCGCTGGCGTCGAAGGCGGCGACAAAGAGCTGATTGCGCCGGCCATCCGCCCAGGTATCCCAGTGCCGCACGAAGAGCCTGGTGTACAGCGTGCCGCTGGCCTTGTCGTGCTCGCGGGCATCGAGCCGGTGCGCAGTGCAGGCGAGCGTGGCGCAATCGGTGAACACGGCATACGACAGCAGCACGCGCCGGCCGTCCGGCGAGAGCACGTAGTCATTCACATCCAGCGGCGCGCGGGTGACCTGTACGGGTGCCGTGTGTCCGCCGAGATCCAGACCGTTCGTGCCGGAGAGATCCACGCGCCACAACTGCTCCACGTCGTTGGCCGGCGCCAGGAAATAGAGACTGTGCCCATCCGCGGACCAGCGCGCCGAGGAGCCGGCAGCGACCACCTTCACGGGCTCCGCGGTTCCGCGCAGATCGCTGACGTAAACGGCACTGACGCCTCTGTTCGCGGCGTACTCGGTACTGCGCACCGAGTACGCGGCATAACGGCCATCCGGCGACAACCGGGGGTCGCTCACCCGATCCATCATCACGAGGTCGTGGACAGTGAACGGATGCGGCGCGTGAACGGTAGGCCGCGTGGAATCCGCTCCCTGCGCCGAAGCGGGCGACACGGGGAGCAGTACGAGCAGCAGGACGGCAAACAGAACTTTCATCGGATCTCCGGTGGTACGAGATGCGGATGAAGAATCGAGTCGGCCCGGCGCGATGCCGCAGCGCGTCACAGACGCTGCGCGCAGAAACTGCACGGCGAGCTCGGGAGGGAGTCCCGAGCGTCGCCTGGCCTCAGGCCGCTCTCGCGTAGATGCCGGGAGCGTTCTCGCGGACGGTACGCCGCGCGTTCATCCACACGAAGCCGGCCACGATGAAGGCGAGCGCGAAGAGCTGTGCCATGGTCAGCCCGCCGAAGAAGCGGTCATCCTTGGCGCGCAGGAATTCCACCAGGAAGCGCTCGATGCCGGCAAGCACCATGTAGACGCCGAACAGCCATCCTTCCGCATGCTTGTGATCGCGCAGCCGCCAGAGAATGAGAAACATGATGAAGCCGAGCGTCACCTCGAGCAACTGCGTGGGATAGACCGAGAGCACGGTGTTCGCCGTTGCGCCCGCCGGAATGGGCGTGCCGAACATCGCGTGCATGTTGCCCGCGGTGGACGGCGGCGAGCCATCCGGAAAGCTCACGGCGAAGATGGAATTCCATGGGCGTCCATAGTCGTCGCCAACGGCCCAGCATCCGGTGCGTCCGATGGAGTACGCCGCCGCGATCCCGATGCCCGCGACGTCCGCGATGCGCCAGAGATTCAGCTTCCGGTGCCAGACGACGAAGGCCACCGCAATAATGCCGCCGATGAGCCCGCCCCAGAACACGAAGCCGGCGCGGCTCCAGAGCATCGTGATGTCGTGCATCAGGATCACATAGTAGATCTTCGCGCCCAGCAGCCCGCCAATGACGGCGGCGAAGATCAGATCACCAATGGGCTCGGGGTCGTGGCCGCGGCGCGCCAGCTCGCGCTGGCAGATCACCTGCGCGATGGCGAAGGCGAGCAGCACCGCGATGCCGAAGCCGGTGAACGCAAAGCGCCCGAAGTGAACGACAAAGGGGTGATGAACGATCATGCAGGCACGAGTCCAGGCAGTGGCGCGGCAGCATACGCGTTGAGATCGAGCGGGGCCCGTTCGCCCCGCTCGAAGTGGAAGAGCCCGGCGCGCGCGATCATTGCCGCGTTGTCCGTCGCCAGCCGGGCTGATGGAGCATAGACGGCGACGCCATCGTCCGCCAGTCGCGCGCGCATGGTGCCCACGAGGGTCTGGTTGCAGGCCACGCCGCCGCCCAGCACGACCCGGGTGCGCCCGAAGCGGGCCACGGCACGGGCCGTCTTGGCCACGAGCGTGTCAATGAGCGCATCCTGGAAGCCGCGCGCGATGTGCGCGCGTTCGGCATCCAGGTCCGGCGATCCGCGCACGGTGAGCAGCACCGCGGTCTTGAGCCCGCTGAACGATACGTCGTAGTACTCCGGGTCGTCCGGACGCTGGTTGGACCGCAGCATGGGGCGCGTGAAGCGATGGCGCCCCGGCGTGCCCTCGCGCGCGAGTCGTTCCAGCGCCGGTCCGCCCGGATAGGGGAGACCGAGCAGCTTGGCCACCTTGTCGAATGCCTCGCCAGCGGCATCGTCACGCGTCGCGCCCAGCAGGCGGTAGCGGCCCCAGGCTTCGACGTCGAGCAGCATGGTGTGACCGCCCGACACGAGCAGCGCGGTGAAGGGTGGAACGGCATCCCGATGCTCGAGCGCAGTCGCGAACAGATGCCCTTCCATATGGTGCACGCCGACGACGGGAATGCCTCGCGCGAACGCGTACGCCTTGCCGAAGCTCAATCCCACGAGCAGCGCGCCGACGAGTCCGGGCGCATGGGTCACCGCGACGACGTCCAGCGCATCCGGGGCGACGCCGGCGTCCGCGAGCGCGCGCTCCACCACGGGCGTGATCGCGGTGAGGTGCGCGCGCGAGGCGATCTCCGGCACGACGCCTCCGAAGACGCGATGCACATCCTGCGACAGGATGACGAGGGACCGCAGCGTCACCGCATCGCCCCGGGCCTCGAGCACCGCCGCGGACGTCTCGTCACACGAGGTCTCGATGCCAAGGATGCGGGTCACTGCCCGGAGCTGTCGCGTGCCGGATGGACGGGCGTGATGGGCGTACGAATGCGGACGGCATCCGGCGTCACGTGGACACCGAGCCCGGCGGTGTCGAGGGGCACGGCGCGCGAGAGCGTGTCGCGCACCACGAGTCGCTGTCGCACCGTGCGGATTTCCACGACATCGTGCACGGCCGCGCGCGGGCCGCGCACCAGTACGCTGTCGGGATCGGCGCGCGGTGCGCCGGTCAGGCGCAATCCGCTGTCGGCCACGACATCGAGCGCCAGGCGCACCGGGACGTAGCGGGAGTCGGCCACGGCGAACTTGAGCTCCACCTGGCGCGGCCGGACGTCGCGCACGCGCGCGTCGATGTTGCCCGGCACGTCCACCTCATTGGGGCGCAAATCGAACACCACCGACTCCGGCGTGTCCCGCCCGACCACGCGGCGGATCACCGGCGTCTCCGCGTACAGCTTGAGCAGGTCGCGGCCGCGGCCCACCACGAGCGCCTGCACGCTGGGCATGCTGTCGCGCAGCGCGACGGTGGAATCCATGATGAGCGCCAGGCGCACGTCCACCCACTCCTCGGTGGGCTCCTCCGCGCTCACGACGAGCCAGAGCACGAGTGCGAAGAAAATCGCCGCGAGTTTGAGCGGCCACCCTTCCATGACCGCGGAGCGGAGCCGCTGCTTCCACGAGCGCACGCGTACCGGTACAGGTTGTGGCATTCAGCTGGCCGGTTCGCGGAGCAGCGACTGAATGAGCGCCCGGTTGGCGTCCGAGTCCCACTCGGTGGCGCCGATCACCTTCTTCCGGATCACACCGTCGCGCCCGATGATGAACGTCTCCGGCACGCCGGTGGTCTGATAGCGCGTCTTGATGGCCCCGGTTTCGTCGTGCAGGATCTCGAACGACAGGCCGTACTGGCGCGCGAAATCCCGAATGGCCTGCTCGTTGCCGGGATCGTCGATGCTGACCGCGACGATCTTGAGCCCGTCCGGCCCGAGCGCGCGCTGGAGCTTCTCGATGCCCGGCATCTCGATGCGGCATGGCGCACACCACGTTGCCCAGATGTTGAGCAGGACCACCTGGCCCCGATAATCCCCGAGCGAGCGCGCCCGGGCCGGCGTGGCCATGGTCTGCGCGTGGAAGTCGGGCGCGCGCGAACCCACTGACACCGGGAAGAGCTCGTCGCCCAGGATGCGGGTGGCCGCGAACAGCACGCCACCGGCCACGAGCACGAACAATCCCACGATGGACCACTGCTGCCTGACCGTCATGCCGTCTCCATGCAGAGAAGCCTGAGCGCCGCGATCTCCGCCTTCGGATCGGGAGCACCGAACACGGCGTGCCCCGCTACCACGGCGTCCGCACCGGCGCGCCACACCGATGTGATCGTGTCGCGATTGATCCCGCCATCCACCTCGAGGACGGCGTGGCTGCCGGCGGCGTCGAGCAACGCGCGCGCCTGCCGTAATTTGGCGAGCGAATGCGCAATGAACGACTGGCCGCCAAACCCGGGATTCACGGACATGATGAGCAGCAGGTCCAGATCGGCCGCGACGTCGCGCACCATTTCCAGCGGCGTGGACGGGTTCACCGCGACGCCCGCCAGGCAGCCCAGCTCCTTGATCCGACAGATCTGGCGATGCAGATGGGGCGCGACTTCCGCGTGCAGCGTGAGCGTCGCGGCGCCCGCCGCGGCAAACGTCTCGAAGTACCGCTCGGGCTCCACGACCATCATGTGCACATCCAGCGGCAACTCGGTGATCCCGCGCAGCGTCTCGATCACCTTGGCGCCGAACGTGAGATTGGGAACGAAGCGGCCGTCCATCACGTCCACGTGCACCCAGTCGGCGCCGGCCGACTCGATCATGGTGATGTCGCTGGCGAGATGCGCGAAGTCGGCGCTCAGGATCGACGGCGCGATGCGCATCGTCATGGTCGGCCGGAGATGGTGAGCGTGATGGTCGAGCCGGCGTGCGCCGCGCTGCTGGCGGCCGGTGACTGCGATACGACGGTGTTCGGCGCAAGAGCGCTCGTTGTATCCGTTGTCACCGTGCCGATCACAAACCCGAGCTGGCCGAGCAGCACACGGGCCTGGGCATAGTCCTGCCCCACGACGTCGGGTACCGTCACGTCCGGCGGACCCGCGCTCACGCGGAGATTCACCGGGGACGGGACGCTCACCTGGGTGCCGGAGGGTGGCGTGCTGGCGAGCACCTGGCCGTACGGCGCATCGCTCGCGGCGGTCGTCACCTCGCCGACCTCGAGTCCCGCATCCTCGAGCGTGCGCTGTGCCTGGTCGCGCGACAGCCCCGTGACGCGCGGTACCGCCACCTGCTGCTCGCCGCGGCTGAGATCGAGCAGCACCGATGCGCCCTTGGAGACCGAACTGCCCGGATCGGGCGTCTGGTCGAGCACCCCGCCCGAGGGCGTCGTACTGGAATAGCGCTGCTCTCCCTTGTCGGCCGACAGGCCGGCGGCCTTGAGCCGCGCAGCGGCATCCGCGTAGGACATGCCGGTGACATTGGGCACGATGACATCGCTCGACGCCACGGCGCCGCCAGGAAAGATGAAGACGCCCACGACGAGCCAGGCCAGCGCGAGGCCGCCGATTCCCGAGAGCAGGTACGGCCCGGGACCGCGCGCGAGACGCCCGGCGTTCACGCCGCCGCTCTCCGCAGGCGCGCCGCGAAGGCGCCGTCGGTGTCGTGGCGCTGCGGTAGCACGCGCAGGCGTCCGGCATCGAGCACCGTCTCCGGCACCGTGCCGGCGGCCGGTGGTTCCAGACTGAAGGCATCGTGCTCGGCGAGGAAGCTTTCCACCTGGGCGTCGTTCTCCTCCGGCTCGAGCGAGCAGGTTGCGTAGATGAGCAGGCCGCCCGGGCGGACGAGGTCCGCGCTCGCACGCAGGATGCTGCGCTGCAGCGCGCCCATCACCGCCAGATCGGACACCTTGAGACGCCAGCGTGCATCGGGGTGCCTGCGGAAGGTGCCGGTGCCCGTGCATGGCGCATCCACGAGCACCGCGTCCGCGGCCTGCAGCGCGGCGTGACGGGCATCGGCGACCACGGGTCGCACGGCACGCGCCTCGAGGCGGCGCACGTTGTCCACGAGCCGCTCGAGGCGCACGGGCGAGCGATCCACGGCGAGCACCGTCCCGGCCGTGCGCGACAGTTCGAGCGCCTTGCCGCCCGGCGCGGCGCACAGATCAATGACCACGCTGTCCGGTGGCACGGCCGCGTAGCGCGTCACGAGCGTCGCGGCCGGGTCCTGCACGAAGAACAGCCCCTTGCGATACGCGCCAAGCTCCGCGAGCGACGTGCCGCCCGTAAGCTGCAGGCTGTCGGACACGAGCGGCGCGTCTTCCACGTGCACGCCCGCCGATTCGAGCGTGGCCTCGAGCTGTTCCCGCACGATGCCGTAGGGGCGCAGCACGGTGGGCGCCTCTGTATTGTTCGCGACGAGCAGCCGCTCGGTCTCCTGCGCGCCCCAGCGCGCGACCCAGCGGGCGACGAGCCAGCGCGGATGCGACTGTTGCAGCGCCAGGAACTCCACCGGATCGCCCCGCGCCGGCAGCTCGAGCGCGTCACGCTCACGATCCATGCGCCGCAGCACCGCGTTGGCGAGCTTGCTGGCCCCGATGCCATGCCGCTGCTTGGCCAGCTCCACGGTCTGCGCGATGGCGGCGTACGCGGGAACGCTGTTCATGAACAGCAGTTGATCCACGCCGAGTCGCAGCAGGTCGATGAGATCCGGATCGAGGCGGACGAGACCACCGCGCACCCGCGCATCGAGATAGGCATCCAGCACGGCACGACGGCGGAGCATGCCGTACACCAGCTCCTGCGTCCAGCGCCGGTCGCGCGCGTCGAGATGAGCGGCGCGCGCCTCGAACGCCGCGTCGAGTCGCTCGCCACGGCGCAGATCCGCGCACATGTCGGCCGCCGCGCGCCGCGACTCGGTGACGCTGCTCAGGTCGTGCGCCGTGCGCGCCACCTGCGACCGCGCGTCCGTCATTCGAGCATGCCCGTCGTGGGAGACGACGGGACGGCGATTTCGCGCCGTGGCATGCGGCCGGCCAGATAGGCGAGGCGTCCCGCTTCCACCGCCAGTCGCATGGCCGTGGCCATGCGCACCGGGTCCGTGGCGGCGGCGAGCGCCGTGTTCATGAGAATGCCGTCCACGCCCTGTTCCATGGTCACGCAGGCATCGGATGCCGTGCCGACACCGGCGTCCACGATCACGGGTACGGTCAGCCGGCTCTTGATCGTGCGAATCGAGAAGGGATTGAGCAAGCCGAGTCCCGACCCAATGGGTGACGCGAGCGGCATCACGCACGCGGCACCGGCATCCTCGAGGCGCAGCGCGGTGATGAGATCATCGTTCGTATAGGCGAGCACCCTGAATCCTTCCGCCGCGAGCGTGCGCGTGGCATCGAGCAGACCGGTGGTGTCCGGCAGCAGCGTCTGCGGATCGCCGATCACCTCGAGCTTGACCCACTCGTTGAAGCCCGCCGCCCGGCCGAGACGCGCGTAACGCACGGCGTCGTCCGCCGTGTAGCATCCCGCGGTATTCGCCAGCAGGAAGTAGCGCGACGGATCGAGGTGATGGAGAATACTCTCATCCTTCGACCGATTCAGATTCACGCGGCGCACGGCCACCGTGACCATCTCGGCGCCCGATGCCTGAATCGCGCGCATCATGTCGTCGTTCGTCGCGTACTTGCCCGTGCCCACCAGCAGCCGCGAATGGAATTCACGCCCGCCGATCACCAGCGGCGCATCCAGCATCGGTGCAACAACGGTCGTCACGTCACCCTCCTCCAACAAAGTGCACGATCTCTATCGTGTCACCGGACGCGAGCGGTTGTGCGGCATACGTGGTGCGATCGCGAAGAATCGTGCGGTTGTGTTCAACCACCACCAGGCGCGCTTCGAGCTGGAGCTCGCGCAACAGATCCGCGACGGTGGAGCCGGCGGCGATGGCGCGCGGTTCCCCGTTCACCACTGGCGTGATGATGCTCCTACGAACTGTGCCAGCGCTCATGCGCTGAAAGATACTCAATGGCGGCGCGTTCGGCATCGCGGGCGCCCCAGATGCCGCTGATCGCCGCCACGCCCCAGGCGCCGGCATCGCGCAGCGCGCTCACGTGTCCGGGTCGCACGCCGCCGATCGCGATGCAGGGAAGCGACGTGGCCGCGACGACCTCGCGGATGAGCTGCACGCCACCGCCGGGGGCGCGATCGTGCGACGCGGTCTCGTACACATGACCGACCACGATCCAGTCCGCCGGCGCGGCTGCGGCCGCCTGGCGCGCGTCGTGCACGCTCGCGCCGAGCCGGAGCGCGGCGACCGCGCGGCGCGCGTCCGCCACCGGCACGGAACGGGTCGTGAGCTGGGCACCCCATGCGCCGGCCGCCAGGGCGACGTCGAAGCGGTCATTCACGACGAGCCAGGCGCCGGTGCGCTGCTGCACGGGCGCGAGCGCGCAGGCGAGTTCGAACAGGCGGCCCGAGCCAATGCGATAGCCGCGCACATGCAGCGCGCCGCGCGCACCGACCGCCTGCATCACGCCGCGCGCGCGATGCAGGAAATCCGGTTGCAGCAGGATCTCGTCGGTGGTGACCGCGTGAAGCACCGGGACCGGCAATGGGGAACGGGACGCGGGGCCATGCCCCATGTCCGGTCGTCCATTGCCCGCCGTCATCATTCCAGCAGATCACCGACCGCCACACCGCGGCCGCGGGCCCACTCGTTCACACTCATGCGCTTTCGCCCTGAGGGATGCGCTTCCGTCACGCGCACCGTGCCCTCCGCGCAGGCGACGAGCATGCCGCCGGCATCCAGGGCCAGAATCTGGCCGGGCACCGGGCGGGCGGCGTCGCCCGTCAGATCGCTCTCGACGGCGCCGAACAACTTCACCTGCGAGCCCCGCAACGAGGAGAAGGCGCCCGGTTTCGGGTCGTACGCCCGAATGCGCCGCGCCACGGCGCCGCAGCCATCGTTCCAGGAAATGCGTGCCATCTCGCGCGTGATCTTGCCCGCGTGCGTCACCGCGGCTTCGTCCTGCGGGTGCTCGCCGGCCTGTCCGAGCGAGAGCAGCGTGAGTGCCTCAACGAGCGCGAGGGCCCCCAGCTCCGACAGCCGAAGCTCGAGTTCACCATAGGTCTCGTCGGCGGCAATGGGTGTGCGCGCCTGCAGGATGATCGGCCCCGCGTCGAGCGCGGGCACCATGCGCATGATCGTCACGCCCGTTTCGACGAAGCCGTCGCGGATCGCTGCCTGAATGGGTGACGCCCCGCGCAGACGCGGGAGCAGCGACGCGTGCACGTTGATCGTGCCCATGGGCGGAAGCTCGAGCAGATCGCGCGGCAGGATGTGACCGTACGACGCGACCACCGAGATGTCGGGCGCCCACGTGGCGATCTCATGATGCAGCAGTTCGCCACGCGGGCGCTCGGGCTGCAGGACCGGCAGGCCTTCGGCGAGCGCCACGGCCTTCACCGGCGGCAGGATCAACTCGGCGTGCGCCCGCCCCGCGAGCTGGTCGGGAGGTGTGATCACACCGATCACGTCAAACCCTTCACCAAGCAGCGCGCGCAGCGACGGGACAGCGAAATCGGACGTGCCCCAGAAGAGAACGCGCACTAGAGCTCCTCGTCCGAACGACGGCTGCCGCCTTCCTTCTCCGGTTCAATGGTGCGAACGAGCGAGCGATCGCCCTGTCGCTGCTTGTCCCACTTCGCGAGCGCGGCGCGGCGCTTCACCACACTCAGATAATCGATGAAGAGACGGCCGTGCAGATGATCGATCTCGTGCTGCAGGCAACGCGCGAGGAGGTCCGTGGCATCCACCTCGTACGATGCGCCGGTGATGTCCTGGGCCCGCACCACGACGTGCTGTGCGCGTTCGACGTCTCCGTAGATGTCCGGGATCGAGAGGCATCCTTCCTCACCCTTCTGCCTGCCTTCCGCCTGCAGGATGGCGGGATTGATCACGACGAGCGGCGCATTGTCCACGTCCACGACGGTCAGCCGTTCCAGCCGGCCCACCTGGTTGGCGGCCAGACCGATGCCGCGGGCCGCGTACATCGTCTCGAACATGTCGTCCACGAGGCGGCGCAGCTCGTCGGTGATCGTCTCCACGGGCCGCGTCTCCTGCCGGAGCACCGGCGAACCGAGCACGTGGATGTCGAGCAGGCTCACGCCGCGGGGCTCGCCTGTGAAACCCGCGTCACGACACGCGCAATGCGCCCGCGTTCAACCACCAGACGCGACTCGGCGGACTTGATGGTGATGCGGTCCTCCATGGTCTGCGTGGGCGTTCCGTCCTTGACGGTTTCCTTGATGTAGATCACCTCGGCCACGATACCGCCGGCGGTGACGATCTCATCGCCCTTCTTGAGATCACGCAGCGCCTGCTCGTGCTGGCGCTTCTGCTTCTGCTGCGGGCGAATGATGATCACCCAGAACAGCAGGAAGATGAAACCGATCTGCAGCGCGATGCCGGTGAGGCCACTGAGGCCGCCGGACGGCGCCTGAATGGCATGGAGCAGGAACGGAGAGAGAGCGGTCATGGCACCGAGACGGATGCGGAGTGATGACGGGCGAGCCAGTCGCGGCTCCACCCGTCGAAGGTCCCTCCCGCGATCGCGGCGCGCGCCTGGCGCATGAGGGTACCCAGGAAATGTACATTGTGCAGAGAGAGAAGGCGGAGTCCCAGCACTTCATCGGCCGCGAACAGATGTCGGATGTATGCGCGGCTGAAGCGGCGGCACGTCGAGCAGTCGCACATCACGTCGAGCGGCCTGGCGTCCAGGCGCAGGCGCGCATTGCGCACGTTGAGACGGCCGTCGCTCGTGAAGGCCGTACCGGTCCGGCCCATGCGCGTGGGCGCGACGCAGTCGAAGAGATCGACGCCGCGCCGAACGGCCTCGAGCAGATCCGCCGGAAATCCGACACCCATGAGGTAGCGGGGATGTGTGCGCGGCAGCGCCTCGTTCACGACGTCCAGCATCTCGTACATGGCCGGCTTTGCCTCGCCCACGGAGAGGCCACCGACGGCGTAGCCGCGCCAGGGCCCGATGTCGGCGATGGCGCATGCGGCGTCGCGGCGCAGATCCGCGTGAATGCCGCCCTGGACGATGGGAAAGAGGGCCTGGGGAGAATCGCCGCCCTCGGCGGCCGCTTCTCGCGAACGCGCCAGCCACCTGAGACTCCGCTCGCTCGCATCCTTCGCGGTCGCGTGATCCGACTGACCGGGGATCACGTGATCGAACTGCATGATCACGTCCGCGCCCAGTGCTCGCTGCATGGCGATCACGCCTTCAGGAGTGAAGAAGCGGCGGGACCCATCCACGTGGCTGCGAAACTCCACGCCTTCCTCGGTCACCTTGCGCAGTCCTTCGAGCGAGAACACCTGGAAGCCGCCCGAATCGGTGAGAATCGGACCGTCCCATCCCATGAACCGATGCAGCCCGCCCATCGCGCGCACGACGGATTCGCCGGGGCGCAGGTGCAGATGATAGGTGTTCGCGAGAATCATCTGTGCGCCGGCAGCGCGGACCTCGCCGGGGTCCAGCGTCTTCACGGTTGCGTTGGTGCCCACGGGCATGAACGCCGGCGTTTCCACCGGACCGTGCGGTGTGGTGAAGACTGCGGCGCGCGCGGCGCCGCACTCGGCGTGAACGGAAAAGGCGAACGAGTCGTCGGACATGCGGTCACGAGGTCGCGCGGCGCACCGCGCGCGTCAGAGGATCACCATCGCGTCGCCGTATGAATAGAACCGGTATCCCGTCGCCACGGCCTCGCGGTAGGCGCGCATGGTGAGATCGAATCCGGCGACCGCTGCCACGAGCATGATGAGCGTGGAGCGGGGAAGATGAAAATTCGTGATGAGTTTGTCCACGGCGCGCAGGTGGTAGCCGGGACGGATGAACAGCCGCGTCTCGCCCTCCGTGGCGGCGAACGTGCCATCCGTGCCGACCACACTCTCCAGCGTTCGCGCGCTGGTCGTCCCCACTGCCCAGATGCGGCCGCCGGCGGCACGCGTCTCGTTGAGCGTGCGCGCCGCATCCGCCGTGACCGCGATGGACTCCTCGTGCATCAGGTGACGCGCCGGATCGTCCACTTCTACCGGCTTGAACGTCCCCGCGCCCACGTGGAGCAGCACGTCCACCCGACGTACTCCGCGCGCCTGGATGCGCCCCAGCAACTCCGGCGTGAAGTGCAGGCCGGCCGTCGGCGCGGCCGCCGAGCCCGGCTCGCGCGCATACACGGTCTGGTAGCGTTCCGCGTCCGCGTCGGTGTCGTCGCGCGTGATGTACGGCGGCAGCGGAACGTGTCCATGCCGCTCGATTGCTCCGGCGACATCACCGTCCGCCGTTCGCAGCTTCACCATTCGCGTGCGCCGGTCAGTCAGCTGCAGCACGTCCACGTCGAAGCCCGGCGCGATGTGCAGCGTGCGCCCCGGTCTGAGCTTCCCGCCGGGATGCACCAGTGCCTCGTACTCATCCGCGCCGTGCGCGCGGAGCAGCAGCACCTCGCCGCTCGCCCCGGAGTCGCGCCGGCCGAGCAGTCGCGCCCGAAATACCCTGGTCGTGTTGAGCACCAGCGCGTCGCCCGGAGCCGGAAGCCCTTCAATGTCGCGGAACCGGCCGTGCGTGATGCGCCCGGTCTCGCGCTCCACGATCATCAGGCGGCTCTCGTCGCGCCGATCGAGCGGGCGCTGCGCAATGCGGCCCGCCGGGAGGGCGAAGTCGTAATCCGATGTGTGATCGCCAGCCGTCACTCGATGACCGTAATGGGGCTCTCGCGCACGACGTGCCGGCCGCTGTTGTTGTCCGTAATGCTGACGGACAGCCGATAGACGCCCGGCGCCGCGGCGCCGAGGTCGAGCGTGATGTAATCCACGAGCGCAGCCTGCGCCGGCACGCGCCGCGGAAACGCGAGCGAAACCGTGCCCTCACCACCGCCGGACATGCCGATGGCGCTCGCCACCCCGCCCACGATCTTCGCGATGATGCTGCCGATGCCATGGGCGCGAAGTTGTTTCACCGTAATGCGCACCGTGTAGTCGTCACTTCCGTTCTTCGCGGCGAGGTCATAGGTCTCCCAGAGAATGCCGAAGGGCACGTGCCGATGCACCAGGCCGAAGCTCGGCGTGATGTCGAAATCGGACCAGCGGTCCGGACGTGCAGCGGTGCGCGGCGTGATGCGCCGCGCCACGAGCACGTCGCTCATGGCGAATCCCTTCAGCGGCGCGATGTCGAGCCGGCCGGCGGCGCGGGCACCGCGCATCGCGTCGGGTTGCAGGGCTTCCACCCGGAACAGATAGGTGCCCGGCGCGACGCGCGGCGCCCATGTGTGCGCCTCGTTCGTATCGCGCCCACCGAATGTTATTCGCTCGCGCGCGGAGTCACGAATCACGGGGTCGGCGCGCCACGTGTACGCGTCGAAGTTCACCTGAAGCGCGCCGCGGGCAAGGTCAACGCCGCGCGCCAGACGCGAGACGGGAATGTTCGCCGCGACGTACACGTCACTCGAGTCGCCTTGCGCGCGAAAGCGAACGGTCTGCACGCCAATGGAGTCCGGCGGCGCCGCATCGCCGGCGTCCCGCCAGACCACGGGAATGGTGTCACGCAGCTGGCGCAATTGCCGCAGGTCCCGGGATTCGAGCGTGGCCACACCGTAGCCTGGAAGCTGGCGGAACAGGAAGGCTTCGGTCGTGGAATACCACCAGAGCACCTGCGGGCGGTGATCGTCGCGCTCCGTGGGGTCGGGTGGGAACGAGATGATCGCCGGCGGTGGTCCGTAGCGGACGAGCACCTCTCCGCGCTCAGTGTCGGCGCCACGGATGCCGAACTCCGGCGCGGAGAAGCGCAGCTCGGCATACACGAGCCGGCTCAGGTACTCGAGCCGGTTGTCGTTCTGCCCCGCGGCCCAGAGCGGATCGGACATCAACCAGTATCGCTGCTGCAGGTTGACCTGCTCGGCCTCAGGCAGGTGCGCCACCTGCGCCGAGTCATTGCTCGTCAGGATGCGGCTCAGCTGCTGGACGTACGCGCGCTCCGTGTCTGACAGTCGCGCGAGGGCCGCGTGGAACGCGCGGGCCGCCACGCGTTCGTCGCCCAGGCGATGTGCGGCGAGCCCGTTGGCCAGCCATGCCCAGGCATCGGTGGAGTCCTGCGCAATACGGGTCCGCGACACTGCTTCCAGCTCGGCCCAGCGCTGCCGGTCCGCCAGCAGCATGTAGGTGTGCCGGAGCGCGCCGGCATTCGCGGGATCGGCCGCGAGCGCATCCGCGAAGTCGTCCTGCGCGTGCAGATATTCCTCCTGGCCGGACCAGTCCTGCGACGCGGCACGAATGGCCTGGTTGTCTATGTAGTACGCGATGGAGCGCGGGTCCTTCAGGAACGTCCGGTCGTGCAGCGCCTTGCTCACATAGCTGTATATGGTGCGATTGGCGCGGTCGTCATAGCGTCGCCACCACGTCATGCCCTGCTCGTCCAGCGCGCGCGCGAGGGTGATCCGGTCGCCGGCGTGTCGCGCCTCGGCAGCCGCCTTCTGAAAGAGCGCGGCCGCGCGGCCGCGGACCGCCGCCGAGTTCGACGTCAGATAGAATCGGCCCTGATCCACGAGGTAGCCCGCGCTGCCCGGTGCGTAGCGTACCGCGAGACGCAGGGAGGAGTCCGCGAGCGCGAGCAGCGAGTCGTTCGCCAGGCGGCGCATGAATCCCGCCCGGCGCTCGGCGTCGGACAGTCGCCACGCCAGCACGCCGCGCGTGTGCCAGGCGTCCGCGTCCTCACGGTTCGTGCGCACGCGGTCATCCAGCGCGTGCAGCGCACTCAGCGAGTCGGCGTGTGTGAGGAGCGGCGTGGATTGTGAGGTCGCGTACGACTGCTGGGCCGGTGAAGGTCGCGCGGCCATCGGGGCTGCGCCCAGAAGCACGACGAACAGGCGGAGGCGCATGCTCCATCCATGCGGCGCGGCCCGGAGGCTGTCAAGCGCTGCGCGGCTCGCCGGAGCACGCTCCGTCAGAACAGCGTCGGCTGCCCGCTGCCCGGCGCGGGTGGCGCGTACCCGAAGTGACGATACGCCTGCGCAGTGGCGACGCGACCGCGCTGCGTGCGCTGGAGAAAGCCGTTCTGGACGAGAAAGGGCTCGTACACCTCCTCGATGGTGCCTTCATCCTCTCCGGTCGCGGCGGCGATGGAACGGATGCCGGCGGGCCCGCCGTCGAACTTCTCGATGATGGTCTTCAGGATGCGGGCATCCATGTCATCGAGCCCGAATGCATCCACGTCCAGCATTTCCAGCGCCGCGTCCGCCACCGGCCTGGTGATCCGGCCATCGCTCTTGACCTGCGCATAGTCGCGGATGCGACGCAGCAGGCGGTTCGCCACGCGTGGCGTTCCCCGGGCTCGCCGCGCGATTTCCGAGGCGCCCGCGGGGTCCACCTCGACGCGCAGCACGTCCGCCGATCGCGCGACGATTTCCTCGAGATCCTCCACGGGATAGAAGTTGAGCCGGAGCGGAATGCCGAATCGCGCACGCATGGGCGCCGTGAGCATCCCGAATCGCGTCGTGGCGCCGATGAGCGTGAATCGCTCGACCGGCATCGTGATTGTCTGCGCCTTGGGCCCCTCCGAGAGCCGGATGTCTATCCGGTAGTCCTCCATGGCGGGATAGAGGAACTCCTCGATGATGGGACGCAGGCGATGGATTTCGTCAATGAAGAGCACGTCGCCCGCGCGCATGTTCGTGAGCGTGCCAACGAGATCGCCGGGCTTCTCGAGCGCCGGGCCCGACGTGGCGTGAATGTTCACGCCCATCTCGCGTGCGATGAGCTCGGCGAGCGTGGTCTTGCCGAGCCCGGGCGGTCCGTAGAACAGCGTGTGATCGAGCGGCTCACGGCGCGAGAGCGCGGCATCGATGTAAATGCGGAGGCTCTCCTTGAGCTTCTGCTGGCCGATGAATTCAGCCAGCCGCTGCGGGCGCAGCGACAGCTCGATGACGGATTCATCGGCGAGCGACTCCGGGGTCGTTATTTCGGCGCGGGCCATGGCAGTAATCTACACCGAAGAAATGCCGAATGCACGCGAGTGCGAGGTGCCACGAAGCGGGCGCCGAACGGAGCGCGTCAGACCTTCGCGCGCAGCGTCGCCAGTCGTTCCGCGGCGCGTGCCAACGTCTCCGTCTTCTTGCAGAACGCGAATCGGACCACTCTCCTGCCAAGGTCGCCCTCGCCGTAAAAGCTCGAACCGGGCACGGTCGCCACGCCGACGTCCGCGGTCATCCACTTCGCGAACACATCATCCGGCGCGTCGCTCAGCGCGGAGAAATCGGCGAGAATGTAATAGGCGCCCTGTGGGGGCGAGAAGACAAATCCCGCCTCGCTGAGCGCCGCGGCGAGCAGATCGCGCCGCTCCCGGTAGTCGCGCGCGAGCTGGTTGTAGTAATCCGCGTCGAAGCGCATCGCCACCGCGGCGGCGGCCTGCAGCGGCGCGGGCGCGCCCACCGTGAGAAAGTCGTGCACCTTCCGAATGGCGACGGACTGCGCTTCAGGCGCGAGCGCGTAGCCCAGCCGCCAGCCTGTGCAGCTGAAGGTCTTCGACAGGCCGGAGATCGTCACGGTGCGCTCGCGCATGCCGGGCCACGTGGCCAGCGCGTGGTGTGCGCCCGCGTAGCGGATGTGCTCGTAGATCTCGTCCGTGAACGCCATCACCTCGTGCTCGACGCACAGGCTGGCGATGAGCGAGATCTCGTCGCGTGTCAGCACGCGACCGGTCGGATTGTGCGGCGTGTTGACGACGATCGCGCGGGTGCGCGACGTGAACGCGCGGCGCAGCCGCTCGGGATCCAGCCGCCAGTCGGGCCCTTCCAGGGGCACGTACACCGGCCGGGCATCCGCCAGAATCGCATCCGGCCCGTAGTTCTCGTAGAACGGCGCGAGAATGATCACCTCATCGCCGGGGTCCAGGAGCGCGAGAAAGGTGGACGCCATGGCTTCCGTGGCGCCGCACGTCACCGTGATCTCACGCTCGGGATCCACATCCATGCCGTACCAGCGCCGGTACTTTTCGGCAATGGCCAGACGCAGCGCGGGCGCGCCCCAGGTGATGGCGTACTGGTTGATGTCCCCGCGAATCGCCGCGCAGGCCGCATCCTTCATGGGTGCGGGCATGGGAAAATCGGGGAACCCCTGCGCGAGATTGATCGCCTCGTGCTGATGGGCGATGCGCGTCATCTCGCGAATGACCGATTCGGTGAACGTGGCGGTTCGGCGTGCGGGCACTATTTCCGTCCTCCAATCACGTTGAGCGCCATGCGGATCAGCTCCGATACGCTCTTGCCACGACCGTCCTGATCGAGCGCAGCGCGCACGGCCTTGTCGGCTTCCGTCGTGTGGTAGCCCAGCGAAACCAGCGCGCGCACCGCGTCTTCCGCCGTGGCGCCGGCGGCTGGCATGGTGCCCGCGTCCTGTTCGTCCTGCAGTTCGTCCATCTTGTCCGCGAGATCGAGCACCAGGCGCTCGGCCTTTTTTCTCCCCACGCGCGGCACGCCCTGCAGCGTGGCCACGTCGCGCTCGCGAATGGCGCGCACGAGCCGGTCAGCACTCAGCGTGGACAGCATGCCGAGCGCCAGCGCCGGTCCCACGCCGTTGGCCGAGAGCAGCCGCTGAAAGACGCGGCGTTCCAGCACGCTGGCGAAGCCGCAGAGGAGCCAGCCATCATCGCGCACCACGAGATGGGTGAAGAGCATGACGGGCTCGCCCACCCGGGGCAGCATCTCGAAGACGCTCAGCGGAATCACCAGCTCGTAGGCGACGCCGCCGTCCGTCATGATCTCCACGCGGTCGAGGTCCTTCGCGGCGAGCGTCCCGGTGATCCGCGCGATCACCGCGGCGGCTCCGTGAGCTGCGGCAGTCGCACCGTCATGAGGTACGTGAGCGCCGCCGCGACACCATCGGCGGCGTCGCTCGGTTCGGGCGCGTGCTTGAGCCGCAGCAGGCGCGCTACCATGAACTGCACCTGCACCTTGGTCGCGCCGCCCGTGCCGACGATGGTCTTCTTGATCGTCGCGGGCGGATATTCGTGGATCTCCAGTCCCGCTTCCTCGGCGGCGAGCAACAGTACGCCGCGCGCGTGGCCGAGCACCAGCGTGGTGCGCACGTTCCGCGCGTAGAACACATCCTCGATGGCGAGGACATCCGGATGGTGACGCGCGATGAGCTGCACCAGCTCCTCATGCAGCTCACGAAGACGAACGGGCAGGCGATCACGCGCGGTGGTGCGGATCACGCCGCACTCGATGAGCGAGAGGGAGCCGCAGGGCTCCCCCGAGACGACGCCATAGCCCGTGGCGGCGGTGCCCGGGTCGAGCCCAAGCACGATCATGCGCGGCGGCTCACGAGCGGGTCATCTCGGCGAGATCAATGTCAAAATTCGCTTCCACCTTCTGCACGTCGTCCAGCTCATCCAGTTCTTCCATGAGGCGCAGCAGCGACTCGGCGGTCTTGCCTTCCACGTGCACGGACGTCTGCGGGATCATGGCGATTTCCGACTCCTGCACGACGATGCCGCGCGCCTCGATGGCCGCGCGCACGGTGTGCAGCTCGCCAGGATCGGTCGTGATGATGTACTGGTCGCCCTCATGCGTCATGTCTTCCGCGCCGGCCTCGAGCGCGGCTTCGAGCGCGGCGTCCTCGGCGTAGCCGGTGGCGTCCACGTAGAGCTGCCCCTTGCGATCGAACAGCCACGCAACCGAGTTGGTGGCGCCCAGGTTTCCGCCGCCGCGTGACAGCTTGTGGCGGACATCCGCAACTGTACGCGTGGCGTTGTCCGTGAGGGCGTGAATGAGCAGCGCCACGCCGCCCGGACCGTACGCCTCGTACGTGATTTCCTGGTAATCCACGCCTTCCAGCTCGCCGGTTCCCTTCTTGACCGCACGCTCGATGTTGTCCTTGGGCATGGAGGATGCCCGGGCGGCGTCGATGGCGGTACGCAGTCGCGGGTTGCCCGCCGGATCACCGCCTCCCGCTCTGGCCGCGACCGTGATCTCCCGGATGAGCTTGGTGAACATCGCGCCGCGCTTGGCGTCCGCGGCCGCCTTGTAATGCTTGATCTGCTTCCACTTGCTATGACCTGCCATGGCACTCTCGAGATGAATTGAGCGGATGAGAAAAAGATAAAGCGACGGGAGGGCAGGGACGAGGGAGCGCCGGACGCCGTCACGTCTCCACCATGTCCTCGAATCGCAGCCACTGCTTGTAGAAAAACAGATCCACGTAGGTCATGGGCCCTTCGCGATTCTTGAGGATCGCGAGCTCGGTGGCGCCTTCGCGCCCGGGCGCCCGGTCGTACAACTCCTCGCGATAGAGCGCGAGGATGACGTCGGCGTGCTGCTTCACGGCGCCCAGCGCACCGAAGTCATCGAGCACGGGGCGCATGTCCGTGCGGCCCGTGATCGGGCTCAGGTGCGCCACGAGCAGCACGATGGTCTCGCGCTCCACGGCGAGCGACTTGAGGACCCGAACCGCATAGGCGAGCGCGTCGTCCCGCGGTGGATCACCGGCCGGTATGCACTGGAGTGAATCCACCACGACGAGTCCGGCGTCACCATCCTGCCGGATGGCGTCGGCCAGCGCGGCCGCACCTTCCGGTGTGATGAGTGAGATACGGGGAATCGCGTCGCGCAGGCGCAGCGCGGCCGCGCCGAGGGCGGAGCGCTCGTCGTCGTTCACCTTGCCGCGGCGGATGAGATCCATGCTGACCTTGCCCTCGATGGCCAGCGCACGCTCCAGCCAGCGCGTGGTGTCCATCTCGCCGCTGAAGTATGCGACCTGATGGCCGGCCTGGCGGGCATGCAGTGCGATCGCAATGGCGAGCGCGGACTTGCCCACGCCGACATCGCCGCCAAGGACCACGAGGTCGCCAGGACGCAACCCGCCACCCAGGAGGCGGTCGAGCGTGGGGAAGCCGGTGGGAACGCCGTCCGCTGGCCGGTCGCCATCGGCGATCGCGTCAACGCGCTTGAGGAGCAGCATGAGCGGCGAGATGTCAGCGCGTCCGGGCATGCCAGAAGATACTCCGCATTGGGGAAAGGGTCAGGTGCGGCGTGTCGTGCCGGCAGGCGTATGGGCTGTGTGGCTAGACGCCATGCCCCGCGGCGAGCGCGCGTGAGAGCGCCTCCAGTTCCCGAATGCTGGCTGCGTCCAGGTAGCGACGGGATGCGTTCAGCACCAGCGTGAGCGCGGCGGCGACGTCCGGCAGCGAATCACCGGACAAGGTATCGAGGAGTCGTCCCACCGGAGTGCGCACGGCCCCGGGCAGCGCGCGCGTCGCGAACCAGCCTCTCGCCTTCGATGCGCGGTCCGCTCGCGCGCGCGGCGGAAGCGGCGCCGCCAGCGACTGGTGCGCCGCGAGATTTGCTGCCATGAGGCAGGTGAGCGTGACTTCGTGCGCGTTTCCCAGTGGCGTTCGTGCCGCAAGCGCGGCCAGGGCACCGAGCGGGAAGGGGTGCGGCGCGAGCGAATACGGAGGAAGCGGCGGGTTCACGAACCGAATCTAGAGCGCCAGGGGAAGGGCGGGGAAGCGGGCGCCGAAGGCGCCCTGCGGGAAGCGCCGCGCGAAGCGGGGCTGGGAGACCTGGCCGCGCCGCCCCGTCCTTGGAAATGAGCGATTATTCCCACCACTGCCACCCTCCCCGGAAATGGGGAATGGGATACGGAGAATCGAACGCGTGTGCCGCAGCCGTACTTCACGCGGCGCTTCCCGCAGGCCGCTGCCACAGGCAGACGGCCGCTTCCCGCAGGCGGCCGGCCCTTTGGCCCGGGGCCGCCGCCTCCCGGCGGCGCAGCGGAGCGCAGCGCAGCGCGCCGCTTCGCGGCGCACGCGTTGCCCGACAATTTTTGTCCGGCTACATTGCCCTCACATGGCGCAACCGCTCAAGTCGGTGCTCTGGATCGACGACGAGGCCGACCTTCTCGAGTCGCACCGCATCTTCCTGCGAGAGAAAGGCTTCGAGGTTGACGCGGCCACGAACGCGGATGACGCGGTGGAAATGCTGCGCCGCAAACCCTACGGCATCGTGCTGCTCGACGAGCAGATGCCCGGGAAGCGCGGGCTCGAAGCCTACCGGGAAATCCGCGAGCTGGACCCGCTCCTCCCCATCGTCATGGTGACCAAGAGCGAGGAAGATGCGACGCTCCGTGAGGCCATCGGCATGGACGTGCGTGACTATCTCGTCAAGCCGATCAATCCGCGCCAGGTGCTCACGGTCATTACCCGGGTGCTGGAGGGCCCGCGCATCCGCCAGCAGGCGATCGCGCGGTCCTTCGTCCAGCGTTTTCGCGCCTTCGAGCTGGAGCGGGAGCGCACGCTCGACTGGCGCGGCTGGATCACGCGCTACGCGGAGATGGTGGACTGGGACATCGAGCTGGCGCAGGCACGGGAGCAGAGCCTCTACGAATCGCTCCAGGCGCTCTATCCCGACATGCGCCGGGAGTTCGCCAGTTACATGCGCACGGCGTATCCCGCCTGGCTGAGCGACCTCAAGGGGAACCGCCCGCCGCTGTCCGTGGATGTCGTCAGTGAATTCCTGCTCCCCGTGCTGGAGCGCTCGCGGGCGGTGCTGTTCGTCGTCATCGACTGCCTGCGCCTCGACCAGTGGCAGGTGCTCCAGCCGCTGCTCGCGCCGCAATTCGACGTAGAGACCACGCATCACTTCTCCGTGCTGCCTACCGCCACGCCGTATTCGCGCAACGCGCTCTTCAGCGGGCTCTTTCCCGGCGAGATCGCCGCACGGTTCCCCGACTGGTGGGGCGCACGCGAGGATGAGTCGCTCAATGCACACGAGAAGGGACTGCTCGAAGCCCAATTGCGCGATCTCAACGCCAGCGTGCCGGTGCGCTACGAGAAGATCTCCTCCGCGTCGGATTCGTCGGATCTCGAACGGCGCATTCCCGGCGTGATCGGGTCGGAAGGCGTGAGTGCGTTCGTCTTCAACTTCGTTGACCTGCTTACGCACGGGCGCAGCGAATCCGCGATTCTGTTTGAAGTGGCGCGCGACGAGATCGCGCTCCGCCAGATCACGCGCCAGTGGTTCGAACGCTCCGCGCTCTTCACCCTGCTCAAGGAAGCCGCGCGCCGCGGCATTCCCGTGCTCGTCACCAGCGACCATGGCTCCATTCACTGCCAGACGCCGGCCACGGTGTTCGCCAAGCGCGACGCGACCGCCAATCTGCGCTACAAGTTCGGTGAGGACCTGCGCGCCGAGCGGCCGGAGCACGCGCTGCTCTTCACGAACTCGGATGAGCTGCGGCTGCCGCGGCGGGGGCTGGGCGCCAATTCGCTCTTCGCCGTGGGTGACACGTTCTTCGTGTACCCGACGAAGCTGCGCGAATATCAGACGCGCTATCGCGGCTCGTTCCTGCATGGCGGCGTCACGCCCGAGGAGGTGATTCTTCCCGTGGCCCTGCTCACTCCGCGGCGATAGTGCGCCTCTACCGCCGCCTGTTCGGCTTTCTCCGTCCGCACCGCTGGCGGATGGCCGGGAACATCGCCTTCAACTTCATTGGCGCGGCGCTGGACGGCTATTCGTTCGCGCTCCTGATTCCGTTCCTCAACGCGCTGTTCGACCAGCCGGCGCTCCCGCTGGGCCACGGCTGGGTGAACGACTTCCTGCACGCGACCATCGGCGCCCTGCTGGATCCGGCCAATCCGATGCGGTCGCTGCGGAACGTCATTCTCATCATTCTGGCGACGGTCGCGGCCAAGAATTTCTTCATCTGGCTGGCGGGTACGCTGGGCGCCGAACTGCAGGAGTACGTCACGCGTGACCTGCGCGACGCCGTGTACCGGCACATGCAGTTCCTCCCGCTCGGCTACTTCACGCGCACCAAGACGGGGCAGATTCTCTCGCGCGTCCTGTCGGACACCGAGCAGACGCGAACGCTGGTCACGCAGCTCGTGACCCAGGCGCTGTCCGCCGCGGCGCTCGTGATCATCTACATCGCCTATCTGTTCGGCATCTCGTGGCGGCTCACGCTGATCGCGCTCGTTGTGGCGCCGTTGCTCACGCTCGCGCTCCAGCCGCTGCTCAAGCGCCTGCGCCGCGGTTATCGCCGCCTGCGCAATGACCATGGCGAGATGATGAGCGTGCTGCAGGAAAGCGTGAGCGGCATCCGGCTCGTGAAGGCCTACGGCGCGGAGCCGTACGAGGCGTCGCGGTTCGTCGGCGCCAGCCACACGTACTCCGGCGGGCTGGTGCGCATGGCCCGCATCGCGCTCATCGCGCAGCCCATCACCGAAACGCTGGGTACCGGCATCACCGTGCTGCTCCTCTGGATCGGCGCGAGGTTCGTGCTCGTGGATGGCAGCCTGCAGGCGTCACAGTTCCTGGTCTTTCTCACGTTCGTGATGCGCCTGCTGCAGCCGCTCAAGCAGCTCTCGCAGATTCCGGCCATCGCGCAGAACGCCTTTGCCGCCGCCGAACGTCTCTTCGACGTGCTCGATCGTCCCACCGAGCAGTCGCTCGACGGCGGCACGCGGACGGTGAGCGACCTGAACGACTCGCTGGCCTTCGAGCACGTCTCCTTCACCTACGATGGCGAACCCGATGCCGTGCTCTCGGATATCAGCTTCACGGCGCGCAAGGGCGACGTCATTGCGCTGGTGGGCGCCAGCGGTGCGGGGAAGACGACCATTGCCGATCTCATCCCGCGCTTTTACGAGCCCACCAGCGGCCGCGTGACGCTGGACTGTGTGAACACCACGGAGATCACGCTGCGGTCACTGCGGGCGATCATGGGCATCGTCAGCCAGGAGACGGTGATCTTCAATGACACGGTGCGCAACAACATCGCCTACGGCCGCGGCGATCAGTACACCGACGAACAGATCACGACGGCCGCGCGCGCGGCGAACGCACACGAGTTCATCGCCGAGCTGCCGCACGGCTACGCCACCGCGCTGGGCGAGCGGGGCACCCGGCTGTCCGGCGGCCAGCGCCAGCGCATCGCCATCGCTCGCGCACTGCTGGTGGATCCGCCAATTCTGATTCTGGACGAGGCCACGTCGTCGCTGGACACCGAGTCCGAGCGATTGGTGCAGGAAGCCATTGACCGCCTGCTCGAAGGGCGGACCGTGCTCGTGATCGCGCATCGGCTATCCACGGTCCGGCACGCCACCGAGATTCTCGTCCTGGACCGGGGACGCATCGTCGAACGCGGCACGCACGCCGAATTGCTCGCGCAGCGTGGTGCCTATTCCCGGCTGAACGCACTGCAGGTCGCCAGCCGGGAGCGCGCGGAGACGACCTGAATGCGCATCCTGTTCTACCATGCGTCCGCGGACTGGACGGGCAGCACCCGCGCGTTCGCCGCGCTTGCGCGCGGTCTCAGTGAGCGCGGCCACGCCGTCACGTTCGCCTGTCCGGCCGACAGTCCGGCCGAACAGCGGCTCGACTTCGGCGTGTACGAAGTGCTCGGACTCGAAGCGGGTGCGTCAGCGGTGGTCACGTTGCAACGGCTGCGGCGCGCACTGCGCGAACGATTCATCCAGGTCGTGTGCGTGCACACGGAGGCGGAGCAGATCACGGCGGCGGCCGCCGCACGCATGGCGGAACGCGCGGCGGTGTTGCGGCGGCTCCCGTCCGGCGGCTGTCTCACGCTCGGCGCCGCCGCACGCGCGAGCATGCGTCTCACGGCGACCGGATTCGTCCTGGCCACGGAGGACGACCGGCGTCGCGCGGCGGCTGCGTCATCCGGCCGTCTCGCGCCCGCGGTCGTGCCCATCGGCGTGAATGCGAGCCGGTACGAGAGCCTGCGCGCGGCCTCGCTCTCATCCGTGGCGGCGCCGACCACCGCGCGCGCGCTGGTCTGCGTGTTCGATCCGGCCGGTCGCGCAGCGGCCGCGAACGTTGTTCGTGTCATGGGACTCCTGGCGCCGCGTCATCCTGATCTGCACCTGGTCTTCGTGGGACCCGGATCCGACAACGAGGAATTCCGCATGCACGCCGCCGCGTTGCACATCCTGCCGCGCGTCAGCTTTCTCGGATCGCGTGATGATGCGCTGTCCGTGCTGGCGCTTGCCGAGCTGGGATGGGTGGTGGCTCAGGGCGACGACGGCGCGTACGGGGCAATCGATCTGTCGGGCTGCCGCGTGCCCGTCATCGCGGAGCGGGGATCCGCGGCGCAGCCGTATGTGCCCGATGGGATCACCGGCGTCATTCTGCCGCCCGGCGACGCGCACGAGGCCGCCGCGGTCATCGCGCGACTTCTCGCGCACGACGATCAGCGGGTCGCGATGGGCAGCGCCGGCCACGCGCGGGTGGTGCGCGACCACGGCGAGGCGCTCATGATCGATGCGTTCGAGCGCGCCGTGGTGACCGCCGGCGACCGCACACAATGGTAGAGCCAGTGGTCAGGGCGTCGCGCGCCGCGGACGCACCGGCCGCGGAGCACCGTGTGCCACCGCCGGCGCCCGTCGCGACTGTCTCACATCGGGTGGAATACGGCGCACTGCGCCTCATGATCGGCGCGCTGGGCACGATGACCTGGCCGCACGCGGTCGCCATGGGGGCGCGGTTCGGCGCGCTCGGATATCGGCCCTTCGGCATCCGGCGCCGTGTCGTGGAGCGGCAGGTCGCCGCGGCCTTCCCCGAGCTCGATCGCGACGGCGTGCGCCGGATCGCGCGCGGCGCCTTCGAACATCTCGGGCGCGTCGCGGCGGAGACGGCGCTGCTCTCTCGCATTGGCCGCGACCAGGTACTCGGCCTGTTCGAGGACGTGCCGACGTGGGACGTCGTGGAGCGGCTCCGTGCGCGCGGGCGCGGGTTGCTCGTGTGCAGCGGGCACCTCGGCAACTGGGAGCTGGGCGCCGCCTACATCGCGGCACGCGGCATTCGTCTCGATGGCGTGACGCGCCGCATGGGCAACCCGCTGTTCGATGCCTATCTCACCCGGACGCGATCGCGGCTGGGCATGAGCGTCGTTCCCGATCGCGACGCGGTGCGACGCGTGCCGCGCACGCTCAAGAGTGGCGGCGCCGTGGCGTTCCTCACCGACCAGGCGGGACTCAACCTGGCCTCCACGTTCGTGCCGTTCTTCGGCCGTCCCGCGAAGACGCCGCGCGGCCCGGCGGTGTTCGCGCTGCGTCTCGGCGCGCCACTGGTGTTCGGCGTGGCGTTGCGTCAGGACGACGGACGCTATCAGCTCACATTCGAGGAAGTGCCCATTCACGACACGGGCGACCGCGATCGTGATGTCGATGCGATCGTGGCCCGATTCACGAGCGCGCTCGAGCGCTGGGTCCGCGTCGCGCCGGCGCAATACTTCTGGCATCATCGGCGCTGGAAGCAGCAGCCGGCCGACACGCCGCCGGAGCTGCGCGACCCCACGGATTCCCGGTGATGGAGGCACGAGCGTGATCGGGCTCCTGTGGAAGCGCCTGCGCCTGGACGGGCGCGCGCGCATCGCGCTCTCGATCATTGGCCTGCTCGTGGGCGCCGCGCTCGCGGCGCCCCTCATCGCCCGATACGATCCAACCCGAATCGATCTCGTTCATCAGTTCCAGCCACCCTCCCTCGCGCACTTCATGGGCACCGACGTGCAGGGGAGGGACATCTGGGCCCGCGTCCTGTTCGGCGCGCGCATCTCGCTCACCGTGGGCGTGGTGTCGCAGCTCATCGCGCTCGCGATCGGGGTCACGCTCGGACTCATCGCGGGTTATTACGGCCGCTGGGTGGATGAACTGATCATGCGGCTGGCCGACATCACACTGGCCTTTCCCACGCTGCTGCTCCTCATCGCGATGGCCGCGGCGCTGCAGCCGTCGCTCTCGACGGTGTACATCACGATCGGCGTGGTGGGGTGGGCTGCCATGGCGCGCCTCATTCGCGGCCAGGTGCTGGTGACCCGTCAGCTCGAGTTCGTGCACGCCGCGCGTGCTCTGGGCGCAACCGACCGCCGCATTCTCGCACGGCATCTGCTGCCCAATGTGATCGCGCCGGTCGTGATTGCGGCGACGCTGGGTATTGCGGGCGCGATCATGGCGGAGGCCGCGCTCTCCTTTCTGGGTCTGGGCGTGCAGCCGCCCACGCCGAGCTGGGGTTCCATGATCTCGGATGCCCGCGATCTCATCCAGCTCCGGTCGGCGCCATGGACATCGGTCTTTCCCGGACTCGCGATTGGCGCCGCGGTGCTCGGGTTCAATTTGCTGGGCGACTCATTGCGCGACGCGCTCGATCCGCGCTTCCTCATGGCGTCGGACACCGGCGCGGTCAAGGGAGAACACCGATGACGTACGATGTGGCGGCGCTCAGACACCGCGAATTTCCATGGGCGGAGCGCGGCGACAACATCTATCTGAACAATGCGTCCACCGGCCCCCTCCCGGCGCGGACGCTGCGTGCCCTGGGGGAGTTCAACGCGCTCCGCGCGGAACCGTTCCGACTGTCGGATGAACTGCAGTTCGACACGCTGCGGCACACGCGCGAACTCGTCGCGCGGCTCATCAACGCATCGCCGCGCGAGATCGCGTGCATGGTGAACACCACGTACGGCATCAACCTCGCCGCGCTGTCGCTTCCCCTGCAGCCGGGGGACGTGGTGCTGGGATTCGATCGTGAATTCCCCGCCAACGTCTACCCGTGGATGGCGCTCGAGCGGCGTGGTGTGACGTTGCGGCGCGTTCCGTGTGGCGCCGATGGCCTGCCGGATGAACAGCAGCTCGCGGACGCCATTGCGCAGCCACGAGTGAAAGTGGTCGCGGTGAGCTGGGTGCAGTTCGCCTCCGGTTATCGCACGGATCTCGCCAGGATCGGCAAGCTCTGTCGCGAGCTCGGTCGCTACTTCGTGGTGGACGCCATTCAGGGTCTCGGCGCCGCGACGCTTGACGTGCAGGCATGCGCCATTGACATTCTGGCCTGCGGCGCACAGAAGTGGCTGCTGTCTCCCTGGGGAGCGGGCTTTGCCTACGTTCGCGAGGACCTGGTGCAGGCGCTCCAGCCGGGCGATGTGGGATGGATGGCGATGCGCGCGTCGGAGGATTTCACGCGCCTGGTGGACTACGAATACATCCTGCACGACGACGCGCGCCGCTTCGAGGTGATCACCGTGCCCTTTCAGGATTTCGCCGGCTTCAACGCCAGCCTCGAACTGCTGCACGAGCTGGGACCGGCTGCGGTTGCGGCGCACGATGCGGAGCTGGCGAACCTGATCGTGGAGTGGGCGTGTGCCGTCGACGGCATGCGGCTGGTGACGCCGGCGGATCCGGCGCATCGGGCGGGCATCGTGTCGGTCGCGCCGCCGGAGCCGGCTGCGGCATCGGCGCGACTGCGGCAGGCGCGCATTTCGCATTCGCTGCGCGAGGGCGCGATCCGACTGGCGCCGCACTGTTACAACACGCAGGACGAAGTCATGCGAGCACTCGAGGTGCTCGGAGGCTGACATGTCCGACGCCGAACGGCTGCAGCGCCTGGAACAGCTCTTCCGCAGCATGGAAGTGCAAATGATGCAGATGCGCGGGGAGCTGGCGGCACTGCGACACGGCACGACGGTGCCCGAGACCTCAGCAACCCCGCCTGCACCAGCCACCCCCGGCACGGCGCGACCCGATGCGGCGCGTCCGCCCGGACCCCGTGCGCGAGCATCCGTGCCCGCGCCCCCTGTGCCGCGCGCGGCCACCGCGCTCGATCTCGAAGCCGTTGTGGGGCGCTACGGAGCCATCGTGCTGGCGACCGTCGCGATTCTCGTGGGCGTTGGCGCCTTCCTGACGTGGGCCGTCGCGCACGGATTGCTTGGTCCCGGAATGCGGGTCGCGCTCGGCGCGATCGGCGCGCTGGCGGTGGCGTTCACGGGCTGGCGGCTCCGCGAGCGGGGAACCGTGCGCTTCGGGAACGTGGTGCTCGCGCTCTCGCTCGCGCTGCTGCATCTCGACATGTGGGGAGCCGGCCCGCGATTGCACGTGCTGCCAACCAACGTGGCGCTGGCGATCGCGGGCATCGCGTCTGTTGCCCTCGCCGTGCTCGCGCTGCGCGAGAAGGAGGAGCTGCTGTTCGCCGTCGGACTCGGCGGCGCGCTGCTCGCGCCCTTCGTTGCGTCGAGCGGCGCGGGGAGCGCGTACGTGCTCGCCGTGTACGGCTGCACTGTGATCGGCGCCGGCATCTTCGGTCTGCGCGCGGATCGGTGGCGCGCTGCGCTGGCGATCCTTGGGCTTGGTGGACCGCTCTATGTCATGGCCATCTTCGGCATGGCGAGCCGGACGACGGCGACGCCGGTGCACTACGTACCCGCGGCGTTCGCGCTCGTCTGCGCGTGGACCGTCCTGGTGTGGGGTCGCACATCCGCGCGATGGCACCTCGCGCTCTGGTATCTGGTGCTGGCCGCGTTCGCGCTCACCGGCGCCGGCGTGTGGAAGGGCATCGCCGGTGTCGCGCTCGCGCTCGCGCTCGTGGGGACACTCACGAGCGACGGTGTGTCGCAATTTCTCCGATCCGCGTCGCTGGCGCGCCCACTCGCCGCGATAGCGCTGCCGCTGGGTTTTCTCGGTGGCGCCGAGGTCGCGCTCCGTCATCCCGACAGCCCTGCAGGCGTGGCCGTGGCAGCGGTCTGGACGCTGGTAGCGCTCGCGGGTGCGATGATCACCGTACGCGATCGCGGGCTGCATCTCGCCACCGCGGCCGGTGCGAGCGCCATGGCCGTGCTCCTTGGTCTGCACCGCATGCCCGAGCTCTGCGTCATCGTGCTCGCCCTTCACGCCATGATCTTTGCGTATGTCATGCGACGTGTCCACGCCGCCGCACTCATGTGGCCGGTCACGGTCGTGCTTGGCGTGGGATCAGTCTGGGCCATCGCACTGCTGGATGAGCGCGTGCGCTATGCCTTCCCGCCCTTCCTGACGCAGCCCTCGCTGGCCGCGCTCGCGGTTATGGCGGCGTGGTGGCTCTTCGCGCGCGAGGTCCGGAATGGCTGGGGTGCGCCGGCCAGTGCCGGCGACGCGGATCTGGCGCGCGGCGCGCTCCACGCCATGCCCGTGATCGCCGCGTTTGTCTGGATTCAGCGCGAGCTTGCCGGCGCATTCGCCGCGGATATCGCGACGTTCCTGCTCATCGTGTTCTATGCACTCGCCGGTGTCGCCGCGATCTTCTACGGCCGGCATCGTGCGCATCGGGTCGCGCGAATCGTCGGACTCGCGCTCGCGTTCTATGCCGGAATCCGGGCACTGGCGCAGGCATGGAGCTTCGACGCCATTGGCTGGCGCGTGGGAAGCTGCGTGCTCGTCGGGCTGTTCGTGGCGCTGGTGGCGTACTGGTATCGGGGACAGGACGGGGAGGGACGGAACGATCAGCTAACGGCCGTGCCGGGTCGCGATCCGGACGATGCGGAGTCCGCCACGGTCAGCGGCTGACGCCGCGTCCACCTTTCGCCACACGGTGCCTGGTCAGCAGCCACAGGCGCTCTGTTTTACATGTGCCACCGCGCCGTATACGCAGAGCACATCTGCTGTATCAGCCGATGATATTCCGCGTCAACGTCAATCCCGAGCGCGTTGTCCCGAGCGACATGCGGCGGATTGACGTTGTCGATGTCCACCGGCACCAGCAGGACGTAATCATAGCCCTGGACGTGGGTGTGGCCGGAGCCGCGAGTGGGCAGTGTGCGGAACAGGTCCGCGGTTCGTGCCGGATCGTTCAGCCGATTCCTGCTCACCGCCCAGTTGAATTGCTCCCACAGACTCTCGTCACCGGAAGAGAGTCGCGGCAGCACATGCTGCTCGAATTCCTCCTCCTGTCCCCGGTAGAATTTGTGCACCTGGTCGGGAATGTTCAGCACGCGCTCGGCGAGGCCCACAAGCACCGTCGCGACAAGCAGTGCCTCGGGGCGCGCGCCATGCACGGCAGAGAGCACCTTCCTGAGATCATCAAAACGGTTCGTGCGATTGCGGTGCGCCGTAATGACCGACTTGTTCTCTATCGCAATACGCACTCGCTGCATATCGGGCTGTCCATGGGCGTCCGGCTCACCAACAAATAGATCAACCTTGCGCAGTCGATCGCCTGGCGCGGAGACGTTTCTCCAGACCTTGATGACACCAGCGTCCAGATCGGCAGCGAACGACAGGCACGATGCTTTCAGATCAGCGACAATTCCGTCGCTCACGGTATCGGAGTGCGCCTCGAGCCTGTGATTGTGGTACCGTGCCCGTTCGATTGCCGCGATGGCGGTGTCGAACGGCGTGGTCATGCCGATGTCCCGCCGATCGCCAGTGGAAGTTGCTCTTCGGCACGCGGGGCTGGAGCAAGTTCCGGCGGAATGGGCAGTCGCTTGAGCACATGACTCTGCAGGCGCAGGAATCCGCTGGCGGCTCGCTGGCAATTAGCGTAAAGCCACCTTTTCGCGATCGCCGAATTCAGGTATGTCGCAAGCGCGTCGATGATCTGTGGATCCGCAGGTACGATGTAATACACGGAATGCCGCGGCACGATGTGCCCCGAACGATCCACCGTGAAGAATGGCGTCGCCGTGACATCCTTGCACAGCAGCTTCGGTCGGAGAAGATCATTGAGTGGGGGATTCTCGTGAAAGGCATACCAGCGCTTGCGAGCGGCGCATGTACGCCGCTCAAGCTGTTCCCGGCGTGCATCCGATTCCAGGTACGCTTTCAAAGGCCCGAGAGAATGCTCGGGTAGGAGCGAGCCATCGCGGGAATACGGCAAGAGCATTCGGAACGGCGTGGCGAGCGGTTCGCCCGGTTGGAGCTGGCGTCCCGCGATGGTCGGATAGGCGAACCGCTCCAGGTCGGGGGCAACCTCCGTCGCACGGCGCACAAAAACGGAATCGGCCCCGGTTGCGACGCCGCAGCTTATCCGTATGCAGGCATCAGCCAGGGTGTAGTCATGCGTGCGGCGCCGGTGTCCCTGAACCGCGGGCTGCCATGACGATTCCGCGCCCAGTCGCACGGTGCGCGTGCGACCATCCCGCGCGATGACGCGTGTATCATGCCGGCCGGATGGGCCGGAGATCGTTGAGACGAGCGGATACGTGACCAGGTTCGCGAAAGTGTCTTCGGCGAGAAAGTACAACTCCTCGACATGCCGGAGCGCCAGCAGCTTTCGGAGCGGCCGCGCCGTCCCGACATAGAGAAACTTCTCGGGTGTGATGAAGACCAGCCGTCCGTCATCGCGCAGGATACGCAGTGCCTGTTCGAAGAACAGCAAATAGAGGTCAAAGCGGCCCGACGCTGTCGAATACGTGCGGCGGTACCGGTCGCGCTCCGCAATGCTGAGCGCGGTAATCGGTACATACGGCGGATTCCCAATGATGAAGTCGAACCGATCGTGGCTGGGATCGAGAAAATCTGCCTGGCGGATGGAAACCTCAGGCACGTCCGCAAATCGGCGCGTGGCATTTGCGGCCCGGCCGGGCTCCAGTTCCACGCCCACCATCGTGGGCACCGGCTGCTGACGCCTCGCACACCAGCGGAGTACACCGGCTATGAATTCTCCGTCGCCGCAGCCCGGATCCAGCAACGCGGCAGCCGACGTTGGCGCCCGGCCGTGGAACAGTCGGGCAACCATCAGGTCAACAACGTGCGCGGGCGTCGGGACGAAGCCTTTCATTCAGGAGCCGTGAGAATGAGAATCGTGCCGGGCACCACATGCAGGGAAGCCGAAGTCTACCGCCGCGCTGGAATCAGGCGCAACGATCACAAAAATGCCGTGCCGGTCTCACCCGCGGATCTTCACCAGGCAGTACTCCTTCGCGCCCTTGCGGAGCAGCAGATATCGCCCGCCCAGCGCGCCGGTCGCCGCGACGGCGCGCGCGTCGGTGCCCAGCCGGTTTCCGTTTACACTCAGGCCGCCCTGTTCCAGCAACCGGCGCGCTGCGCCTCGTGACGTGGCGAGTCCGCCCGAAACGAAGAGATCCAGCGTGTCGAAGGCGCCGCTCTCCGGCATTGCCACCTCCACGCACGGCACCTCGCGCATGAGCGCCTCGAGCGCCGCCGCGGACAGCTCGCGCGGATCGCGCTTCCCGAAGAGCAGCGTGGACACCTCCTCCGCCGCGCGTGCGGCATCTGCGCCGTGCACGCGTGACGTCATGTCGCGAGCCAGCGCCTGTTGTGCCTCGCGCCGCTCCGGATGCTCGCGCACCGCCTGGTCGAGCGCGTCGATATCCGCACGGGCGAGCAGCGTGAAATAGCGCAGGTACTTCCCCACGTCGCGATCGTCCGTGTTGATCCAGAACTGGTACATGCGATACGGCGACGTTCGGGCGGGATCGAGATACACGGCGCCGGCTTCCGTCTTCCCGAACTTCGCGCCCGCGGCGGTCGTCACCAGCGGCAGCGTGAGCGCGTGCGACTCGGCGCCCGCCACGCGCCGGATGAGTTCGATGCCAGCGGTGATGTTTCCCCACTGGTCGCTCCCGCCAATCTGCAGCGTGGCGCCGTGCCGCCGGTGCAGCTCCAGGTAATCGTACGCCTGCAGCAGCATGTAGCTGAACTCGGTGTACGAGATGCCGGCGTCCATGCGCGCCTTCACCGACTCCTTCTGCATCATGTAGTTCACGGTGAAGTGCTTGCCCACGTCGCGCATGAAGTCCACCGCGCCCAGTGACAGGAGCCACTCGGCATTGTCGGGCATGATGGCCGCGTTCGCGCCCGTGAAGTCGAGAAAGTGTTCGAGCTGCGCGCGAATCGCCCGCGCGTTCGCCTCGACGATCTCGCGCGCATGGAGCTGCCGCTCCGCGCTCTTCCCGCTCGGGTCACCGATCAGGCCCGTCCCGCCGCCCACGAGCGCGATTGGGCGATGGCCGTGGCGCTGCAGATGCGCGAGTCCCATCACCGGGACCAGGTTGCCGACGTGCAGACTCGGTGCGGTCGGATCGAAGCCGCAGTAGGCCGCGATGGGACCGGTGCCCAGCCGCTCCGCGAGCCCATCGGTGTGCTGATAGACGAGGCCCCGCCAGGCCAGTTCGTCGAGTACCGAAGTCGTGGAAGACATGGCGCAAAGATAGGGATGGCCGGGGATGCTGTCACCTGCGCGCGTTGCCGCGTCCCGCGCGTCGGGTTAGCTTCTCGATCCCCATCATGATGCATGCATTGTCCCGCTCATTGTACGCCGGTGTGAGCGCCGCCGCCGCGTTCCATGGCTGATCTGCCCTTCTCGCCGCGTTTCTGGCGGGAGCGGCCGCGCCTCACGCGCATCGTGATGCTGGGCGGGATCTTCCTGCTGATGTTCGTCGTGGGATTCGCGTGGGCGTCGTGGACACTCGTGTGTCGCGGCACCAGTTGTCCCGATCCGCACCGCCTGGAAGTCTTCACGCCCAAGCAGACGTCCAAGCTCTATGCCGCAGACGGACGCTTCCTCGCGGAGCTCGGACTCGAACGGCGCACGCTCGTCAAGCTCGCGGACATCCCGAAGACCGTGCAGGAAGCGTTCATCATTACCGAGGACAAGCGCTTCTACGAGCACCACGGAGTGGACTGGATTCGCGCGCTTGGCGCCGCCGTGCACAACATCCGCGCGGGCGGCTACGCCGAAGGCTTCTCGACGCTCACCATGCAGCTCGCACGCAACGTCTTCCCGCAGAAGCTGAGTCGCGAGAAGTCACTCACCCGGAAGCTCAAGGAAGCCAAGGTCGCGCGTGAGATCGAGGCGCTCTATCCGAAGAGCAAAATCCTCGAGCTGTACCTCAATCAGATCAATCTGGGTGGCGGGGCCTACGGTGTGGAGACGGCGTCGCAGCGCTACTTCGGCAAATCCGTCCGCGACCTCAATCTGGCGGAAGCCGCCACGCTCGCCGCGCTGCCCAAGGCCCCAGAGCGCTACAACCCGCGTCGCTTTCCCGATCGTGCCATCCAGCGGCGCAATACGGTCATCGAGCTGATGCGACGCGCCGGCGTCGTGAGCGATGCGGATGCGCAACTGGCCAAGTCCTATCCGCTGCGACTCGCGAGCAAGGAGGAATCAGGCGAGCTGGCCCCCTACTTCGTCGAATGGGTGCGCAAGCAGCTCGAGGACCAGTTCGGCTCGCGCCTCTACACGGATGGCCTCAAGATCTACACGACGCTCGACATCGACCTGCAGCTCACCGCGGAGCGCAACGTGGAGCAGCAGATGCGCGCGATCGAGTCGGGCAAGTACGGCAAGTTCCGGCACGTGACATACGAGCAGTACGTGGCTCGGAGCGCGTCGGGTGACGCCGGGACGGCCAATTCGCCCTACCTGCAGGATGCATTCGTGGCGCTGGATCCGCGCACCGGTGCGGTGCGCGCGATGATTGGCGGGCGGGACTTCGACGACTCCAAGTTCAACCGCGCCACGCAGGCGCTGCGGCAGCCCGGGTCCACGTTCAAGCCCGTGGTGTACGCCACCGCCATTCACAACGGACTTCCCCCCAGCTATCTCGTGAACGACTCGGCGCTCTCGCTGCCACAGGTTGGGGGCGGGATGTGGACGCCGCAGAATTACGATCTCAAGTTCGAAGGGATCATGCCCATGCGTCGCGCGCTCTATCGGTCGCGCAATCTCGCGACGATCCGGTTGGGCATGCAACTCGGCGAACAGAACGTGATCGACATGGCGCACCGGCTCGGCATCAGCACACCCATCCCGCCCTATCCGTCCATCCACATCGGCTCGGCGGATGTCTACCCGCTCGAGATGATCTCGATCTACGACGTCTTCGCCACGCTCGGCGTGCGCACGCTGCCCACCGGCATCCTCAAGGTGGAGGACGCGTCGGGGAAGGTGCTCTACGACGACACACCCAAGCGCACCAACGTGCTCACAGCTGAGGAATCGTGGCTCATGGTGGACATGCTGAAGGACGTGGTGCGGCGCGGCACCGCGGCGAGCGTCTGGGCCTCGGGATTTCACGTGCCGGCGGGCGGCAAGACCGGCACCACCAATGACGGCACCGATGTCTGGTTCATTGGGTTCACACCGGACCTGGTGGCGGGAGTGTGGATGGGGTTCGATCGTCCGCAAAAAATCATGTCCAACGCGCAGGGCGGCCGCCTCGCGGCGCCGGCCTGGATCTCATTCATGACCGAAGCGTATCGGCATCGCCCCACGCCGCCCGACTGGCCGCGCCCCGACGATCTGCTGGCGCTGGACATCGACCGGACGACCGCGATGCTGCGCAATCCGTTCTGTCCCGACAGCGTCGTCGTCACCGAGTACTTCATCCCCGGGACCGAGCCCACGCAGGAGTGCAACGTGCACAATGCGTTCAACACGGGGCCGCGGCCGGATTCGCTCCGACCTCCATCGGTCTTTCCGCCACCGCAGCCGCAGCAGCCGCAGCGACCCAGGCGCGACAGCGCCCGTGTACCGGATCCGTTTCACATCCCGGAGCCGCACAAGCCTCCGCGATGATCTGCTATCACGCCCGCTGGATCGCGCCGGTAAGCGCGCCGCCCATCCGTGATGGCACGGTGGCGGAATCCGGCGGGCGTATCGTGTACGTGGGACCGCGCGCGAGCGCCCCCGACGGAGAACCGTGCGACCTCGGGCAGGCGATCATCGTACCCGGGCTGATCAACGCGCACACCCACCTCGAGCTCACGCTGCTCCGCGGGCTCATGGCTGACCTGCCGTTTCGCGAGTGGATCGTGCGGCTCCAGCAGTTGAAGACGACGCTGATGACGCGCGAACGCTTTGCCGAGGCGGCGCGACTCGGCATCGCCGAAGGCGTGCGCGCAGGCGTGACGACGTTCGCCGACACCTGCGATTCCGGTGTGGCACTGGCGGCAATGCGCGACGCGCGCGTACGCGGCATCATGTACCAGGAAGTCTTCTGTCCGTCGGCCGATCCGCAGCAGGTCGCCGCGGCTGCGACAGGACTGCGGGAGAAGCTGGCTGCGCTCGAACCGCTCGAGACCGATCTCCAGGGCGTTGGCGTCTCGCCGCACGCGCCGTACACCGTGTCCGATCCGCTCTTTGCGCTCGTCGCGCGTTCGGGGCGGCCGATTGCCGTGCACATCGCGGAGAGCGACGCGGAATGTGCGTTCGTGTCTCAGGGGATTGGGCCGTTCGCTGATGGCTTGCGCGGGCGCGGGATTCCCGTGGCGCCCCGTGCCCGCACGCCAGTGGAGCTGCTTCGTCGTGTCGGCGTGCTCGACCAGCGGCCGCTCCTCATTCACTGCCTTCACGCGGACGAAGCCGATCGCTGCGCCATCGCGGATTCGGGCGCGACCGTGGCGCACTGCCCAATCTCGAACGCGAAACTCGGACATGGGACTGCGCCGCTGATGGAACTCCTCGACGCCAACATACCCGTCGGCTTGGGCTCCGACTCGATGGCGAGCAACGATCGCATGGATCTGCTGGACGAGGCACGTATCGCGGTGCTTGCACAGCGCGCTCGCACGCATCGCCCCGACGCGCTTCCGGCGACGCAAGCGCTCCACTTGCTCACCCTGGGCGGTGCGCGCGCACTGGGTCTCGACGCGCGCATCGGCTCGCTCGAGTCCGGCAAGGACGCGGATCTCGCCGCCTTCGCGCTCCCGCAATCGATGCCGGATGCGGACCCCGTCGCGCTTCTGATCTTTGGCCTGGTTGATCGACGGGCGGTACTGGTCACCGTGAGGGGGCAGCGCCTCGTCTAGCGCGGCGCGGCGACTTCCCGCAGGGCGCTCCCGTGAGAGAGCCGCCCGCTTCCCGCAGCCAGCCGGCCTTTGGCCGGCTGGCGCTTCCCGCAGGTCGCCAATGGCGGCCGCCTCCCGAAGTCGCCGCGCTCCGCGCGGCGACTTCCCGCCCTCACGTCCCGCCGCTATCATCTATCCATGCCCTCCCACCCGTCCGGCCGAACCACAACAATCTGGCGCGACGGCCAGCTCGTCCCATGGGCCGACGCGACGATTCACGTCATGAGCCACGTCGTCCACTATGGCTCCAGCGTCTTCGAAGGGGTGCGCTGTTATGCCACGCCCAACGGACCGGCCATCTTCCGCCTGAACGACCACATGCGTCGCCTGCACGACTCGTGCAAGATCTACCGCATGCCGCTCCCGCACAGCGTGGACGCGCTCGCGCAGGCGTGCGTGGATACCGTCGTGGCGAACGATGTCAGGGCGTGCTACCTGCGCCCCGTCGTCGTGCGCACGGGTGAGCAGATGGGCGTCTATCCCATCGATGTGCCGGTGGAGACGTACATCATCGCGTGGAAGTGGGGACACTACCTGGGCGACGACGCGCTGCAGAATGGCGTGGATGTCTGCGTGTCGAGCTGGCGTCGCGCGGCGCCCGATACGATTCCCGGACTCGCCAAGGCCGGCGGGAACTATCTCGGGTCGCAGCTCTCCAAGATGGAAGCACGCCTCGACCGCTACGCCGAAGGCATCATGCTCGACTCCGCCGGTTATGTGGCGGAAGGAAGCGGGGAGAATCTCTTCGTGGTGCGGGACGAGACCGTGTTTACCGCGCCGCTCTCCGCCGGCATCCTGCAGGGAATCACGCGCGACTCCGTGATCCGCATCGCCCGCGACCTCGGCCATGAGGTGCGCGAGACGGTCATTCCGCGTGAGATGCTCTACGTGGCCGACGAAGTCTTTTTCAGCGGAACCGCCGCCGAGCTCACGCCGGTGCGTTCCGTGGATCACATTCAGGTGGGGACGGGCCGTCCCGGTCCCATCACGCTGGCGATCCAGGAGCAGTACATGGGGATCGCCACCGGGACCATCGACGACCGCTACGGCTGGCTCACGCCGGTGCCGGTCGCGGTGCCGGCGTCACGATGAACGGCCTGTCCGCCGTCGCGTTGTCCTCGGATCACGCGGGGTTGCGGCACATCATCGGTGTCGTCAGTGTAGAACGGAGCGTGGACGCCGCGGCCGCCCGGCGTCCGGGGATGAGGATGGCGTTTCGCTAGCTGCCCCGCTCCCGCCCGGAACAACGGCGGGAGTTTCTGTATGCGGCAAGGGAGGATCTCGTGGTCGCCGGTTGCCTGGCGCTGAATGCGTCGTTCGAACCGCTCACCCTGGTGCCCATGCGGCGCGCGCTGCGGCTCGTGCTGGAGGGCAAGGCGGAGATTGTCGAAGCGGATGCCGGCCGCTTCGTCCACTCCGAACGTCTGACGCTGCCCCGACCAGCCGTGATCCGGCTGGTCCGGTTCATTCACGTACCCCGTCGGTTCCGCCGTCAGGTCACCAACACGTTTCTCTTCGCGCGTGACCGCTACCGCTGTCAGTACTGCGGCCGCTCCGCCGCGGAGCTCAAGCCGCGCGAGTCGCTCACACGCGATCACCTGATTCCACTCTCGCGGGGCGGAACGAATGACTGGACCAACGTGGTGACCGCCTGCTCCCCGTGCAACACCCGCAAGGGAAACCGGCTGCCCGAGGAGCTGGGAATGCATCCCATGACGCATCCCTCCGAACCGCACTTCGTGCACCTGAGCTGGGCGGTCCGGCGCCTCAGCCCCATCCAGTCCAAGTACATCCGGCTGTTCTACGGCGAGGACACGCTGCACCAGCTCGAGGTGCTCGAGCTCCGCACGCACCACCGCGCCGACGCGCACACCGGCACCGCTACGGCGTGAACTTCGCCGAGCGGGCTTCGTAGTGCCTGCGCTCTCCCCCGAGGATGCGCGTCATGAGCGTCATGGCGCCCCGGGAGAGCGCCGTGCCGGGGTTCTTCTCGCCGCGCACCGCCGGCTGCAGTTCGCCGCGCAGCCAGCGCTCCACTTCGTCCAGATCGTTCACGGACAACATCGCCACGTTGAGCGTGACGATGTAGTACGAGCGATCATGGCCGACGATGGGCTTCATGGCCGGCTGGAATGGTCGCGCCATGGCCTGCTCGGTTTCCGCCAGTGTGCCGAACGTGCCGAGCGTCGTCACATGATCCGCTTCGACACGGGCCGCCGTGTAGCGACGCTCCAGCGGGTTGTAGCGCACGATGAGATCCCATTCCACCTGCTGCTTCAGGTTGTCGAACAGCCCGCCCGACGACCACAGCTCGAGACGGTAGTGCAATCGCGCCGGGAATCCGTTCTGGAGCAGCTCGCGCAGGTTCCGGTCCTCGAGCACGCCGCTCGTCGTGATGATCGGCATGCCGCGCTCCGCTCCCGATGGCGCGGCCGGCACGACAACCCGCAGCGGCGCGCCGCGCTGCGCCCGCACCGGCGGCATCCCCGCGAGCATCAGGATGGCGAGCATCAGAGCCAGCCGCACGGTCTAGAATCGGTGCCGGAGGCGAATCAGGAAGTTCACCGGATTCCTCGAGTCGGTGAGCGACTTCGCGATGAAGATGCCCAGCACCTCGGCGTCCAGTCCGATGCCCACGTCGGACCGGAAACTCCCGAGTGACGGAATGCCGTCGGCGCGCACGATCGTGCCGTTGTCCAGACGACGATGCACGAGCCAGCCACGGCCGGCGTCCGAGAACAGCACCCACTGCAATGGATGCGAGAAGCCCCAGCTCCACCCGTTGAGATCCGCGCCGCCGAACAGTCGCCAGTTGAGGTCGTGACGATACTCCACCTGGGCGAGCGCCACGCGCTCGCATTGCGCGGGACGCCCGGGAACCTCCACGCCATCGCTGCACGTCAGCACGTCCTCCCCGGTCGTGATCTGGCGGAAGTCATAACCCGGTATCGTGCCCGACCCACCGAGTGAGAAGCGCCGCTCCAGGGGAAGGGGATCACCACCCAGCCATCCACCGAGCAGGAGCCGGAGATTCAATTGCCCTTCGGGCGAGACGCGATTGTACCGGCGCACATCCATGAGCGCGCGTGTGTAGTTCATGCCCACCGGGCCGCTCGCCGCCGGTCGCGCGAGCGGCGAGGTGGGTCCGAGCGTGGCGGCGTTGCTCCAGCCGTGCTCGATGTCCGCGTTGATGAACCAGCCGGTGACGGGCGTCTCCACGTCGTTTCGTGTGTCGTACTTCACGGCGAGATCCGTCAGCCCGAAGCGCCCGGCATCCAGCACAGGATTGGGACGCCAGTTCGCGTCGTTGCGGAAGAGCGTGAACGGATTGCGGGTGGGGCGTGGTTCCCAGCGCTCCGCACCCAGCGAGAGCGTGAGCGAAAGCCGCGGCCCATCGCGCAGCGAAACGTAGCCCCGCGCGCCGGTGCGCCCGTAGTAGTCGCGATAGTCGCGGTGCAGCATGAACGTCGCGAGCCCGATCTCGGCGTCGTGCAGTTGCGACGGCTCCACGGAGGCCACGTCGTCGAAGGCATTTGCGCCAATCGCGATGCCACGGCGGTAGCCGAACTGCATTTCGGCGTTGGCGCGATAGCCGCGATTCGCCCTGGTCCACGCGAAATGATCCGCCGAGCGGTAGATGCCCATGACGTCCAGGTGAAACGGGCCGAGCGGATTGTTGCTGCGTACCACGGGGCCGAAGAGAATCGGCAGTCCCTCGACGCGGTTGTAGGTGCCTCCCTTGACGATGAACCGCGTGGCGCTGCGCTCATGGCGGCGGCGCCAGCGGCGGAACCAGTTGATGAGGCTGCGCCCTTCGTCGTGCGTCGCGACGATTTGTTCGCCTTCCATGCGGTAGAACAGCCGCTGTGTGTGCACCTCGATGGTGCCGCCCACGGTCGAGCGGTCCGCGCCCGCGGCCGCGCCGCCCGCGATGATGAGGTCACCGTCAATGCGCGCGCCGGGGCGGAGCGTGACGTCGCCATCGATCACCACCACACGCCCCGTGATGTGTCCACCCACGGTGAGCGGCGCGTCGAGCACCGCGACGTTGCCGTCCACCGTCTGGGCGGAATCCACGCTCACGGGCCCGCGCGACCGGATCGTCGCGGTCTGATTGTAGAGAAAGGCAATACGCGTGGCATCGTCGTACGACAGCGAGTCTGTCGCGCGGGTGGTATCCGGTTGCTGGGCGCGCGTCCGTGCCACAGTGACGGCGAGAGCGGCCGTCACCGCGACACTCCATGTCGCCACGCGCGTGAGCAGCCCGCGGTGCCGGATCGCCATCACTCGTCGTGCCATTCGATACCCAGGCGGCGCAGTCGGCGATAGAGGTTCGGTCGGTCGGTGTGCAGGCGACGCGCAGCCTCGGCAACCTTGCCGCGCGCGGCCGTGAGCGCCTGCGTGATGAGCGCGCGCTCGTAGTCGTCCAGCGCATCCGCCAACGGACGTTCGGCGGGCGGCGCGCCATCAGACTGCGGCAGCGGCGTCCGGTCCAGCGAGGACATGCCAAGGACTTCGCTCACGTCGCGTGCGGTGACATCCATACCCGCGTGCAGAATCGCGAGTCGCTCCACGATGTTCGCGAGCTCTCGCACGTTACCCGGCCAGCGATAGCGTTCCATGAGCCGGAGCGCCTCGGCGCTCCACCTCGGTGCGGGGCGCCCGGCGCGGACGCGGTAGAGTGCCGAAAAGTGGCTCACGAGGAGCGCAATGTCGCCGGGGCGATCGCGCAGCGGCGGCAGCGCAACGGGAATCACGTTCAGGCGAAAGAAGAGGTCCTCGCGGAAGCGCCCGTCGCGCACCGCGCGTTCCAGGTCCATGTTCGTGGCCGCGATCACGCGCACGTCCACCGTGATCGGCTTGCCGCCGCCCACGCGTTCGATCTCATGCACTTCGATGGCGCGCAGCAGCTTGGCCTGTGCGTCCGCGCCCAGGTCGCCCACCTCGTCCAGAAAGAGCGTTCCCGAGTCCGCGAGCTCGAAGCGGCCAATGCGGCGTTCGATGGCCCCGGTGAATGCCCCTCGCTCGTGGCCGAACATCTCGCTCTCGACCAGGTCGCGCGGGATCGCGGCGCAGTTGACGCGAATGAAGGGCCGGTCGCGGCGCGCGCTGCCGCGATGAATCGCCGCGGCCACGAGTTCCTTGCCCGTGCCGGACTCTCCCGTCACGAGCACGCGCGCGTCGCTGGCCGCCACGCGCTCAATGAGCGCGCGCACCCGCTGCATGGCGCCGCTGGTGCCCACCATTTCGCCCGCGGGTCCGAGATCCTCGCGCAGCGTGCGCGCCTCGCGACGCGCCTGGCGCAGCTCGAGCGCGGACCGAAGCGTGACCAGGACGCCCTCGGGGGTGAGCGGCTTCTCCAGAAAGTGAAATGCGCCGAGCTTTGTGGCGCGCACGGCGTCGCTCAGCTCGGCCCGTCCGCTCATCATGACCACCGGCACATCGGGCAGTTGCTCGCGCAGCCGCGTGAGGGTCGACATGCCATCCAGTTCACCCGGCATCATGAGGTCGAGCAGGACAGCATCCGGTTCGTGCTCGAGCGCCGCGGCCACGCCCGCGGCACCTTCCGCGGCGTCGCGCGCGGTAAAGCCCTCCGCCGTGAGCAACGCGCCGACCATCCGCCGGATGTTCGGTTCGTCGTCAATGATGAGGATGTCGGCGATGGGTGTCATGCGCCCGCGGCGTGCGATGCGGACGGCGGGGCAGGGGTCATGGCTGTCGCGCCGGCGGCTCCGAGGGCGGCGTGCCGGTTCGCTCCGACAGGAGCCTGGTGGTGAAGCGCTGGCCCTCGGAGATGCGCTCGACTTCCACCGCGATGGAGTCAATCGCCTGCTCCATGTGCTCCAGTCGCTGCACCACTTCGGGGGGCAGCGTCGATCCGGCCGAGTGGCGATCCATGCGCCTGGCGAACGCCCTGGCGAGAGGCACGCCAATCGCGACGACGCCGCACATGACAAAAAACGCTATGGGAACGACAAATGGACTCACGATTCTTCTCCTGATTCACTGGTCATGCGTCTGCCTGGCCCGTGGGAAGCACAAAACGGATCTCCGTTCCCTCACCTTCACGACTGGTGGCCTGCACCTGGCCGCCGTGCGCCAGCACGGTCTGCCGGGCGATCGCGAGCCCCAGCCCGGTGCCGCCCCGCTTGTGCGTGACGTACGGCTGCCAGATGCCCGGCAGGCGGGCCGCGGGAATTCCCGCGCCGGTGTCCCGTACGCGCATCTCGACGGCGTCGTTTCCGTTCCAACGCAAATGACTCACATGGACGTCCACCCGTCCGCCGTCGTGACAGGCCTCCACCGCGTTGATGAGCACGTTCGAGAGCGCGCGCGAGAGCGCGTCGTAGTGCCCGCGAACGAGTGGCACGTCCTCGCCCACGTGAACCTGGACCGGCACCCCATCCGGCATGATGGCGCGGGCCGCGTAGCGCGCCAGCTCCGCGAGGTCCACCTGCGCCGTCGGTCCCTCCGGCAGACGTCCGAATTGCGAGAAGCTCCGCGCCATCTCCTCCAGGCGGCGCGATTCCGTATCCAGCACTTCCACCACATCCGCCAGCCTGGGGTCGGCCTCGCGCTTGAGTCGCGCGATGGCCAGGCCGATCGGCGTGAGCGGATTTTTCAGCTCATGCGCCACGCGCCGCGCGGTCTCGCGGAACGCCTCCAGCCGCCCGGCTTCGACATCCCGGGCGCGCGCCGCGGTCAGTTCGCTGGACATCTTGCGCATTCGCGCGCGCAGCACCTCGAACTCGGGTGCCCCGCGCCGCGGCGGCCCCGCCGGCGGTTCCTGCCCCCGTGCGATGAGTTCCGCCCACTCCACGATTTCGTTCAGTGGCCGGCTGAGCTGGCGGCTCAGGTGGCCCGCCACGCGCGACGCGAGTACGGCGATCAGCAGCGACCCGGCGACGGCCAGCACCACCAGCACGACGACCGCACGGGAGACAAGATAGTTGTAGCGCTTCGCCTGCACGAGCGAGGCCGCGAGCTCCGCTTCGTGGGCGTTGACCGCGGCGCGTTCAGCGGGCGAGAGCGGGGCCTGTCGCGCGGCGGCAATCGCGCGTCGGCCGGTGGTCGCCACGTTCTCCCATGCCTGGCTTCCGCTCAATACAGGTAGCGTACTGCGCGCGACCAGCGCGCCTCCCACCATGAGCACGGTGGATGGAATAACCGCGAAGAGCACCAGGTACAACAGCACGCGATTGCGGAAACTCAGCCGCGTCACGAGTTCTCCCGGGTATGGTAGCGGGGTGCTGGTGGCTGCTAGCTAGTAACTGCTAACGGCGTGGGCGGCTGGTTGCTAGTAGCTGGTCGCTGGTTGAACGGCGGTGGTTGGTCGCTGGTCGCTGGTTGAACGGCGGTGGCTGGTCGCTGGTCGCTGGTTGCTGGTCGCTGGTCGCTGGACGAGCGTGGGAAGTCCAGCTACCAGCTACTAGCTACCAGCTACCAGCCCGTGGTACATTGCAACACTCGTGATGCGTATTTCAGTCGGAAGCTGATGTCGAATTCGTGGACGCTCGCCCAGACCTTCGCGGCGCGCGTGCGGGAGCATGCCGACCGCACGCTGCTCGTCGCGAATGGGAGGTCGCTCTCATACGGACAGGTCGACGCGAAGTCCTCGGCGCTGGCCGCCGCACTCGCTGAACTGGGCATCGAGGCGGGCGATCGCATCGCGATCGTCATGCCCAACTGGCCCGAGTGGGTCATCACGCTGCTCGCCGCCGCGAAGCTCGGCGCGACGGTCGTGCCGCTCAACGCCCGACTCAGTTATCACGAGTTCAAGTACCAGTTGCGTCATGCGGAAGTGTCCGTGGTCTTTTCCGCGGAGCGCCGCGCCGGCGTGGATTACCTCCAGATGTTCGAGGATATCATCGCCGAGTTGCCGGACCTGCAGTACCTCGTGACGGTCGGCGACCAGGAGCTGTGGTACGACGACCGGATCTTCCAGTTCGAAGATCTGCTGTCGAGTGGGGACGGGCGCGAGTATCCCGCGCCCGCGGGGCTGCAGGATGGCTCCGATCTCGCGATGCTGTACACGTCGGGCACCATGGGAAAGCCCAAGGGCGTGCGGCTGTCGCATCGCACCGTCGTCGAGACGGCGGTGCACACCGGCGACGCACTGGAGATGGAGCCATCGGATCGCGTACTCGTGTCGGTTCCGCTGTTCACGAGCTTCGGCTTCAGTATCGTGGTGGGCACCATGGCGGCCGGTGCGACGATCGTGCTGCAGGACGCGTTCGATGCCGCGCACGCGATCGCCTTGATGCACCAGGAGCGGGTCACGGTGATGCATGGGGTCCCAACCATGTATCACATGCTGATGCGGGCACCGGAATTCAACGGTGCCGCGTTTCCGCTGCTGCGCACCGGAATCGTCGCGGGCGGCCCGGTGCAGGAGGATCTGGTCCAGCGCATCCGGCGCTGGTGTGATGTGCAGGTGGCATATGGCCTCACGGAAACGGGGCCGACCGTGACGATCACCCGCTTCTCCGACCCACCCGACAAGCGCCTCACCACCGTGGGGCGGCCGTTGCCGGGCGTGGAGATCAAGGCGGTGGACTTCGTCACGGGCGCGTTGCACGGCCCCGAAGCGGTTGGCGAGATCGCCGTCCGCGGGCCCAATGTCATGCAGGGCTACGCCCGCATGCCGGCGGAGACTGCCCGGTCGTTCTCCCCGGAAGGGTTCTTTCTCACCGGTGATCTCGGCATCATCGATGAAGATGGATACCTGCGGATCGTTGGACGGACGAAGGAGATGATTCTGCGCGGCGGCTACCAGATCCACCCGCGCGAAGTCGAGGATCTCCTTCGTGCGCACCCTGCAGTGGAAGACGTGTGCGTGATCGGTGTTCCCCACGACATCATGGGAGAGCTGGTCTGCGCGTGCGTCGTTCCGGTGGAAGGCGCGGTCATCACCGGCAGTGAACTGAAGGAGTTCGCGCGCGATACGATGGCCGACTTCAAACTCCCTGATCTCGTTCGCTTCTTCGATGCCTTCCCCATGACCGGGAGCGGGAAGGTGAAGCGACGGGAGCTCGAGCGCATGGTGGCGCTCGAGTACACTGCGACGATAGGAAGTTCATGAACTCCCGAAACCTGAGATCGGCGTCCTCCCGGCCGCCAGTCGCCCCTCTGCACCGCGGCCCCCAGGCCGTCAACGCATCCGCCGCGCCCTTCGGCGCGCCCCCCTACGTGCACGCGCCCAACGCCGCGCTGCTCATCGACTTCGACAACGTCACGATGGGGATCCGGTCGGACCTCGGCCACGAGCTGCGCAATCTGCTGTCGTCGGACATCATCAAGGGCAAGGTCGCCGTCCAGCGCGCGTACGCCGACTGGCGCCGCTACCCGCAGTACATCGTCCCGCTCACCGAGTCGTCCATCGACCTGATCTACGCGCCGGCCTACGGATCGTCCAAGAAGAACGCCACCGACATCCGGCTCGCCATTGACGCGCTGGAAATCGTCTTCACGCGCCCGGAGATCGGCACCTACATCCTGCTGTCCGGCGACTCCGACTTCTCGAGCCTCGTCATCAAGCTCAAGGAATACGGCAAGTACGTCATTGGCGTGGGCATTCGCGAATCGTCGAGCGATCTGCTCGTCATGAATTGCGACGAGTACTACAGCTACAACGCGCTCGCCGGACTCGTGAAGGCGGGAGAGGACGAGCAGGTGTCGCGCGATCCCTGGGAGCTCGTGGTGGAAGCGGTCGCGCGCATGAAGCGCAACGGCGACGTGATGCGCTCCGATCGCCTGAAGCAGGTGATGCAGGACATCGACTCCTCGTTCGACGAGAAGAACCTCGGCATGGCGAAGTTCTCGCGCTTCTGCCAGGAAGCGGCGCAGCGTGGACTGCTCAAGCTCACGCGGCTCGAGAATGGCCAGATGGAAGTCGATGTCGCGGCGCCCGACGGTGCAGCGCCCGCGGCGGCGCCGGCGAAGCCGGACGCGCGCAATGGCGCGCTCTCCGAGGAAAAGGAGCGGCGCGGCCGTCGCGGTCGCGGGCGGCGCGATCGTGGCCGCGGCGGTGCGGAGCGCGAGACACCTGCGGCGACACCGGAACTCGCCCTGTCCGGCGAGATGCCGATGATCGTGACGGCACCGCCACCCCTTGTGCCTGCGGCACCCGCCACCGTCTCGATTGCGGCACCGGCCGCGGGGCAGATGGGCGGCGAACGGCTCACGCGCGAGGAGGCGCTCGCGCTCGTGCAGCAGGCCGTGCGCGCCCTCGCCGGGAGCGAACAGGATGCCGTGCCCGCGAGCGCCGTACGGCAGAAGGCGCGCGACCTCCTCGGTCGCGACAGTGAGACGCTCAACGAGCGCTTCTTTCACCGCATCCTGCGTGATGCACATGACGCGAATCTGATCGATCTGCGCAAGCGCGGTGACGATTACGAAGTGGCGCTGGCGGTATCGGCCGGACCCGTCGCCGAGCAGCTCTCGGCTGCCGCACCCGCGACGGACGTGCCGGAAAGCCAGGCGGCGCGCAGCGCATCGCACGCGGCGTCGCTGCGCCGCGGCATTCGGCCCCGCGGGGCCCGTCCCGGCCGGGGCGGTGAGCTGCCACCGGAACTCCTCAGCATTGGTGTGGTGGAATCCGCGCGCCCCGCGGAGCCGGAGCCGGAGCCGGCGGCTGCGGCGGAGCCCGCGCCCGACTTCGTGGTCGAGACCGCGCCACCTGCGCCCGCGAAGAAGGCCACCGCGCGCAAGGGACGCGGCACACGCGCGACGAAGAAGGCGACCGCAAAGAAGACCGCGCCGGCGCCGGCCCTGGAGCCAGGTGCCGCGGCCACGCCGAAACCGCGCCGGCCGCGCGGGCGCCGCAAGACCGTGGCGGCCAACGAGAAGTCAGGATGACACAACGCGCCGCGCGGCCTGCGCGGCGCGTTCGTTTCGGCGCTCCGCTTCCGCTCTCGTTCTACGCGCGTGACACCGAAGAGGTGGCGCGCGACCTGCTCGGTGCCGTCCTGTGCACCGTGACACCGGACGGCGTCGCGGCGGGACGCATCGTGGAAACCGAGGCCTATCTCGGTGAGCACGACGCAGCCTGCCATGCGAGTGCCGGACGCACGGCGCGCACGCACTGGCTCTATGGTCCGCCCGGGCGCGCGTACGTGTATTTCATCTACGGCATGTACTGGTGCTTCAATGCCGTCACGCGCGCCGAGGGATTGCCGAGCGCCGTGCTCGTCCGCGCGCTCGAACCGGTGGAGGGAGTGGAACTCATGCGCACACGTCGCGGACAGCCCGCCCGCGCGCGTGATCTCACCAATGGTCCCGGCAAGCTGTGCGCAGCGCTCGCCATCACGGGCGACCTGAACGGCCTGCGGCTCGACCGCCCGCCGCTCAGCATCCGCAGCGGCAGCAGCGTTCCCGACAGCCAGGTTGTCGTCACGCCGCGCATCGGTATCCGCCGCGCCGCGGAGTGGCCGCTGCGGTGGGCCGTGCGCGACAACGAGTTTGTCTCGCGCACGCCGCCGCACTTTCCCGTCCATTCGGTGAGTTGATGACCGCACCGCACGTGTCCCACATCGCGGGGGTGTCGGATCGCGCGCTCCGCGTCTACCGGGACGCCCTCGTCATCGACATGCACAATGACATGCCGACGAGGGTACTCGATGACGCGTACGACCCCGACGTCCGCCATACGCCCGCCGAAGGACAGACGGACCTGCCACGCCTGATCGAGTCAGGACTCGCGGCCGTATTTTTCGCCGCGTGGGTGGACGCGCCCTTCGCGCTCGAGCATCCCGATGGCTCGTTCCGTCGCGCGTTGCGCTACATGGAGACCATTCGCGCGTTCGTCGCGCGGCACCCCGGCGCGCTGCACTTCGGCACCAGCGCCCGGGATGTGCGGCGCGCGCGCGCGGCCGGCGCGATTGCGGTGTTCATTGGCGTGGAGGGCGGGCACGCGATCGAGGCGGATCTTGGCAAGCTGCACGAGCTCTTCCGGCTCGGCGCGCGCTATCTCACACTGACGTGGAACAACGGCAATCAGTGGGCCGGCTCATCGCTTGGATCACACGAGACGAGCACGGGCGGCCTCACCGCGTTCGGCCGGGACGTCATTCGCGAGCTCAACCGGCTCGGCATGATGGTGGATGTCTCGCACGTCTCCGATGAGACCCTGGCGGACGTGCTCGCCGTATCCACCGCGCCCGTCATTGCCACGCATTCGAGCGCGCGCGCGCTCGCGGATCATCCGCGCAATCTCACCGACGACCAGTTGCGCGCGATCGCCGGGACCGGCGGGGTGGTGAACGTGAACTTCTTCTCCCGCTTCATCGATGCGCGCTTCCGGAAAGCCATGGATGACGTCGACGCCGAGGTACAGGCCCTCGCCGATGCGGAGCGCGCGCACGGCATGGATGCCGCGGTGGTGGCGCGGAACCAGGACGCGCGCGCGCGGGAGCGCATCGCGCAGCTTCCGCCCACCCCGCTCTCCGTGCTCATTGATCACATTGATCACATCGCGCGGGTGGCCGGAACGGATCACACCGGAATCGGCAGCGACTTTGACGGGATCAGTGCGTCACCCGACCAGATGGCCGACGTCACCGACCTGCCGCGGCTGGCTCAGGCGCTGCTGGACCGCGGCTATTCGGACGGTGACGTGACGAAGATTCTGGGCGGAAACATGCTCCGGGTCATGGAGCAGGTGCTGGCGTCAGGGCGTTGACTCGATGGACGAGCCGAAGTTGATGCGAATGCCGCCCTCCAGCACATACGTCGTGCGCCCATTGAACAGCGAGGTGTTCTTCATCGGCATGTAGCCCGCCTGACCAAACACGGAGAAGCGCTGGTACTGGGCCTGTATGCCCGCCATGGCCAGGAACGAAACCGCATCCTTCTGGTCATTGATGCTGTTCTGCAGGAGCGCCGCCGTGGTGGGATCCACCCCGTCCGACAGTACCGCGTGCTGAATGAGGTTCATCGACAGGCCGATGCCGCCGTAGGGCCGCAGCGCGCCCCACGTGACGGGGAACGCGAGCAGCGCAGCGGTATAGCGGCGCATGTCCTTGATGGCCACGTTGTAGTCGAACGTGCCGTCGGACACCGTGCTCGCCCCGGTGAAGAACGCCTGCTCGCCCGAGAGGTAGAGCGCGCCACGCGAGCGGGTGATCAGCCACTCGGCGCCGATCGACGGGGCGAACTTGTTGTGCTCGGCCACTGTCGAATACGAGATCACGCCGCCCTTGACCCCCCAGAACCACGAATCAGTGAACGATCGTGACGTCTGCGCCGCACCGAGTGCGGGCGTGAGCGCCACGAGGGTGAGTCCGGCAGCCAGCCACCGCACCGTGCGCATGGTGAGACTCCTCATTCCAGTAAAGTGAGAGGGGTTACAGGTTGCGAGCCGCGGGTTCGCCACTCGCGAGCAGCGCGTTGAACAATCCTGACGTGCAGATTCCATGTCGCTCCATCGGAACGACGCCCGTCGTCCAGCCGATGGAGGGACGCACGAGCCGTCACCGCGTCACCAGCGGTGTCCGATCGCGCAACCGGTCATGGCAGGGACGAGGGTCATGGCAGGGACGAGGACCGCTTGGCGGAGGTCACGCGGCCCGCGCCGCGGATCAGGTCACGGCGCAGCGGAGCGCACCACCCGTTTCGCGCACGGCCCGCGGGCTCGCTTGACCACCCGCCGCGCGGGAGGCAGCTTGCCTGTATGGGTGCGCGCCCCGAGCGAACTGACGTCGCGCGATCGCCGCGACGATGAGCCGATTCCTGATGTCCCCGCACGTTGCGGAGTTCCGCAGCGCTGTCTATGGAACCGTCTTCGGGCGACGGATGGATGTGGTGCGCCGGCTGCATTCGGGCGACCGGCTGATTCTCGTGCCGGACCCGCCAGGCACCGACAATCCGGCAGTGTGGGTGCACGCGCGTGGCGGCGACGTGGTGGGCCACCTGCCGTTCGCGGTGTCCTGCTGGCTCGCGCCGTGGATGCTCGACGGTGGGTGCTGTGGCGCCGAAGTGGTGAAGGTCGGAACGGACGACATCGCGAGCTGGCGCAGGGTGATCATTCGCGTCACCTGCGCAGGCGCGTGATGCCCGCAACGGCGCGGCCCGCGCGGGCCGCGCGCCGAACCAACTACTTCAACAGTCCGACCTTCTTCCCGACCCGCACGAATGCGGCGATCGCGCGGTCCAGATCCTCACGCGTGTGCGATGCGGACAACTGGCAGCGAATGCGTGCGTGCCCCTGGGGGACCACCGGGTAGCCGAATCCCGTGACAAAAATGCCTTCCTCGAGCATGAGTTCGCTCATGCGAATGGCGAGTGCCGTCTCGCCCACGATGATCGGCACGATGGGCGTGTCGCCGGCGAGCGGTGAGAAGCCTGCGTCAATGAGCGCGGCGCGGAAGTAGCGGGCGTTGTCGTGCAGCACAGTCACGCGGTCCGGATGCGCCTCGATGAACCGCACCGCCGCCAGAGCGCTCGCCGCGACGGTGGGCGGCAGGGCATTGGAAAAGAGCTGCGGCCGCGAGCGCTGCGTCAGGTAGTCGGTGAGCGCGCGCGTGCTGGCGGTGAAGCCACCCGCCGCACCGCCCAGGGCCTTGCCGAGCGTCGATGTGATGATGTCGACGTCACCGAGCACGCCATAGTGCTCCGCCGTGCCGCGCCCGTGCGTGCCCAGCACGCCGGTCGCGTGCGAGTCGTCCACGGCGACAATGGCGTCGTGCGCGCGCGCCAGATCCAGGATGTCGGGCAGTTTCGCAATGTCGCCTTCCATGGAGAATACACCGTCGGTCCAGATGATCCGCCGTCTCGCGCCGCGTGCACTCTCCAGCCTGGTCCGGAGGTCGTCCATGTCCGAGTGCCGGTACACGGCCGTCGTGCACTTCGTGATGGATTTGGCCAGCCGAATCGAGTCGATGATGGACGCGTGGTTGAGCGCGTCGGAAATCACCACGTCTCCCTCATCCGCGATGCTCGCCGTGAGTCCCTCATTGGCGTTCCAGCAGGACACGTACGTGAGCGCCGACTCGCTCCCCACGAACCGCGCCAGCGCCTCTTCCACGTCGCGATGCACGGTGAACGTGCCACAGATGAAGCGAACGCTCCCGGTGCCGGCGCCGTAGCGGTCCAGCGCATCCTTGCCGGCCTGGATCACGCTCGCCTCATCACACAGGCCGAGATAGTTGTTGGACGACAGGATCAGCACGTCGCCGCGCCCTTCCATGCGGACGTGCGCGCCCTGTGGCGACGCCAGGTAGTTGAGTCGCTTGTACACGCCATCCCGCCGGAACTGGTCGAGCGACGCGGCGAGCGTGTTGGCGAATGCGGAATTCACGACAGTGGGGAATGTTGGAGGTGAAGAAGTCTGGTGCGGCGTGCGAGATGGGTCATGCGATCTCGAAGATCACCTTGCCCGCCGCGCCCGAGCGGATGGCCTGGATGGCTTCCGCCGCGCATTCGAGCGGAAAGCGGTGCGTGATGACCGGCGTGGGATCGAACTCCCGGGAACGCAGGAAGCGGGTCATCTGATGCCACGTGTCGTACATCCGGCGCCCGGTCACGCCGTACACCGTGACGCCCTTGAACACGAGCTCGGTGGCGAAGTTGAACTCCACCGGACGGGCGGGCACGCCGAGCATCTGGATGCGTCCCGCGGGGCGCACCAGGGCGAAGGCCTGGTGAATCGCCGAGTGCACGCCGGACATCTCGAGCACCACATCCACGCCCAGGCCCCCGGTCGCGCGCCGGACGGCGTCCGCCACCTCGTCGGGGTGCACGACCTCATGCGCGCCCATCTGCTTCGCCAGCGCGAGCCGCGTCTCGTTCACATCCGAGGCGATGATGTGTGAAGCACCCGCGGCGCGGCAGATGCCGGCGGCGAAGATGCCGATGGGACCGCATCCCGTGATGAGCACCGTGGCGCCCGGGATGTCTGCGGTGAGCGCCGTGTGGAACGCGTTGCCCATGGGATCGTGAATGCCGCCCACGTCGAAGGAAATGCTGTCGTCGAGTTGCCAGACGTTCGTGGCGGGCATCGCGATATAATCGGCGAAGCAGCCATCGCGATCCACGCCGATGACCCTGGAGTAGGGACAGGCGTGCGCATTGCCCGTCCGGCAGAGCAGGCAGCGGCCGTCCACGATATGTCCCTCCGCGGTCACGCGATCGCCTTCGTGCACGTCGGTCACGAGTGAGCCGACCTGCACGACCTCACCCGCGAATTCGTGTCCCACGATGAAGGGTGGATGACAGCGCCCGCGGGCCCAGTCGTCCCATTCGTGAATGTGCACGTCCGTGCCGCACACGCCGGCCCGGCGCACGCGAATGAGCACTTCGTCATCCCGGATGACGGGTTCGGGCACTTCCTTCAGCGAGAATCCGGGACCGGCGGTCTCCTTCACCAGCGCGCGCATGGAATCAGGTCAGAGGTCGAGAGTGAGGCAGGGGAGGGAAGCAGGCGAAGACGGAGTCACGCGGAGCACGGTCTAGAACACCGTCGCGATCTGGCCGCCATCCACGGCGAGCGCGGTGCCGGTGACGAAACTTGCACGATCCGAGGCGAGAAATGCCACGACGGCGGCCAGCTCCGCTGGATGCCCGGCGCGCCCCATCGGGATCAGCTTGCGCCGTTCAGCCAGCACCTGATCAATGGACAGCCCCTGGCGGCTCGACCGGCCGGCGGCCAGCGACATGGCGCGGTCCGTGTCGAAGTGTCCGGTGAGGATCGTGTTGACGAGCACGTTGTCTCTGGCGCAGTCGGTCGCGAGCGTTTTCGCGAAGCCGGCCAGACCGGCGCGCGCGGTGTTCGAGAGAATGAGGGAGGGGATGGGCTGCCGGGCGGCCGTGGAGGTGAGAAAGATCACGCGGCCCCACTGACGGCGCCGCATCTCGGGCACGCAGAGCTGCGCGAGCCGAACGGATGATAGCAGATTGAGCTCGAGCGCACTTCGGAATTGCTCCAGCGTCGTCTCCTCGACGATGGTTGCCGGTGGCCCACCGGCGTTCCCGACGAGGATATCGATCGGACCCAGGGTCTCGACGGCTTCGGCGACCGCGGCGCGCGTGGCGTCTTCGCTCGTGACGTCGGCAACGAGGGGCACGATACGCCGGCGCGAACGCGCCGAGAGCTCCGCGGCGACGCGCCGCAACTCGTCGCCGCGCCGCGCCAGGATCGCAACCGAGGCACCTTCCATGGCCAGCTCGTGCGCCACGGCGCGGCCGAGCCCGCTGGATGCGCCTGCGACGAGCGCGACGCGCCCCTCGATCCCGAGGTTCACTCAATCGTCTCCGGCCACCAGCTCGTGCGCCTGCGTGTCGCTCCAGTCTTCAACGGCCTGATACGATCGGGACACCGGTTCCACCCGTACGGCGCACACCTTGAACTCCGGAATCCCCGCGTACGGATCGAGCGACGGATTCGTGAGCAGGTTCGCCGCCGCTTCGCGGTAGTGCATGGGGATGAACACCTGGTGGTGCGCGACGCGCGGCGAGACACGCGCGGCAATGACGATGGAATTCCGACGCGAGGTGATGCGCACGGGATCACCATCCCTGAGCCCCAGCTCCCGCGCATCCGCCGCCGAGATCTCCACGGTGGGCGTCGGTTCGCGTGAATCAAGACCCGTGGAACGGCGCGTCATCGTGCCCGTGTGCCAGTGATAGAGCTGTCGTCCCGTATTCATGAAGAACGGGAAGTTTTCATCGGGCATCTCCGCCGGTGGCAGGAATTCCACCGGCGTCAGCGTCGCGCGGCCGTCCGGCGTCGGGAACCTGTCCGCGAAGAGGTGATCGGTCCCCTGTGACTGCGCATCCGGCACCGGATATTGCAGGCCGTCTCCCTCGAGCCGCGCCAACGACACGCCGCGCCAGGACGGCGTGACGCGCGCGATCTCGTCCATGACCTCACTAGCGTTCCGGAATGGCGTTGGCAGCCCGATGCGATTCGACAGGTCGAGCAGGATGTCGATGTCGGCTCGCGCCTCGCCCGGTGGCTCGATGGCCTGGTGCGCGACCTGAATGCGTCGCTCCGTGTTGACGAACGTGCCGGTTTTCTCCGCGAACGACGCGCCGGGCAGCACGACGTCCGCGTAGCGCGCGGTTTCGGTGAGGAAGAGATCCTGTACCGCGAGAAACTCCAGCCCGTGGAACCATTCTTCGGCGTGCGAGAGATCCGGATCCGAGATGATGGGGTTCTCGCCCATGATGAACATGCCGACCACCGGGCTGCCCGACTTCACGATGTCCGTGACCTTGAGCCCCTCCGCGAGCGACAGCCGCTCATCCGGCACCCCCCACGCCGCCGCGTACTCGTGCCGGGCCGCGGGATCGGTCACTGGCCGGTAGTCCGTGTAGCTCATCGGGATGGCGCCCATGTCACTCGCGCCCTGCACGTTGTTTTGTCCACGGATCGGCATCATCGGCGCGCCCCAGCGTCCGATCATCCCGCAGCAGAGCAGCAGGTTCAGCAGCGACGTGACGATGTCCGTTCCCGTATGGTGCTGCGTGAGTCCCATGGCCCAGAGCGTCGCCGACCTGGGGCCGCGCGCGTACATCTCGGCTGCCTGGCGGATGAGCGCCGCCGGCACGCCGGTAATGGCTTCGGCGCGTTCCAGCGTGTAGGGCTGCACCGCTTTCGCCACCGCGTCGAACTCGTGCGTGCGCGTGCGGATGAAGTCCGTGTTTTCCAGCCCCTGATCGATGATGTGGTGCAGCATCGCATTGAGGAGCGCGACGTCCGTGCCGGGGAGCATCTGGAGATGGATGTCGGCGCGCTGTGCCAGCTCGATGCGGCGCGGGTCGGCCACGATCAGCTTGGCGCCACGGCGCTGCGCGCGCTTGAGCGCCGCTCCAAAGACGGGATGTGACTCGGTGGTGTTCGCGCCGAGAAGAAAGAGCACGTCACTCTCGTGTTCCACCTCGCGCATGGACCCCGACGCGGCGCTGGTGTTCATGGCGCGCTGCATGGCGCTCACGGACGACGAGTGACAGAGCCGCGTGCAGTGGTCGATGTTGTTCGTGCCGATGCCCGCCCGGAGCAGGCGCTGCAACAGGTAGTTCTCCTCGTTGGTGCACTTGGCGGAGGAAAACACCGCGAGGCTGTCCGGTCCGCGTGTGTCGCGCAGCCGGACCATCTGCGACGCGGCGAGATCCAGCGCTTCCTCCCACGTGGCTTCCCGGAACGGCGCGTACCAGTCCTCCGGCGTGGCGACACGATCGCGCGGGTCGGCGAGCGGCTCATCGCGCAGGGGCAGGGAATGCAGCGGGTTGAACCTGGGACGGCGCTTGCGCGTCCCGGCTTCCTGCTCGATCAGACGCCACGGCCCGCCACGGCGCCCCCACTTCGCGGTCACGGCGGGGTCCGGCTCGAAGTGCCAGGCACCATCACGCTTCACCCACCCGTCCCGGATGAGCGGCGTGCGCAGACGGTCCCGGTGCATCACGAAGTCGAAGCCGAAGCGCCCTTTCACGCAGGTGGATCCCATGTTCGGCGTGCCTTCCTCGATCCACGGGCTGTTCACGCGGACGACGTCGTTGCCGCGCGTCTCGAGATCGATCTGACAACCCACTCCGCAGTACGGACACACACTGCGCGCGGACTTCTCCGGCATCTGCGCCGACTCGGCCTTCATTTTGGCGAGCGGGATGATGTCGTGAATCGCGCCGGTTGGACACACGCGGACGCACTCGCCGCACCAGGTACAGCCCGCGTGCTCGGGATCGCCATCCGCCCCCACGATGATCGCCGCGTGCTCGCCGCGCAGCGCCACATCGAGGACGCCGACCACCTGGATATCCGCGCACGCCCGCACGCAACGCGTGCAGAGGATGCAGGTGGACATGTCATGCTGGATGAGCGGATCGCCTTCCCGTTCGTCGCCCATGCGGAACGGCAGATCGGAGCGCCTGGCGGTCGGAACCTGATAGCGATGAACGAGCTGTTCGAACTCGTTGCGGCCTTCGTGCTCGGGGATGTCGGTGGTGGGATATCGCTCGAGGAGCATGCCGAGGACTGCCTTCCGGTTTTCCACCGCCGCGACCGATTCGGTGGTGACGACCTGTCCATCCTCGGCCGGTATGGCGCAGGCCGGGACGAGTTTCGGATTGCCCGCCACGGAGACCAGGCAGATCCGACAGTTGCCCACGATCGGCAACTTCGGGTACCAGCACAGGGTGGGCACGTCGATGTCGAGCGAACGGGCGGCATCCAGAATGGTCGCGCCCTGAGGAACGCTGACTTCGGTTCCGTTGATCGTGAGCGTAGGCATGGCGAATCACATCCCAGAGAGAAAGCGTCTGTCTCCTTTTATAGATGTAACATCCGTTCCGGACACAGGCAAAGCAGCGGACGATGCACACTGGCTATGGCGCACTCCGTGACAGGATGAGTGCGGCAGCGTGCTCTCCGCTGGCGACCGCTCCTTCAATGAGCGGTACCGTCAGGTAATCTCCCGCGACCGTGATCATCGGGCCTGGCGCGCGGGCCAGCTCGCGCGCGAAGGCGCGGCCGCGCGCGCGACTGGCGGCGAACCCGGGTTCCGGGATGGGCGATCCTTCAGCGAAGGAATAGAGCCGCGCGCGTGTAATGTGACCGCGCGCCGCGGGAATCAGCGCTTCGACCTCCGGCAGCATGGCGCGCGTGCGCTCGTCCGCGCTCGCGGTGGACAGCGTGTGGACTGCCCCGGGCGTGGGCCATGCGAGCACCACGTCACGATCCTTCCACCCGGTGCGCGACCGCGCGCCGCACACGGCGCACGCGCTCACCATGCGCGACTGCGCAGCATCGTGAAAGAGGCCGAACGCATCGCGCGGCATTGGCGTGTCGAGCGCGAGTGCCAGCGTCCACGTCTGCCGCAGCGGAATCCCGCGCAGCCAGTCCGGCATCTCGGCATCCGCCGGAAGCAGTCCGGCGAGCAGCGCCGCGGCCTGGTGCGGACTCGTCGCCACGACCACGCCATTGGCCCGCCATGACCTGCCCGACTCGCTCTGCACGTCGAGCGCCGCGCCATCACGGTGAATCGCCGTCACTGTCGTGTCGCGTTCCACCATGATCCCGTGCAGCACGCGATCCAGCGTGGCGGACCATCCGGCCACTGGCTCCAGCACATCGCCCTCACCGCCGTAGCGGCCCAGCATGAGGAAGAACGCGAGCGCCGTCTCGTTCCCGCGCAGCGCGTAGAACCCGTTGAGGGGCGGTTCGACGAGCACGTCCGCGGCATCGTCGCCGATGTGCTGCGCGATGAAGGTGCGGGCGTCCACCGCATCGTGGGCCGGGGTGACGTGCACGGCGCCGGCATCCAGCGCACGCGCGTGCGTCGCGAGAATGGGGAGGACGTAGCGGGCCAGGCGCATCTTGTCCATCGCGCCGATCCCGCCAAACGCGAGCAGGCTGCGCAGCGAGCCGAATTGCAGCGGGTAGTGCACGCCCGCGCGCACGTACGCGTCGCGTCCCCGCGCCGGCCGCAGCATGGCGTGGCGATCCTCGCCGAGCAGGTGAAGCGTGCGCGTGCACATCGTGGAGAGAAGCTGGGCGCCGGTATCGATCGTCACGCCGCCGAAGTCGTCACTGCGCGCGCGGCCACCCAGCGTTGGCGCGCGCTCGAGCAGCGTGACGGTCGCGCCATGCTCGCGCAGCCGCACCGCCGCGGTGACACCGGCGAATCCGCCACCGATGACGACAAGATGCCGGCGGTCAGTCATCGACACGCGCGGTGGCACGTGGATGCGCGTCGCATGCGATGCACGCGGCGCGGATGATGCATGTGACGCATGTGATGCGCTGCGCGTTGAAAAATTTCGTGAACAAAACCATTGCGTTGATTTTTCATCCTTTCTATATTCGCGCGGGAGCAATTAATGTGGCGCACATCGAACGAGGTTCGTGAGTGGCCCAATCCCGTCGAGAATTTGTCATCAGTACGTCAGCCGCAGCCGCGGCGGTTGGACTCGCGGCGTGCGGCGCCACTCCGCAACCCCCGTCGCCAGCGCCGTCTTCTTCTCTCTCTCCTGCCGCAGCGGCCGCGACCAGCGACACTTCCTTCAAACAACTCGCCATACCCGCTCACCGCGCCCCGACATCCGTCGAGGATCGCATCGCGGCCGGCGATCGTGGGAATGCACTCGTGGATGAGAGACAGGTGTCAATCGACTCGCCGTGCTGTAGTGCGCACGTCGATCGTCAATTCTTCAGCGCGATGCGCGGCACGATCGGTTCGCGGAGCGCGAGCACCGATGGGATGAACGCGATGGATGACATCGCGTCGAAGAGCGATGCACGCGTGGGTTTCACAATCGTCGCGCCGCACACGGCGGTGCGCGACTTCAGCGTCACGAGCCTCGCCGAGGCCGTGTAACCGAGTGCGGCGGGTTTCGGCCCGTCCACACCGCCGCCGGTCCACCGGGGGACCGGCCGGCAGCCAAACTCCAGTACTGGAGAACATCAATGGCAGCGAAAAAGAAGGCCGCGAAGAAGAAGGCCACGAAGAAGACCGCCAGAAAGGGTGGCGCGAAGAAGAAGACTGCCCGCAAGGCGGCAAAGAAGCGGAAGTAGGTTGCATCGCGGTAGCAGTATGTAGTAGTAGAACAAAGAGGCCGGCGCGATGTGCGCCGGCCCTTTGTTTTCCTCACGAACGGTTGTCGAACCGATCAGGCAGCCCGATGTTTTGCTCGCGGCGCCCGCGCGGTTGGCGGCGCGCTCCATTCGTACGACCAGAACGTGGGCCTGGGCTCCTCGCGCGTCCCACGCGAGATCACGATCCCGACGGGCTCGACACTCGCCTCCCGCTGCTGACTCGGCTGGCGCTGCCCGCGTTTTCGGGTTTGGCCGACCTCAATAGCTGCACTCATAACCTGGTCTCCGTAGGAAATTGCCCCGGAATAGCCGTGGGCAATCCGCCAGTATGAGCAGCAGTCATGCCATCTGCATCGGGCGACTTAACTATGTGTTTCACAATGACTTAATACGACTACAGCCGGCTGTTGCCAGTCGGCTGTCATGGAGTGACACGAAAATTCGAGGACATCCTGTGTCGAATTGCGACGCCGCCTCGCGAGGTTACGCCACTGCCTTGCGCGCCAGGAAGGTGCCGTGATTCTGCGTGCCTCCTTCGACCGTGATCTGCCAGCCCCGGTAGCGGGCGCGAAGCTCATCGATGGGCATGACCATCTCGCCGTTGCTCCCCGTTTCCACGACGTGCACGCCACCGAGGGTCGTGGCGTTCTGCAGGAGCTCGATCGCGTGGATGCGTTCGGTTGATGAGAGTCCGTGGAACGCCGCCGCGGCGCAGACCACCGCATTGAGCGGCAGGTCAGGCGACCAGCTGGCGAGGTCGGTCATGACGCTTCGGACCCGGCCAGTAAGCCCGACCTCTGTTGCGGCATTCATCACACGCTCCAGTACCTGCTCGGTGCTGTCCAGCGCGGTCACCGCGCATCCATTCGCCGCGAGATAGATGGCCGGCCCTTCCTCGCTGACTCCGGCGAGCAGCACGTGCCCATCGGGCGCGCTGCGAGCCGTGCGCACGATGGCGCTGTCCGGGCGCATGCCCCACCGCTCGGGGCGACTGAACTCCTTGATGGCTTTGAGTCGGCGACGTCTCCAGGTCGCGAACGCCGGAATGCGCAGCCGGGCCTTGATGATGCGGTCGACTTCCGCGCAGAGCAGCATCTCGGTGAGTGCGAGCTGGGCCTGCGACGTGAGCGTCTCCACCGCCTCCGCGCCGACTCCGAGAATCACGTGGCGCGGAACCGAATCCTTGTAGGTCTCTATTTCCCGGTCGACGTACAGCTCGTACTCGTGCTGCAGAGAGCGCGGTCGATGGGTCATGGCAGGGGAGTGGAAAAGATGGGATGAAACTAGGACATTCTGGCTGCCACGCAAGGGCTACACGGGTTCGACGTGCACCGTGACTTCGGATTCGCCGAGCGCGCTGGCAATGCGTTCCTCCACGGTATCCGCGATGCGGTGCGCTTCCTGGACGGTCGTATTCCCATCGACCGCGATGCTCACTTCGGCGAACAACACCCCCGATGGTGCCGCGCGGGAGCGGACGGTGCGCACCTCCCGGATGCTGGAAATGGCAGACAGCAGGCTGCGGATGGCGTCGGCATCCACGGCCCGCGCATCGACGAGCAGGGGCACGCTGCCGCGCGCGATCTGGTAGCCGTTCCAGGCAATGACCAGCGCCACGGCAATGGCGAGCAGCGGATCCACGACGCCGTAGCCGCCGCGAGCCAGCAGGAGCGAACCGAGCGCTGCGGCAGTGACGTAGATGTCGCTCTGCGTGTGGGCCGCGTCGGCGCTGAGAAATGCGCTGCGCAGTTCCTTCCCGCGACGCCGCTCGTACCAGACCACGAGCAGATTGATGCCCATGGTTGCCAGGATCAGTGCCAGCTCGAGCAGCGTGGGTGCCTTGGGGACGTGTCGATTGATGACGTAGTGTATCCCCTCGCGCAGCAGCTCGAAGCAGGAGATCGAGAGAAAGCCGACGATGGCCAGCGTGCCGAGTGTCTCGAATTTCTCATGGCCATAGGGGTGATCCTCATCGGGCCCGCGGGCCGCGATGCGAACGAGCACGATGCCGACCACGTTGTTGAGGAGGTCGAGCCCGGACTCGAGCGCCGCTCCCAGCACCGAGAGTGCGCCGGTTCGCACGCCGACGATCACCTTGACGGCGACCACGATCAGATTCAGCGCGAGGATGACCACCAGCGTGCGCCGGACCGCTGGGGCATGGATCGCGCGGAATTCGTTCGTTGCTGGAACCATGCGTGCGGCGGCGGCGGGGAGGGGAGGCACGGGAACAGTGTAATGATGGCGGAAGGACGCGGGAAGGCGAGCCTCACCCTGCCACCCTCCCCTTGGGAATGCTCCGCACTACCACCACCCCTCCCTTGGCAATCGGGAATGGGGAATCGACCGCCCCCCGCCACCCCGCCCTTGGGAATCGGCAATCGGGAATGGGGAATCGATAAGGCATTCCGCCCCCCGCCGCCCCACCCTTATTTCATCAAAAGCAGGGAATCGGCCTCCCCATTCCCACCATTCCCCATTCCCGATTTTCGATTCCCCGGGGCCGGTGGTGGAAGCGATGGCGTAGTCGTCGCGCGGAGCGCCACGACTACGCCATCGCCTCCACCACCGCCCCCTTGATGTACCCACTCTCCGGAATCGTCAGAATCTCCGGATGATCCAGCGGCTGCCCCGTTACGGCACGCAGCGCGATGCGCCGGCCGCTGTCGGCCGCGGCGGCGGCGAGCATCTCGAGGAAACGCGGCAGCGTGAGGTGGAAGCTGCAGCTCGCCGTGAACAGCACGCCGCCGGGGATCAGCAGGCGCATGGCGCGCAGGTTGATTTCCTTGTAGCCGCGCAGCGCGCCGGGGAGCGCCGCACGGGTCTTCGCGAAGGCGGGGGGATCGAGCACGATCGTCTCATAACGCGCGCCTGCGCTCTCCTGTGCGCGCAGATAGTCGAACACGTTCGCTTCCACGAACTCGATGTTGCCCAGCCCATTGAGTGCAGCGTTCGCCCGCGCGCGCGTAAGCGCGCCAGCCGATGAGTCCACCGCGATCACCTGCTCGGCTCGCCGGGCCAGATGCAGCGCGAACGATCCGTGATACGAGAAACAGTCGAGTGCCCGCCCGCGCGCGAGTCTGCCCACCACTTCCCGGTTTTCGCGCTGATCGAGAAACGCGCCCGTCTTCTGGCCGTCCCACGGCGCCGCCAGGTAACGCACGTCCCCCTCGCGCACCTCGATCTCGCGCGGCACGTCACCCGCAAGCAGCACCGTCTCGCGCGCGAGCCCTTCCTTCTCCCGTACCGCGGCGTCGTTGCGCGCCAGAATACCCGCGGGCGACAGCAGCTCCTCCAGCGCGACCACGATGTCACGTCGAAAGTGCTCCACCCCGGCGCTCAGGAGCTGGACGATGATCCATTGATCGTAGCGATCCACGATGAGCGACGGGCATCCGTCCGCTTCGCCGTGCACCAGACGATACGCGTTCGTGCGGCCGGCGAGCGGCGCACGCCGCTGGATGCTCTGCGCCAGCCGGTCGCGCCACCACGATGCATCGATGGCGATGTCCGCGTCGCGCTCGAGGAGCCGCAGCGAGATCTCCGATTGCGGGCTCCAGAGCGCGCGTCCCAGCGGATAGCGCTCCTCGTCCATGACGAGGACGGCGTCCGCCGGACCGGAAGGGCGAACGGCGAGATCACTGCGATAAATCCACGGGTGGCCGTGTGCCCAGCGGCGCGCGCCCTTGGCAGTGACGATGGCGTAGGATGACATGCGAGGTGAGGTGCGGGCCGCGCGCGGCGCGATGACTGGTGCGGGCCGGCCCGCCGCGCATGGTGCGATACCGGCCCGGAGAAAGGTACCCACGCGGCGCGCGCGTCCGCCTCACCGTCCCGCCGCGGGAACCCGGCTGGCACGACGACCGTACTGTCATGCATCATGAATGCGACGCCGGCCGTGGACGGAACGAGGCCGGCGCCCACCGTCGTCGCGACTCGCGCACCCGGCCATCGTCATGTACGCCACCTGTCTGTTCTGCAACACGCACCTCGGCACGAACGACGCGGTCCCCGAGTGTCCCGTGGGGCGACGCCTGGCGTTCGATCCCGCCCGAGGGCGTCTCTGGGTCGTGTGCACGCGGTGCGCCTGCTGGAACCTGACTCCGCTCGACGAACGCTGGGAAGCCCTCGACCGCTGCGAGCGCCTCTATCGCGGCACGCGGCTCCGCGTGTCCACCGACAACATTGGCCTCGCGCATCTTCAGCCGGGATTCGAGCTCATTCGCATCGGGCCGGCGCTGTTCCCCGAAATCGCCTCGTGGCGCTACGGCGCGCGCGTCCAGTTGTCCGGTACGGCGTCACGGCGTGGACTGATGCGCCGAGGAGGGCGATTCCTCGCCCGCCACGCGGGACAGGCGTTCGCGAGCTATGCCTCGTCACTCGGCCTGAGCGATGACACGCTGCTCCGCATGCGCACGTTCGGGCGCGAGGGTTCGGTGCTGGCGCGCGCGAGGACTTCGCATGGCGCACCCGTGCTCATTCGCTATCGCCACCTCCGTCACGCGGAGTTGTTGCGCCCGGATCGCGACGCCCCGTGGCGGCTCGTCGTGGAGCACGATGACGGCGTCGCCACACTCAGCGAGAGCGCGAGTCTGCGAACGGCGGCCAAGCTGCTGGCGACGCTCAATGGCGGCGTGGCGGGCACCGGCGACGTGCGCACGGCGATCGCCAAGCTGGATGACGCCGGCAATCCCGACGGCTATTTCTCCCGCGTGGCCTCGCTCACGCTGCGCACTTCGTGGGGGCGTGTGCCCGATGTCCGCAGCGACGGGGCCGAGCTCCCGGCCGGCTACTCGTTCGCGGAGCGTCTGGCCGTGCGGCTCGCCAGCCGATCGTTCTGGGCGCGCGGCGGAACCGGGAGCGAGCTGCGCACCCCCCTGTACAGGCTGCCTGTCGCCGACCGGCTCGCCCTTGAAATGGCCGCCAACGAAGATGACGAGCGGCGCGCCCTCGCGGGCGAGCTGCAGGCGCTGCGCGATGCCTGGCGCGAGGCGGAGGAAATTGCGGCCATCGCGGATGAACTCTTCACCGATGAGGTCTTCGACGCATTCAAGCGTGAGTACTTCGCACGGCAGGCGATAGCGAAGTAGCCGCGGGCGGTGCGAGCGCCGGAAAACTCCGCAGGCTCCCGAATCGTCAGGAGAGAGGGTGTTTCCTGTTCCCTCTCCGTAAGTGGTCTGGCGCCGGACGCATCTGGCGACATGTGCCACGCTTCTGTAATATCGGACGCCCGCCGTGCTGAATCCCCGCGTCAGTATCAGATCTCAGACTCCGACACGCCGCGCGATTCATATGAGACCATCTCCCGGGTCGCAGTCGCTGCTGTGGGTTGTCTTCGCGCTGTCGGGACTCACCTGGCCGCACGTGCTGCGTGCGCAGTTCTCCGCGGTCGATCTCACGGCTCCGCCAGCGTGCCTGCAATCGATTTCGGCGGATTCCATGGTACGTGTTGTCGTATATGTCGCCGCTGACACGGTCAGGCATCCATTCGACCATCCCGACACCATGCGTCACGTCAACCGGTTCGCCATGCCAAATGTGGCCGTCGTGGCGCAGGCGGTAGGTGAACAAATCCGGACAATGTTTGGCGCTGGCAGCGATACCCTGGCCGCCGGTGCGCCACTGGTGAGTTGGCGCGCCCTCGACGAGCCCATCGATGTCGGCGCGTGGCGCGATGGCCGAATGGTCGCGCGGGTGGACCGCGACAGCGGAGACACGACTGGGTCCACACTGCTCATGCACGCCTTCGCCGCGGCACGTGCCACGGGCGTCGGCTTTGTCTGGCCTGATTCCACATCGGACTCGGTCACCTTCACGCTGGCTCTGGTCGCGCCCGTCGTCAGTCGTTCGCACCGGGTGTCCCCGCGCCTTGATCCCATTCAGGTCCCGGTGTTCACGCTTTCCGTTCCATGGGTGGAACCAGTCCGGCTGCGTACGACGAGTGCGCCGGAGTATCCTCGAGATGCCGTGATGGAGGGCGCCCGGGCTACGATCTTTCTTCGGTACGTCGTGGATACAACCGGGCGCGTTGAGATGAAAACGGTCCGGGACGCGAGAGATTTCGCATGGCTGCCGCCCAGCATGCGGCTTCGCGATTTCTACGTCCAGTTTCTTCAGGCTGCACGGGCCGCGCTTGTCCGTTGGACTTTTGTTCCGGCGCGTGTTGGCGGCTGCCCCGTGCCCCAGCAGATAGCGCAATCGTTCTCGTTCGGGTTCTCGACGGTCGGAGGCGTGCCATGGCACATGGAACCGTGGCCGTGATCCGGATGCCCAGATTGGCCAGTGTGACGCGACACGGGCCGCTGCTGTCGTGCGTGTTGGTGCTGGCGTTGAGTGCGCAACCACATGGACTGCGTGCCCAGACCTCCTCGACCTCCGCCGCTGCGACGACGTCCTGCCTGATGTCCATTCCCGCCGACTCGATGGTGCCGGTTCTGGTGTACGTGGCAGCGGACTCCATGGTCGCGGTTGCGCCGGATCACCGGACGAGCGGGGCCATGGCGAATGTGAGCGTGCTGGTGCAAGCCGTGGCCGAACAGGTCAGGGGCATGCTTGGCGCGCGGGGCGACACGCTGCCCGCCGGCTCTTCTGCGCTCGACTGGCAGAGCCTCGACAGGCCGATCACCGTCACCGCATGGCGCGATGGACGCATGATGTCACGCCCGCAGCAGGACACTGGGGACACGAAAGGGTCTGCCCTGTTGTCCCGCGCATTTGCGGCCGCACTCGCTGCGGGCGCCGGCTTCGTGTGGCCTGATTCGACGCTGGATTCTCTCAAGTTCAATTTGAGTCTCATGGCACCTGTCGTCCGCCGATCACATCAGCTCGAGCCGCTGCTCAAGCCGATTCAGATCCCCGCGCTTACGCTCGCCGTTCCATGGGAAGAACCTGTCCTGGTGCGAACCACTGTGCAGCCGAAGTATCCGTGGAGCACCGAGAGTGCGCGTGCCACAGCCAAGATCTTCCTCCAGTTCGTCGTGGACACTCTTGGACATGCCGACCCGAGCTCCATTCATGACATCTGGTATTCCTCGAAACCCCGTCTCACCGGGCGGCTCGGTGAGTTCTACACGGAGTTCGTCAATGCCGCACGCACCGCCCTCGTCCGATGGACGTTTTTCCCGGCGCGTGTCGGTGGGTGCCTGGCCGCCACGGTGGTGGAGCAGGAATTCATCTACAAGGAGCCCGCTTCGGTCGCTCCAGCATCGGGCATCATCGTGCACTTCGATCCCCGGAAATGACAACTGCCTCCGGAAAATTCGTCCGCGCCGCAGTGTGCACGACGTCGATCATCCTGCTCTGCCTCGCCTGCGCCGCGCCGCGGATCTCGCCCGTCATGTCCCCGGGCCCGCCCGGGCATCGCACCCGCAACGTCGTACTCATTGTCACCGATGGCATGCGCTGGCAGGATGTCTTCCGCGGCGCGGACTCCGCGCTCATGCACCACGCGCACGGCGGCGTGGATGATACGACGGCGCTCCGCCATGACTTCTGGCGCGCAACGGTCGCCGAGCGCCGCGCGGCGCTCATGCCGTTCCTCTGGAATGAGATCGCCCAGCACGGGCAGATCTACGGCGACGTGGACTCGGGGAGCGTCGCCACCGTCACCAACGGCCTCAAGTTCTCCTATCCCGGATACAACGAGATGCTCACGGGTCACGCCGATCCGCGCATCAACAGCAACAGCGCCGGGCCGAATCCGAACGTCACGGTGTTCGAGTGGCTGAGCCACCGGCCCACGCTCGGCGGCGAAGAGGCAGCCTTCGGCACATGGTCCGCCTTCGACGACATTTTCAATCGCGCGCGCAGCGGCCTCTACGTCCGCGCGGGGTGGGACCAGCCCTTCGACGGCACGCTCACGCCGCGTGAAAGGCTCATCAACGCACTCTACGCCAGCACCACGCAGCTCTGGAGCGATCTCGCCTACGATTCGTTCGGCCACGTGTCCGCCATGGACTATCTCACGCGGCACGTTCCGCGCGCGCTGTTCGTGGGCTACGGCGAGACCGATGAATGGGCGCACATGGGGCGCTACGATCATTATCTGCGTGCCGCGCACCAGGTGGATGCGTTCATCGCTGACCTGTGGAACACCATGCAGAGCATGCCGGAATATCGCGGCAGCACGACGTTCATCATCACGACGGACCACGGGCGCGGCGGCGGTCTCGACAGCTGGCGCGATCACGGGAAGGACGTCGAGGGCGCCGAGGACATCTGGATCGCGGTACTGGGTCCCGATACGCCCCCGCTCGGTGAACGCACGCGCACCGCGACGGTGACCCAGAGCCAGATCGCCGCCACGCTCGCGGCGCTCCTCGGCGAGGACTATCACGCCGCAGTGCCGCAGTCGGCGGCGCCACTCGTCGATGTGATCCGATTGCGCTGAATGGCGCCGGTCGCGCCGCGGCGCGCGCCGCCGCGTACCCATTACTGCGTGATGGCGTTACTGCGTGACCGCCCTGCTGCGTGATCGCGCTACTGCGTGCCGAGCCCGCCGCGTCCCGCGGCCGTCACCAGGGTGCGCATTGCGGGGACGACGGCGAGATGCAGCAGCGCGGCCGGCCGGTCCGCGCGTTCGAGCAGGGCGAGCGTCTCGGTGGTCCACTGCGGCGGTGCCGGTGTGCCGCCGGCCAGATAGGCGAGCGCCTGCTCTCCCACCACGCCGAGCGCCGCGAGGTTCGCGCTCACGCTGTCGGCGTCGCGCACGAGCGGCGCGGCTGCCGCGAGTGAATCGAGTCGGGCCGGGAGCACTTGCCATCGCGCGAACGTCTGCGCCAGCGCGTCGCGGTTCGCCTGATACGACGGCGCGTCCTGCAGCAGCGCCAGCACCTGCGCGCGCAGCACGCGCCGCTCGGGCGCGTCGGGCGTCACGATGTCGCCGAGCGCCGTAAGCGGTGTGAGCGGCGACGTGCGTCGCCCACGCATGTGGCCGCCGAGGCTCACCGGCTCCACCAGGCGCGCGAGGTCGCGCAGCGCCTGATCGTCCGGAGTATTCGCCAGGCGGCGCAGCATTTTCGCCGGACCCGTGAGCTGCTCGCTGCCAAGCTGCTCGAGTGCCACGTTGGTGACGGCCAGTCGCCGATACATGTCGTCGACGTCCGTCACGCGCTGCGGAGACCACAGCCGTTCGGCGATGGCCGCGGTTCGCGGCCAGATGCGCGAGTCGATGTTTTCCGGCGTCACCACTTCGCCCCACATGCACACCTCGCCGCCCAGGATGCGGCCGACTTCGGCGGCGTCGAGCCCTGCATCAGCGGGCAGCGGATCGGCGCTGTAGTACTCGCCTGCGCTTCGCATTGCATCCAGATAGTATGGGGCCGAGAGAATGCCCTGGTACCCCTGCTTCGCGCCCTCCACGAGCGACTGCACGCCGCGCCACGACTGGACGACCACCGACTTGGGCAACCCCGGCGTCATGATTTCGTCCCAGCCCACCATGCGGCGGTGATGCGTGTCGAGGATGCGCGCGAGCCGCTTGTTGAAGTACACCTGCAGCGCGTCGTTGTCCTTGAGCTTGTGGCGGCGCATGAAGGCGCGAATGTGCGGACTGTCCTTCCACTGGTGGCCGTTCACCTCGTCGCCACCCACGTGCCAGTACCGGTCGGAAAACAGTTTCACCATCTCGCCGACGAAGCGGTCCAGGAAGCGGTACACGCTCTCGCGCGTCGGATCGAATACCGGATCGAACACGCCGAATCGTTCCTCGAGCGTGTAGGGGCCGGGCGCACTGGCCAGCCGCGGATAGCCCACGAACCACGAGGCCGAGTGTCCCGGCATGTCGAACTCGGGCACGACGCGAATGCCGCGGTCGCGCGCGTATTCCACGATGTGACGAATGTCGCTTTGCGTGTAGTAATGCCCGTGAGATCCCATTCCCTGCAGCTTGGGATAGAGCTTGCTCTCGACGCGGAATCCCTGGTCGTCGCTCAAGTGCCAGTGCAGCACATTCAGCTTCACCACCGCCATGGCGTCCAGGTTGCGCTCGATGACGCTCACCGGCTCCCAGTGGCGCGACACGTCAATGAGCAGTCCGCGCCAGGCGAAGCGCGGTGCATCCGCGATGTGCACGTAGGGGATCACGGTGCCGCTCGAGTCCAGCTCCACGAGCTGCAGCAGCGTCTCGAGTCCGCGCAGCGCGCCCACCACGGTCCGCGCGCGCAGCACGGCGCCGCCGCCGGACACATCGAGCGTGTACGACTCGTTCTCCGCCGGCGACTGGACGCGCTCCCCCGCGCCCGCCACGTCCAGCACGAGCGATGCGGCATTCGGCCGGCGGGAGAGCGTATCGGCGATCGGCACACCGGCGCGCTGCTGCAGGCGCACGCGCATGCGCTCGATGCCGCGGCGCAGCCGGCCGTCCAGGAAGTGCGCGGCCGCGATGCTGAAGGTGCTGTCAACCCGGAACGATCCCGGTCCGAAGCGGACCGATGCCGGTACCGGCATGAGATTGCGCGTGGCGCTCGTGTCGGGTGACTGGGCGGCGAGCAGGGAGGCGACCAGGAGAGGCGGAGCGACGAAGACGAGAAGACGCATCGGAGGGAGGGGCTAGCGGGGAAGCATCTCGAGGGAAAGCACCTCGAACGGCATGAGATGAAAGGCGTGCTCGCTGCCCGCGCGAAGCGTGAGCGGCGGCCTGCCGGAGTCCGCGCGCCACGGGCTGCGCGCGATGTAGCGGCGGGAGGCGTGCTCGGGAAGCTCGAACGCCTGCGCCACGTCGAGCGCGAGCGTGGCGGGCGCATTCCCGGGGTTGCGCAGCGTGAGAATGCCTCTGGCGGGCGACCATGCAGCCCACCCGTAGGGCTCCAGGCGCATGGGGTCGCCACCTATCCAGTGCGTGTCCACGAGGGTCGCGGCGTTGCGCCGCGACCACCGTGCGGCTTCGGCCAGCGTATCCCAGTCGCTGGAGGAGAGCAGGGCATGCGTGATGTACATCTCCTGCAGCTGCGTGCCGCTTCCGAAATACGAATGCACCTCGGAGCGGAAGTCGTGCTGCGGATCGGTATTCAGGTTGCGCGCCTGCTTGGCGTAGATCAGGCCATGCAGCATGAGCGAGTTGAGCGGAAAGAGCATCCCTGAACGCACGACGTGGTCGTAGGTGTCCTGATCGCGATACGTGATCCAGCGCTGCCGGTCTGATCCCACACCGGCGAAGTCGTGGTCGTCACCACCCCGCCAGATGGAATCGGCGTAGCGCAGCCAGAAGGGGGACGGATACGTGCCCGTCGTGAGATTGACGAAGAGGTCGGGCTTTTCGTCGCGCAGTTCGCCAATCAGGTGAATGGCGGCGTCGAAATCGCTGTCGAACGCACTGCCCGGAATCGTATTGGCCGCGTCGCCGGTGCCGTCGAACTTGAACTGATTCACACCGTACCGGCGCATCATCTCGAGACACGTGTCGCGAAAGCGCCTGTAGTACACCGGTCCCGAGAGCGCGAAGCCATCCTGATTGGTCTCGAAGCCCTGCGCGCGGCCGTACTGCAGCCGCTCCGCGCGCGGCTGCCCGTATCCGCCCCACGGCGACATCCAGACGCCGGGGTCGGCGCCGAACCGCTCCGCCGCCGCGCGAACCTTCGTGAAGCCGTCGGGGAATCCCTGGTTGAAATGCCAGAGCGTTTTGGGATCATCCCAGCCATCATCGAACAGAAACGAATCGAGCGTCACGTTGCGCTTCTCATGCAGTTCGGTGCCGAAGCCGGCAATGGCGTCGAGCGCATCGGCTTCGCTGTAGCGACCGAAGTAGCCGATGTCGTACCACGAGTTGTAGTGCAGAAAGGTACGGTACGGATGCGCGCGTTCCCGCTCGACGTAGGCGAGAAAATCACGCCGCCGCTGTCCCGGTCGCGTGATGCCAACCACGGATGACAGCGTGAGTGCCGCGCCCTGGCGCAGCGGAATGGAGCGGCGCATGCTGCACTGCACCCGGTCGCCATCCACGCGGCTGGTGGAGAGCGGGTGCTCGACGGCGAAGAACGCATGTCCCGACACGACGGGGCTGCCGCGCACGAGGCCGGTGACCATGGGTTGCGGCGCGTACAGATCGACGAGGGTGATGTCACGGAGCGGCACGTCGGCGCCGGCGCTCGAAAGGGTGAGCTCCTGTTGCAGGTAGTGCGATCCGTCGCGCAGGATGGCGCGCCAGCTCGCGCTGATGCGCCCCGCGCTGTCGCGCAGCGTGAGCGCGAGCTGGCGGCCGCCGACGCGGTCGGCGGCGCGTGACGCGCCGGGTGCGGGCGCGATCGCTGTCGTGACCGGAGCGCCGGTGATCGTCATCGCGTCCGAGACCATGCTGCTGCCATCGGTGAGACGCAGCGAGAACACATGCTCCGGTACGGGCAGCTCGGCGCCGTTGATCCTGTCGCGCAGTCGCGCGCAGCGCAGGTGGCCATCGGTCATGGTCCAGACGCCTTCGATGGCGTCATTGGCCAGGGTGAGTTCGCTCCCGGCGGAGGTCACCGCTGCCGCGTGCAGTCCGGCGAACGTATCACCGAGCGCACGCATGCCGCGTGAACCCGCCCCAAGCGCCAGGCCGAACGCCGCGCCGCGCTCAATGAACTCTCGACGATTGACTGCTGACGCGTCGTCGCGCCGACCATCACGGTGCGGCCTCATGCAGGAATCCCTCCGAGTGCGGCACGCAGCGCTCGCGCCGCGGCTTCCGGGTCAGGTGCGCCGAAGACGGCGCGCAGGACGGCGATGCCGCGAGCGCCCGCCGCGAGAACGGCGTGCGCGTTGCCGGCGTCAATGCCGCCGATGGCCACGGCAGGCAGGGCGCACGCGCGCACGAAGCGCGCAAGCCCGTCGAGACCGATGGCCGGCCCTGCGTCCACCTTGGATGCCGTGGGGAAGACGGGACCGATGCCCACGTAATCGGCGCCGGCTGCGCCGGCGACCTCGGCGTCCACACCAACCGACGTGCCAACGATGAATCCGGCCGGCGTGATGCGACGGACCGCCGCGACCGGCAGATCATCGGCACCCACGTGCACGCCGCTGGCGCCGGCGGCGAGCGCGACGTCCAGGCGGTCGTTGATGATGAGCGGCACGGCGGCCGGCAGCGCGGCACGCAGCGCGCGCGCCACTTCCACCTGCATCCGCGCATCCACATCTTTGAGCCGCAACTGGATCATCGTGGCGCCACCGCGCACGGCGGCGGCCGCCCGCGCCACCAGGCCGTCGCGTCCATCGCGCAGATGATCCGTGATGGCGATCAGCGTGAGCGATTCGGGATCAAACATGCGCCAACGACATGGGTGACACGCGCGTCCGCGCCGTGCGCGGAGCAACCACCGTGGAACGTGACGAGCCGCTGCTCGTGCGCGATGCGACGCGCGAACTGCTCGAACGCATCATGGCCCGCAATGCGTTCGACACCGACGACATCATCAGCGTGATCTTCACGGTGACCGACGATCTGCGAAGCGAGTTTCCGGCGCGCGCGGCGCGGGAGCTGGGGTGGAGCGACGTCCCCCTCCTGTGCACGATGGAGATTCCGGTACCCGGTGCGCTGCGACGGTGCATCCGGGTGCTGATTCACGTTGATGCGGCGTGCGCGCGGGAAGCGATCGCGCACGTGTACCTGCGTGGAGCGCGTGAGCTGCGCCCCGATCTCGCTTCGGAAAGCTAGACCGTCCCGTGGCGGCTCGCTACCGCCTGGGCTGCTGCTCGTGCCGGATCTGCTCCTTGGCCTCCGTGTGCTCCTTGAAGGTCGTGCGGAATTCGTGATGTCCGTCCGGGCGCGCGACGAAGTAGAGGTAGGGCACGGACGCCGGATAGAGTGCCGCCTCGATGCTGGCGCGGCCGGGTGAGGCAATGGGTCCCGGCGGAAGACCGGGGTGCCGGTAGGTGTTGTACGGCGACTGCACGGCGAGATCCTTGAACGTGACGTGCTCGTGATGCTCGCCGAGCGCGTACTGCACCGTGGGATCGGCCTGCAGCGGCATGCCGAGCCGGAGCCGGTTGTGATAGACCGCGGAGATCACCGGTCGCTCCTCCGGCAACACGGCTTCCTTTTCGACAATGGAGGCGAGCGCGACGATGTCGTTGCGGCTCATGGCGAGCTGCTGCAGGCGCTCGGTCCAGTCGGGTCGCCACACCGCTTCGAAGCGCGCGACCATTTCGCGCACCGCCGCGCGCGGCGTGGTGTTGTAGGCGAAGCTGTACGTGTCGGGAAAGAGATAGCCTTCGAGCGTGGGCGTGGGGAGGTCCAGCTCGTGCACGAGCGCGGTGTCGCGCACCGCCGCGCGCACGGAATCCACCGGCACATCCAGGACTCGCGCCAGGGCGGGCACGATCTCGCGCAGCGACCATCCTTCGGGAATCGTGAGACGCCGCTCGAGACCCTGTCCCGCGCGCAGCGCGTTGACGAGCGAATTCCAGCTCCGGCCATGCTGCAGCAGATACGTGCCCGCCTTGATGTCGCGGTCGCGCCCGGTGAGGCGGGCGTACCAGCGAAAGAGCGAGGGCGACGCCACGAGCCCGGCGCGTCCGAGCGAGTCCGCGGCGACGCGAAAGGTCGCGCCGCTGGGAACGGTGACGCGTACCACCGGGCCGCTCGGCCTGCCGCCGTACGCCGCGAACAGTGTGAGCCCGACGACCGCCACGAGCGCCACGACCGCCGCCGCAAGCGTGAGCCGGCGTCCGCTACGGCGCCAACCGGAGGGCATGCTGAAGGAGAATCGTTGCCGCGAGCGCATCCACATCGCCCTTTCGCCCCCGCGTCGAGCCGCCCATCTCTTTCACCGCGCGCAGCGCGATGGCCGTGGTATATCGCTCATCCACGAAGGATACCGCGAGTCCGGTGCGCCGTTCCAGTTCCGCGCCGATGCGTCGCACCTCGATCGCGCGCGGCGTCTCGTCGCCCGCATCGTCGAGCGGCAGCCCCATGACGAATGCCACGGCCTCCAGCGCTGCGGCACGGCGCACGAGCTCGGCGATGGGCGCGCGCTTCCCCGCGCGGCGCGTGATGAAGCCCGCCGGTGACGCGATGGTGCGGGTGGGATCGCTCACGGCGAGACCGATCCGCTTCTCGCCGTAGTCGACGGCGAGCACACGGCCTGACGCGGGAAGCGGCGGTTGTCGGCCGCCTGCGGCAAGCGCTTCGCTGCGGGAAGCGGGAGGCTCCTTCACGGGAGTCGGCCTCTCCTCTCCGCCCTTTTCCGGGGAATCGGCAAACGCCCGCCCCACGCCGCCCCGCCCGTGGGAATCGGCAATCTGCCACTCCCTGTCACCCCAGCCTTGGGAATCGGCAATCGGGAATGGGGAATCGGGGAGGAAGACCTCCCCACACCGCACCCCACCGCCTTTTTTTCACTGCCGCCGCCCCCCGCTCCATCATTCCCCATACCCACGATTCCCCATTCCCGATCGCCGATTCCCAAGGGTGGGGTGGTGGGGTGCGGGCGCATCACCCCTGCGCCATCGTCGCGAAAAACTCCTTGTTGTTCTTCGTCCGCTGCATGCGCTGCAGCAGGAACTCGATGGCCTCCGCGGGCGGCATGTCGCCAAGGAAGTTGCGCAGCAGATACACCCGGTTGAGCTCCTCCTGTGACAGCAGCAGCTCCTCCTTGCGCGTGCCCGAACGCTGGATGTCGATGGCCGGGAACACGCGCCGGTCGGCGATCTTCCGGTCGAGTATGAGCTCCATGTTGCCCGTCCCCTTGAATTCCTCGAAGATCACCTCGTCCATGCGCGAGCCCGTCTCGACGAGCGCCGTGGCGATGATCGTGAGCGAACCGCCCGTGTCGATGTTGCGGGCGGCGCCGAAGAAGCGCTTTGGTTTGTGCAGCGCGTGCGCATCCACGCCGCCGGAGAGAATTTTTCCGGAGTGGGGCACCACCACGTTGTGCGCCCGCGCGAGGCGCGTGATCGAGTCGAGCAGGATCACCACATCCTTCCCGTGCTCGACGAGACGCTTGGCCTTCTCGATCACCATGTCGGCCACCTGCACGTGGCGGTCAGCCGGTTCGTCGAACGTGGAGCTGATCACTTCCGCCGGCACGTTCTCCTGCATGTCCGTCACTTCCTCGGGGCGCTCGTCAATGAGCAGCACGATGAGCGTGACCTCGGGGTGATTCTCGATGATGGCGTTCGCCACCTTCTGCATCAGGATCGTCTTGCCGGCGCGCGGTGGCGACACGATGAGGCCGCGCTGTCCCTTGCCGATGGGCGCAATGAGGTCCACCACGCGCATGCTGATGTCCGCGTCCTTCGGCTCCAGGCGCAGCCGCTGATCCGGATAGCGCGGGCGCAGGTTGTCGAACGCAATGCGGTGCTTGGCCTGATCAGGGTCCTCGTTGTTGATCGTCTCGACCTTGAGCAGGGCCAGATAGCGCTCGCCTTCCTTGGGAGGGCGCACCTGTCCCGCCACCGTATCGCCGGTGCGCAGATCAAAGCGCTTGATCTGCGACGGGGACACATAGATGTCGTCCGGACCGTAGAGGTAGTTCCAATCCTGGCTGCGCAGGAACCCGTAGCCCTCGGGCAGAATCTCGAGCACGCCCTCGCCGCGCAGCACGATGTCCGAGTCGAGCAGATTCTGCTCGATGCGGAAAATCAGGTCCTGCTTACGCAGCCCCGAGAAGTTCGAGATATTGAGGTCCTCGGCCATGGTGTGCAGCTCGGCCACGGACTTCTGCTTCAGCTCGGTAATGTCCACGGACTAATGCTCCGAGAGCGGCGCGGCACCGCGTGAGGCGATGGGGGTGAGTTGGGTGCGCACGCGGTGCAAAGCGGTTCTGCTGCCGTGCTCACGATGAAGCGCGGAGGACCGGATGGCGCGAGGCGCGATTGGGAGCGAGTCGGTGAAGGACGTGCTGTGGGAGTCGCCAAGGTAACGTCGGCCAAAAAGGCGGTCAAGAGTGACCGAGCTTGCTGTAACTGAATACTTTACGTACTGGCGTAATCTGGAGCTGGGAGATCGGCGGATTCTCGAAGGTTTGGTGGCGCCCGGGCACGCAGCCCCGTCACCTGCTCTCGAGCGCCGGATCGCCGAGTGGGACGGGTACCACTACTGGCAGGAGTCCCCGGAAGGGCGGTGGCTCGTCCTCGTCAGCGAGGCGTCGCGACCGAGTGAGAAGTGGTGGCTGCATGCGGCACTGATGCTGATCACCCTTGGCACGATGACCATCGGCGGAGCCGTCCTCGCCGGCGTGTCCGGTGTGTGGTACCACCCATCGCTCGCCGAGCTCCGTGCCGGAATCCCTTTCTCGCTCCCCCTGTTCGCGATACTTCTCGCGCACGAATCGGGCCACTACGTGGCGGCGCGGTACTATCGCGTGAACACCAGCCCGCCGTTCTTCATTCCGTTCCCGGCGCAGTGGAACATCATCGGGACCATGGGCGCCTTCATCCGGATTCGCTCTCCGGTGTTTGACCGGCGTACGCTTTTCGACATTGGCGTCGCGGGGCCGATTGCCGGCCTCGTTGTCGCGATTCCGGTGCTGCTCATCGGGCTCTCCCTGAGTGTTCCCGTGCCGCGAGGACCCGTGATGCCACTCGCCGGCCAGTACATCCCCTACGCCGACGGGGCACTCTTCATTGGCAATTCGCTGTTGTTGAGCGGCTGCCGACTGGTACTCGGGCTGCACGGTCCGCTGCACCTGCACCCGGTAGCCATCGCCGGCTGGGTGGGTGTGCTCGTCACGTCGCTCAATCTGCTACCGCTGGCGCAGCTCGACGGCGGGCACATTGCCTTCGCCATGTTCGGACGGGCCCAGACGTGGATCGCGCGCGCGTTCTGGCTGCTGCTCATTCCACTCGGCTATCTCTGGTGGTACGGCTGGTGGCTGTGGGCTGTGCTGGGCCTCGTGATCGGACGGGGACGGCTCGCGCACCCGGTGCTGCTGGCTCCGGAACGTCCGTTGGACAGGCGCCGACAGATCGTCGGCTGGCTGGCCGTAGCGATCTTCGTGGCGACCTTCATGCCGCTGCCCTGGCTGCCGATGATCTGAGGGCCGCCGTTGATTCGCGGAACGAGAACGGGAGCAGGGGCGCGCGGCCCCTGCTCCCGAAATGTTTTCTGAATTCTCGTTGCTGCCGGCAAATGCGCGAGGCGGGATTCGAACCCACGACCTTCGGCTCCGGAGGCCGACGCTCTATCCAGCTGAGCTACTCGCGCATAACGCACAAAAGGAGCGCGTCGGCTCCTTTTGTGGATGGTCGGGGCGAGTGGATTTGAACCACCGACCTCCTGGTCCCGAACCAGGCGCGCTAACCGGGCTGCGCCACGCCCCGCCGACGCCAATCCTGGAACAAGCTGGCGTCATGGCGCGCCCGGAGAGACTCGAACTCCCAACCTTCTGATCCGTAGTCAGATGCTCTATCCAATTGAGCTACGGGCGCCCGTTGATTTTGAGATGCGACGGCGGACGCGCCTCCAGCCGCGAGACGCATCCGCCGTAAACAATGGGATTGTAGCCGACCTGCGTAGAAGCGTCAAGGGCGCATCAGCGCCGCGCGACAGTACGAGCACGACACTGCTCAACGATGCGTATTTCGTCGCCATGTGGGACATAATACGGAGCGGTGTGCGGCGGATGGCGGAGACCATCCGAGCGCGTTGGATCAGGCGAGTGTGGGTGTTGTGTGGGTGGCCGGTAGGCAGACGGGTCAGCCCCGCATGAACCGGAGCGGTTTCATGCGGGGCTGACCCGTCTGGCTCATTGAGCAGATCACCGGGGAAATGGGCGGTACAAGACTCGAACTTGTGACCTCCACGATGTCAACGTGGCGCTCTAACCAACTGAGCTAACCGCCCGGGCGGCAGAGAAGACGATGGCGTCATGCAGCGGAAACATCTCGTGCCGCGTAGTGATTTACAGCATGGAGCGGACTGATCGTGCGCGCGTCAGAGTACGTTAGAGTACTTTCACGCGAATTCGCGGCAAAATCGCTTGCGCAGCGACGCGCGATATCCGAGTTTCGAGTGCCGAAAAAAAAGCGGGAAACGGGACTCGAACCCGCGACCCCAACCTTGGCAAGGTTGTGCTCTACCAACTGAGCTATTCCCGCGAGGGAGCCACGCGGCTCCGGTGAACCGGTTGTGGCACGAGGATCGCGTCGCGCCATGCTGATGATCGAACCAGGTGGAGGCGAGGGGAATCGAACCCCTGACCTCTTGAATGCCATTCAAGCGCTCTCCCAACTGAGCTACGCCCCCTGGGCGCCGGGCGTACACGAGTGCCCGGGAACCACGAACGATAGCCGGGGTAGGGATGGCTGTCAAGCAAATGGGACTGGCGCAAAGCGCCCGGAAGTGTATTTTAGCAGCGCCTTGGCGCCCGGAAGGCGCCGAAGATCGCTTCATGTTGGTCGGCCGGCCAGCACGCAACGCCGCCAGCGATTCAGGCATGCTCGACACCTAACGAGACAATTCGCACCACTTTTTTTGAGGCTGATCGTATCATGACCGAAGTCAAGCGCCGTCGTCGCCGCGCCGCCCCAGCGGGGATCGCGCCCAGCGAGCCCGAGCGTGACATCCTGGACCAGTATCTCTATGAGGTGAGCACCTACCCGCTGCTCAAGGGCACCGAGGAGATTGAGCTCGCGCGCAAGATCCGCGCGGGCGACCCCGATGCGCTGCAACAGCTCGTGCAGCGGAACCTGCGCTTCGTCATTTCGGTGGCCAAGAAGTATCAGAACCGCGGCCTGCCGCTCATCGATCTCATCGGCGAGGGCAACGTCGGGTTGCTCACTGCAGCGCGCAAGTTCGATCCCGATCAGGGGGTGAAGTTCATCTCCTACGCTGTCTGGTGGATCCGGCAGGCCATCCTGTCGTCACTCGCGCGTCAGGGGCGTACCGTGCGTGTGCCGCTCAATCGCACGGCGGATCTCTCGCGCATCATCAAGGCGTCGGAGATTCTGCGGCAGAAGTTGCGCCGCGAGCCCAATCCCGAGGAGCTGGCGCACCTGACCGGGTTGTCGGTGGACGTCGTGCAGTCGCTCGCCGCGCTCAATACGGGCGACGTGCGGCTCGACGCGCCCATGGACCCGGAAGGGGACCGTGCGCTGATCGAGCGCTTCGTGGCCGACGAGATGCCTGATACGGAAGAGGAAGCCATGAACCGCTTCCTCACCGATGAGATCGAGGAAGCGCTTGGCACGCTCCCGGCCCGCGACGCCAAGGTCCTGCGCCTGTACTTCGGGCTCGACGGCGGCCGCGAGCACACGCTCGAGGAAATCGGCGCCATGCTGGGCGTTACGCGCGAGCGTGTGCGGCAGTTGCGCGACCGCGCGCTCAAGCGGCTGCGTGAAGGAGAGGTCGGGCGGGCGTTGAGCAGCTTCGCCGCGTAACCCGGCAGTACCGCGCGCATCGTCGCGTTTCATCTCAGAGAGCCCGTCGCACTTGTGCGACGGGCTCTCGTGTCATCCGGGTCGCGCGGGCTACTGGTTTCCGCTCGGCTTTGACTGCTTGATGCTGCGTCTGGTCCAGATCACGATCGTGCCGCATGACCCGCCGTCGGACCCCTGGAACTGCACCGGCGTCGCCGTGCCGCTCTTGTAAATCTCGATCGCCTCGATGTCATCGGGGCGCATCAAGCTGTCCATGTCATCCGCGCTGGCCAGGATCGGGCTGCCATCCACGTAGTACTGCACCGGGCAGTAGCCCACGCTCGCGGTCCGCGTCATCTGCACGACGTAGCCGCTTCCGTTGGACGCGACCGTCACGCCGGCGAGACCGCGAAACAGATCCGTCATGCTGACCGCGGCCTTCTGCTCGATGTCCTGCCGAGAGAGGAACACGCCGAATCCCTGCTTCTTCCGCTCATCGAATCCGGGAATGGCGGAACGCGGCTTGGCATTCACTTCGATCGCTTCCAGTACCTGCGCGCGCTCGTCGAGCACGGCGGTGAGGTGCCCTTCGTGTCGCGGCGAGAGATCCACCGCGTAGCGCCTGGGCGAGTAGCCGATCTGCCGGATCTCCACGCTCTGTGTGCCGGCGGGCAGTCCGGGAAAGCGGAAGGCGCCCTTGCTATTGGTCTTGGCGCTGAGTCGCGATCCGAGCAGCAGGATCTGCGCGTTCTCGAGCGGCTTGCCATTCGCGGCCGTCACCGTGCCCACGAGAACGGAATTGCCGAGTGGTGGGGGCGTGGTGTCGGCAGCGGCAGCGCCCGGTGCTCCGGACGCACCAGCCGGCGCCGCATTCGCCGTCGAGCGCGCGGCCACGGTACTCGTGTCGCGGATGCCGACGAGGAAGTTGCGCGATCCCATCCCACCCGCGGCGATCTGCATCTCCACCCAGCCCGTCTGCTGCTTGCCGACGCGTGCCTGCACGGCCACGCGCGTGCCGGCCGGAATGCCGCAGAGACGATACACGCCATCGCTGCCGGTGACGAAGCTCTGTGCCCGCGGCACCTTGAGCACGGCGTCAGCGCCGACGTTCACGCCGGTCCACATCGCCACCACGCGTGCATTGGCGAGCGGTGCGTCGGTCGCGGCGTTATGCACTGTGCCCATGATCAAACCGCCACCATTGGCCCGGGCGGTATCCGGACAGACGGCCGCGACGATCGTCCGTGCCGAGGGAACGGCAAGTTCGAGAAACGTGTTCGCGCCCCGTACAATCGTCACACGGCGCGATGGCGGCGTAATGCCCATCGAGTCGAGTGATGGGTGGAAAAATCCGACCTCGTAGGTGCCGGGCGTCAGACTGTCGATCTGGATGTGAAACCGGCCTCCGGCATCGGACACCGCGCTGAACGTGGTGCCGGAGATGAGAATCGTGGCCCCGGCGAGCGGCAGATTGGTCATGCTGTCCAGCACGAATCCCGAGAGTGCGGTCTGCGCGCCCGTATCGGCCTTCGCGGCCGAGGGCGCTGCGGCAGTTGGCGCGGGCGTGGACGGCGGCGATGGCCGCGGGGATTTCGGACGCTGTTGCGCGGGCAGCGAGACGCCCACGGCGCAGGAGAGCACGACGGCAAGCCCAAATCGGAACATCGGACGCGGAACGAGGAAAGGCTCTGCCGGGATCGGGTCAGAGACAATCTGAATCATCTTACCCGGACACGAAATTCTCAACCGGCAGAGGCCCGCGACATTAAAGATGACGCCGGCAGCGGCGTTGAGGGAAGACAGGAGTCAGGGAGTGGACAGAGTGTCCAGGATGGACGGGATTCACAGGAT